>NZ_CACVAD010000020.1 GCF_902726545.1 Yersinia artesiana | reverse complement strand
GATTACCTGTTTATACCTATATATCTTCAGTTTTACCGTTTTAACTTTTCGTGCTTAGTGATAATGTCTCTTCGCTTTACAAAGACAGGTAACTATAAAAAATTAAAAGTTAACTTTTATGAGGCTAAATAACTAATTTAGTCCGCGGGTTAACTTTATTAAAATTTAAAGGAAAAATAATGATGAAGCGCAGTGTGCTGGCCTTAGCGGTCACCTTGAGTATGGTTCCTACTCTCTCAAACGCAGCAGAAATTTATAATAAAGATGGCAACAAGTTGGATCTTTATGGCCGCGTAGCCGCTAAATACCTTTTTACAAATCATAATAATTCAGATGCAACCTATGTACGTTTTGGCTTTAAGGGTGAAACCCAAATTAATAGCCAACTGACCGGTTACGGCCAGTGGGAATATAACGTTGCGGCAAGCAATGCTGAATCTCAGGGTGATAAAGGCAATAAAACCCGTTTAGGTTTTGCCGGTTTGAAATTTGCTGAATTTGGCTCTTTCGATTATGGCCGTAACTATGGCGTAGTGTATGACGCACTGGCTTATACCGACATGTTGCCAGAGTTTGGTGGCGACTCAATCGCATACACTGATAACTACATGACTGGCCGTTCAACCGGTCTGGCAACTTACCGTAACTCTGACTTCTTCGGTCTGGTAAAAGGCCTGAATGTTGCTGCTCAGTATCAGGGCCGCAATGATGATGGTGATACCACCAAGAATGAGCGCGCAATTCAGAAAGCTAACGGCGACGGTTACGGTTTGTCTGTTGATTATCAAGACATCGAAGGCAGCGGCGTTGGTTTCGTAGCAGCATACTCCAACTCTAACCGTACCTTGGGTCAGAAAAATCTGGCTAACAGTGCTACCGGTGATAAAGCTCAAGCTTGGGCTACTGCGCTGAAATATGATGCAAACCAGGTTTACATCGCAGCTATGTACGGCGAAACGCTGAATATGACACCATACAAGGCACTGATCGCGAACAAAACCCAGAACGTAGAATTGGTTGCTCAATATCAATTCGAAAATGGCATTCGCCCATCTATCGCTTATGTTCAGTCTAAAGGTAAAGACCTGGATGCAGTCGGCAGTGCTGACTTGCTGAAATATGCCGAAATTGGTGTGACTTACTACATCAATAAAAACATGTTTACCTATGTTGACTACCAAATTAACTTGCTGGATGAAAACAACCCGCTGGGTCTGAGTACCGACGATACTGTTGCGGTTAACCTGACTTATCGTTTCTAAGTTAATTTAGTAAATATTACCCTTTTCTGTGTCGGAAATAGGTGAATAAAAAAGGCGGGGGTTATCCCTGCCTTTTTTGCATTTAAAATTATTAAACGTTGGATAAGAAAGTATTACGAAAAATTAGCGCTGATATTGTTGTTCACCCCACTTCAGCATTGTATTAACCAACTGCTGGAGTAGCTGTTGTAAGTGAGCAGCACGTTCTGGCAGATAAGAATAGGGTTCAGCCTCAGACATATAGTTTAACTGTGATAACTCAAGTTGTACTGCGTGTTGATGGCTCTGTGGTGAACCATATGCTCTAGTTATATAACCACCTTTAAAGCGGCCATTTAATATATGACTAAATGCAGATTGCTGTTCGCAACACGCTATCAATTGCGTGCTTAGCGATAGTGCACAACTGGCTCCACTATTGGTCCCAAAATTCAAATCTGGCAGTCGCCCATCAAACAACCTCGGAATAACTGAGGCAATTGAATGGGCATCAAGCAGCAATGCATAACCGAATTTGGCTTTAAGTCGTATCAATTCGAGTTGAATTTGCTGGTGGTAAGGCCGCCAAATGTGTAACAAGTAGGATTGACGCTCCTGAGGAGAGGGCGTTTTGCCTGGCACAAAACAGGGGCGGCCATCGAACAGCGTTTCCGGGAACAAACCGGTAGTTGCGGTGGTATATAGCGGCTGATCATCTTCAGGACGGTTCAGATCAACCACTAAGCGGGAATAATTACCGATAACCATGCTGACGCCAATATTATGGGCGAAATCATAGAGACGAGGAATATGCCAGTCGGTATCTGAAAGAGGTCGGGCGGCTTCTGTCAGGCCAGCCTCAACGGCGGGGGTCAGCCGTGTACCCGCATGGGGGATGCTGATAAGCAAAGGCAGTTTCCCAGTCTGGAAACTCAACGGATCTACCAGATTCATGGGCGAGCATCTCCTTGGAAAACAACAGATACAGGTAATTGGCCGCCGAGCCAGTATGCCAGTTCCGCTGGGCGCGCCAATGGCCAATGCACCCAGTTTGCCAATTTACCTGTTTCCAGTGTTCCTTGCGTTTCTTGCAACCCCAGAGCTTGAGCCGCATGGCAAGTGACACCTGCGAGTGCTTCTTCCGGAGTCATACGGAACAAGGTGCATGCCATATTGAGCATCAGCCGTAGTGAGAGTGCTGGTGATGTTCCCGGATTGGCATCACTGGCTAATGCCATCGGCACGTTATATTGACGAAATAGTTCAATTGGAGGGCATTGCGTTTCTCGCAATAAGTAATAAGCCCCCGGCAACAATACAGCGACCGTACCCGCATCTGCCATTGCTCTAACATCTGATTCCGTTGCGTATTCAAGGTGATCGGCTGACATGGCATTAAATTTGGCAGCCAGCGTGCTGCCATTGAGTGAAGATAGTTGTTCAGCATGCAGTTTTACCGGTAAACCAGCTTGTTGTGCCGCTAAGAATACACGCTCAACTTGTGCAGGTGAAAACGCCAGATGTTCACAAAAAGCATCAACAGCATCAGCGAGCTTTTCTTTTGCAACCTGGGGAATAATGCTGTTGCAAACGAAATCAATGTAATCATCAGCCCGACCAGCAAATTCGGGTGGCAATGCATGGGCAGCCAGGCAGGCCGTTTTGACTGTGACAGGCAATAATTCACCTAACTGGCGCGCCACGCGGAGCATTTTCATTTCACTCTCAAGGCTGAGGCCATAACCCGATTTAATTTCAATACAGGTTACTCCTTCAGCAAGTAATGGCTTTAGACGAAATAAAGCTTGTTCCAGTAATTGTTGCTCACTGGTGCTTCGTGTTGCTCTGACTGTTGACACGATACCGCCGCCATTGGCGGCAATTTCTGCATAACTCACACCATTAAGACGTTGTTCGAATTCGGCACTTCGATCACCACCAAACACCAAATGGGTATGGCAATCAATTAATCCAGGGGTGATAAGGCCACCCGAGTAGGTGATCTCGCGTGAAGCACTGAGTCTGGGTAATTCATTATATGGCCCGATCCAGACTATTTTACCGTCAGTCACCGCCATCGCCCCTTGCGGGATCAGGTGATACTTCCCTCCACGCATGGTCACGATATCGGCACCGTGCCATAAACTGTCGCAGTGAATTGTTGACACCATCTGACTCCCTAAGACGTACAAAATTAAGTTGTATATACAATCATGGACAACCTAACGCATAAATTCACTATCGGCAAGATAGGGATTTAAACAATTGCGTAACACTTCGCACTTCTCGCAGAGAAATAAAATTGATCAGGACGTGACGGTACCTTGTGGGGTAAAACGACCATAGAGTTGATAGCGGGAGCCGGGATAAAGCAGTTGAGCAGCGGTCACTATTGCTTTTCCATACCAGGTTCTACGGCGAATCAGTAGACAGGGTTCATGATCGTCTAATTGCAGTAACTGCCGCTCAAGGGGGTTTGGGATAACGGCTTCGACAATATGTTCACCTTCAGTTAGCGGGGCGGCTTGGGTGAGGTAACTGTAAGGGGTGATTTGGTTGAAATCCTGCTTCATATAATCGGGCGCGGTGCTGGGATTGACGCAGCGATTTTCGACCTGAATGGGAACATCATTCTCGTAATGAACAATTTGCGAATAGAACAGTTGCTGGCCGGGCTGAATGCCTAAAGCAATCGCCTCTTCAGAACTTGCTGGCCGCGCCTCTAACTGCAAAATCTTACTACTATGGCGATGACCACGCGCAGTGATTTCGTCAGCAATATTATGAACTTCAAGTAAGGCACTGTGCGCCTTTGCTTCAGCAACAAAGGTTCCTACGCCTTGCATGCGGATCAAAAAGCCTTCACTGGTGAGTTCACGTAACGCCCGGTTAATGGTCATACGACTGACCCCTAACTCGGTAACTAGCTCACTCTCTGATGGTACACGTTGATGGGGCTGCCAGACCCCAGTTCTAATCTGGCGAATGATAGCCAACTTAACGCGTTGATAAATAGGGGCAGGGGTATCGTCCATTGCGGGACTTAATTGTAAGGTCGTTTGCTGTTCCGCCACGACGTTAACCTCGTCAGATAAGAAAATATACGCTAAGTCTACGGTTGAATTTAGCGTGTGTATATGTATATACAAGTTAGTGATTTAATTAATTGACGCAGCTGCTGCTCAGCGCGTTTGACTCTGAACAAAATATTGGGATATCGCTATGCCAGTTTATTTTACCAAACGTGCTTTCTTACCTGATGGATGGGCGAATGACGTACAGATAACTGTCAATGAACAGGGCAACATTCAGCGCATTATGACGGGCAGCAGTGATATGGATTGCCAAATTCTCTCGGGGCCGATAGTGCCCGGCATGCCTAATCTGCATTCCCATGCTTTCCAGCGCATGATGTCTGGATTAGCTGAGATTGCTGGTAACCCGCAGGACAGTTTTTGGACATGGCGAGATTTGATGTATCGGTTAGTCCAGCGATTGACACCAGAACATGTCGGTGTGATTGCTCGTCAGTTATATATCGAAATGTTAAAAGGTGGCTATACCCAAGTCGCAGAGTTCCATTATTTGCACCACAGCCCTGACGGTAACCCATACAGTGATCCGGGGGAGATGACATTACACCTAAGTCAGGCGGCGCAAGAGGTCGGAATAGGGATGACTTTATTACCGGTGCTATACAGTTACGCGGGATTCGGTGGCCAACCGGCTCAACAGGGGCAGCGTCGTTTTATTCAAAACACAGAAAGCTATCTTAAGCAGCAGCAAGTTATCACTCAACAACTGGCGAATCAGCCCCTACAAAATCAAGGTATATGCTTTCATTCATTGCGCGCTGTTGAGTTAAGTCAAATGCAGGAGATATTGCAGGCATCGGATAAACAGTTGCCAGTGCATATTCATATTGCCGAGCAGCAAAAAGAGGTTAACGATTGTCTTGCCTGGAGTGGGCAACGGCCCGTGGCGTGGTTGTACGATCACGTGCCCGTTGACAGTCGTTGGTGCCTGGTTCATGCCACGCATTTGGATGAGTCAGAACTTGTTCGATTGGCTAAAAGTCAGGCTGTAGCAGGATTATGCCCAACAACGGAAGCCAATTTGGGAGATGGTATTTTCCCGGCAGTAGATTATTTACAGCATCATGGCCGCTGGGGAATAGGCTCCGATAGCCATGTTTCTCTGAATGTAGTGGAGGAGTTACGTTGGCTGGAGTATGGGCAGCGCTTGCGAGATCAGCGTCGTAATCGCCTGACTAATGAACAGTATCCAGCGGTTGCCGATTTACTTTATACCCAAGCTTTAGCTGGGGGACAGCAAGCTTGCGGCAGCAATATTGGTCAGATAGCCGAAGGTTATCGTGCCGATTGGTTAGTTTTGGATGGCGATGATCCTTATATTGGTGGCACAGAATCTGCTTCTTTATTGAATCGATGGTTATTTGCGGGGGATAAATCGCAAATTCGGGATGTTTATGTGGCGGGCAACGCGGTAATAGTGGATAGATATCATCCGATGCAACAGCAAACTGCGCAGGCTTTTCTGGCGGTACTAAAAGCTTGTCAACAGGAGGTCTGATGAGCTTTACCGTTTTTGATTTTGCCAGTTTACCGGTTAGTCGCTGGCGAAATGGTGGTGGTGAAACCCGTGAAATTGCATGTTGGCCCGTCGGGGGGGATGACTTTGCCTGGCGTGCCAGCATTGCGACGATTGAACAAGACGGTCCATTTTCAGTATTCCCCGATATTGATCGTTCAATTACATTGCTCACAGGTGAAGGGGTAGTGCTCTCCAGCCCCGAGTGGGAGGCTCATACCCTTTCGACCCCATTGCAGTCTTTTGCTTTTCCCGGCGATATACCTATCTATGCACATTTGCTGGGGGGAAGTAGTCAGGATTTTAATATCATGACCCGGCGAGGTTGTTGGCAGGCTAGCGTAACATCTGTTAATTCAGCGCAAGAACTTCCAGCCTCACATGGTGGATTAGTTTATGTCGTAAAGGGGAAATGGCTTATCAGCCACACAGAAACGCATGAACTTAGTGCTTCGCAAGGATGTTGGTGGTTACCAGCCATTAAAGGTGGTCAATTACAGCCACTACTTCCTGATAGCTGTCTATTATGGGTTAATTTATTTCCCGAACGATAAATACCCATCATTTTGATTATTTAACAAGTCTGTTATTAGCTTTGTACAGCAGCCAGAAGCCGTAACTGCGTTAGTTAATAAGGGATAAAAACCTGTTGATTGATGGTTATGTAATAATATAACATTACATTTAAATCAATCAATAGGAGTTGTTCATGCCAAAGAAATTGCACCACCTATCCATCGTTGCACTTAGTGTTTGCGTGTCCTTGACCAGTTTAAATTCATTTGCTCATGGCAAACATAGCCATGAGCATCAACAAACTGAAGTAGCACGCAACGCAAGTGAAGGTATCTTTGCAGATAAAGACGTTAAAGACCGGCCACTCGGTGATTGGGATGGTGTGTGGCAATCGATTAATCCCTATCTGTTACAGGGTGCTCTGGATCCGGTGCTGGCAGATAAAGCCAAAAAGAACAAAAATAAAACCATTGAGGAGTACCGAGAATATTATAAAAAAGGCTATGCGACTGATATCACGATGATTGGTATCGAGAACAATACTATTGATTTCCATACCTCAGAAGCGGTTAACTCCTGCCAATACAGCTACTCTGGCTTTAAAATAATGCACTATGATTCAGGAAAGAAAGGGGTGCGCTATTTATATGAATGCAAAGATGCCAGTTCCAAAGCCCCGAAATATGTCCAATTCAGTGACCATATCATTGAGCCACAGAAATCCCATCATTTTCATGTTTATATGGGTAATGAATCGCAAGAGAAGTTGCTGAAAGAAATGGATAACTGGCCAACCTTTTACCCGATAGCGTTAGATAAAGACGATATTGTTCACGAGATGTTGCATCACTAATAGCACTAAGGCTGCGCAAGTGAGTTGCGCGGCTTCAAACAGCTAAAAGGGCGAGTTACTCCTTGAGTCATTATGTCGTTTTCTGCCTAAACTTCCATTCTGGCGAGCTATGTTAAATCCCGAAGTGTGACATTTATAAAACATCCTTTCATTAAAATTGAAATTTTGTTTCCAAGTTGCTATGGTCTGCACAGTCAAGTCTAACTATCACACCCAATGGGCTGAAGCTCGTTGGCGCAACGGAGATAATAAATGAAAATCGCACTGATGATGGAAAACAGCCAAGCGGGTAAAAACGCAATCATTCTGAAAGAGCTGAACGCTGTAGCCTCAGAAAAAGCGTACCCGGTATACAACGTAGGTATGAGTGATGAGAATGACCATCATCTGACTTATATCCATCTGGGGATTATGGCCAGCATCCTGCTGAACGCTAAAGCAGTTGATTTCGTCGTTACTGGCTGCGGTACTGGGCAGGGTGCGATGATGTCATTGAACATTCACCCAGGTGTAGTGTGCGGTTATTGCATCGATCCAGCGGATGCTTTCCTGTTTGCTCAGATTAACAACGGTAATGCACTGTCACTGCCATTCGCCAAAGGTTTTGGCTGGGGTGCTGAACTGAATGTGCGTTACATCTTTGAGAAAGCTTTCACCGGCGTGAAAGGCGAAGGCTACCCATTGGATCGTAAAGAGCCACAAGTGCGCAACGCGGGTATTTTGAACCAAGTGAAAGCAGCTGTAGTAAAAGAAAACTATCTGGATACACTGCGGGCTATCGACCCAGAATTGGTGAAAACCGCCGTGAGTGGTGAACGTTTCCAGCAGTGTTTCTTCGATAACTGTCAGGTTGAAGAAATCAAAGCATTCGTGAAACAAATTCTGGCGTAATGATAACAGGGCTTCATGACTGAAATAAGTATCAAAAACAAGGCTCCCGAACAGGAGCCTTGAGGTTAATGACAAAGTGCCATTAACGGTGAAAACAGGCAGATCGTAAAGACGCCGTAAATACATCCTTGTAGGCTCGAGCCGCGCCATCCGTGGCGCAGACGCTTTACTCTTCTACCTGTCCCACCCTGCAAGATCGAGTCGTGAGAGTTCGTCAGCAGTCGAGGCTCCTGAACAGGAGCCTTTTATCTATCTGCGATAGCATAAACCTTAAATTAGCTAGCACTTCGGTGACGTTCCTTGTGCAGGCAGATAGCGCAGTGGGTCTAGCGCTGTTGCCCGGTAGCGAATCTGAAAATGCAACATTAGGGTATCTGTTCCTGTGCTTCCCATGGTGGCTATTTTCTGCCCAGCCTTAACATCCTGACCATTATTCACCAGCATGGTGTCGTTATGGGCGTAAGCGGTAATGAAATCCTCGCCGTGCTTAATCATGATGAGGTTGCCATAGCCGCGTAGTTGATTGCCGACATACACCACTTTCCCTTTGGCTGATGCATAGACTGGCTGCCCGCGTTTACCTGCAATATCAATCCCTTTGTTGCCACCATCGGCAGCGGAATATTTAGAGATAACTTGGCCGCTGGTGGGCCAACGCCAGCAACGACTTGCACCAGGCGGTGGCGTCGATTTAGCCAGCGTCGTACTTGATGATTTGCGTTTAGTTGACGTTAGACGCCCCGTTGAGCTCGAACTATCAAGTCGCAACTTCTGCCCAACTTCCAGTCGATAAGGGGGTTTTAGCTTGTTGATACGGGCAAGGTCACTGACTTCACTGTCACTGATCCAAGCGATAAAATAGAGAGTATCACCCTTTTTGACGGTATAGGATTTGTCGTTGTAACTGCCCTTCGGCAGCTTGGCATAATCACGATTTGCATTGTTTGAGCACCCAGCCAATAGCAAGATAGCCATTGCATATAACGCCAACCGTGGCCACAACCGCATTCTGCTTTTCGTGTTCAAAACGTTTCCCTTGTCATCGTGATTTCAATTGCCTCAGCCACTTATCATAACATTGTAACAATAAGCGTCAAAAGCCAGAACAAGGTTATCGTTTAAGATTCGGATATTGGAAGCGCGGATAAACGGCGTTACCCGACAATGGTCGGGTAACATTTAACAGCACAAGATTTATAGCGAGATTTCAGTTTCAGGGATGAGTTTATTGGCTGATCCGCAATTAGAAAGGCGGCTGATATACAGCGATGCATGCTGGATAACGGTTTTGAGCCCAAAAGAAAACTCATGTTGGTGTATCGTAACTACCCGCAAGTCACTGGATGTCAGAAATAGCGTTATCTCTTTCTTCATTTTAATGTTGTTTATTAGACAGAAAAGTCATCACTATGGCATGGGCTTTAAGTGTTTTATTTGTCTTTTTCACGTTGGAGAGGCAGTTTCAATATAGGTAGATAGGCTTTTTTACACCCTCATACACATCTTGACATTTGTTGCTTTATTCTCAGGTTGTTTACTCCACTTTATTGGTGAAGATTATGAATAACTTGATGCAACAATTACAGTCAATGCTCGGGCAGACAACGAAGAAGAACGGTGATGGGGCTTCTGGCCTGAGTAATATGTTAGTGCCTGGCGCATTGGGTGGGCTTGCTGGCTTACTTGTTGGCAGTAAATCCTCACGTAAACTACTGAGCAAATATGGTAGCAGTGCGTTATTAGCCGGCGGCGGCGCGGTACTGGGAACCGTGTTATGGAATAAATATAAAGACAGAATTCGTCAGAATCATCAGGATGAACCACAGTATGGTCAGCAAGTCGCCCCGATAGATCAGCGTGTGCAGCGGTTGGTCATGGCACTGGTGTTTGCGGCCAAAAGTGATGGGCATATTGATGCGAAAGAGCGCAGTATCATTGAGCAGAATATGCGCGAGGCGGGTATCAGTGAGCAGGGTGAACGTCTGGTGCAACAGGCAATTGATCAGCCATTGGACCCTCAATTACTGGCGCGTGATATTCAAAATGAAGAGGAAGCGTTGGAGCTATACTTCCTGAGTTGCGCCGTCATTGATGTGGACCATTTTATGGAACGTAGTTATCTTGCCGCGCTGGGCGACGCACTGAAAATTCCGCAAGATGTTCGTGATGGAATTGAACAAGACATTCGAGAGAAAAAGCAAAGCATTACCGATTAATTTACTTGCTGGTGGCCTTTGGTATTTCCCAATAGGCCACTGTTTTTTGATAGACACTTCGCGGATTTTTGTCGTTCAAACAGTGTTATTAGCCGTTGATACCGCTCTATTCTCCCTCAGACTTCATTTCAGACAATAACCACAGAGCAAAATCCCGCATAGCCGGTGTCTCAGTACGAGACTGTAGGCGAGTTAACCAATATCCCCCGAGACTGACTGTTGTGCTAAAAGGTTGGATTATGCGTTCACTACGTAGCAGGTGCATAAACATGGCGGGTGGAGCCAGTGCGATACCTATTTCCGCCTGCGCCGCTTCCAGCATACTGACTGACGAGTCGAACATCATTATTTGCTGGGAAGGTGAAGGTACAGATCCTCCCGCAGCAGTAAACCAAGCCGACCACTCATCGCGACGATAGGAGCGGAGCAGCATAAACCTTTGAAGATCAGTAGGGTGGCGTAAATCTTTTGCTAATGAAGGGGCGCACAACGGGGCAAGTGGAGCATCACATAACAATTGGGACTCCGTACCATGCCAGGCTCCATTGCCGTAACGGATGGCATAATCCAGCCCTTCAGCCACAACATCGACACGATTATTATGTGTTGAGAGTAAAATATCCACATGTGGGAAATGTTGTTGAAAACCCCTCAGTCGTGACAATAAATAGCCGGTTGCAAAGGTCCCAACAACACCCACCCTGACTTTTTCACGCATTCTTCCAGCGGAGAAACGGTCTAGCGTATCGGCGATACGATCAAAAGAATCGTTCAGGATGGGGAGCAGATTTTCCCCTTCGGTTGTGAGCACTAATCCGCGTGAAATACGAATAAAGAGGCGACAGTTGAGGCGTTGTTCCAGCGCTTTGACCTGCTGACTTATTGCTGC
Source organism: Yersinia artesiana (assembly GCF_902726545.1). Taxonomy (GTDB): domain Bacteria; phylum Pseudomonadota; class Gammaproteobacteria; order Enterobacterales; family Enterobacteriaceae; genus Yersinia; species Yersinia artesiana. The sequence continues at coordinate 74,924 of NZ_CACVAD010000020.1, read as the reverse complement.
ATGGGTAACATTTAATTCGATAGCAGCCTTAGTAAAACTTAACTGTCTGGCCGCAGCCTCGAAGGCGCGAAGTGAATTTAGCGGAATATAGCTGCGAACCATAGATTTACTTGTTAGATTTTCTATTATCAAGTGCTAAATATAATCGATTGTTATCCATAGTCAATCATTGCAGAATCCTTCACGCAAAAGGAGCCACACTGCATGCCATTTATCAGCCTATGGAAGATTTACTAATGATGAAAAAGTCTATAATCAATACCTTGATCTTTACCGCTATCACAACTTTCCCACTTTATAGTTTGGCACAAACCAAACTTACGCAGCAGCAGGTTGCGGCTATCGTCAATAACACCCTTACGCCGTTGCTCGAAAAACAGGGTATTCCCGGTATGGCCGTCGCAGTATTTTATGACGGAAAGCCGCAATTCTTTAACTATGGTATGGCGGATATCAAAACAGGTCGTCCGGTAACCGAAAATACCCTGTTTGAACTCGGTTCAGTGAGTAAGACCTTTACCGGCGTCGCCGGAGAATATGCCATGCAAACCGGTATTATGAACCTTAATGATCCCGTGACGGAATATGCTCCGGAGCTAACGGGCAGCCAGTGGAAAGAGGTGAAAATGTTGCATCTGGCGACGTACACTGCGGGTGGACTTCCTCTGCAACTCCCCGATTCGGTGACCGACCAAAAATCATTGTGGCAATATTATCAACAATGGCAGCCAGAGTGGGCACCTGGGGTGATGCGCAATTATTCTAATGCCAGCATTGGGCTATTCGGTGCGCTGGCGGTGAAAAGAAGTCAGTTAACATTTGAAAACTATATGAAGGAGCATGTGTTCCAACCTTTAAAACTGGATCATACCTTTATCACTGTCCCCGAATCCATGCAGTCAAATTATGCGTGGGGATATAAAGATGGTCAGCCAGTGCGCGTTACCTTGGGCATGCTGGGTGAGGAAGCCTATGGCGTGAAATCCACCGCACAAGATATGGTGAGATTTATGCAGGTCCATATGGAGCCAGAAAGCTTACCTGCCGGTAACGATAAGCTAAAACAAGCGATCATCGCATCTCAATCACGTTATTTTCAGGCGGGAGAGATGTTCCAGGGCCTGGGATGGGAAATGTATAACTGGCCCATCAATCCGCAGAAGGTGGTTGCTGATAGTGGCAATGATATTGCGCTAAAACCACGTAAGGTTGAGGTATTGGTACCCGCACAACCTGCCGTGCGAGCATCCTGGGTTCATAAGACCGGTGCGACCAATGGCTTTGGTGCTTATATTGCATTCATCCCAGAGGAGAAGGTTGGCATAGTGATGTTAGCGAACAAGAATTACCCTAATCCAGTCCGCGTACAAGCAGCATACGATATTCTTCAAGCATTGCGTTGAGACGACAGATAGCTAAATATTTCTGCTGCGCTTTTATGAGATAAGTTAAAATACTGTGAAAAAATCCACGCAACTGCGTGGATTTTCAGTTAACTCTCAAGAGATGCAAAGCCTCCCTACGCATGGCTTTGCCCCCTTAGCCCCCACTTATATCACTTCGATGAATTTCTTTTTTGGCTCATCAAGGTGTGCCAAAACCTTTAAACGTTCTTCGCGCAAATCCCAACTTTTCAGCAAAACGGCAAGGTATTGACCGTTTTGTGATCCGCATTGCAGTACACGTATTGTATTTGGTACTACAATCCAGTCGAAGGTTAAGAACAATAGTTGTGAATTGTGCGGTGATCTTGCGACGCAAAGGCTCGATACAGTTAAAATACTTGGCAACTTTTCCTTTTTGTCTTTCGTGGAGCACTTATGAGTAGCCAAGAGTTGAGCAAAACTGATCGCATTATTCTCGAGATAGGGCAGCAAATCGTTAGTGGTAAATATGCTCCAGGGTCTGCACTGCCAGCTGAAACCGAGCTGTGCGAAGAGTTCCAGACGTCACGGAACATCATTCGTGAAGTGCTGCGTTCGTTGATGTCGAAGCGGTTGGTGGAGATAAAACGTTATCGCGGTGCCTTTGTGGCTTTACGCAATCAGTGGAATTATCTGGATACGGATGTTTTGCAGTGGTCATTGGCGAATGATTACGATCCCCGGCTGATCTCGGCGATGAGCGAGGTGCGTAATCTGGTTGAACCGGTCGTTGCCCGTTGGGCTGCGGAAAGGGCGACCTCCAGCGAATTGGCGGTTATTGAAAAAGCACTTAACGACATGATCGCCTATCACCAAAATCGTGATGCGTTCAATGAGGCTGACATCCGTTTTCACGAAGCAGTACTGGCGTCGGTGCATAACCCGGTGCTGCAACAACTAAGTGTGGCGATAAGTTCCTTGCAGCGTGCCGTATTTGAACGGACCTATATGGCCGATAAAGCCAACATGCCGCGCACCTTGCAGGAGCATCAGGATTTGTACGATGCGATACGGCATCAGAACGCAGATGCAGCAGAACAGGCGGCATTGACAATGATCGCCAGTTCGACCAAAAGGCTGAAGGATATTACATGAGAGAAAGTTATATCGCCATTGACTGGGGCTCGACCAACTTGCGCGCCTGGCTCTACCTGAACGGTGAATGTACCGATTACCTGGAGTCAGAAGCGGGTGTTACCCGGCTCAATGGACGTACACCCGAACAGGTTTTCCGCGACACACTTTTGCCATGGCAAGCTCATCAGGTACCGGTTCTGATGGCAGGGATGGTTGGCAGCAACGCAGGATGGATGACGGTGCCGTATCTGCCTTGCCCGACGCAGTTGACTGATTTATCCAAACAGTTAACGCGGGTTGAGCAGGCCACACCGTTCAACGCGTGGATTATTCCCGGTCTGAGTGTGGTCAACGAAGGCAATTGCAATGTCATTCGCGGTGAAGAAACACAGTTAATCGGTGCCTATACAGAATGTCCAGCTGCACTGTATTTGATGCCGGGAACGCACAGTAAATGGGTACAGATGGATGGCAGCGAGATTGTTGATTTCCGCACCGTCATGACGGGCGAACTTCACCATTTGCTGATGCACCATTCACTTATTGGCATCGGGCTGACTGAGCAACAGGCAAATCCGGCGGTATTCCAGCAAGGGCTGGAGAGTGGTTTTAACGAAACCAACATTATTCGCAGTCTTTTTGAAACCCGTGCGGCGCATGTATTGGGGCAATTAGATAAAAGCGCCGTCAGTGAATGGCTATCAGGATTGTTGATCGGTAATGAAGTGGCACAAATGCAGCGGCAGTACTGCGCCACTGGCGATAAGCCAATAACCTTAATTGGTAGTCCGAAATTGACCGTGCGTTATCAGCAAGCATTGAAGTTTGCCGGACTGACCTGGCAAACGCTGGAAGGCAACCGTGCTTTCCAGACGGGTATGAGGAGTATTATCAATGAGTTGGACTACTGATCTTCCGTTGATCGCTATTTTGCGCGGCATAACGCCACAAGATGTTCAGGCGCATGTAGCCGCATTGTTGGAGGCAGGTTTTGATGCAGTGGAGATCCCACTCAACTCTCCTGACTGGCAGCTCAGCATCAGTGAAACAGTGAAAGAGTTTGGACATCGCGCGCTGATTGGTGCCGGTACGGTTTTGCAACCTGCGCAAGTTGATGAGCTGCATGCGATGGGCAGCCGTCTGGTGGTCACCCCCAATATTCAGCCGGAAGTGATTCGCCGAGCGGTGGGGTATGGTATGACCGTTTGCCCTGGCTGCGCGACCGCGACGGAAGCCTTCAATGCGCTGGATGCGGGCGCTCAGGCGCTGAAAATTTTTCCTTCCAACTCATTTGGGCCGGATTACATCAAAGCGTTGAAAGCGGTGTTACCGCCAGAAATTCCGGTCTTTGCGGTGGGGGGGATCACCCCTGAAAATTTACATCTCTATCTTAATGCCGGTTGTATCGGTGCAGGCTTGGGAAGCGATCTCTACCGCGCCGGGCAGTCGGTTGAACGTACGATACAGCAAGCCAACGCCTTTGTTAAAGCCTATAAGGAATCGACCCGATGAAAGTGACTAAACTAACCACATACCGGTTGCCGCCGCGCTGGATGTTCCTGAAAATAGAAACGGATGAAGGTATTGTCGGTTGGGGTGAGCCGGTTGTTGAAGGCCGTGCCCGCAGTGTTGAGGCCGCTGTGCATGAGCTGTCTGAATATGTGATCGGGCAGGATCCGGCGCGAATCAATGACATTTGGCAGACGCTCTATCGCGGTGGATTTTATCGCGGTGGCCCGATTCTGATGAGCGCGATTTCCGGCATCGATCAGGCACTGTGGGACATTAAGGGCAAAGCTCTGGGCGTTCCTGTTTATCAACTGCTCGGTGGTCTGGTTCGCGATAAGATTAAAGCCTACAGTTGGGTTGGCGGCGACCGCCCAGCGGATGTGATTGAAGGTATTAACAAGCTGAAAGGCATTGGTTTTGATACCTTTAAACTCAATGGTTGCGAAGAGATGGGCTTGATAGATAACTCACGTAAAGTTGACGATGCCGTTGCTGTTGTGGCGCAAATACGTGAAGCATTCGGTAACAGTATTGAGTTTGGGCTCGACTTCCATGGCCGCGTCAATGCACCTATGGCGAAGATCCTGATCAAAGAACTCGAACCTTACCGCCCGCTATTTATTGAAGAACCAGTACTGGCCGAACAGGCCGAATATTATCCTCGTCTGGCCGCACAAACGCATATTCCCATTGCTGCCGGTGAACGCATGTTTTCGCGCTTTGACTTCAAACGCGTATTAGCCGACGGTGGTTTAGCCATTATCCAGCCGGATTTGTCGCACGCGGGTGGGATCACGGAATGCTTCAAAATTGCGGCAATGGCAGAGTCTTACGATATTTCGCTGGCACCGCATTGCCCATTAGGGCCGATCGCACTGGCTTCTTGTCTACATCTGGATTTTGTGGCGCGTAATGCGGTATTCCAAGAGCAGAGTATGGGTATCCATTATAATAAGGGGGCCGAATTATTGGATTATGTCATTAATAAAGACGACTTTACCATGACCGATGGTTATTTCTATCCGCTAAATAAACCCGGGCTGGGCGTTGAAATTAATGAAGAGCTGGTGATTGAGCGCAGTAAAAATGCACCTGATTGGCGCAACCCAATTTGGCGTTATGAAGATGGTGCCGTAGCCGAATGGTAACCTATCCTATATATTTTAAATAACAGGGATATACAGTAAAACTATATCAATAAAGTAATTAATAAAAATATCGATATATACATATTTGTTTTGAATCCACATTACGTGGAATGGCCATCTTATGCCCTGACACCAGGGGTACACTCATTAAGGTGATATTAATGAACATCGATCTGTGCTCTACAACACTAAAGAAATTAAACGCAAAAATAATACCGTTTATTATTATTTGCTATTTTGTTGCCAATCTGGATAAAACTAATATATCCGTTGCGGCACTACAAATGAATGCCGATTTGGGCCTGTCTGCCAGTATGTATGGCCTGGGTGTAGGTATGTTTTATATCTCCTACATCATTTTTGAAATACCCAGTAACGTCATTATGACTCGGGTTGGTGCACGTATCTGGATTGCGCGCATCATGATTACCTGGGGGATTGTTAGCGCCGGGATGTCATTGGTTCAAACGCCGACACAACTGTATGTGATGCGCTTTTTGTTGGGCATGGCCGAAGCCGGGTTTACACCGGGGATTATCTACTATATCTCCTGCTGGTTTCCCAAGAGTAACCGTGCCCGTGCTATGTCATTCTTCTATATGGGATCGGTGCTGGCGTCAGTGATTGGATTACCGATTTCCGGCAGTATTCTCAATATGCACGGTATTGCTGATATCGCGGGCTGGCGTTGGCTGTTTGCGATGGAAGGTATCCCAGCCATCATTCTCGGCTGCCTGGTACTGTTACGTCTGCCGGATACGCCAAACCATGCCACCTGGCTGAGTGCGGACGAGAAAAAATGGCTGAACACCACGTTACAACAAGATAATGGTGCCGCAGTCGTTGGGAAACAGCATTCATGGACCAGTGCGCTCAGGAATAAAGTGGTATTGCTATTGAGTCTGGTGTGGTTCTTGCAAGCATTTTGCTCAATTGGTATTACGCTCTTCCTGCCATTAATTATTAAAAGTGTCGCTACCGAACAGAGCAATTTCGTTATTAGCGTTTTGTCGGCTATTCCTTTTGCCTTTGCAGCTCTCTTTATGTACATAAATGGACGTCATTCGGATCTGACCAAAGAGCGCTCGCTGCATCTGGGTGTGCCGTTGATTATTTCCGGCTTACTGTTGGCCGCGTCGATATACACCAGTAATCTCTTTATTGCCTATATTATGCTGGTATTAACCGTTGGTTTTAACTTCGCGTTGACCCCAATATTCTGGGCGGTAACGACCGAAAAATTAGCGGGTGTCGCTGCGGCGGCGTCTATCGCCTTCATTAATGCCATTGCCAACTTTGCCGGCCTGGGATTGCCGCCATTACTGGGCAGAATAAAGGATGTCACCGGCAGTTTCCATTATGGCTTATTGATCATTGCTACGGCACTGGTTATCGGCGGTATCGTCGGTATCTATGTCGGCCGCCCATCCAAAATAATGGCGACAAAATCGTCAGCCTCATCGCTTTCGCAACATTAAGGTCTCGTTATGAATAATATCGCGGTTAAACATAAAGTATTAAAACAGGCATCGCTACCCGATCAGTTGAATGCACAACTGAACGCGCTATACGACGTATATGAATACAACGACATGGCCGCCGGGGAGTTTGAGCGTTTGGCTGCCGAGTTTCGTGTAGTACTCACCAACGGCGAAGCTGTGGTCAGTCGCGAATTTATGGGACGGTTACCTAATCTTGAACTCATCAGCGACTTTGGTGTGGGCTATGACGGTATTGATGTTGCCGCAGCAAGAGAGCGTGAGATTGCCGTGACCCATACCCCCGGCGTATTGACGGATGATGTTGCCGACCTGGCCATGGGGTTGATGCTGGCAACATCACGCCAGATCCCCGCAGCACAACGCTTTATCGAGCAGGGTGCATGGCAGAAGGGCGGTTACCCGTGGACCCGTAAAGTTTCAGGGGCGCGGTTAGGCATTATTGGCATGGGGCGTATTGGGCGTACTATCGCCAAACGCGCTGCCGCATTTGATATGTCGATCGCCTATACGGATCGAGCGGCACTTGCCAACATGGATTACACCTTCCATGCAACATTATTATCGCTGGCGGAGGCGAGTGATTTTCTGGTGGTCTGTACAAATGGTGGCGCAGAAACCCGCAGTCTCGTTAACCGCGATGTGTTGAATGCCCTCGGCGCAGAAGGCATTCTGATCAATATTTCCCGTGGATCGGTAGTTGATGAACGGGCGCTGATTGAAGCCATCGAAGAGGGAACACTCGGGGGGGCTGGTCTGGACGTTTTCACCGACGAACCGCAAGTCCCGCAAGCGTTGTTACACCGGGCAAATGTGGTCGTCACACCGCATATGGCGAGTGCTACCTGGGCAACGCGCAAAGAGATGTCGCGCCTGGTGCTGGAAAATGTTAACGCCTATTTTTCTGGCGAGCCGTTGGTGACACCTATTCCGCAGTAACCGAGTGAAAACGTATTCTGCACTTAAATTAAAGAGTGGCATTAAGCCGCGCTTGAGATTAATGACAAAGTGCCCGTAACGGTGAAAACAGGCAGATCGTAAAGACGCCGTAAATACATCCTTGTAGGCTCGAGCCGCGCCGTCCCTGGCGCGGACGCTTTACTCTTCTACCTGTTCTCCCCTTGCAAGATCGAGTCATGAGGGGTTGTCTGTAGTCTAAATCCACGCAATTGCGTGGATTTTATAGTTTTTGCGATTCTTATGAGATTTGGCGAAACCTCATAAGACAACAAATTTTATTTAGACGTTGAACAAGAAGTTCATCACATCGCCATCTTTTACGATGTAATCTTTACCTTCTGAACGCATCTTACCGGCTTCTTTTGCGCCTTGTTCACCTTTGTAGGTAATAAAGTCGTCAAAAGCGATAGTTTGGGCGCGGATAAAGCCTTTTTCAAAGTCGGTGTGAATTTTACCGGCAGCTTGTGGCGCTGTTGCACCCACAGGGATGGTCCAGGCACGGACTTCTTTAACACCGGCGGTGAAGTAAGTTTGCAGATTCAACAATTCATAACCGGCACGGATCACACGGTTCAAACCTGGTTCTTCAATACCCAACTCGGCCATAAATTCAGCACGGTCTGCATCTTCCAGCTCAGCAATGTCTGATTCAACTGCTGCACATACGGCAACCACGACGGAACCTTCAGCGGCAGCAATGGCGCGCACTTGATCCAGATATGGGTTATTCTCAAAACCATCTTCATTGACGTTAGCAATATACATGGTTGGTTTCAGCGTCAGGAAGCTCAAGTAACGGATAGCCGCTTTATCTTCTGCTGTCAGATTCAACGCACGCAGCATGCCAGCATTCTCTAAATGCGGCAGGCATTTTTCCAGAGCTTCCAGTTCAGCTTTAGCTTCTTTATCGCCGCCTTTAGCTTTCTTCTGCACGCGATGGATAGCACGTTCGCAAGTTTCCAGATCGGAAAGAGCCAATTCAGTATTGATAGTGTCAATATCATCAGCGGGATCAACTTTACCAGCAACATGGATGATGTTGTCATTTTCAAAACAACGCACGACATGGCCAATTGCTTCAGTTTCACGAATATTGGTCAGGAATTGGTTACCCAGCCCTTCACCTTTGGATGCCCCTTTTACCAGGCCTGCGATATCCACAAATTCCATAGTGGTTGGCAAAATGCGCTGAGGTTTTACAATCTCGGCCAGTTGGTCCAGACGCGGGTCCGGCATTGGCACCACACCCGTATTGGGTTCAATGGTACAGAACGGGAAGTTAGCAGCTTCAATACCCGCTTGTGTCAACGCGTTGAACAGGGTGGATTTACCAACGTTAGGCAGGCCCACAATACCGCATTTGAATCCCATGTTTATATCACCTTAAATAACTTAAAAATCAACTCGTTAGGGTTAACGGGCCGATGCAATCAAAATTTATGCCGCCATTATACACATTCTGACGATTTATCTCGAACATGCTGTTTCATTGTATGAATTGCTTTTACCGCAATATCCGATAGGTAATTGATTTTTCTAACTCTGTGCTCTGGATCACGCTTCCACTACCTGAAGTTTTTTGCTTAATGTCCGATAACTAAACATTAGGGTCAGCATACTGAATTTGGATTATTCCCATGGAAATGAATATCTATAAATGGCTGATAGTGATTTTGTTTGGGGGAGTGGTGGGGGTCTTGGGAATGCGCTTTCTGACGGCAGATTCTGAACCTGTTGGGCCAAGTTTTGCCGAGTTGGTTGATCAATATGGTCTACAAATAGAAAACCGATCAGGCAAAAGCGTGAGGTATGTGGGTTACCAGAAAAAAACACTTTATGAGGATTTTGACGGTGTTCAATTGAAATTCACCGCCATCAATGACAAGTTCGAGCGTAGCCACGATTTATCAGATAATAAGAAAAAAGCTGCCGATTGGGAGACGCTTTTTTGCACTGATGAACTGCAAGATATTGCGGATGAATATGACGCCAAAAGTAATCATTTTCTAGGGCGGGTTAGAGTGATTATTGGCGGTGTTGTCCTGACTGGTGAAGGCCAGCAGGGGATCAATGCGCTGTGCAATAAAAATCAATAAAGTGAGAGGTTAATTCCCCGGTGCATGGCGGTTTCCGGGGAATTAGGCAAACAGCTACTACACGGTCGCTTTGAAAGAATGCAGGCGATTCATAGCCTTGGTGATATCTTCTTTCAGCAACACTTCAGTACAGCGAATAGACTCATCAATGGCGTCGTCAATTAAGGTTTGTTCACTGGCGGGGGGTTTACCCAGAACAAAACCGGTGACTTTACTTTTATCGCCAGGATGGCCGATACCAATGCGTAAACGATAGAAATTCGGGTTATTACCGAGCTTGCTCTGAATATCTTTCAGACCATTATGACCACCATTGCCGCCACCTAGCTTCAATTTCGCCACACCCGGTGGAATATCCAACTCATCGTGTGCGACTAGAATCTCTTCCGGTAAGATGCGGTAAAACCCTGCCATCGCCGCAACAGCCTTGCCACTTAAATTCATAAAAGTAGACGGTACCAGCAAGCGCACATCTTGGCCTGCCAGATTTAACCGTGCGGTATAACCGAAGAATTTGCTCTCTTCTTTCAGTTGTTGGTTATGGCGCTGCGCCAATAAGTCCACATACCAGGCTCCCGCATTATGGCGGGTTTGGGCATATTCTGCGCCCGGATTTGCCAGCCCAACGATTAATTTAATGCTACTCACGTCGTCATTCGCTATTACTAAAGGAATTAAAGTATGACAGTTTACCTGTCATGGCGCGTAATGACAAAACTGCGAGTGTGAGTTTGTTGAGAGTTAATAGTTTGAACGGTGAATAGTTCATTTGTGTAACAATTCAACTTTAGTGCCAAATGGCTGGAAAGTGTAAAGATTTGTAGGATTATATTCGCCAGTTGTGATCGCCAACGCAATACCTTCACTACCAGTCTGACTATACTTAGTTATTAAGTGGACATGAATAATCGCATTAAGCAAGCAGTTTTGGATGCTCAACTGAGTGATTATTTATTAGCAACCCAAGTGGAGGTGGCTTATGAAACGTAAAAGCGCAGCAAGACTCGGTAATGTGCTAATGGGACTGGGATTGGTGACAATGGTCGTTGGGGTAGGTTACTCAATTTTGGCCGAAGTTACACAGTTTGGTTTACCACAATTCTTTGCCCACGGTGCTGTGATGAGTATTTTTGTTGGTGCACTGCTATGGCTGGTCGGCGCTCGAATTGGTGGGCGTGAAGAAGTTGCAGACCGTTATTGGTGGGTTAAGCACTTTGATAAACGTTGCAATCGCAACCAGCGCCACTCATAACATCTGAGTGTTGCACGAGGTGTATAACATATAACCTGTTAGCACAGCTTTAAATCGAGCTGATGTCCAGGAGGAGTAAATGACGGCCGAAGAATCCACAGATCAAGAACCTATAGACCAAGAGTAGAAAACCCGTTGAGCGGCTGCTTCAACGGGTTTTTCTTTATCTGAACAGCTCACTGCGGCTAAATAACACCGCAGGGATATCCACAACTGAATGTTGATTAATGCTCAAACATCGCAGAGATTGACTCTTCATTACTGATGCGGCGGATGGCTTCAGCCAACATGCCGGACAGTGTCAGAGTACGTACATTTTTCAATGCTTTGATTTCAGCTGACAACGGAATAGTGTCACAAACAATCACTTCGTCAATCACGGAATGCTTGATGTTTTCAACCGCATTACCAGAGAAGATCGGGTGAGTCGCGTAGGCAAACACACGCTTCGCACCACGTTCTTTCAAGGCTTCAGCCGCTTTACACAAAGTGCCACCGGTATCGATCATATCGTCAACCAATACGCAGTCACGGCCAGCAACGTCACCGATGATATGCATCACCTGAGAAACGTTAGCGCGTGGGCGGCGTTTGTCGATAATCGCCATATCAGTATCGTTCAGCAGTTTTGCGATGGCTCTGGCGCGAACAACGCCGCCAATGTCTGGAGAGACGACGATTGGGTTTTCCAGATTCTGCTGCAACATGTCTTCCAGCAGGATTGGGCTACCAAATACGTTATCAACCGGAACATCAAAGAAGCCTTGGATCTGTTCAGCATGAAGATCCACTGTCAATACGCGGTCAACCCCAACACTTGAGAGGAAATCGGCAACAACTTTGGCAGTGATAGGCACACGAGCGGAGCGCACACGGCGATCCTGGCGGGCGTAACCGAAGTAAGGAATAACAGCAGTAATTCGTCCTGCGGAGGCGCGACGCAGGGCATCAACCATGACAACCAGTTCCATCAGGTTATCGTTCGTGGGTGCGCAGGTGGACTGGATGATGAAAATATCACCACCGCGTACATTTTCGTTGATTTGCACGCTCACTTCGCCGTCGCTAAAACGACCTACAGCGGCGTCACCAAGACTGGTGTACAAACGGTTGGCAATACGTTGTGCTAGTTCCGGGGTGGCGTTACCAGCAAAAAGCTTCATATCAGGCACGAGAAGAACCTCAGGCATGCGTCCAGAGAAGATATTGTCAGATCAGTAATCACGGGCGACTATTCATACTGATTGCAATATACATACGGGTATTTAAAGCCAAAACAGTATTATGAACCGGCTTTCAATCAAATGAGACAGGTATTTTCGCAAACTCAGGTCAGTGGTGCCATGATCTAGACCTTTGTAATGCATTCTTATCTGTGCTCACTGCTTTCCATTTTCCCAGAGCGTACGCGATGCAGTGGCGAAAGGTTCACTCCACGGGCAACAAAACCGTGCAACCACTCCGGGGCAATACTTAACACCTGCCGGGCCGATGACTCCGTGTCAAATTCTGCAAAGACACAAGCTCCGGTTCCGGTCAGGCGTGACGGGGCATATTCTAACAGCCATGAAAGTGCCTGTTCAACCTCGCGAAAACGTTTTCTTGCGATTGGTTCGCAATCATTTGCGTACGGAGCGCTTAAAAGCGCCGCCAGTGGGCGAATTGGCGTATTTCTTTTTAATTCAGGATCGGAAAAAATAATCGGTGTTGGGATGTTTACACCGGGGTGAACCACTAAATACCACTTCTCTACAGGCTCTGCGGGGTGCAACTTTTCACCAATTCCCTCGGCAAAGGCCGCATGACCGCGAACAAATACTGGCACATCGGCCCCCAATGTGAGTCCAAGAGCGGCTAATTCTTCATCAGACAGACCACAGTGCCACAGGGTATTGAGTGCGACTAGCACCGTTGCCGCATTGGATGAACCTCCCCCCAAACCGCCCCCCATTGGCAAGCGTTTATCGATGCTAATGTCTGCCCCCCGAGGTACTTTTGCTGAGCTGGCGTGCTGTTGCAGCAATCGTGCCGCGCGGATTATCAGATTTTGTTCGTTTTCCACCCCGACAATGGGGGTTAATAGCCGAATCTGATCGTCATCGCGGGGCACAATCGTCAGTTCGTCGCCATAATCGAGAAACTGGAACAGTGTTTGTAATAGATGATAGCCATCAGTGCGCTGCCCGGTGATATAAAGAAACAAATTCAATTTAGCGGGTGACGGCCAGACGTATTGATTGGTATTCGCCATACTATTTGACCGTCCAGTTATCCATCTTCAACTTGATGCGCTGACCACCCTGACTGAGCTCCATGCGGCTAGGCAATGCCGGTGTGACCTGCGTATTGTATTCCTGATAATCAACCACCCACGTAACGCCATCTTGTTGGTAAGTCAGTTGTTTCAGGCGGTATTTGTCGTCGAGAGTGAAATCAGTGGTATCACCGGGCAAGCCCAGAATCCATTGACGCAAACTTTCCAACGGAATCGACATCCCGGTTAATTTTTGAATCATTTCTTGCGGATCATCACTGACATAGCGTTTGCCTTGATTGTCAGTCAATTGGGTCACTCCGGGTTGTACGACCAACTCTAATTCAGTGCTACCCAACGGATTGGTCAGCAACAGGCGGTAGCGCCCAGGAGCCGTTTGTTGCCAGAAGAAACGCGCATAAACTTTTTGTTTTTCTGAGATATAAGCAAAGGCACCACGGGTTTGAAATTGGCTCAATTGCTGTAATTGTTGCTCATGCTGACGCCATTGTGGCGATGTGGGGCTGGTCGCAGGGCCAGATGGCGGCGTGGTGCTACAGGCAGCTAATAGCAACGTAGCTAACGGAAGTAGGCGATAAAAACTGATTTTGCGCTGAGGCATATGGGTATAAATCCTATCGGTCGCACTGGCGGCACGTTTTATAAAGCAATATTATGATAAAGCAAATTCGGTTGATGCGTTTGAATAATGGACATCATTGTTGCTCACGCTAACGACCTGAGGGCTGAGCGTCAATATCTTGTTCTATGTTGTACATCATATAATCAATTATTGAGCATAATTTGGGATAATACTTAGGATGATGCACTGCGACTTTTATTGATCCCGCGCATCAAGTAGAATGCGGTTCAAACGAGAATCCATACTAACACCAGTATTACTCGAAGCCGTTCTCATGACTCTGCTTGCATTAGGCATTAACCACAAAACCGCTCCTGTATCGTTACGTGAACGGGTGACATTTTCACCTGAATCGATCGATCAGGCACTTGCCAGCTTGCTCCAACAACCGTTGGTGCAGGGCGGTGTCGTATTGTCTACGTGTAACCGAACTGAGTTATACCTCAGCGTAGAACAGCAAGAAAATCTGCACGAACAACTTATCGCCTGGCTGTGTAACTACCATAAGCTCAGTCCGGATGAAGTCAAAAAAAGCCTTTATTGGCATCATGGTAATGATGCGGTCAGTCACTTGATGCGCGTTGCCAGTGGGTTGGATTCTTTGGTATTGGGCGAACCCCAAATTCTGGGGCAGGTGAAAAAAGCCTTTGCAGAGTCGCAACGCGAGCAATCGCTCTCTGGCGAATTGGAGCGATTATTCCAAAAAACATTTTCGGTCGCTAAACGGGTTCGCACAGAAACTGAAATTGGTGCCAGTGCTGTTTCGGTGGCCTTTGCCGCCTGTACATTGGCTCGGCAAATCTTTGAGTCACTGTCAGAGCTGAATGTATTGTTGGTTGGCGCGGGGGAAACCATTGAGCTGGTGGCTCGTCATCTGAGAGAACATCAAGTCAAGCATATGATTATTGCTAACCGGACCCGCGAGCGCGCCCAAGCGCTGGCGACAGAGGTCGGAGCAGAGGTGATTACATTGCCAGAGATTGATGCGCGTTTAGCCGATGCCGATATTATTATCAGTTCGACCGCCAGCCCGCTGCCCATTATTGGTAAAGGGATGGTGGAGCGCGCGCTGAAAAGCCGCCGCAATCAACCTATGTTGTTTGTTGATATCGCGGTGCCGCGTGATATTGAGCCGGAAGTGGGTAAACTGTCGAATGCCTATTTATACAGCGTTGATGATTTACAGGCGATTATTCAGCACAATATGGCGCAACGTCAGGCTGCCGCAGTTCAGGCTGAGTCGATAGTACAGCAAGAAAGCATGAATTTTATGACCTGGTTACGCGCTCAGGGGGCGGTGGAAACCATTCGTGATTACCGCTCTCAGGCTGAACAAGTTCGTAGTGAAATGACGGCAAAAGCGTTAGCCGCCATTGAGCAGGGTGCCAATGTTGAACAGGTGGTAAATGAACTGGCCCATAAGCTAACTAACCGCCTGATTCATGCTCCCACCAAATCCCTCCAGCAAGCTGCCAGTGATGGCGATATGGAGCGGTTGCAATTATTACGCGACAGCCTTGGGCTGGATCAGCACTAGTTTCCTCTAATTACAGGGTTTAAAACCACGGATGAAGTCTTCTATTGTTGCCAAATTGGAAGCGTTACAAGAGCGCCACGAAGAAGTGTTAGCGCACCTTGGCGATGCCAATGTTATTGCCGACCAAGACCGTTTCCGCGCGTTATCACGTGAATATGCGCAATTGACGGATGTCACTCGCTGCTTCAAAGAATGGCGCAGTGTACAAGATGATATCGAAGCAGCAGAAATGATGCTCGAAGATCCCGAAATGCGTGAAATGGCGCAAGACGAACTGAAAGAAGCTAAAGCTCGCAGTGAAGAGCTGGAACAACAACTGCAAGTTCTGTTGCTACCCAAAGACCCTGATGATGAGCGTGATTGCTTCCTGGAAATCCGCGCCGGAACCGGTGGTGACGAGGCCGCTATTTTTGCCGGTGACATGTTCCGCATGTATAGCCGCTATGCTGAATCCCGTCGCTGGAAAGTGGAAATCATGAGCGCCAGTGAAGGTGAACATGGCGGTTATAAAGAAGTGATTGCCAAAGTGTCTGGTGATGGCGTCTTTGGGCGGTTAAAATTTGAGTCGGGTGGTCACCGTGTTCAGCGGGTACCAGAAACCGAATCACAAGGTCGAATCCACACCTCCGCTTGTACTGTTGCGGTGATGCCGGCGATTCCCGAAGCTGAAATGCCGGAAATCAATGCGGGTGACTTGCGCATCGACACCTTCCGCTCTTCAGGCGCGGGTGGTCAGCACGTTAACACCACGGATTCAGCCATTCGTATTACCCATATTCCCACCGGAATTGTGGTGGAGTGTCAGGATGAGCGCTCGCAACATAAGAACAAAGCTAAGGCGATGTCAGTGCTGGGCGCGCGTATTCGTGCCGCAGAAATGCAAAAACGGCAGCAAGCCGAGGCCTCTGAGCGTCGTAACTTATTAGGTTCTGGCGACCGTTCTGACCGCAATCGGACTTATAACTTCCCGCAAGGGCGTGTGACAGATCATCGCATCAACCTGACACTTTACCGTCTGGATGAGGTGATGGAAGGTAAACTGGATATGCTTATCCAGCCGATTGTGCAGGAATATCAAGCTGATCAGCTTTCTGCGTTGTCCGAGCAAGATTAATGGATTATCAGCAGTGGCTGTCGCAGGCGGCAGCCCGTTTTAACCAAAGTGACAGCCCAAAGCGCGACGCCGAAATTCTGCTGAGTTTCGTCACAGGGCGCGCCCGCACCTATTTATTGGCTTTTGGTGAAACTCAACTTACCGCCGAGCAGTTGGCGGTGTTAGAGCCATTGGCCGCGCGGCGTGAGCAAGGTGAGCCGATTGCCTATCTGGTGGGGGAACGCGAGTTTTGGTCGCTGCCGTTGAGTGTCTCCTCCGCCACATTAATTCCTCGCCCGGACACCGAATGCTTAGTTGAGCAAGCTTTGGCGCATTTGCCTGCCACGCCATGCCGTATTCTGGATTTGGGAACTGGCACTGGTGCCATTGCTTTGGCATTAGCCAGCGAGCGGCCAGATTGCGCGGTGATGGGGGTTGATATTAAAGCTGATGCTGTTGCTCTGGCCCGCCATAATGCCAAAAAACTTGCGATAACTAATGTGGATTTCCTGCAAAGTAGCTGGTTTGACTCGGTGAGCGGGCGATTTACGCTGATTGTGAGCAACCCTCCCTATATCGATGGCAATGACCCTCATCTAACTGAAGGTGATGTGCGCTATGAACCGCACAGTGCTCTGGTGGCACCTGCTGAGGGTATGGCGGATTTGGCTGAAATTATTCGCCAGTCTCCGACTTATTTAGAAGTGGGAGGCTGGTTGATGCTAGAGCACGGTTGGCAACAAGCTACGGCGGTACAAAAACTACTTAATAATAGCGGATTTAGTGCTGTAATGACGTATAAAGATTATGGTAATAATGATCGTGTGACGTTGGGACAATGGGCGCTCAAACAAGAAAATTCCCGTTCAGCATAAATTAAGGACTGAGAGACATGTGGGTTGACTACATCGCCATGAAGTATTTGCATTTACTCACAGTGGTTATCAGTATTACGCTGTTTGTGTTACGTTTCTTCTGGAAATGTCGCGGTTCAGCTATGATGGATAAACGCTGGGTAAAAATAACGCCGCATATCAATGATACGCTGTTGTTTGTCAGCGGCATTGTATTGATTTTTATTACTGGATTTTATCCTTTCAGCCCGCAAGGAACCTGGCTGACTGAAAAGTTGTTTGGCGTTATTATCTATATCCTGCTTGGCTATGTTGCACTAGGTAAGCGAACTCGCAGCCAGAATCGTCGCTGGCTTGCCTTTATACTCGCATTGGGTTGCCTGTATTTGATTATAAAACTGGCAACAACTAAGTTACCACTGCTGATGGGATATTTATGAGTAGCATTGCTGATTTCGAATTTAACAACGCGTCCCTGTGTGATGGGGTGTTACTGGTAACCCAGGAGATTCGACAGAATTTTCCACTGGCTGATGTACGCAATCAACTACAACAGCTCGTTGATGATGCCAGGGCTGCAATGCCCGACGGTCTCAATCAGGATCAGCAATTAGAAGTGCTTATTGATCTGTTTTACCGTAAGTGGAAGTTTGGTGGTGCGGGCGGTGTTTACCGCCTGTCAGATGCTATCTGGCTGGATAAAGTACTGGATAAGCGGCAGGGGACGCCGGTATCACTCGGGGTGATTTTCTTACATATCGCACATCAACTGGACTTGCCATTGATGCCCGTTATTTTTCCAACTCAATTGATTCTTCGCGCGGATTGGCTAGACGAAGAGATGTGGCTGATTAACCCGTTGAACGGTGAAACACTGAATGAGCATATGCTGGAAGTGTGGATCAAGGGCAATCTGGGCTTGAGCGCCGAATTGGAAGATGAGGATTTGGAAGAAGCGGAAAACACGCTGATTGTGCGCAAAATGCTCGATACCTTAAAAGCCGCATTAATGGAAGAGAAGCAGATGGAACTGGCCTTACGTGCCAGTGAAGCGGTGTTGGCCTTTGACCCCGATGACCCGTATGAAATCCGTGATCGTGGCCTGATTTATGCCCAACTGGATTGCAACCATATCGCTATTTCTGATTTAAGCTATTTTGTCGAACAGTGCCCGGAAGACCCCATCGCTGAAATGATAAAAATGCAGATCCACTCCATTGAGCAACAACGAGTGACATTGCACTGATACCCGTCATACTTCAAGCTGCATGTGCGTTGGCCGCCTTCCTGCAACTCGAATTATTTGGGTATATTTATGGTAATCACCTTGTTGAGTAATAACTCACTGTAATTAATCTCGATTTATCCTTTATAAAGGTATTTGTATGAAACAGAAAGTGGTTAGCATTGGCGATATCAAGGTTGCGAACGACCTGCCTTTCGTGCTGTTTGGTGGCATGAACGTGCTTGAGTCTCGCGATCTGGCGATGCGCATCTGCGAGCATTATGTGACTGTCACCCAGAAACTGGGTATTCCTTACGTCTTTAAAGCCTCGTTCGACAAAGCCAACCGTTCTTCAATTCACTCTTACCGTGGTCCAGGCCTGGAAGAAGGGATGAAAATTTTCCAGGAACTGAAACAGCAATTCGGCGTGAAAGTGATCACCGATGTGCACGAAATAAGCCAGTGTAAGCCTGTTGCAGAGGTGGTGGATGTTATCCAATTGCCAGCATTCCTGGCGCGTCAAACCGATTTAGTTGAAGCGATGGCGCGCACCGGTGCGGTTATCAACGTGAAGAAGCCTCAGTTTGTTAGCCCAGGTCAAATGGGTAATATCGTTGAGAAATTCAAAGAAGCCGGTAATGATCAGGTTATCCTTTGTGATCGCGGTAGTAACTTCGGTTATGACAACCTGGTCGTTGATATGTTAGGTATCAATGTTATGGTACAGGCGACGGGCGGTCATCCGGTAATTTTCGACGTAACTCATGCATTGCAGTGCCGCGACCCGTTTGGCTCAGCATCAGGTGGTCGCCGTGCGCAAGTGGCTGAACTGGCTCGTGCTGGCATGGCTGTTGGCTTGGCTGGGCTATTTATTGAAGCGCATCCAGAGCCAAACAGCGCTAAATGTGACGGCCCATCAGCACTGCCATTAGACAAGCTGGAACCATTCCTGGTGCAGATGAAAGCGATTGACGATTTGGTGAAAAGCTTCCCGGAACTTGATACCAGCAAGTAATCCAATCTATATCCTGCGTCCTTAGCGTTATCGCGGTGAATAGGTAACAAGGCAGTGTAGATCATCTACGCTGCCTTTTTTGATCGCGGAAAAGGCTATTTTACCGCTAATGCTGCCAAAGCCTCAGGGAGTGAACCGTAGAAGCTCAACTTACCTTCTATAGGTTTAACACGCGCTCTTGCCAGCGTTTTCAGCGGTTGGAAAGGAATATCCGTGATAATGAGTTGCTGATGCTCGCCTAAGGCCTCCGTGAAGCGCAGAAACGCATTCAGCCCTCCTGCATCCAGAACCGGTACCGCGTCCCATTGCAGAATGATGGTGTCGTAATTTTCGCTACGACTGAGTAATTCGTTAAATATCCGCTCTGCGGCGGCGAAGAACAGTGGCCCATTAACCCGCAACACTAGCCGATGTTCATTCATTTCAGTCGGAATTTCACTTAGACGGGTCATGCGGGCAATGCGACGCATAAACAGCAGCGAGGCCAATACAATACCCACCGTGATAGCAATCACCATGTCGAATAATACCGTCAGACTCATACACAGCAGCATGACGATAATGTCATCTTTGGGGCCACGGCGCAGTAAATCGACCACTTTATGCGCCTCACTCATATTCCAGGCCACGATGAGTAGCAACGAGGCCATGGCAGCCAGCGGCAGGTATGACAACATTGGTGCCAGAACTAATAAAGCCAGTAACACTAACAGGGCATGGATAATGGCTGACACCGGCGAGGTTGCTCCTGCACGGACGTTAGCCGCTGAGCGGGCAATAGCCGCAGTGGCGGTGATGCCGCCAAAGAACGGTGCCACCATATTGCCTAGCCCTTGGCCGACTAACTCACTGTTCGAGTGATGCTTTTGCCCGGTCATGCCATCAAGAACCACTGCGCATAATAACGACTCAATCGCCCCGAGCATCGCCATCGAAAAGGCGGCTGGTAGCAGCGCCGAAAGTGTTGCCCAATTCAGAACAAATTCTTGCCCATTGGCGGCTGGCAGATGCCAGGGTAAGACAAACTGCGGCAAAATAGGGGGGATACCCTGGCCTTGTGTGCCATCAGCCAACAAATAGCCAAAACGTGAGCCGATAGTGGCAACTTGATGATCAAATAACGATAAAACTGCCATAACAGCGGTACCGGCGACGAGCGCAGGTAAGTGACCCGGTAACTTTAATTTTAATCGTGGCCAGAGAATCAATACCATCAGAGTAACAGTCGCAATTAACGTATCACTGAAGTTGATGGTTGGCAGCGCTTGGGCAAGTGCAGCCACTTTACCCACATAAGTTTCCGGTACCTCTGGCAGGTGTAGACCGAAGAAGTCTTTCACTTGCATAGTGGCGATGGTGATACCAATCCCCGAGGTAAAGCCAAGCGTGACTGACAGCGGAATATATTCAATTAAGCGGCCTAATCTCCCCAGCCCCATGCACAATAAAAATACACCGGAGAGTAATGTTGCCAGTAATAAGCCAGCCAAACCAAATTGTTGTGAAACAGGATAAAGAATGACCACAAAGGCTGCGGTGGGGCCAGATACGCTATAACGGGAGCCGCCGCTGACCGCAATAACAATCCCGGCAATTGCCGAGGTATATAAGCCGTACTGTGGAGGAACACCACTGGCAATAGCCAGTGCCATAGCCAGTGGGATAGCAATAATGCCGACAGTAATACCGGCAATTATATCTTTTAAAAGCCGTTGAAATGTATAGGTTTCTCGCCAGCAAGCGTCAATAATCGCGCTGAACGGCCTAATGCCGTTAATTCCGTGCGTTTTCATCTAAGGTGCAAACCAAATAAAGAAAAGACAAAATAAATGGCGGGCCAATAAGGGTCCGTCTCGAGTAGCAGATAGCCACGATACGCCAATTCGCAGCATGAGATCTAGATGTATATCAATCTCTGACAGAAATGTAGATAACGGCCAGTTTTATAAAGTGGTTTAAATCGGCGGATTCATGACCGGCAAGACAATTTCCTGCATGGCTAAATACAAAGTGCCTATTATCGCGGGTAGGGCTTGATTTGAGCATTAGGTGTTAGAAACTGAGTAAAAAGTTTTAACAGTAAAGGAATGGAGTGTGTCTGAATGGATTTAAATGATTAGGAGATATCTGGTTACCCAAAGATTGGGGGAGGCCACATAATGAAATTATTCAGGAATAAAGCCTATCTCGCAGCTAAAATTTAGGTTAGAAACTATTAATCTTTGCCTAATATCTAAGGTTCCGATGAGCAAATTTAGATTAGAACATGACTTAATCTTAGTGAGAAATCGCCTGTCCCAGTGTTATGTAAAATTAACAGTCAGAATTCAAAGGACTGATGCTACGCCATGAGTGAATTAGATTCTTTGTCAACGCTATACCGAGATGCTTGTGTCACTTATGCAACACTTTCTATTGGTTATTTTGCTTTAAGCCAGAATAGCCCTTTCTCTTATAATGGAGAGGTTTGGAAGCGTATTGTATTTGGGCTGATATCAGGGTTGGTGTCACTTTATCTTAATCAAGATCAGTGGGTTATTTCTGGGTCGTACTTCTATAGTTTCGAGCTGATTCCGATTGTCTTGGTCACATTTTATGGCGGTTGGTTAAGTGGCTTAACTGCGTTGGTGATAAATTTCGCTTTTACCGGTTGGGTGACATTAGACAACGTATTAATAACAATAGTGATTGTTCCACTCTTGTTTTCCAAAGTATGGCAGAAAAAGAGTAGTCGCATCTTTTATATCACTATTATCTTAATTGCTATTTATCGAATGTTTACCGCTGTTTTATTAGTTCCGAATGCTCTCGTCTGGACGCAGGTTGTGGTATATCAACTCATTTCTGCTCTTTGTTTAGCTATCTGTTATCACGCTCTGAATTTTAAAGAGCGGCATATTTATGCGTATTTCGCGATGAAAAATAGAGCAAATATCGACAAATTAACCCAACTGAATAACCGGTCGAGTGTCGATTACCGCCTAAACAGTATTCATCACAATCGCCAGGCATGTGGCTTAATGATTTTGGATCTCGACCATTTTAAATCCGTTAATGATACTTACGGCCATGACGGGGGCGATATATTGTTAACCGAGGTTGGGAAATTATTGATGACGACAGTCAGGGATGAAGATTTTGTGGGGCGCTACGGTGGAGAGGAGTTTATTATTATAACCCATCGCCATGATCCCCAAGCCATTAAATCGGTGGCAGAGCGAATTCGTCAGCGCGTTGAGGATTTAGATGTGCAATTACCTGATGGACGAAAAGTTAAAGCAACTATTTCGATTGGCGCGTCTCTCTATTTACCTGGAATGTCGATGTTAAAGGCATTGAAAATGACGGACGAAGCACTGTATCTGGCAAAAAATCGAGGGCGTAATCAGGTGGTTTATAGCCGATTAATGCCTTTTTCTCCGCTGGGTGACCGTATGGTTAAAGATAAACGCCGACGCTCTTTATAATGGATTGATTCCGAATTTGGTACCAAAGAAAAAGGCCCTGACTTTCGTCAGAGCCTTTCGCTCGAATATGGCGGTGAGAGAGGGGTTCGAACCCTCGATACACTTACGCGTATACACACTTTCCAGGCGTGCTCCTTCAGCCACTCAGACACCTCACCGTTTCGTTACCGCGCTATGCACTGCAACGGGGCGGTACTATAAAGATCGGCAGATAGATGGTCAAGCAGTATTTATTTGTTGTTTGTCATTTGGTTATTCTGCGTGCAGATAGACTGAATCACAGACAAATAAGGTGGGTTTAGCGCCACTCTTTCGCTTGAAGCGGCGAATCGACCATCACATAATCGGCCCCCAGATTTTTAGCTAATTGATAATCCTTTGCTGAATTTATGCCAATCAGCAATATTTTTGCCGCTTCGCTCTCCTTGAAACAGTCCATTGCTTGCTGGTTCCAAACTAACTGAGTGCGGGTCGTCCCTCTACCCAGAGTGAATTTTTCTACGACTTTTACATCGCGTCTTAATTCGAAGGCATAATGTTTATTTTCGCTAATAATGAATGAATTGCCTTTATTTTTAGCTATTATGCATTTACCTGCCATTATCGCATTAGCCAGAATTTTACGAGTTATGTTACGCGGTTCGAATTTATTAAAATATACTGGTAGTGCATCAAGGTATTTTTTTTCAGTAGAATAGAAAACAAGTCGATCAGGTGACTGGATATTTCTTCTCAACTCTATTAAAGCATTCGCTACAATTTCCGGATCTGTGTCAGGGGATTTAATATCAATAATAAATTTCACCTGAGGGTAGGATAATAGTATCGCGTGTAATGACGGGATCTTGACTCCGCGGCTGCGATAAATATAGTGCTCATCATGTTTAAAGTGATAAGCCGCATCCAATAATTGTAAGTCTTCCAACGTATAGTCAGAAACAGGGCCACTGCCGTCAGTAAGCTCGCTTAAATCTTTGGGGCGATATAGCACTGGTATACCGTCTTTACTGAGTTGAATGGTAATCCAGATAATATCAACCTCATTAGCTAACGAATTATCAATGGCATATCGTGTATTTTCAGGAAAATCAGCGGCGCCAGCTCGATGTGCAACAATAAGAGGGGAAGCAAATGAAGTTTGTAGATTCAATAGAATTAAGAAAGAAATAAATGAAATTTTCATATAGTTATGCCCTCGTGGATTATATTCGAAAATCGAAATACTCTTCACGTTGTAGCATGGGATGCTACAGGGCTACATAATCAATTAATGACAAATGTTATTTATAATTGCTGGCAGGTAACTGAAATTATCATGAACGGTCAGAAACGAAAAAGGCCCATGAATCTCATGAGCCTTTCACTTTAATATGGCGGTGAGGGAGGGGTTCGAACCCTCGATACGCTTACACGTATACACACTTTCCAGGCGTGCTCCTTCAGCCACTCAGACACCTCACCGTGTTACTGCTAGTACCATCAGCCGTGTTCAATGTGGCTGACCGGCGTAATGTAGGCAAAAGTGTGCCCAGCGTCAACCCTCTTATGTGTGCTTTATGACTGTTTAGCGAAAGTTACAGCAGTTTGCTGATTTCATCGTCATTTCTTGCGAGTAGCGCTTGCATCTGCGAGCTAATCGCGAAAGTCTATTCAATACTTTCGCAAGGAGCTGGCAAATAATGAATATTATTTTTTATCACCCATTCGTTGAGGCAAAACAGTGGTTGTCAGGGCTACAGTCGCGTTTACCCACCGCGAATATCAGACAATGGCGGCGTGGCGACACCCAACCGGCAGATTATGCGCTGGTTTGGCAGCCGCCTCAGGAGATGCTTGCCAAGCGTGTTGAATTGAAAGGCGTGTTTGCGCTGGGCGCGGGGGGAGACGCTATTTTGGATCAAGAGCGGCGTTATCCCGGAACTTTACCGGCGGGCGTGCCATTGGTACGACTGGAAGATACTGGAATGTCTTTGCAGATGCAGGAATATGTCGTTGCCGCCGTATTGCGCTATTTCCGTCGCATGGATGAGTATCAACTGCAACAACAACAAAAATTGTGGCAACCCCTCGAACCGCATCAGCACGATAAATTCACCATAGGCATTCTCGGCGCGGGCGTATTAGGGAAAAGTGTTGCCCACAAACTGGTCGAGTTTGGTTTTACTGTCCGTTGTTGGAGCCGTACGGCAAAGCAAATCGCCGGCGTGACCAGTTTCGCCGGTCAAGAAAAGTTACCCGCTTTCATTCAGGGGACACAATTGCTGATTAATCTGTTGCCCCATACCCCACAGACAGCCGGTATTCTTAATCAGTCACTCTTTTCACAACTGAATGCCAATGCTTATATCATCAATATTGCACGGGGAGCGCACTTATTGGAGCGGGATCTACTGGCGGCCATGAATGCCGGGCAAGTCGCGGCGGCGACATTAGATGTGTTTGCTGAAGAACCTTTGCCGCCAATGCATCCTTTCTGGAGCCATCCTCGGGTCACCATTACGCCACATATTGCTGCCGTTACTCTGCCCGAAGCGGCAATGGATCAGGTGGTCGCCAATATTCAGGCGATAGAAGCAGGAGGAGAGCCGGTTGGGTTGGTTGATGTCGTGAGAGGGTACTGATTTAGGGGCTGCCACGGCTTGATGGGGTTAACGAACTTGCCGGCGAGGTTTTAGCGCTGCTGATGAGAAGAATTCCTGCTATCATTAGCGGACTATGCTTTGCCTGCAAAAAAGCTATCCCGCCTTAAAAAGACCTTGTGGAGTAGTCATGTATCCTGTTGATTTACATATGCATACCATTGCCAGTACCCATGCGTACAGTACCCTGCACGATTATATCGCCGAAGCTAAGCTCAAAAATATCAAACTGTTTGCTATTACTGACCATGGCCCGGATATGGCTGATGCCCCGCATTATTGGCACTTTATGAACATGCGCGTATGGCCGCGGTTGGTTGATGGCGTGGGGATCTTGCGTGGTATTGAAGCGAATATTAAAAATCTGGACGGTGACATTGATTGTACTGGCCCGATGCTGGATGCCATCGACTTGCTAATTGCCGGTTTCCACGAGCCCGTGTTCCCGCCTCAAGATAAGGCTGCCAATACCCAGGCGATGATTGCCACCATGGCGCAGGGGAATGTGCATATTATCAGCCACCCCGGTAATCCTAAATATCCGGTTGATATTAAAGCAATTGCTGAAGCTGCTGCAAAATATAATGTGGCGCTGGAATTGAATAACTCATCATTTACACATTCACGCAAAGGGAGCGAAGCGAATTGTCGTGCGATTGCGCAAGCGGTGCGGGATGCGGGTGGTTGGTTGGCCTTGGGTTCAGACTCCCATATTGCTTATTCATTGGGAATTTTTGAACATTGCGAGCGCATTATTGCTGAAGTGAATTTCCCGCAAGAGCGCATTTTGAATGTCAGCCCGCGACGTTTGTTGAATTTCCTTGAGCAACGTGGCCGCGCGGCGATACCAGAGTTGGCCGGGTTGTGATTTTTATGTGACGCTGTCACATTTCTTTGATTTAAAAACCAATAAGAAACAGGATGATGTAAATGAATGATTTTTCTCTGGTGTGCCGCATTCTTGGGTCACTTTTTTATCGCCAGCCACAAGATCCGCTGTTAGAACCGCTTTTTGCGCTGATAGGTCAGGGTAAATTGGAACAACATTGGCCACTGGAACAGAGTGAGTTGCTGACGCGACTGCAACATGAGTATCAACCTGAAGCTCTGGTCGCTGATTATAATGCTTTGTTTGTCGGTGACGAGCGCAGCGTTTCGCCTTATGGCTCCGATTATGACAATGCTCGCCCGGAAGCCGAGGTTAGAGCTTTTCTTCAACAACGCGGTATGCCGTTAGGAGAAGCGCCAACAGACCATTTTGGTGGTTTATTACTGGCAGCCTCGTGGCTGGAAGATCAAGCTGCGGAAGATGAAGTGGCGGCGCAAATTGAACTGTTTGATGCCTATTTACTGCCTTGGTGTGGCCGTTTTCTTGGCAAAGTAGAAGCCCATGCCACCAGCGGTTTTTATCGCACTTTGGCACAGTTGAGCCGCGAAGCCTTGCAGGCCATGTGGGATGAACTTTCAGAAAATAATGATACGGAGGAGTAACCCCCCGTATCATTGAGATCAAATGTGCGGTGCCAATTAGTCCGTCAGTGGGATGACTAATTGGCCCGGTTTCACTTCTAAACCTTTTGCCAATTTTTTCGCCATGGCTTCAGCTTTACTCTTTTCACCGTCCAGCACATAAGCAGGCTGCTGATCAAAATAAGATTTCAGTGACTGATTTAAATAAGGTGTCAGTGCTTTCATTACTGAATCCATTTTCTCCGGTTTCACCGTGTAGTCAGTTAATTCCATATCTTTCAGGAAGATAGCACCTTTATCGCGATCAAATGTTGGTTGCGCTTTTAAGGTTAATGTCATATCGGCAGTTTGCGGGCCGAGAATCGACGTAATATCGACTTTGGCGTTACCGGTTAAGGTGACTTTACCGGGTTCCGCACGACCAATTTGGCTTTGCAATTGTGTTAGCGTGATATGAGCATCAACCAGCCCTGGAATACCAATCTGTTTTTCATAGTTATTATGCTTTTGCAGATAGTCATTAACTTCTTGTTCGCTCAGTGTGTATTGAGTTAGTTGGTTACAACCGACCAGTGTTGCAGTAACCACTAGCGCCGCAGCGCCCCACATTAATTTATTCATTAAAGCCTCGTAACAATGACATTAAACAAACCAAATTTACCTAATAGTAACTGGTTAGCTTATCGTTTTGTATTATTTACCCTGTTTGTTCAATGACGGTTGGGATGGAGAATAGTGCAGCAGAGTATGCTGGTTGCCAATCAGATAACCCTGAATCGGCATGAGGGCGGTATGCCGGAGCAGGGCGCTCCGGCGAGTGACACGCTAGCTGCCGCTCAACATGGCGGACTCAATACGGCGCTGGTTAAATTGCCAGTACAATCCCACGAGTGTAATTAAACCAATAACACCCAGCAGGAACCAGGGTAATTCCGGCATTTCCAGCGTTCGTCCAGTGTCGTACATCCATCCTCCACCGGTGTAACCCAGTGCACCACCCAGCGCCAACCCCAGACGACTAAAGCCCATATAACTGCCACGAGCGCGCGAATCTGCCAGTGAAGCACTCAGTGTTTCACGGGCGGGTTCGGCAATAATAGAACCCATATAGAAGAAGCAGATAAACATAAATAATGTTTGCAGATGGGTAATCAGGCCTACAGGGAACAGGCTTAATGTCATTATCAACAAACCGAACATTAGACGCTGTTCAAGGCGAAAACGCTTTTCGCTCCAGCGGGCAATCGGGTAGAGCAAAGTCAGTGAGAGTGCAGCTTCAATGGCATACATCCATTTAACCGCGGCAGGGGAGCCGGCAATTTCATTGACCACAATCGGCAGCATCAGCATGACCTGCACCGACAACATGTAATAACCGGTCAGAGTTAGCACATAGGTGACAAAGCGGCGGTCACGTAGCACTCGCATCAGCCCTTCTTTCATCGGTGCGCGCACGGTAGAAATTCGATAAGCCGGCAGCAGCCAGACGTTCCAGCCCGCGGCCAATATAAAGATAACTGCGCCGGTCCAGCAGACAAAATGGAAGTCGTATTGCAGCAACCAACTGCCGATCAATGCGCCGATAACCGCACCGGCACTGTCTTGCATCATCAAGAGGGAATAGAAACGGCCACGCTCATGGGGGCGAGTTAACTTGATGACCAGTGCGGTACGCGGCGGGTCAAAGAGGGTTCCTCCCAAACCAGACAGCGCACAAGCTAGCCACAGTATCCAGGGTTCGTCGGCCATCGCCATTAAAGCAAACCCTGCCGCACGCATCAGCATACCGGTGACTATCATGGGTTTCGCACCAAAACGGTCAGCGATAGCGCCGCCGAAGATCCCTAGTCCTTGTTGCACCAGTTGCCTTAATCCCAGGGCCAGACCCACGAGTAGCGCAGCCCAACCTAACTGATCGACAAATCGGATAGAGATGAGTGGGAAAACAACAAAGAACCCCAACACAACTAATAAGTTATCAAGCAATAAAAAGTACTTACCCAAGCTCCGAGCTTGCGATACCAAGGCCATGCTTCACCGTCAGAAATTAAAAAAGGAGGGAATAGAAAATACGTTTATAGTTTGAAGTGTTATACAAACTATATCCTTTGTGAGAGCAGCAATAATGATATCAACTAATAATTGAACTGCATACTGCTACGCATGAGTTTCTGGTGAGCAGCAAGGTAATGGTTACGGAATGACTCGACAGGCTAGTAGTCTTGTCTATTACGTTAAAAATCAATTTGATAAAGAAAAATCAGCTTTTCGTCTAAACGCTAATCACAGGGTTTGGCTTCGTGCAGAACCTGGCTCAGCATTTAAAGATAAAAACGCGCAGATAGTTCCATGTTGAAATTATTTGCCACCGGTGTTATCAGCAGAAACATCATCAATGTTTGTTACGACCGATTTTGCGGCAACAGCCAAATAGGTGAACAATTATTGATAACAAATATGAAATCCACCTATGGGGAAGCAACGACGTTAGGGCAACTTTGTTTTCTGGCATCTTTTATTAGCATATAAAAGTTATAGCTGGCGTTTATCTCAAGCAACATTGATAACAGTGAAACCGACTGCTATTACTGCTGCTACGGCATAAACCGTGCAAGCAAAAATCCTAATTTTAAGTAGCAGGATTGCAGCATCATACGGAAATCAGATATCATATGAAATTGTTTAATATGGATGGCAGGTTATTATGGATGATAAAAGTATTGAGCTGTTGTTATCAGAGAAGAAATTTATCTCAAAAAGAGATATTGAATTTATACGCAAACAAGCTACAGGAAATAACATTCCATTTAAGACTGCGATAGCACAACTCAAACGAATTTCATTGGGAATGATATTCCTGCAACTACTATTTTTCTTGTTAGCTGTTGTGGCTTTTGTCACAGGTGATTCACTTCAATTTGAGTCTTTTATTTTTGTAGCGATAGTCGTAATTATTATGATACATATCGTCGCCCCTGTTGTATTAGGAGCGAAGTTATTATTTGTACCATTGAAATAGTAATGTGATTAACGTTATTTGCTATCGTTAATTGCTTTAACTGATAAAGCATTACCGGTGCCTTCAATGGCTAATGAACCATATCCCATAGTCTTTATGTTCCTCACATAATCAGTTGGGATATGTCTAAATAGTCTCCATGCATCGGGCTTCAGAACCATTCTTGCCATTCCATAACCTGATAATCCAATACTCATAAAGTTATAGGCTAATACACCAACCTTTTTCTCAAAGCCTAAAAATTCTGCAGTGGCGATATATCCATTCTGGATAAGGCCTGTTGATGAATCAGTGTCGTTTCTCAAGTTCATATATATTTCTTGGAGACTATTAGCCCCGTGTAACACTATCGTTACTCCAGCCATAACGCCAATTATATTTCCTGATGCTAAAGAGCTCGCAGTTAGGCTAATACCTCCCAATATTGTAAGTCCACCCAGAGTTAAATAAACTCCTTGTATAACATAACCCCAAGTATCTCGATCCTTTTTAAGTTCTATAGCGACAACAGTTTTGGCTCGTTTGGTTTTCAGCATAAGATCTTGTTCAAGCAGATTGCTACACTCTTTATTCAAATTATCGATAGCTATCTTGCAATCAGATTCCGTTCTGGCTGATTTTATTATTTTCATCTGTTCACTAATAAAATCTTTTATTTCGTTTTCAAACCTTGCCCTAACTAGAGCATCACGAAGAACAAAACGCGAAACATCTCTGGCTACCCTTAATAGCTTGTCACTGTTAGTCATTGCAATGGCTTGATAATACTCGATAAATCTTCTTTTTTGATTAAGATGAATGTCCATGATGTCCCTTGATTATTAGTTGATGATCCTTATTTTCCTTCAGCGCAATATTAATACAAATAACCGAATTAGGAAAGAGATTGTATATGTTTTGCGCATAAAACTTCACATATTATACTCATTAAACTGAGTTGCATTTCATCGCTATAAATACTGCCAGGCAGAGTCTCTGCAACAAAAGCATATAATGGATGTATCAAGAGAAAAAACCTTTAATTTAATTCAACAGAATAAATGACAAGTGTGACAGGTATAATGAAATTTATAGGCTAAGCGAGCCAATCTGGATAATAGAATTCATATTTGCTGCTGGAAAGATTTCAAATGGTGGCGATCGCCTGTTTCAATTTGCTGTGGTGCTTTAGTCTAACAACCTGGCTGAGATGACAACAGTGCTGGGTTTGGATGGATAATATTTTTTATCGTCAATACGTTACCTCACCGACAGTTTCATAATAAAATGTCTTTTTGGCTCTTTAGTTGCCTAATCTTGCTGTATTGATGTGCAAAAAGAGCGCGGCCATCGTTTTACGTGGCAGCCAGACAGCAGGTATATTGAATAAAAAGATTGTCACTAATTGAGTACAGCACATAGCCCAAGGGGAGCAGATGTTCGGCTATCATTCAGCAACACCTAAAATCCGCTTAACAACAGACCGAATGTCACTGCGGCTGGTTAATGAGCGTGATGCGTATCGCATGGCGGAGTATTACGCTGAAAATCAGGCATTTCTTAAACCCTGGGAGCCGGTGCGTGATCAAAGTCATTGCATGCCTTCTGGCTGGCAGGCACGGTTGGGAATGATCATGGAGCTGCAAAAACAGGGCAGCGCCTATTATTTTATTTTGTTAGATCCAGAAGAAAAAGAAGTTCGTGGTGTGGCGAACTTTAGCAATGTGTTGCGCGGTTCGTTCCATGCCTGCTTTCTTGGCTATTCATTAGGTGAGCGCTGGCAGGGGCAGGGGCTGATGTTTGAAGCCTTGCAACCACTGATTCGCTACATGCAGCGGCAGGAGCGGATGCATCGTATTATGGCTAACTATATGCCGCATAATCACCGCAGTGGTAACTTGCTTGAACGCCTTGGATTTGAACGTGAAGGCTACGCGAAAGATTATTTATTGATCGATGGTCAATGGCGCGATCATGTGCTGACGGCTTTAACTAACAAAGAATGGATGCCAACTCGCTGAGGTCAGGATGAAACACAGTTTGAATGCACAAGAAGCCAGAGTTATTGGCTGTTTGCTGGAAAAACAAGTGACAACGCCGGAGCAATATCCGATGTCACTCAATGGGGTTACGATTGCCTGTAATCAGAAAACCAACCGTGAACCGGTGATGGAGTTATCTGAATCTGAGGTGCAACAAACATTGGATTTTTTGTTGAAAAAACATCTTATCCGCACCCAAAGTGGCAATCGGGTGATGAAGTATGAGCACCGTTTTTGTAATTCAGAATTTGGCAATTTGAAGTTTTCTCCCGCTGAACTGGCCGTGATGACCACATTACTTTTGCGCGGGGCACAGACACCGGGCGAGTTGCGTACGCGTACCAACCGGATGCATGAGTTTTCCGATGTGGCTGAAACTGAAGAAGTGCTCAATCAGTTATCTTTACGCGAAGATGGGCCTTTTGTGGTGCGCTTGGCGCGTGAGCCAGGTAAGCGAGAAAGCCGCTTTATGCATCTGTTAAGTGGTGATGTCGCACCAGCATCATCGACAGAAGAAATTGCATCGGGGTCAACTGGCACCCTTGAAGCCAGAGTCGCTCAGCTCGAACAGCAGGTTATGGCACTGACTCGTCGCCTGGACGAAGTGTTGATACAGTTGGATGATTAATAAGGATGCTATGAAACAATCCGGTGTTGATAAAAAACTGCGTGTCGGCATAGTCGGCCTTGGTGGTATTGCGCAAAAGGCCTATTTACCTATTTTGACTCAAACGCAGGGCTGGCAGTTGGTGGGGGCGTTTTCTCCCAATCAGATAAAAGCACAACCGGTGTGCGACAGCTATCGCATGCGTTATTTCTCACGATTGGATACCTTGGCCGCTGAATGTGATGCCATCTTCGTGCACAGCAGTACCGCCAGCCATTTTCAGGTGGTGAGCGAGTTATTGCAGGCCGGGGTTCATGTTTATGTTGATAAACCATTAGCCGAAACCATCGCGCAGTCCGAACAATTGATTGCGCTGGCGGCGAAGCAGCGGTTGGCGCTAATGGTGGGGTTTAATCGACGCTTTGCGCCATTGTATCAGCAGCTTAAGCAGCAAATGAGTCACCCTGCATCGCTGCGTATGGAGAAACATCGGCAGAATAGTATCGGGCCAAATGATGTCCGTTTTACCTTGCTTGATGATTATCTGCATGTGGTGGATACGGCACTATGGCTGGGGGGGGCTACGGCCAAATTATTGAGTGGGACGATACAAACAAACCCGCAACAACAGATGTTGTATGCCGAGCACCATTTCCAGGCGGGCGATTGTCTGATCACCACCAGCATGCATCGCCATGGCGGGACTCAACGCGAAAGTGTACAAGCGGTTAGCCCCGGTAGCTGCTATCAGATTACGGATATGCGCCAATGGCAGCAGGAGTCCGACGGGCAGGTGATAACTTTGCCCGCACCTGGTTGGCAAACCACATTAGAACAACGAGGCTTTAGCGGGGCGGTTCATCACTTTATCGAGGCGGTCAGTAATCAGACAACACCACAAGTGTCAGGTGAAGAGGCTATCCTCGCGCAACGAACGATAGAGATTCTGTTACAACAGTGGGTGGCGGAATAACCGGCCAGAACTGATACAATCCATTCAATATTGGGTAGAAGCAGCGCCTGCTTATAGCAGGCGTTGATATTTACAGCGTATTTTGCAAATACAGATCGGAAAACAGATCAGAAAAATTTATGAATCTACTGAAATCACTGGCAGCCGTCAGTTCTATGACCATGTTTTCTCGCGTGTTGGGCTTTGCGCGTGATGCGATTGTGGCGCGGGTTTTTGGTGCCGGTATGGCAACGGATGCTTTTTTTGTCGCATTCAAGTTACCTAACTTATTGCGGCGGATATTCGCTGAAGGGGCATTTTCACAGGCTTTTGTACCGATTTTGGCCGAATATAAAAGCCAGCAAGGTGAGGAGGCAACCCGGACATTTGTTGCCTATGTCTCCGGCTTATTAACGCTTATTCTGGCAGTGGTGACAGTACTGGGGATGCTGGCTGCACCCTGGGTCATTTTTATTACTGCGCCCGGCTTCACCGATACACCAGACAAGTTTGCATTAACTTCTGCATTGTTGCGGGTGACTTTCCCTTATATCTTGCTGATTTCGTTGGCATCCCTTGTCGGGGCGATTCTGAATACCTGGAACCGCTTTTCTATTCCGGCGTTTGCTCCAACCTTTCTGAATATCAGCATGATAGGTTTTGCGCTCTTCGCTGCACCTTACTTCAATCCACCGGTGATGGCGCTGGCGTGGGCGGTGGTGGTCGGGGGAGTACTGCAATTGGGCTACCAGCTTCCTCATCTGAAAAAGATAGGCATGTTGGTATTGCCTCGGTTGTCACTGCGTGATGCCGGTGTATGGCGCGTGATGCGCCAAATGGGGCCAGCTATTCTTGGTGTGTCGGTAAGCCAAATTTCCCTGATTATCAATACCATTTTTGCATCATTCCTGGTCTCAGGCTCGGTGTCATGGATGTATTATGCTGACCGCTTGATGGAGTTCCCCTCCGGTGTGCTGGGGGTAGCTCTGGGCACTATCTTGTTGCCTTCACTGGCAAAGAGCTTCTCCAGCGGCAATCATGATGAATATTCTAAGTTGATGGATTGGGGGTTGCGCCTGTGTTTCCTGCTGGCATTGCCAAGTGCGGTGGCTTTGGGCATTTTAGCTAAACCATTAGTTGTTTCATTATTCCAATATGGGAAATTCAGTGCGTTTGATGCGCTGATGACACAACGTGCGCTGGTGGCCTATTCCGTCGGATTGATGGGGTTGATTGTTGTAAAAGTGCTGGCGCCGGGTTTTTACTCACGTCAGAACATTAAAACCCCGGTCAAAATCGCCATTATTACGCTGATAATCACCCAAATTATGAACCTGATTTTTATCGGGCCACTTAAACATGCCGGTTTATCACTGTCGATTGGTTTGGGGGCTTGTCTGAATGCCAGCTTATTATATTGGCAATTACGTAAGCAGAAGATTTTCCAGCCGCAACCGGGTTGGGCGGTTTTCCTGGCTAAATTGGTGATTGGTGTGGTGGTGATGTCCGTGGTGTTGCTGGGGCTATTGTGGGTCATGCCAGCCTGGGACGTCGGGGGGATGGCTTATCGCCTGCTACGGCTTTCTGCTGTTGTTATCGCGGGAGTTGTTGCCTATTTTGCAGCACTTGCTTTGCTTGGATTTAAATTGCGCGATTTCGCTCGCAGAACCAATTGATACTTTAGTTACACAAAAGGCCTCAAGGGGCCTTTTGTGTTTTAACGCAATAACAAATTACATCCGTTCAACCGTTTGAATACCTAAGGTATCTAGCCCTTGTTTCAGGGTTTTTGCTGTTAGCATGGACAGTTTCAGGCGACTCTGACGGCTCTCTTCGCTATCAGCATTCAAAATTTGGCAATGCTCGTAGAAGCTGGAGAACAAACCGGCCAGGTCATACAGATAAGAACACATCACATGCGGTGTCCCTTCACGGGCCACGGTAGTGATGACCTCTTCAAACTGCAACAAGCGAGTCGCTAGCGCAGCTTCGCGGTCTTCTGTAATCACTAACGGCAAGGTCAGGCTGCTTTCATCAACACCAGCGCGCTTAAATACTGAAACCACACGGGTATAGGCATATTGCATGTAAGGTGCAGTATTGCCATCCAGTGCCAGCATGTTATCCCAGTCAAAGATATAGTCAGTGGTGCGGCTTTTTGACAGGTCGGCATACTTCACGGCACCAATACCCACAGCTTCAACCACTTGCTTGAGTTCATCCGCAGGCATATCCGGGTTTTTCTCGGCAATCAGTTTACCCGCACGCTCGATGGCTTCATCCAGCAAATCGGAAAGTTTGACTGTACCGCCGGAGCGGGTTTTAAATGGTTTGCCATCTTTGCCCAGCATCATGCCAAACATATGATGTTCTAATGGCACAGATTCTGGCACATAACCCGCTTTACGCACGATAGTCCAGGCTTGCATCAGATGCTGGTGCTGACGGCTATCGATGTAATACAACACGCGGTCAGCACCCAGTGTTTCGTAACGGTATTTGGCACAGGCGATGTCGGTGGTGGTGTAGAGATAACCGCCATCCTTTTTCTGGATAATGACGCCCATAGGTTCGCCATCTTTATTTTTGTATTCATCCAGATAGACAACAGTTGCGCCTTCGCTTTCCACTGCCAGCCCTTTGGCTTTCAGATCAGCGACAATGCCGGGCAACATGGCGTTATACAGACTTTCACCCATCACATCATCTTTGGTCAGGGTGACATTCAGGCGATCGTAAGCAATCTGGTTTTGCGCCATGGTGATATCTACCAATTTACGCCACATCTGACGGCAATATTCGTCACCGCTTTGCAGTTTCACCACATAAGCGCGGGCACGTTTGGCAAATTCTTCATCTTCATCATAAGTTTTCTTGGCTTGCTGATAGAAAAGCTCCAAATCCGATAAGCCCATATCGCTGGCATTTTCGTTTTGCATTTTTTCCAGATAAGCAATCAGCATACCGAACTGGGTGCCCCAGTCGCCGACGTGGTTGGCACGAATAACATTGTGCCCCAGGAACTCTAAAGTTCGTACCGCAGCATCACCGATGATGGTTGAACGCAAGTGACCAACATGCATCTGTTTAGCCACATTCGGCGCAGAGTAGTCAACCACAATAGTTTGTGGCTCAACCGGTTGAACGCCCAGTTTAGGGGCCTTCAGTGCCTCTTCTACTTTGCTGGCAACCCATTGGCGATCAAGGAAGATATTGATAAAGCCGGGGCCGGCAATTTCGACTTTGCTGGCAATACCGTCAAGATCGAGCAGTTCAATGACTTTTTCTGCCAGTTGTCGGGGCTGCATGCCAAGTTTTTTGGCAACGGCCATCACACCGTTAGCTTGATAATCGCCAAATTGCGCTTTGGCAGATTGACGAACCTGAGGTTCGCTGCCTGCTGGAGCACCTGCTGCAATCAGCGCCTGGCTGACTTTATCTGAGAGAAGAGCCTGAATATTCACCGGGTTACCTTAATTACGCACAAAAAACATATTAATGACGCACACGAGCATTGCTGTGCCAGTTAATTCAAACGGGGCCAAAAAACCTATCACGCCAGCAGCGGGAAGGTTTGGCAGAGCGTGAGTCACAAGATGGCAGGATTTATACCATATTTGGCCCCTGACGTCAGCATCGGGCCAGTGGTTACTGTCGCAAATGGAACAACGGATCATTGAGTGTATAGATTAGATATGGCTGATTAGAACTAATAACTGTAGATTATGGTCGCTTCAATGCCGGAAATAACAGTTTAACAGGAGAATAAAATGAGCAGCCTGAAAGATATCGTCGAATTATCGGACTTATTCACCGACTTGCCCACTTTTGAGCAAAAGCTGCTTGTTTTCGCGGCTAAATTAAAGCTGGATTTGACGCAATTCAGTGCTGACCATATTTCATTGCGCTGTCATCAAACAGAAACGGCACAACGTTGGCGCAATGGTTTACAACAATGTGGCCATTTGATGTCCGAAACACAAATTAATGGCCGGTCAATTTGCTTGTTCGATTTAACACCACCACTGGCCGTTGGGCCATGGCAAATAGATTGTGTTGAGTTGCCTTATCCGGGGAAAAAATATTATCCACATGAAGGGTGGGAGCATGTTGAACTGGTGTTACCGGGTGACCCACAAACCTTGATGCAGCGCGCTCACGCCTTATTACCCGCGATCCTGCCAGAGGGGGTTACGACTAAGTTTAGTTCTCCGCAAGGTGAGCATGAGCGCTTAGCTAATCCGACATTGGCGGTGAGTGATGGTGAGATAACCATCAAGTTTCATCCTTATACTTTGCGACAAATTGTAAATAGCGAGCGCAATGTCTAACGTATATGGGTTATTTATTTCAATATCGACTATCACTTATGGTTATCACTGTGACTGACGTCTACTCATTAATTCAAAATGAGTGCCATAGTGAATGCTTCAGTATGCTTGATTAACGCTTTTTTAGTATGAGACATTATTTAGCCTTTTATTTATTCAGTCGATTAACTATTAAGCCGATATTTATATGCTGAGAAGTCATAGGGTATTACTGCCGCAGTGGCATCCGTCAAACGGGGGAGAGAATGACTAAATTGGAAATTTGTTGCTATAGCGTGGATTGTGCGCAAATAGCAGAAAAGGCAGGAGCCGACCGGATTGAATTATGCTGCGGTCAGTCCGAAGGAGGATTAACGCCGAGTATCGGTGCACTGATGCAAGCCAGGGAAACGGTACGCATTCCCGTTCACCCGATTGTCCGCCCGCGCGGGGGTGATTTTTGCTACAGCGACAATGATTTCGCTATCATTAAGAATGATATTGCCAGAATCCGTGATATGGGATTTGCCGGAGTGGTCGTGGGCGTATTAGATAATGATGGTCACATTGATATGCGCCGGATGCGAGAAATCATGTCCGTTAGTGGCTCATTGGCGGTCACATTCCATCGGGCATTTGATATGTGTCAGAACCCGATGATTGCTTTACAGCAGTTAGCGGATCTGAATGTGGCGCGCATTTTAACCTCAGGTCAGCAGCAAAATGCTGAGCTGGGATTGGCATTATTGAAAGATTTGGTTGCAGCAACTCAGGGCCAAGGGCCGATTATCATGGCCGGGGCGGGGGTTCGTCTCACTAATATGCAGAAATTTATTGATGCCGGTATCCGCGAACTCCACAGTTCTGCCGGCCGAACTGTGCCGTCAACCATGAAATACCGCAAAGCGGGTGTAACCATGTGCGCTGACAGTGATGTCGATGAGTTTGCTCATTATTGTGTAGACGGTGAAGTGGTTGAAGCGATGAAAAGTTTATTGGTGATGGGCGCACCGTTACCGCAATCTGCTTAGATTTTACGCATTTGCAGTAATAAAGTTGTCAATACCCCGGCCAATCAGACCGGGGTTTTTTTATGGTTTACGGGCGATGAGCACCGCTCTGAGTGGGGCCGGATAGCCTTCAACTGTTTTAGTAGGATCGTTCGGATCAAGGAATTCAGCTAATGACTCGCTGGTCATCCAATCGGTGCGGCGTTGCTCATCGGTGGTGGTCACGGCCATATCGGCGATTTTAACATCGACAAACCCGCATTTTTCCAGCCAGGATTTCAGGGCTGGAGCCGATGGAATAAAGTACACATTCCGCATCTGAGCATAGCGATCACCGGGCACTAATACCTGCTGGCTATCACCTTCGACCACTAACGTCTCAAGCACCAGCTCACCCTCATTAACCAACTGATTTTTGAGTTGATAGAGGTGATCCAACGGTGAGCGGCGATGATACAGCACGCCCATTGAGAATACGGTATCAAACGCCGCCAGTTCCGGCAGTTGCTCAATACCCAGTGGCAATACATGGGCGCGCTGGTCACCCCCCAGCAGTTTACGAATAGCTTCAAACTGGCATAAAAATAGCTGCATCGGGTCGATTCCCACCGCCAGGTGAGCACCTTCGCCAAGCATGCGCCATAAGTGATATCCGCTGCCACAGCCGACATCTAGAATAGTGCGACCTGCTAGTGGGCTGATGTGCGGCAAAACGCGCTGCCATTTCCAGTCAGAACGCCATTCGGTGTCAATATCTAACCCGTACAAAGAGAAGGGGCCTTTGCGCCACGGCATCAAGGCGCGCAACATGTTTTCCATCCCTTCACGTTGCCCTGCTGATATCGGTGGGGACATCTCTGCTCGCACACCCTCGCGTAAATCCAGCGAGGTTGGTGTGAGTTGCGGCAAGTGCTCAACGGCGTTAAACCAGGTTTTAAACTTACCGTGTAATGATTCGCGCTGCCAGGCACTGAGCTGGGCGGGCAGGGTGTCTAGCCATGGGCTTAGCGGGCCTTTGGCAATCAGCCGGTAAAAATCGCCAAATTCAATCATTGAGCCTCTCCCGCTTTCAGGGCAATTAACGAACCAAAATTAAAACATTGGAACCACACTTCTGCGTGTTCGAAACCGGCCTGATGCAGACGCTTTTTATGGGTTTCAACCGAATCCGTCAGCATGACATTCTCCAGCATGCTGCGTTTCTGGCTAATTTCCAGCTCGCTGTAACCATTCGCACGCTTAAAATCATGGTGCATATTGAACAGTAACTCGCCAATATCATTATCTTCAAAGTTGAACTTTTCTGATAGCACCAAAGCACCACCTGGGCGTAGCCCTTGGTATACCTGATTGAGTAGCCGCTGGCGATCCGCTGGCTCAAGGAATTGCAGCGTGAAATTCAGCACCACCATTGAGGCATTCTCAAGCTGGATATCCAGAATATCGGACTCCACCACGTCCACTGGCGTTTCTGCCCGGAAGGCATCGATATGACGGCGGCAGCGCTCAACCATTGCCGGTGAGTTATCCACGGCAATGATCTTACAGCCTGCGGCTTTGATATTACGGCGCATTGACAGTGTTGCTGCACCGAGCGAACAGCCCAGATCGTAAATCTGGCTATTAGGTTGCACAAAACGCTCTGCCAGCATGCCAATCATCGAGATGATGTTGGAGTAACCGGGCACCGATCGCTGAATCATGTCAGGGAAGACTTCAGCGACTTTTTCGTCGAAAGTCCAGTCACCTAACTGGGCAATAGGGGCAGCAAACAGGCTATCACGCTGTGGCGCTGCTGGCCCAGACTGCTGCTGCGTATCGTGTAGAGATTGCGTGTCGCGTTTTGGCATGACTGTCATTGGCATTAAGTAAGAAATGAACAAGAAATTAAAGGCGCATATTATAAC
Source organism: Yersinia artesiana (assembly GCF_902726545.1). Lineage (GTDB taxonomy): Bacteria > Pseudomonadota > Gammaproteobacteria > Enterobacterales > Enterobacteriaceae > Yersinia > Yersinia artesiana. Next base: position 33,936 of record NZ_CACVAD010000020.1, on the reverse strand, counting down.
AGAAAACATAACAGATGAGCGCGATAAAGCGCGAGTGGATAGTAGATAGGTGAGGGTGAGCATGAAGGCGGCTATTCGCCGCCCGAACTAACCGTGTTCCGTTTTGGAACCGAGCAACAATCCGAACAGGCCTATTAGGTCAGACTGAAAATCTGATCCCAAGGCAGATAGTAAATATTAGCAATAATCATCAAAACCAACGAAACATAGGTGGCGCTCATCCCGGAGCGGCGCCAGCGAATTTCGCGATGGCGTAAACCATAATAATGTAGCAGGCGGCCAACTATCAGCATTAATCCACAAATGTGAATCATCCATGTCTCAGCACCGTTCATTTCCATCATAATGAGCAAAATGACAGCAATAGGAATATATTCTACGGCGTTGCCATGTACGCGGATGGCGGTTTGTAATTCATAAAAACCACCGTCGCCATAAGCGACTCGGTACTGATTTCTCAATTTAACCACATCAAATGAAAGCTTGATCAATAACAGTGCGCCCAACACCACATAAAGCGAGCTAACCATTTTTAACTCCATTGCCCAACCATAGACTGGCCAGATAATGATAACCGCCTACTGTGTTACTGTCGCTAGAAAAATGGCAGGAATCACATTTCTTGATGCTCGGTTTAGTGTTTGGAATGATGAACTTGTAAGACAGGGATAAACATGCCCTGTAGGTAGTGATGTGTTCGGCTAAAAAGTGCACAGGCGGGGTTAAAACAGCGTATCTTGTTCCGGCCAATCAGGGGCTGGGGGTAAGGTGGTCATCACGGTGGCTAATTGTTGCCAAATCTTTTGCGCCTGCTGGGGGGAGTCGCTGTTATCTGGTGTGTGAATGAAGACATAGGGTTGATACTGTTGTTCCCACACTGGCAGTTTTTGCAGCCAGGGCGAGAATAATGCCAGGTTATCCTCCAATTGGTCACCACCAATAAAGCGTACCAACGGTTGACTGCCGGTGACGATCGCATGCACAGGAAGGCGCGGTTTTTTACTTTGCGCGTCACGAACTGCTTCAGTGAGAGGCTTTGCTGCATGAATAGGGCGGCTATCAAGCATCACTCGATTGATTGCTCGCTGGTGTAAGCCCTGATTGAGCGCGCGTTCGGCATCACCTTTGGCAAAAAATTCTGGGTGACGCACTTCCACGCCATAATGGAAACCCGCTGGCAATCTGTCGATAAATTGCCATAAACGATTGAGTTCATTTGGCCCGAAAGCGGCGGGTAGCTGTAACCACAATTGTCCAATCCGGTCGTGCAGCGGGGACAGACATTGATAAAAAGCCTGCAAATCTTTATCACAGTCACGCAGGGCCGCTTGATGGCTAATGGTAGCCGGGAATTTAAAACAAAAGCGGAAGCTATCTGGCGTCATATCGCGCCAGCGTTGTACTATTTCCAGCCGTGGCAGAGCATAAAAAGTAGTATTTCCTTCAACGCAATTAAAGTAGCGACTGTAATCAGCCAAGTCCTTGATACCCAGGCGGTTCCAGGTTGGGTGTTGCCATTGCGGCAGTCCTATATACATTTTTTACCCTTCTTACTTGGCGCTGCCGCGTTGTTAGCTGTATTCACGCACCCGAATCACTGACTGCCCGTTGACGTTAAAATAAATAGACTCATCGGGATTTATCCATTTGCTGCCTAGCTGTAACACCAATTAATTTGGGGAAACCCTTCTTACTTGGCGCTGCTGCGTTGTTAGCGGAGATAAGCTTATAACGTTACGCGCTCAGGGCTGCAAGGATCTCGGTGCTGCTACGTACGCGAGAGATACGCGGGAAGATATTTTTCATTGCGAATTGCTGCATTTCGCTGCTGGCAGTACTGCAACCATCTTCTGCAATCACTAACTCATAACCGTGCTCCCAGGCGGCGCGGGCGGTGGATTCAACACCAATATTGGTGGCAATTCCCGCCAGCACGATGGTTTTGATCCCGCGGCGACGCAGTTGTAAATCTAAATCGGTACCGTAAAACGCCCCCCACTGGTGTTTTATCACTTTGATATCGCTATCTGTAACTGCAAGCTCTGACGGGAAAGTCCACCATGACTCAGGTAAACCACCGGCCGGACTTGGACTGGGTTGATCGACCGGTTGTTTCAGCGCCTCAGCAAATGAATCTGACCAACCCACGCGCACGAAAACCACAGGCGCACCGAGCTTACGAAAGCGTTCTGCCAGGCCTGCATTGGTCGCGACGACCTGTTCTGCACTGTAAGGGGCTTTGGCAAAGGGTAAAATCCCCTGTTGCAAATCAATCAGCACCAATGCGGTGGTTTTTGCATCAAGTTTCATGGTGTTATACCTCGATATGATTGGAGAAATTCTGGACGGTAGACTTAATCTGCTGACCAGTTTATGCCAACATATGTTATCGGGACGTCCTTGTGAGGAGATAATTTTGTTAAATGATGTGTTAAAACAGCACTGAAAGAGGTTTTGTCGTGCCTGAGCTGTGCGTTCGCTCTTATCTACGCCACGAATTTCCTTTATAATGACCCCCTTTTTTCAACACTCTTTAATCCAAAATACCTATACATATATGCCTATATACGAATATGCGTGTAGCGCTTGCAACCATCGATTAGAGAAATTGCAGAAATTTTCCGACGCGCCACTGACTCAATGTCCTGCGTGTCATCAGCCCGCGTTAGCGAAACTTATCTCTGCGGCCGGCTTTCAATTGAAAGGCACCGGTTGGTATGCGACAGATTTCAAGCCGGGCAGTAACAGCAAACCAGATAATAAGAGTAAACCAGACAGTAGTAGCTGAGGCTCATAAGAGCTAATCAGAAAATAGCCGCACGGACAGTGCATAACGCGTGCGGCATCGGCTGAGTAAAAGGATATTGTATGCGTACTGAGTATTGTGGGCAGTTGAATCTGTCCCATGTTGGCCAGGAAGTGACACTTTGTGGTTGGGTTAACCGTCGTCGTGATCTCGGTGGCCTGATTTTTATTGATATGCGCGACCGCGAAGGCATTGTTCAGGTATTCTTCGATCCCGATCATAAAGCCGCTTACGAGCAAGCTTCTGAACTGCGTAATGAGTTCTGTATCCAGATTACCGGTACTGTGCGTGCACGTCCTGATAGCCAAATCAATAAAGATATGTCGACCGGTGAAGTGGAAATCTTTGCCAATACACTGAATATCATTAACCGTTCTGAGCCGTTGCCACTGGACTCTAATCAGACCAACAGCGAAGAACAACGCCTGAAATATCGCTATCTGGATTTGCGTCGCCCTGAGATGGCTGATCGTTTGAAAACGCGCGCTAAAATTACCAGCTTTGTGCGCCGCTTTATGGACAGCCACGGTTTCCTGGATATTGAAACCCCGATGCTGACCAAAGCGACTCCGGAAGGTGCGCGTGACTATCTGGTGCCAAGCCGCGTCCATAAAGGCAAGTTCTATGCACTGCCGCAGTCTCCGCAGCTGTTCAAACAACTGCTGATGATGTCTGGTTTTGATCGCTACTATCAAATTGTAAAATGCTTCCGTGATGAAGATTTACGTGCTGACCGTCAGCCAGAATTTACTCAGATCGATGTTGAAACCTCTTTCATGACCGCCGATCAGGTGCGTGAAGTGATGGAGAAATTGGTGCGTGAATTATGGCAGGAAACCAAAGGTGTCGATCTCGGTGATTTCCCGGTGATGACCTTTGCCGAAGCTATGCGTCGCTATGGTTCTGATAAGCCGGATCTGCGCAACCCAATGGAATTGGTCGATGTCGCTGATTTAGTTAAAGATGTTGAGTTTAAAGTCTTCTCCGGCCCAGCCAATGATGCCAAAGGCCGTGTCGCAGCATTGCGGGTACCGGGTGGTGCACAGGTCACGCGTAAGCAAATTGACGAATACGCTCAATTTGTCAGCATCTATGGCGCGAAAGGTTTGGCATGGTTGAAAGTGAATGACCGTGCCGCAGGTCTTGAGGGGGTACAAAGCCCAATCGCGAAGTTCCTCAGTGCGGACGTGTTGGAAGCCATTCTGGCCCGCACTCAGGCTGAAAGCGGCGATATTCTGTTCTTTGGTGCTGACAGCTATAAAGTGGTGACTGATGCCATGGGCGCATTGCGTCTCAAAGTCGGCCGTGACCTGGCATTGACCAAACTGGATTCATGGGCGCCGCTGTGGGTCGTTGACTTCCCGATGTTTGAAGACGATAGCGAAGGCGGTTTAACCGCTATGCACCATCCGTTCACTGCGCCTAAAGACATGAGTCCGGAACAATTGGCTGCGGCACCGACCACCGCTATTGCCAATGCTTACGATATGGTGATTAACGGCTACGAAGTGGGTGGCGGTTCAGTGCGTATTCACCGCACTGAAATGCAGCAACAAGTGTTTGGTATTCTGGGTATCAATGAAGAAGAACAGCGTGAGAAGTTTGGCTTCCTGCTGGATGCATTGAAATTCGGCACTCCACCACATGCGGGCCTGGCTTTTGGTTTGGATCGTCTGGTTATGCTGTTGACCGGCACTGATAACATTCGTGATGTTATTGCCTTCCCGAAAACCACGGCTGCGGCTTGTCTGATGACTGATGCGCCAAGTTTTGCCAATCCTGCTTCACTGCAAGAGCTGTCTATCAGCGTGGTAGCGAAGAAAGGGGCCACTGATAGCGCCGCAGAAGAGAATCAGTAATGAATTATAAACGGCCCGAATCCATACTGGCGGTGATCTACGCCAGAAACAGTGGCCGGGTGTTGATGTTACAACGGCGTGATGATCCTGATTTTTGGCAGTCGGTCACCGGCAGTCTGGAAGGTGATGAAACGCCGTTGGAAACCGCCCAGCGCGAAGTAAAGGAAGAAGTCGGCATTGATATACTGGGTGAAAATCTGGAGCTGTTCGACTGCCAGCGCTGTGTGGAATTTGAACTCTTTGTGCATTTGCGCCGTCGCTATGCGCCGGGTGTTACGCGCAATAAAGAACATTGGTTCTGTTTGGCGTTACCCGAAGAGCGGGATGTTGAGATTACCGAACATCTTGCTTACCAGTGGTTAGATGCTGCGGATGCCGCAGCATTAACCAAGTCCTGGAGCAATCAGCAAGCGATTGAAGAGTACGTTCTTTATTCAGTCTAATTAGGCTATTTTGGAGATACTTATTTATGGCAGGTCATAGTAAATGGGCCAACACAAAACACCGCAAAGCGGCACAGGATGCCAAGCGCGGTAAGATTTTCACTAAAATTATTCGTGAATTGGTGACTGCTGCACGTCTGGGCGGTGGTGATCCTGGTGCGAACCCACGGTTACGTGCGGCTATCGATAAAGCGCTGTCAAATAATATGACACGCGACACCCTGAACCGCGCCATTGCCCGTGGTGTGGGGGGTGATGAAGATAACAATATGGAAACCATCATTTACGAAGGCTATGGCCCAGGCGGCACTGCCGTAATGGTTGAATGCTTAAGTGATAACCGTAACCGTACCGTATCTGAAGTTCGCCATGCATTTACCAAAACCGGTGGTAATTTGGGGACTGATGGTTCGGTTTCTTATCTATTCACCAAAAAAGGTGTTATCTCCTACGCACCGGGTTTGGATGAAGATACGGTGATGGATGCAGCGCTGGAAGCGGGTGCTGATGATATCGTGGTCTATGATGATGGTGCTATTGATGTGTTTACTGCCTGGGAATCTCTCGGCGCGGTGAAAGATGCATTGGATGCTACCGGTCTGGTTGCCGAAGGCGCTGAAGTCTCTCTTATTCCATCAACCAAAGCCGAACTTGATGCTGAAACTGCACCAAAACTGCTGCGTCTGATTGATATGCTGGAAGACTCAGATGATGTACAAGAGGTTTATCACAATGGTGAAATCTCTGATGAAGTGGCAGCAACACTGTAACTCAGTGTTTATTTTGCTAGTTAGCTCTATTTTAATACCCTAAATACTGGCCACATTTTGTGGCCGGTGCATGACATTAGAAGCACTGAACAAGGTGAATAAACTGGTATGGCGATCGTATTAGGCATCGACCCCGGTTCTCGTGTCACCGGTTATGGCGTAATTCGCCAACAAGGTCGTCAGCTCACCTATCTGGGCAGTGGCTGCATCCGCACTGTCGTTGATGATATGCCTACTCGCCTGAAGTTGATTTATGCAGGTGTCACTGAAATTATCACTCAGTTCCAACCCGATTTTTTTGCAATCGAACAAGTGTTTATGGCGAAAAACCCGGATTCGGCCTTAAAGCTGGGGCAGGCGCGAGGAGCGGCGATTGTTGCGGCGGTGAACCTGAATTTGCCAGTTTCCGAATATGCTGCTCGCCAGGTTAAACAGACCGTGGTAGGCACGGGTGCGGCGGAAAAAAGCCAGGTTCAGCACATGGTGCGCTCACTGTTGAAGCTTCCTGCGAACCCTCAGGCTGATGCCGCAGATGCGCTTGCCATCGCCATAACCCATTGCCATCTTAGTCAAAATACCCTGCGTTTGGGCAATGACCAAATGATGCTGGCGCGCGGGAGGCTTCGCTGACGGGTATTTTAATGCGAGCAGGTTAACTGTTATTGTAGGCTGGATATCCATCCAGCCTTTTTTATGCTATAAACAGCCATTATGTTTATACCCGAATGTGGGTAAACGAGGAGAGAGTCAACGTGATAGGGCGCCTCAGAGGTATCATTCTGGAAAAACAGCCACCCCTGGTGCTGCTGGAAACAAACGGTGTTGGTTATGAAGTCCAACTGCCTATGACCTGTTTTTATGAGCTGCCAGACGTGGGGCAGGAAGCCATTATCTTTACTCAGTTTGTGGTGCGCGAAGATGCTCAACTGCTATACGGTTTTAATGATAAGCAGGAACGAGCACTGTTTCGTGAATTGATAAAAGTGAATGGTGTGGGGCCAAAACTGGCACTGGCCATTCTTTCCGGCATGTCAGCGCAGCAGTTTGTGGCTGCGGTTGAACGCGAAGATATCACCACTCTGGTGAAATTACCGGGGGTCGGCAAGAAGACCGCTGAGCGGTTAGTGGTTGAAATGAAAGACCGCTTTAAAGGCCTCAATGGTGACTTGTTCAACAATACCGGTGATATTCAATTGCCTGCCAGCAATTCGTCACAAATTTCAGATGCCGATATCGAAGCGGAAGCCGCTTCTGCGCTGGTGGCTTTGGGCTATAAACCGCAAGAAGCCAGCCGTTTGGTGAGTAAAATAGCTAAACCGGGTGCCGATTGTGAAACCCTGATCCGTGATGCTTTGCGTGCTGCGTTATAGGTAGAGGTAGATAATGATTGAAGCAGACCGCCTGATCTCTGCGGGTGTTATCAGTGATGAAGAGAGTATTGACAGGGCTATTCGCCCGAAACTATTGGCTGAATATGTCGGGCAACCCCATGTCCGTGAGCAAATGGAAATCTTCATTCAGGCGGCAAAACAGCGCGGTGATGCGTTGGATCATGTGCTGATATTTGGCCCTCCAGGTCTGGGTAAAACGACATTGGCCAATATTGTGGCTAATGAAATGGGGGTTAATTTGCGCACCACTTCCGGCCCGGTGTTGGAAAAAGCGGGTGATTTAGCCGCTATGTTGACTAACCTTGAGCCACATGATGTGTTGTTTATTGATGAGATTCACCGATTATCTCCAGTGGTAGAGGAAATTCTCTACCCGGCAATGGAAGATTATCAACTGGATATCATGATTGGCGAAGGCCCGGCTGCGCGTTCCATCAAACTCGACCTACCGCCTTTTACCTTAATTGGTGCGACTACGCGAGCCGGTTCACTGACTTCTCCATTGCGTGACCGCTTTGGTATTGTACAGCGGCTTGAGTTCTATCAAGTTGCTGATTTAGAACATATTGTTTCACGCAGCGCCAAGTGTCTGGGGCTTGAATTGACCCCAGAAGGCGCGCACCAGTTGGCACGCCGCTCCAGAGGAACACCGCGTATCACCAACCGTTTGTTACGCCGGGTGCGTGACTTCGCTGAGGTGAGGGCCGATGGAGCTATCAATGGCGATGTGGCGATGAAAGCGCTGGATATGCTGAATGTTGATGCTGAAGGATTCGATTTTATGGACCGAAAACTTTTGCTGGCGGTCATCGATAAGTTTATGGGTGGCCCGGTGGGGTTAGATAACCTCGCCGCGGCAATTGGTGAAGAGCGGGAAACCATTGAAGATGTTCTGGAGCCGTACTTAATCCAACAAGGTTTTATTCAGCGTACTCCGCGCGGGCGGATTGCTACCAATCATGCTTATAAACATTTTGGTATCACCCGCGAAGAGTAAACCTCTTTGATGCAGGGCTGCGCTGATGCCAGTCCTGATCGCGCTATTCTCAGGCGAAGGTTTTCTCGTGGTTGATGTATTAATCATTCGGTTAAGCCATGGGATAAGTAGTGCCATAACCAACGCAGCAAAAGCACCAAATTAGGAATCTGCATAATCAATATATTGCTCATTGTTTTGAATGCTAAGCAGGGTATTACACTGCCTATTTCTTGTATTTGTGGTTCACTAATTAAAATATAAAAAACAGAATTGATGGTTATGGAAAGTGATGGGCAAATAGGAGAAAGAGTTAAGAATGGGGTTTATTAATATAAACCCCACCAGACTGCTGACAAACATTGATAACTCGATCTTGCAAGGTGAAGGCAGGTAGAAGAGTAAAGCGTCCGCGCCAGGGATGGCGCGGTTCGAACCCCCAGGGAAGGGTTTACGGCGTCTTTACGATCTGCCTGTTTTCACCGTTACGAGCACTTTTTCATTAACCTCATGGGGTTTATCAATAAAACCCCACTTAACAATTATTACCCGCGCGCTTTTTGCGACAGGCTTAAGATAAACATCACTGCGGCACACAACACGACTGACGGGCCAGCCGGGGTATCATAAAAAGCAGAGAAGGTTAAGCCACCGGTCACGGCAACAATACCAATACCAATGGCAATACCGGCCATCTGTTCTGGCGTGCGGGCAAAACGGCGCGCGGCGGCGGCAGGAATGATCAGCAAGGATGTAATAATCAGTGCGCCAACAAACTTCATCGACAAGCCAATAGTCAGTGCGGTCACCAGCATCAGCAGCATCCGGACGCGTTCTAAATTAACACCGTCCACATGAGCCAGTTCCGGGCTGATAGTCATTGATAGCAACGCCCGCCATTGCCAGCACAATATCCCGAGCACCACCACCACTCCTGCGGCTATCAACCAGATATCACTTAATGTAACTGAAAGCAGGTCGCCAAACAGATAAGCCATTAAGTCGACCCGCACATTATGCATCAGGCTAACCACCACTAAGCCCAAAGATAATGCGCTGTGAGCCATAATCCCGAGTAATGTATCGACGGCCAGTTGTGGACGGCGTTCCAACCACACCAGAATCAGGGCCAGCAACATGGTCATCACGATGACTGCATAAAATGGATTTACATTGAGCAGTAAACCGAATGCAACACCGAGTAATGATGCATGCGCTAAGGTATCGCCAAAATAGGACATCCGCCGCCAGACTACAAATGACCCCAGAGGGCCAGCCGCGGTTGCCAACAACACACCGGCTAGCCAGCCGGGTAACAATAATTCAATCATGCGCCACGGCTCCCACTGTTTTTCAAAATAATCTTTCCGTGCAAATCATGACGATGATTATGGTGATGACGATAAACCGCTAACTGCTCAGCGCCACGCTGACCAAACATGGCGATAAACTCAGGATGCGTTGAGACTACCTCTGGCGCGCCGGAGCAGCAAATATGCTGGTTGAGACATAATACTTCATCGGTTTTAGCCATCACTAAATGTAGGTCATGGGACACCATCAGGACGGCACAACCGAGCTCTCGACGTAATTGTTCAATCAAGTCATACAACGCGAGTTGTCCATTAACATCAACACCTTGCGTTGGTTCATCTAACACCAGCAACTGTGGGCGATTCAGTAATGCGCGAGCTAATAGCACCCGCTGGTTCTCACCACCGGAGAGTTTTTGCATCGGCTGATCTAATAGATGAGCAGCATGCACCCGCTTAAGTGCTGGCAAGATATCTGCTTTTTTGACGCCGGGTTTTAGCCGCATAAAACGGCTCACTGTCAGTGGCAACGTGGTATCCAGATGGAGCTTTTGCGGCACATAGCCGATGCGCAAACCCGGATCACGAATAATCGAGCCGCTGGTGGGCGCAATCAGCCCTAACACCACGCGCACCAAGGTTGATTTGCCCGCGCCATTTGGCCCAAGCAGAGTAAGAATTCTTCCCGGACGCAGCGAAAGGGAAATATCATTGAGCACCCGCCGACTACCAAAAGTGACGGATATCTTATTTAGAGTTACCAGTGTGGACATTATGATTACGTTTGCAGAACCGATTGAATGTTATAATATTACGCTTAACCCATCAAAACGTCGAGAATTCGTATTATGTTACACAAAAATAAATGGCTAAAGCGCGCAATGTTGGCCAGTGCCATATTAATGGCTAATCCATTTAATATTGCCTCTGCTGCGGTCGTTACATCAGTGCGACCGCTGGGTTTTATTGCCTCAGCCATTGCTGATGGCGTATTGCCGACAGAGGTATTACTGCCCGATGGTGCATCACCGCACGATTATGCCCTGCGCCCATCAGATGTCCAGCGGTTACGCAGCGCTGACCTGGTTATTTGGGTTGGGCCAGAAATGGAAGCGTTTTTATCGAAACCTTTAACTCAAGTTGCTGATAATAAGCAGATAGCACTGGCGCAGTTACCTTCAGTCATGCCTTTATTGATGAAAGGTAACGAAAATGATGAACATGAAGGGGAAGGCGATGGGCATGACCATGATCATGCTAAAGATAATCAGCATGATGAGCATCACCACGGCGAATATAATATGCATATTTGGTTGTCCCCAACCATCGCCAAACAATCTGCAATTGCTATTCACGACAGATTATTGGAACTTATGCCACAAAATAAGGACAAATTAGATGCAAACCTGCGCCGATTCGAGGATCAACTAGCGCAAAATGAAAAAAATATTGCTACTATGCTAAAGCCTGCCCAAGGGAAAGGATATTTCGTTTTTCATGATGCTTATGGCTACTTTGAAAAACACTTTGGCTTGAGCCCGTTAGGGCATTTTACAGTCAATCCTGAAATTCAACCTGGTGCGCAGCGTTTACATCAAATTCGAACACAGTTGGTTGAGCATAAAGCGGTATGCGTTTTTGCTGAGCCACAATTCAGGCCGGCCGTCATTAATGCTGTCGCCAAAGGAACAGACGTGCGTTCAGGCACCTTAGATCCTTTGGGGAGTGGCATAGTATTAGGCAAGGACAGCTATGTGAACTTTATGTCTCAGTTGTCGAACCAATACGTGAGCTGCCTGAAGTAAGATTAAAAGGATACTCATAAGTGCAGCAGATAGTCCGAACTATCACCTTGGCGTATAACAATCTCCCACGCCCCCACCGTATCATGCTGGGGTCGTTGACTGTAATGACATTGGCCGTCGCTGTTTGGCGGCCTTTTGTTTATCATCCGGAGCATGAGCCAATCGCCAAAAGCGTGGTATTAGATACCAGCCAAACTCGTATTTTATTGCCTGAAGCCAGTGAACCCATTGATCAGCCGACCCCTGATGATGAAATCCCACAAGATGAATTAGATGCTAAAGATGTCAGTGAAACTGGTGTCCACGAGTATGTCGTCTCAACCGGGGATACTCTTGGCAGCATTCTTACTCAATATGGCATCGATATTTCCGATGTTTCTCTGCTGGCAACCCAAAACCGCGATTTGCGTAATCTGAAGATCGGGCAACAAATCTCCTGGACCGTCAATGATACCGGTGATTTGCAGCGCCTGACCTGGGAAGTTTCTCGTCGAGAAACCCGTACCTATGACCGCGTAGGCAATAATTTCAAAGAAACAAAAGAGTTACAGAAAGGCGACTGGACCAATACCGTTCTTACTGGTCGGCTTGATGGTAGTTTTGTTACCAGCGCCAGAAAGGCCGGTTTGACGGCTGCTGAGATTCGCGCGGTGACGAAAGCATTACAATGGCAGTTAGATTTCGCCAAGCTGCGCAAAGGTGATCAGTTCTCGGTGTTGATGTCTCGTGAAATACTTGATGGTCGCAGTGAGCAAAGTCAATTGGTCGGGGTGCGTATGCGCTCAGGTGGTAAGGATTATTACGCTATCCGTGCCGAAGACGGTAAATTCTATGACCGCCAGGGTTCTGGCCTGGCGCGTGGTTTTATGCGTTTCCCCACTATGAAACAATTCCGTGTTTCATCTAACTTCAATCCGCGTCGAATCAACCCGGTAACAGGGCGTATCGCACCACACAAAGGGGTGGATTTTGCAATGCCAGTTGGCACACCGGTGCTGGCAGTGGGTGATGGTGAAGTGGTTATTGCTAAACGCAGTGGGGCGGCGGGGAATTATGTTGCTATCCGTCATGGCCGTCAGTACACCACCCGTTATATGCATTTGAAGAAGCTACTGGTGAAACCCGGTCAAAAAGTGAAACGTGGTGATCGCATCGCATTGTCAGGTAACACCGGCCGTTCCACTGGCCCGCATCTGCATTATGAATTTTGGATGAACCAGCAAGCTGTGAACCCATTGACCGCCAAGTTACCGCGTTCAGAAGGGTTGAGTGGTAAAGATCGCAGCGACTATCTGGCTGTTGCTAAACAGGTCATTCCGCAGTTGCAACTGGATTAATCGCCCGCCGGTAGCGATGGGCTACCGGCGCGGTTCTACCCAGCGTTATATTATTAGCTCACCGCCAATTCCAAGAGTTCCCCATGCATAAAGAGAAAAACGACGCAGCTGGTTTTATTCCGGTATTCAAAAAATCCTTCCTACATCCTCGTTTTTGGGGAGTGTGGTTAGGTGCGGGGGCCATGGCCGCGATGGCTTATGTCCCCCCGAAATTCCGTGATCCGCTATTGGCCGGGGTGGGGCGTCTTGCCGGTAAATTGGCTAAAAGTGCCCGTCGCCGGGCCCGCATTAACCTGCTTTATTGTATGCCAGAGCTGCCGGAAGCAGAGCGCGAACATATTATTGATCAAATGTTTGCGACCGCAGCACAACCTTTAATGATGATGGCGGAACTGTGTTTCCGCGATCCTAAGAAAGTGCTGACGCGTGTTCATTGGCATGGGCTGGATATTTTAGACGGGCTGCAACAACAGGAGCGCAATGTTATTTTGTTGGTGCCCCATGCCTGGTCGATAGATATTCCAGCCATGTTATTAGCTGAGCAAGGCAAGCCAGTGGCGGGTATGTTCCATCATCAACGTAATCCGGTCGTCGATTATTTATGGAACAGCGCGCGCTTGCGGTTTGGTGGTCGTATCCATGCGCGTGAGAGTGGTATTAAGCCTTTTATCGGCTCCGTGCGTCAGGGATTCTGGGGGTATTACTTGCCCGATGAGGACTACGGCCCTGAGCAAAGTGAGTTTGTTGATTTCTTCGCGACTTATAAGGCCACACTACCGGCAGTAGGCCGGTTGATGAAGGTTTGCCGTGCGGCGATCGTTCCAATGTTCCCTGTCTACAATTATCGTGAACACCGCCTTGATATCTATATTCGTCCACCAATGGATGATTTGGCAGATGCAGACGATGCTTATATTGCGCGCCGTATGAATGAAGAAGTTGAACTGCTGGTTAAGCCGAATCCAGAGCAATACACCTGGATTTTAAAATTGCTGAAAACCCGCAAAGAAGGTGAAATAGAACCTTATGTCCGCAAAGACTTGTAACGCTTAGCGCAGTTGCAGCGCTGGAATTAATGAGTAAACATAAAAAAACCCGCTGGCTGTCAGCGGGTTTTTGCTTTTCTTTTACTACCAAGTCATATTACTCAACACGCAGAATACGGCTGGTATTGGTCGTGCCGATCGTCCCCATGACATCACCCTGAGTGACAATAACCAGATCGCCGGAAAGCAGGTAACCTTTGTCTCTCAAGCGGTTAACCGCTTCAGTTGCCGCAAGAACACCGTCAGTGTGAGTATCGCAGAACACCGGCGTGACACCACGGTAGATGGCAGTCAGGTTCAAAGTATGTTCATGACGTGACATGGCAAAAATCGGTAAACCTGAACTGATACGGGACATCATCAATGCAGTGCGCCCTGATTCGGTCATGGCGATAATCGCAGTGATACCTTTCAGATGGTTTGCCGCATACATGGTCGACATCGCAATAGCTTCTTCGACATTATCGAATTGCATATCCAGGCGATGTTTTGACACATTAATACTGGGGATTTTTTCTGCACCCAGACAAACTTTTGCCATCGCAGCAACGGTTTCAGCCGGATACTGACCTGCGGCAGTTTCCGCCGACAACATCACCGCATCGGTACCATCCAACACTGCGTTAGCCACGTCCATCACTTCAGCACGGGTTGGCATTGGGTTGGTTATCATCGACTCCATCATCTGAGTCGCAGTGATCACCGCACGGTTCAGTTGGCGAGCGCGGCGGATCAGTTTTTTCTGAATACCCACCAACTCAGGGTCACCAATTTCAACGCCCAAATCACCACGAGCTACCATCACCACATCAGAGGCCAGAATGATATCATCCATCGCTTCATCGGTAGCAACGGCTTCTGCACGTTCTACTTTAGCGACGATCTTAGCATTACACCCTGCATCACGGGCCAGACGACGAGCATAGTTCAAATCTTCGCCGGTACGAGGGAAGGAGACGGCCAGGAAGTCAACGCCAATCTTGGCCGCTGTAATGATATCGGCTTTATCTTTTTCAGTTAATGCTTCGGCCGATAGACCGCCACCTAACTTGTTAATCCCTTTGTTATTAGAGAGCGGGCCGCCGACGGTGACTTCAGTAAAGACTTTCATGCCCTGAACTTCAATCACCTTCAACTGCACACGGCCATCGTCTAGCAACAAGATATCACCGGGAACCACATCAGCAGGTAACCCTTTATAATCGATACCCACTTTTTCCCTGTCGCCTTCACCTTTGGCCATGTTGGCGTCTAGCAGGAATTTATCGCCAATATTAAGGAATACTTTGCCTTCCTTAAAGGTTGATACACGGATTTTAGGACCTTGTAGATCGCCAAGAATCGCTACATGCCGGCCCAGTTTGGCGGCGATTTCACGGACTTTATTGGCCCGTAATTCATGATCTTCAGCGCTACCATGGGAAAAATTCAGGCGGACTACGTTAGCACCAGCAGCAATAACCTTTTCCAGATTATTGTCGCGGTCGGTAGCCGGCCCCAGTGTAGTAACAATTTTGGTCCTTCTAAGCCGTCTGGACATCTCTTACTCCGTTGACTGGTGAAGCATGGTGTTGTTAAAACAGCGGATAATAAATCCGATAGTAAAATATACTCAAACTATCTTAACTTATCGGCTCAGATAATATTTACCGGAGCCATGGTGAAAATTATGTGCCAATAATATGTCAGATTACCATTTCAGAAGCTGCGCTAGCACAAAACAAAGTGAGTTTGCATTCTGCGTGTGGCTTCTGGCATGTTACTCACCACTATTGACTCGCGGTGAGTTTTTATCGAAACGGGATTCTTTCAATGCATCTTTGACCCGTTTTAGGTTATCTCTGAATTTCGCACCGCGACGCAGCGTGAATCCGGTGGCTAACACATCAATTAACGTTAATTGAGCTATGCGCGACACCATTGGCATGTACATATCAGTATCTTCTGGCACATCCAACAACAGCGGTAGTGTTGCTTCATTAGCCAGCGGGGTATCACGCGAGGTAATGGCAATCACGGTGGCATCGTTTTCACGAGCCAAATGCGCCAACTCTACCAGGCTTTTTGTTCGCCCAGTGTGAGATATCAATACCACGACATCACCCTCATTGGAATTCATGCAACTCATGCGTTGCATGACAATATCATCGAAATAGATCACCGGGATATTGAAGCGGAAAAATTTATTCATGGCATCATGAGCCACGGCAGCGGATGCGCCCAGGCCGAAGAAAGAAATCTTCTTCGCTTGTGTCAATAAATCGACAGCTCGATTAATGGCTGCAATATCTAAATTATTCTTCACCATATCCAAACTGGCCATGGTCGATTCGAATATTTTCCCCGTGTAAGCGGCTACACTATCATCCTCTTCAACATTTCGGTTCACATAAGGTGTGCCATTAGCCAGACTTTGTGCCAAATGAAGTTTAAAATCAGGAAAACCTTTGGTGTCTAACCGACGGCAAAAACGGTTTACCGTGGGCTCGCTGACGTTCGCCAATTTGGCGAGAGTGGCGATACTTGAGTGGATGGCAGTTTGTGGGGAAGCGAGGATCACCTCGGCAACTTTCCGTTCCGATTTGCTCAGGAGGTCCAGATTATTTTGGATATTTTCCAGCGTATTCATATATCGAGAATCACCCATGGGTTTTACCGATTTCATTTAAAGGAGAAATCTATGCCGGTTTAATGAAAATATACTACGAGCTGGGACCCGTTGGCAGAGGCATCTGGTAAGAAGTGACTCTTTTTCACCAGAATATGACCTGTGTCTAATTTTCATAATGGTAAATGGTTGTCAGAAACGTCATAAAATTACATTTTAAAGTTGCACCGCCTGATTTGACGCGGCTTGCCACTCTATCGCGTGTTTTTTGACCTTTTTTGACCCACTTTTATCTGGGTTTACTGGCTATAGTCAAAGAGAGTACATTAGTAATGTAAGAAAATTACAAATATCCTGCAACGAGGAGAATAACATGGCGGTAACTAATACAGCCCAGGCAGCCCAGGCGTGTGATCTGGTGATTTTCGGCGCTAAGGGAGACTTGGCTCGCCGGAAACTGTTGCCTTCCCTTTACCAATTAGAGAAAGCGGGTCACATCCACCCTGAAACTCGGATTATCGGCGTAGGCCGTGCCGATTGGGATAAAGACGCGTACACAGCCGTGGTAAAGGAAGCCCTCGATACCTTTATGAAAGAGAAGCTGGATGATGAATTGTGGCAAAAACTCAGTTCTCGTCTCGACTTCTGTAATTTAGATGTTAATGACAGCAAACACTTTGCCAAATTGGGCAAAATGTTGGATCAAAAAAACCGCATAACGATCAATTACTTTGCTATGCCACCTAATACTTTTGGTGCAATCTGCAAAGGCTTGGGCGAGGCAGGGCTGAATAAAGAGCCAGCGCGGGTGGTAATGGAAAAACCACTGGGGAAAGATTTAGCCTCCTCAAGGGTGATTAACGATCAGGTTGCCGAATACTTCAACGAGTGTCAGGTTTACCGTATTGACCATTATTTAGGTAAAGAGACAGTATTGAATCTGTTGGCTCTGCGTTTTGCCAACTCGCTGTTTGCGTCAAACTGGGATAACCGCACGATTGACCATGTGCAGATAACTGTCGCTGAGGAAGTGGGGATTGAAGGGCGTTGGGGCTATTTTGATCAGGCCGGCCAAATGCGCGACATGATTCAAAACCATTTGCTGCAAATTCTGACCATGATTGCCATGTCACCGCCAGCCGATTTGAGCACTGACCGTATCCGTGATGAAAAAGTGAAAGTGCTGCGCTCTTTGCGCCGTATCGATCACACCAATGTGCGCGAAACCACGGTGCGTGGTCAGTATACCGCTGGATTTGTGCAAGGTAATAAAGTGCCGGGCTATCTGGAAGAAGAGGGCGCTAATAAGAGCAGCAATACCGAGACGTTCGTGTCTATTCGTGTCGATATTGATGACTGGCGCTGGGCCGGTGTGCCGTTCTATCTGAGAACCGGTAAACGCCTGCCGACCAAATGTTCTGAAGTGGTGGTGTACTTTAAAAACCCTGCGCTGAACCTGTTCCGTGAATCTTATCAGCAACTGCCACAAAATAAGCTGACCATTCGTCTGCAACCGGATGAAGGCATCGAAATTGAAGTGCTGAATAAAGTGCCAGGTCTGGAGCACAAGCACCGCTTACAAACCACCAAACTTGACCTTAGCTTTACTAAAACATTTAACGAACAGCATATGGCTGATGCTTACGAACGGCTGCTGTTGGAGACGATGCGCGGTATTCAGGCACTGTTTGTGCGCCGTGACGAGGTAGAAGAAGCCTGGAAGTGGGTCGATTCCATCATGGATGCATGGGCTGCTGATAATGAGGCTCCTAAGCCTTACCAATCCGGGACATGGGGGCCAGTGGCGTCTGTTGCCATGATCACTCGTGATGGTCGTTCATGGAATGAGTTCGAATAAATATTTAGGTTATGACTATAGCCTAAATAATTAATAATAAAGAGTCGTTAGCCGGCTCGCATTGTGATTCTTTATGGCAGGCAGAAAGCCGGAATGCATGTTCTGCCTGCCATATTTCAACTAACACCTTCGGGTGAGTACATGCCAATCGGCATAAGTGGAGATAACAACTGATGAAAAGCTGGAAAACGAGCGCAGAACAAATCATGACCGCAGGCCCGGTTGTCCCGGTGATCGTGATTAATAAGCTCGAGCAAGCGGTACCATTAGCAAAAGCCCTGGTGGCTGGTGGTGTTCGGGTGCTGGAAGTGACGTTGCGCACCCCTTGTGCTGTTGAGGCTATCCGCGCCATTGCTAAAGAAGTGCCTGAAGCGATAGTTGGCGCGGGGACTGTTCTTAATCCGCAGCAATTGGCTGACGTGGTTGAGGCTGGTGCTCAATTTGCTATTAGCCCGGGGTTGACAGATGAACTTCTCAAAGCAGCGACTGAAGGCTCTATACCGTTGATCCCAGGGATCAGCACGGTTTCAGAACTGATGCTGGGCATGAGTTATGGCCTGCGTGAGTTTAAATTCTTCCCGGCAGAAGCTAACGGCGGCGTGAAAGCCTTGCAAGCCATTGGCGGCCCATTCTCTCAAGTGCGTTTCTGTCCAACTGGCGGTATCACACCGAATAACTATCGTGATTACCTGGCGCTGAAAAGCGTGTTGTGTATCGGCGGGTCATGGTTAGTTCCTGCTGATGCCTTGGAAAAAGGTGACTACGCTCGCATTACTGAATTAGCCAAACAAGCTGTTGCCGGTGCTAGCGCATAAGTTGCTCTAACCTCCTGAACTGATGGGAGATACAGGCATTCGTTGCCAATGATAAAACCTCTGCGATGCAGGGGTTTTGTTTTTTTGGAATCACTAACTTATTATTTTATAATCTCTTTTTATAAACTATTTACCAAATTGATGGTTTGCTTTATAAAATTGACTGTGGTAAAAATACAGCAGTTAATTATTCCAATTTGATGAGGGTTTTAGGCGTATCACACTAAGTTTTGCATACAAGAATGTAGCTAAACCGCGTGTGGCTAAAAAAAAGAGATATATTATGATGAAAATTAATGGAATTACTTTCAAACCTTCTACCTGTCAACTCTTCCTGTCCGCCATTCTGGCCAGTGAGCATCACTGGTGCAGCGAGCTGTAGCGTCGTTCTTCTTCCGTAGTTAACCAAATTTATACGCCAAGTGAGTTTCTATTTCTTACGGCCTGCGCACGTCTATTCCCTGTGAATAGGGTGCCGAGTGAGGATAACCGTAACAAATAGACCTTAGCGTGCGTTTATGCGTGTTAGGAGAAGAATGATGATTTATTGGATATTTTTAGGTTTAGCGATTGTTGCTGAAATTATCGGCACGTTATCAATGAAATACGCCAGTATCAGTGGTGAGATGACCGGGCATATCGTGATGTATTTTATGATAACTGGCTCATATATCATGCTGGCGCTGGCAGTGAAGAAAGTGGCCTTAGGTGTGGCCTATGCTCTGTGGGAAGGGATTGGTATCCTGATTATTACAGTCTTCAGTGTGTTGTGGTTTGATGAAAGCTTATCGCCACTGAAAATTGCCGGTTTAGTCACCCTGGTCGGTGGCATAATGTTAGTGAAATCAGGGACTCGTAAGCCGAAGAAAGCAAACAGTCAAAGCAGAAACTCAGGTGATAATCATGCAACAGCTTGAGTTTTACCATATCGCGTTTCTGCTTTTAGCTGTCGTTCTGGAAATCATCGCCAATATCTTGCTGAAAATGTCAGATGGTTTTCGCCGCGTGTGGCTGGGCATATTATCGCTGCTGTCAGTGTTAGGGGCATTCAGTGCGTTGGCACAGGCAGTAAAAGGTATTGAGTTGTCAGTGGCTTATGCTTTATGGGGCGGGTTCGGTATCGCCGCCACTGTAGCAGCCGGTTGGATCTTATTTAATCAGCGCCTGAACTATAAAGGCTGGATCGGCTTGACCTTGTTGCTGGCTGGCATGGTAATGATAAAGCTATCCTAATCTGGAGTCTGGCGGGGCGACTGCGCCGATGGGCGCTCCGGCGGCTTACGCCGCTACGACCCATTCGGCACATTTCCCCGCCTATTCACGTTGTGATTAGTCTGAGACAAGCCAAGGAAATTTGGCTGCTAATCAAATAGCCGCAATAATTTTGATTTCAACTTTATACTTTGGATTCATCAGCTTGGCTTCTACGGTACAGCGGACCGGCGCACTGCCATCAACCACCCAGGCATCCCATGCTGCATTCATCGCCGCGAAGTCGGCCTTATCAGCCAGAAAAATGGTGGCATCCAAAATACGGCTTTTATCTGAGCCGAGCTGATTCAATATCATATCAATCGCAGCCAGGGTGTTTGCCGTCTGCGCCGTAGCATCTGCATCCAAATTTTCCGGTACGCTGGTGTAATAGATAGTGTTGTTAAATACCACTGCGTCTGACCAACGTTTTTCTGGATTAATGCGCTCAATACTCATTTTCACTCCCTTGTGTGAATGTGAATGTCAGTTATCGCATTAGAGTAGCATAGCTCGCCGCGAGAATGTGTGGTCGTGAGGCGTTAGGCTTGGCATAATCACCGCTGATTTCGCCCGGAAGAGACAGCGTGACAGACGATTTTGCAACAGATGGTGCATTAGCACAGGCCATTACAGGTTTTAATCCCCGTGAGTCCCAGCGCCAGATGGCTGCGGCAATCAGTGAATCTATTGATGCCAAACAACAATTGGTGGTGGAGGCCGGTACTGGTACGGGGAAAACATTTGCTTATTTGGCACCCGCCTTACGGGCTGATTGCAAAGTTATTATCTCCACTGGCTCCAAAGCATTACAGGATCAACTCTATTCCCGCGATCTGCCCACGGTCGCGACGGCCCTAAAATACAAAGGAAAGTTGGCGTTACTCAAAGGCCGTTCGAACTACCTGTGTCTGGAGCGACTGGAACAGCAATCTCTGGCGGGTGGCGAACTTGCCAGTGAAACTTTAGTGGATTTAGTTCGACTGCGCGGTTGGTCGGCGGAAACCGTTGACGGTGATATCAGTACCTGTGGTGAAGTGGCAGAAGACAGCTTTGTCTGGCCGTTAGTCACCAGCACCAATGATAACTGTCTGGGCAGCGATTGCCCGCTGTACAAAGATTGTTTTGTGGTCAAAGCGCGCCGTCGGGCGATGGATGCTGACGTGGTAGTGGTGAACCACCATTTGTTTCTGGCGGATATGGTGGTGAAAGAGAGCGGGTTTGCAGAACTTATCCCCACTGCCGACGTGATGATTTTCGATGAAGCCCATCAGATACCTGATATTGCCAGTCAATATTTTGGTCAGCAACTGACCAGTAGGCAGCTAATGGATTTGGCAAAAGATATTATTATTGCCTATCGCACTGAGGTGCGTGACTCAGCGCAATTACAAAAAAGTGCCGACCGCCTGACACAAAGTACACAAGATTTTCGTTTGGTGTTGGGGGATCCAGGTTATCGCGGTAATCTGCGCGATGTGATGGAGCAACCTGCCATTCAGCGGGCGTTGCTGTTGCTCGATGATGCGCTGGAGCTGTGTTACGACGTTATGAAGCTTTCTTTGGGGCGTAGCGCCATGCTGGATGCGGCCTTTGAACGCGCTACGGTGTATCGCAACCGCCTGAAACGATTAAAAGATGTCTCCATGCCCGGTTACAGCTATTGGTATGAATGTAACTCACGGCATTTTGTTCTGGCGCTCACGCCACTCTCAGTTTCTGACCGCTTTCGCGAGTTAATCGAAGAAAAACCCGGCACCTGGATTTTCACCTCAGCCACACTGTCGGTGAATGATCAGTTGGAGCATTTCACCTCCCGACTGGGGCTGACCAATGCCAGGACACTGTTGCTGCCTAGCCCGTTTGATTACGCCAATCAAGCATTGCTGTGCGTGCCACGCAATCTGCCTTCCGCCAATGAGCCGGGGGCGGCGCGTAAACTGGCCGTGATGCTAAAGCCGTTGATTGATGCCAATAAAGGGCGCTGTTTCTTCCTGTGTACCTCGCACCAGATGATGCGCGGGCTGGCGGAAGAGTTCCGCGCCAGCATGACGTTACCGGTATTGGTGCAAGGGGAAACCAGCAAAGGGCAGCTTCTGGCGCAATTTGTGGCGGCGGGCAATGCGCTGTTGGTGGCGACCAGCAGCTTTTGGGAAGGGGTGGATGTGCGGGGTGATGCTTTATCTTGCGTTATCATCGACAAACTGCCGTTTACCTCACCGGATGACCCTTTGTTGAAAGCGCGCATTGAAGATTGCCGCCTGCGTGGCGGCGACCCGTTCAATGATGTGCAATTACCCGATGCCGTTATTACGCTCAAGCAAGGTGTCGGGCGTTTGATTCGTGATATTGATGATCGCGGCGTGTTAGTCATCTGTGATAACCGTTTGGTGATGCGCCCTTATGGCGCGATGTTCCTTAATAGTTTGCCCCCCGCGCCCCGTACCCGTGATTTAGCGAAAGCTATCGCTTTTCTCAAGCAGCGCGATTGAGGGAAAAGCGAGGAGGGGTGTGCTATCATGCGCGCCCTGTGTTGAATTCATCTTCTTTTCCTGCCGAGGTTGGCATGTCCACGCGAATTTTAGCGATCGATACCGCAACAGAAGCTTGTTCTGTCGCACTCTGGAACAACGGTGAGGTTCAGGCTTTATTTGAGCTTTGCCCACGAGAACATACTCAACGAATTTTACCGATGGTGCAGCAAGTGTTGGCTGAGTCGGGCCTATCACTGCAACAACTCGATGCACTGGCCTTTGGTCGTGGCCCCGGCAGCTTTACCGGTGTAAGAATTGGCATCGGCATTGGCCAAGGGCTGGCATTGGGCGCTGATTTGCCAATGATCGGTGTTTCTACCTTGCAAACCATGGCTCAGGGGGCGTTTCGCCTGACAGGGGCATCTCGCGTTTTAGCGGCGATAGATGCGCGGATGGGCGAAGTTTATTGGGGCGAATTTGAGCGCAACGACGCAGGGCTGTGGCTTGGCGACGCGAGTGAAGCGGTGATGACACCGGCACAAGCGCTGGAGCACGCGCAATCATTGAGTGGCACTTGGTCAACGGTGGGGACGGGCTGGCAGACTTATCCTGATCTGATTAGCGGCAGCAGTGTAGTGCTGGTTGACGGTGAAATCACCTTGCCCCATGCCGAAGATATGTTGCCGCTGGCATTATCATCATGGGCGAATGGGCAGGTTGTCAATGTGGAGAATGCCGAGCCGGTGTATCTGCGCAATGAAGTGACCTGGAAAAAACTTCCTGGTCGCTAGAACCTGGCGTTGCTGCTGTAATTTGAAGAATTAAGAAGATAGCAACTTGTCATGCTGTTTAGAGTCTAAAATACCAAGATAGAGATATGATAAGGAGCCTCAGGTTATGGCGATAATAACGTCAACAACTCAACCTACCAGGAACAGAAGCCATAAATGGATGTATGGTTGGCTAGGATTAGGCGTTTTGCTACTTTCCGGTTGTGTCACGATCCCGCCAGCGATTCAGGGAACAACTGCGACACCACAGCAAAACCTTAATTTGGTTCGAACCGATCCGAAAGTATTTATCGGTCAGGAAGCGCGCTTTGGTGGAACGGTTATTAATGTGACCAACGAGGCTCGACGTACCCGGCTTGAAATTGCTAGCGTACCGTTAGATTCCGGAGCCAGACCTATTTTGGGTGAACCTTCACAAGGGCGTGTTATTGCTTATGTGAATGGTTTCCTGGAACCGGTCGATTTCCGTGGGCATCTTGTCACTGTTGTCGGGCCGATTACCGGTGTTGAAGCGGGTAAAATCGGCATGACCCCTTATGACTTCGTGGTGATGAATGTTACGGGTTATAAGCGTTGGCACCTTGAACAACAAGTATTGATGCCGCCAACCATGGGGCCTTGGGGTTATCGTAACCCTGGCATGTGGGGGCCTGGGTGGGGCGGTTGGTACAATCCGGGGCCAGCACCGATACAAACTATCGTTACGGAGTAGTGGGCCGGTTACCTGCGCGGAAGTGTATTTAACAGAAGGGCGCTGAATTCAGCGCCCTTTTTGCATCTATCACATGCAGAATTTTAATAAAAGATTTTATAATCAAAAGCTTATATTATTTAATTTTATTAAATTAAAATAGTATGTTGATTTTACTGAGATTTATTTTTCAACTTGATTATTTCTATGATCTCAACGCCAGAAAATAGTGATGTATATCCCAACCTCAAAATTGTTTAAAAGCAAACTGGTAAGCTGAGTTAAAATATTGTTAAAGTTCTGGTGTAAATAAGTTTGCCTCCCTATTTGGGCGACTAATAATAATTTCAGGAGTGCTACCTTGGAAAAAGTATGGCTCAAGCGGTATCCGGCAGATGTCCCCGCAGAAATTGACCCGGATCGCTATTCTTCTTTGGTGGAAATGTTTGAGAATGCCGCATTGCGTTATGCGGACCAACCTGCGTTCATCAATATGGGGGAGGTGATGACCTTCCGTAAGCTGGAAGAGCGTAGCCGTGCTTTCGCCGCCTATTTACAGCAAGGCTTGGGGTTACAAAAAGGCGACCGTGTTGCATTGATGATGCCGAACCTGCTGCAATATCCTATCGCTTTGTTTGGTATTCTGCGCGCCGGAATGGTTGTGGTGAATGTTAACCCCTTGTACACCCCGCGAGAATTAGAACACCAGCTTAATGATAGTGGCGCTGCGGCCATCGTTATTGTTTCCAACTTTGCTCATACATTGGAAAAAATCGTATTTAAGACCCAGGTCAAACACGTCATTTTGACGCGGATGGGCGACCAATTGTCGACCGCAAAAGGGACTCTGGTTAATTTTGTGGTGAAATATATCAAGCGCCTGGTGCCAAAATACTATTTACCTGATGCCATTTCATTTCGCACCGCCTTACAGAAAGGTCGGCGGATGCAGTATGTGAAGCCGGATGTCATCAATACCGATATGGCGTTCTTGCAGTACACCGGCGGTACTACCGGCGTGGCGAAAGGGGCCATGTTAACGCACCGTAACATGCAATCAAACCTGGAGCAGGCCAAGGCTGCTTACGCGCCATTGTTGCAGCCAGGTCACGAGTTGGTAGTGACGGCACTGCCTCTCTATCATATCTTTGCTTTAACCATGAACTGCCTGTTATTTATCGAGTTGGGCGGGCGCAGTTTACTGATAACCAACCCGCGTGATATTGCTGGTACGGTGAAAGAGCTCAGTCGCTACCCCTTCACGGCAATAACGGGAGTGAATACGTTATTTAATGCGTTGTTAAATAATGAAGAATTCACCAAATTAGATTTCTCGACATTACGGCTTTCGGTGGGGGGCGGTATGCCCGTACAAAAAGCGGTGGCCGAAAAATGGGAAAAATTGACCGGGAAACATTTACTGGAAGGTTATGGTTTGACCGAGTGTTCGCCGTTAGTCACTGGTAATCCTTATGATTTGAAACATTACAGTGGCAGTATTGGTTTACCCGTGCCTTCCACCGATGTTCGGTTAGTGGATGATGAAGGCAATGATGTTGCCATGGGGGTACCGGGCGAACTGTGGGTGCGCGGGCCGCAAGTTATGTTAGGCTATTGGCAACGCCCTGAAGCAACAGATGAAGTATTAAAAGACGGATGGCTGGCAACAGGTGATATTGCGACGCTAGATGAACAAGGCTTCTTGCGCATCGTTGATCGTAAAAAGGATATGATTCTGGTTTCAGGTTTTAACGTCTACCCCAACGAGATTGAAGATGTGGTGGCGTTACATGCGAAAGTGCTGGAGTCTGCCGCTGTCGGGGTGCCTAATGAGGTTTCCGGTGAGACAGTAAAATTGTTTGTCGTAAAAAAAGATGCCTCATTGACTCAGGAAGAGCTGCTAACCCATTGCCGCCGCTACCTAACAGGGTATAAAGTACCGAAAATAGTAGAGTTCCGTGACGAGTTGCCAAAATCGAATGTTGGCAAAATTTTGCGCAGGGAACTGCGTGACGATCAGATTAAAGCTAAGACTAGCGAGCAAAACGCGGCTTAGCTTAACGAGGGAGTCACTCAATCATCATCAACAACGCCGGTTATCACCGGCGTTGTTGTGTTTGCCATAGAACTAACGACTAATAGAGAATCACGTTTTGAATTATCAGTTGATCACGACCGACAGTGCGTTGCAGCAGGTCTGCGAACAAGCCCGAACACATGCCCATGTTGCGCTGGATACAGAGTTTGTCAGAACCCGCACCTACTACCCTCAGTTGGGCCTGATTCAACTGTATGACGGTGAACAACTTTCGCTGATTGATCCTTTGCCCATCACGCAGTGGCAGCCTTTCCGTGAGTTGTTGCAAGATTTAAATGTAGTGAAATACCTACATGCCGGGAGTGAAGATCTCGAAGTGTTCTTGAATGCTTTTGAACTCATGCCTACACCGATGATTGATACTCAGGTGTTGGCGGCATTTTCTGGCCGTTCGTTATCTTGCGGTTTCGCCATGTTGGTGAATGAATTTGAAGGGGTCGAATTAGATAAAAGCGAATCTCGCACGGATTGGATTGCTCGTCCGCTAAGTGAAAAGCAGTGTGATTATGCGGCTGCTGACGTATTTTACCTGTTACCGTTAGCCACTAAATTAGTTGAAGCGACCGAAGCAGCAGGGCGTATGGATGCCGCTAAAGACGAATGTGAGCTGTTGTGTCGCCGTCGCAGTGAAACACTCGATCCCGAATTAGCCTACCGTGAAATCACCAATGCCTGGCAATTGCGCGGCCATCAGTTGGCTTGTCTGCAAAAGCTGGCGTCATGGCGTTTACGTCAGGCTCGTGAACGTGATCTGGCGGTGAACTTTGTGGTTCGCGAAGAGAACCTGTGGCAAGTTGCCCGTTATCAGCCAACTTCGCTGGGTGAGCTTGACTCTCTGGGTTTAAGTGGGCAGGAGATTCGCTATCATGGCCGCACCTTACTGGCACTGGTTGTCGAAGGGAATGCCGTTCCTGAAGATCAACTGCCGCCACCGGTTATCAATCTGGTTGATCAGCCGGGCTACAAGAAAGTCTTTAAAGATATTAAAGCACTTATTGTGTCGGTCAGTGAGCGCAGTGGGTTAAGCAGTGAATTGTTAGCGTCACGCCGGCAAATAAACCAATTACTGAGTTGGCATTGGAAATTGAAGTCAGCAGAAACTCAACCTGAGTTATTAAGTGGCTGGCGTGGAGATTTAATGGCTACGGAATTGACTGAGATTTTACAGCAATATTAATAGCAGAAATAAGCGTTAAGGATTTTCTTGTTTGGGCGGGTATATATATAACAAAAATAAAACTGTATATATATACAGCTAACAAAAAAAGAATTACCCCCTGTAAATAAATACAGGGGGTAGCTATTGCGAAGAAATCATTTAGGCGTTTCTTCCGTTTCCGGTAATGTCACGTTAAGTTCAAGTACCGAAATATCATCCCCTTTCTGCTCAAATTGCACATGCAGCATTTCAGGGTCGATCTGAATATATTTACAAATAACCGCCAAAATATCGCGTTTCAAGTCAGGCAAATAATGGGGCTCACTGTCCCCACGACGACGCTCAGCGACGATAATTTGCAGCCGTTCCTTGGCTATATTGGCTGTCGGTTTTTTGCGGGACAGAAAAAAGTCTAACAAAGCCATGGTTTATCCCCCAAAAAGGCGTTTCAGGAAGCCCTTCTTCTCTTCTTCAATGAAGCGGAAGGGACGTTCTTCTCCTAGCAAACGGTCAACGGTATCGTCATAAGCTTTACCGGCATCTGACTCTTTGTCCAGAATCACAGGCTCGCCTTGGTTCGAGGCGCGCAATACGGACTGATCTTCTGGAATAACGCCAACCAGTGGTATCCTCAGAATATCAAGGACATCTTCCATGCTAAGCATATCGCCGCGATTAACACGCCCTGGGTTGTAGCGGGTCAACAGCAGATGTTCTTTAATTGGTTCCTGACCATTCTCAGCTCGGCGTGACTTGGATGACAATATCCCGAGGATACGGTCTGAGTCACGAACTGAAGAAACTTCAGGGTTGGTCGTGATGACAGCTTCGTCAGCAAAATACAGTGCCATTAACGCACCGCTTTCGATGCCGGCAGGTGAGTCACACACTACAAACTCAAAATTCATTTCGCCAAGATCGTTTAAAATCTTTTCGACACCCTCTTTGGTCAGAGCGTCTTTATCACGGGTCTGAGAAGCGGGCAGAATATACAAATTATCCGTGCGCTTATCTTTTATTAATGCCTGGTTCAACGTGGCGTCACCTTGAATCACATTAACAAAATCGTAAACCACCCGGCGCTCACAACCCATAATCAAGTCTAGGTTCCGCAGTCCGATATCAAAATCGATAACAACGGTTTTTTTACCTTTTTGGGCCAAGCCGGTTGCGATAGCCGCGCTTGATGTGGTCTTGCCAACGCCCCCTTTACCCGATGTAACAACAATAATGCGTGCCATGAAATGGATTCCTTGTCAAAAGGGCTTAATTTAAAGGTTGTATAGTTAATGCGTTATCCAGCAAATGCAAACGCGCAGCTTGACCAAAATAATCACTGGGTATTTGATCACTCAACCAGTACTGCCCTGCGATAGAGACTAGTTCAGCACCCAGATGCGTGCAAAAAATCTGGCACTGCGCATCACCTGATGCGCCTGCTAGCGCACGACCGCGCATCATTCCATAGATATGAATATTACCGTCGGCAATTAATTCAGCTCCAGCACTGACACTACTGATAACAATCAAATCACAATTACGGGCATAAATCTGTTGGCCAGAACGGACAGGCGTGTTGATGATTCGCGTCTTGGTAGGAACATTCTCCGGCGGACTCACCACCGGCTCTGGTGCCATTTTCTGACCTTTACCTTCGCTCAGTAATGGCAAACCAGCCCGCGCTATCGCACGTTTTTGACGTTCATCCTGACAACCACTGATGCCAACAATACGCAGACCCGCTGAAGTGACAGCCTGTTGGAGATCTTTCCAGTTAGCACCGTTAGGTAACGTTGCAACGTTAATCACAACAGGGGCGTTTTTCAGGAAAGCGGGCGCTTGATCGACCTTTTCCTGTAATGCCTGACGGATTACCTCCGGTCGGGAATCATGTAAATGAATGACCGATAGGGTAAAACTACTGCCTTTTAACTCAATTGGCGATTGTGACATCTATCCTGACTCAGTTTCAGCTGCGTTTAATCCCCGGAATATCATTCGGGGTACAATATTCTGATCTTCCCAAGCATGTTATAGGTAATATAAAAATAAATCTATCCGTATCAATATATTGAATCCCAACATCCCAATGATGCCAATCTTGTAGGAAATTACAGCATAACTTCTCCTTATTCGCTAGCCCCGGTTTGTCAATATTTGGTTAATATCACTGTCATGATTGTGTTGTTTATTTTTTCAACAGCCAGACTGGCTTCATACTCGTTATTATCGTTTTTATGATGAAGAAATATGAGGGTGTAATGTGGCTATTATCCGATGAGTGAAATACTTCGTAATATTATTTCGGAGAAATCTCACTCAATACTTTGTCAATCTGAGCCATGTATCGACAAAGCCGAAATGAGTCACAAACTTGAATGGTTTTGCTTTTGTCTATAAACGAGACAAATTACCGCTATTTTTAGTTATTTAATATTGAGAATGATAATCATTTTGTGATATTTTTCGGCTTCTACATTCATTAATCTAAAGGAAATCAATGATGAAAAGGAATTTCATCCCGCTATCATTTATCTGCGTTATTGTCATATCAACACCATTGCAAGTTGGGGCTGATTTTAGCTATCACGCTGATATTCCAAAAGATAGTAAAGTTTCTACAGATTATCTTGAAAAACGTAAGGCATTGGGGGCTACCGCCCTTGATGCTCAATCATGGCAACGCCAACTGGATGAAGAAAAAGCGAGAAAGGATGCAGAGGCGGCACGGAATGAACAAGAAAAACAGGTGAAATGCCAACAGCGGGAATATCAACAACGCCCACGCGCAGACAACGCTAGAAATTCCTACTTAGTTCCGGACCCTTGTGCTGCCCGTATCGGTATCGATATTCCCGTCTATTGATATCTCGGATAGGTGATATAGCAGGGCGTGTTATAATCGCCTGCTATGACTATTGAATTTATCGACTAGAGTCCAGAATATGCTTTGTGCTATCTACCGAAGCCCGAAACGGGATCAAACTTACCTTTATATTGAAAAGAAAGACGATTTTTCGCGAGTGCCGGCTGAGTTACTCAGCAGCTTTGGTAAACCCCAATTTGCGATGCAGCTTTCACTTAATGAGCGTAAAAGCTTAGCCACAGCGGATATCGAAAAAGTGAAAAGCGCACTCGTAGAGCAGGGGTTTTATCTGCAAGTCCCACCGCCGCCAGAAAGCTTATTAAAAATGCATTTGGGTGAAACGAAAGCCTAGTTCCCTCACGGCTTGTGGCTTGATAAAGGAACGCGTCGATGAAATTGTCAATGATTACAGTCGCTTTTGCGGCTGTTATATCTTTGGGGTGTGCTAATAAGAACACAGCCGCGCCAATACAAACACCGGTTGCTGCACCGCAAGCAGCCCCATCACCTACCAGCAATAACAACAAAAAAATGTTATCCGAACAGGGGCGTGACCCGGCGCAGTTTCCTGCTTATGTTGAACAATTGAAAGCTCAGGCTCGTGCCAAAGGGATCAGTGAGGCGACGCTGGATATTGCTTTTGCCAATATTCATTTTGTTGATCGGGTGATTCAATCAGATCGAAACCAGTTAGAAAAAAAGGTCACACTGGATGATTACCTCGCCAAAGTTTTGACACCGAGCAAAATAGCCCAAGGCAAAGAGATATATCAGCGCTACCAACCCCAACTATCACAAGTGACGGCACGTTACGGAGTCCCTGAGCGCTATATTGTGGCGCTGTGGGGAATGGAAAGTGGTTTTGGTAAGATTCAAGGTAAGGAAGATGTGATTTCAGCTTTATCGACTTTAGCATTTGAAGGGCGGCGCGAGGCGTTTTTCACCAAAGAGTTGATCGCCGCATTGCAGATTATTCAACAAGGTCGGGTTGAAGATCCGCAGTTAAAAGGTTCATGGGCTGGTGCTATGGGGCAAAGCCAGTTTATGCCCAGCTCTTTCCTGACCTATGGTGCTGACGGTGATGGTGATGGCAAAGTCGATATTTGGAATAATATTGATGATGTATTTGCTTCTACTGCTAACTATCTGTCTACTGAGGGGTGGAAACCGGGTATCGGTTGGGGTCAGGAAGCACAGTTGCCAGAGGGCTTCAATGTTGCACTTGCTGGCTTGAAAGACGGTCAAGCCAAGACAGTGGCACAATGGCAGCAACTGGGTGTTGTCCCCAAGGGGAGTGTCGCTAACCCTGACTTACGTGCCTGGGTGATCGTGCCTGATGATGTGCAAGGGCGCGCGTTTCTGGTTTATGATAATTTCCGCACTATTATGCACTGGAATCGTTCTTACTATTTCGCCATCAGCATTGGTATGATGGCAGATGGCATTAGTCAATAAAGCCTGTAGCCAAAATGCGCCGTACACCAGCGTTTTTGGCGGCGGGTAGTGTCTATCAGGATTGTAATCAGGAGAGGCAGTATGTATCAACATAGAGACTGGCAAGGGGCTTTGCTGGAATTTCCAGTAAATAAAGTGGTTTGCGTAGGCAGTAACTATGCCGAACATATTAAAGAAATGGGCAGTACCACCTCAGTCGAGCCAGTGCTGTTTATCAAACCTGAAACGGCATTGTGTGATATTCGCCAGCCGGTTGCTATTCCGAAAGAGTTTGGTGCTGTACATCATGAGGTAGAATTAGCCGTTTTGATCGGTATGCCGTTAAAACAAGCCAATGAAGATAGAGCTGCCCGCGCGATTGTGGGCTACGGTGTGGCATTAGATTTAACCTTGCGCGAATTACAGTCTGGGTTGAAAAAGGCGGGCCAGCCGTGGGAAAAGGCCAAAGCATTTGATGGTTCGTGTCCGATTTCGGGTTTTATTCCTGTCGCTGAGTTTGGTGATGCGCAACAGGCCGAGTTATCTCTGGTCATTAATGATGAAGTCCGTCAGCAGGGAAACACCCGCGATATGATTACACCTATCCTGCCATTGATATGTTATATCAGCCGCTTCTTTACCTTACGGCCTGGTGATATTATTTTGACCGGCACGCCACAAGGCGTCGGGCCGATGGCTTCGGGCGATATGCTAAAAATTGGCCTGAATGGCAAGACGTTGAGCACCCGTGTACTTTAAGTGAATATATGCCGTCAGGGTTATGGTTCTGGCGGCAAAACTTGCATCTGGTAGCCAAAGCGTCTATAACGACCCGCTCATTTAACTCTATATTTATTCACTACACCGGATACCGTTATGTCACAACTTCCTTTTTGGCAACAAAAAACACTCGCAGAGATGTCAGATAGCGAATGGGAATCACTGTGTGACGGATGCGGTCAATGTTGTTTGAATAAATTGATTGATGAGGACACTGATGAAATCTACTTCACCAATGTGGCCTGTGATCAGCTCAATATTAAAACCTGTCAATGCCGTAATTATGAGCGTCGCTTTGAATTAGAAGAAGATTGCATCAAGTTAACTCGCGAAAATCTGGTGACTTTTGAATGGTTGCCACCCACCTGTGCCTATCGCTTAATTGGTGAAGGTCATGACTTACCCAAATGGCACCCCTTATTAACAGGTTCAAAATCGGCCATGCATGGCGAGCGAATTTCGGTACGTCATATTGCTGTGCGCGAGAGTGAAGTGATTGATTGGCAAGACCACATCTTGAATAAACCGCAGTGGGCCAGATAACTATTGATATATAAGAAATTTATATCAGATAGCTATTGTTTGGGACATCAGTGGGGCACCATTATCAAAACCAGCGTGCAAGATTGCCATCTGATCAAGGTTGTTTTCTGACATCCATTTTCCGTACAGGTTGTAAATCATCAGTGCTGATGCATGACCCATTTGATTAGCAACAAAGTTTGGGTTAGTCCCCGCGCTTAGTGCCCAACATGCAAATGTATGGCGAGATTCATAGGCTTTTCTGTGTTTTATTCCCGCCTTCTTGAGCATCGCATTCCATGCTGTTCCAACGGAACCGAGCGAATAACAATGTCGCCCTTTGCCATTTGACTCTTTAAAGCCTCAATAACAGGTGTAACGGTCAACTAAAACCGGACACCGATTTAGGCACATTGTTGTAGCTGGTGGCACATAACTTCATGGAAACACAGGCACGCTGGGAAGTTATGTGATGGGAGCTACCCAAAAGCCGGTCAAGGCATTGAACGCCCAAATTGAAATGATGCGCCGGGACAGGATATTAACAGCTGCTCAGAAACGTGAACGCATCGACAGGTTGATGGCTACGGGAATGCAGTGCATCTTTGACAAATTTTCAAGTGAAAGCGTTTCCCTCACAGGTTTGTTTGTCAAATATTCTTCAGACAAATAGCATTAGTGTGAATATAGTCCGGGCCGATAGTTGTAGCTGCCAAACTGAATGACAATAAGACCAAATTTCTGTCCCTTGCTCACACTGATAACTCATAAATCTTATACCTTAATGGGAATGCATACAGAATCTCTATGGCATTTTTGATTAATCTTGGTTACTATAAATGC
>NZ_CACVAD010000019.1 GCF_902726545.1 Yersinia artesiana | reverse complement strand
GATGTATATTTTAAAATTTCTCTTATTTCATTTTTTATGATAATGAAATTTTTGTTTCTAGTTAAGTAACTAAAAAAACTAATAATTAATTAAATTCATTATAGTGAACCACCGTATTGGGCCTAATGATATTCAATACTATTAACCCGCGTCATATTGCCATCTGACAGATTTTTAAATTTCTGGCAAATGAAATAGTTGCTGAAACGGTTTTAGTTCACAGATATTTCCCCCGTGCTAATTCAATCAATTTCCATTGATAAAGATCAACTTATTTAAAAATACAACATTACAAACTATTAACAGAAACCACTCTTTTTATAGGGATATGCCCGTTGTTAATCTCGGGCATGTGAACAATAGAATAATAATACAGGGGAAAAAAACATGCTTTCCCAGCATGGCGTTAACCGTCGTGATTTTATGAAGCTTTGTGCCGCATTGGCGGCCACCATGGGTCTCAGCAGCAAGGCTGCCGCTGAAATTGCCAACACCGTCAGTTCGCCTCAGCGCCCGCCAGTTATCTGGATTGGCGCTCAGGAGTGTACCGGTTGTACTGAATCACTGTTACGTTCAACTCACCCGACCATTGAGAACCTGCTGTTGAGTGTTATCTCAATGGAGTATCACGAAGTGCTCTCTGCTGCTTTTGGTGAGCAAGCGGAGGAGAATAAACACCGGGCCATCGAGCAGTACAAAGGAAAATATGTGCTGGTGGTGGATGGGTCGATTCCACTGAAAGACGGTGGAATTTACTGCATGGTGGCGGGTAAACCTATTGTCGAGCATATCCGTGAAGCCGCAGAACATGCGGCGGCGATTATTGCTATTGGTTCCTGTTCCGCCTGGGGCGGTGTGCCAGCGACCGGTGGGAACCCGACTGGTGCGGTGAGTTTGCAAGCGGCGCTACCGGGTAAAACCGTGATAAATATCCCCGGCTGTCCACCCAATCCTCATAATTTTCTGGCAACAGTGGCCCATATCATTACCTTCGGGCGGCCACCGGCATTGGACAGCAAAAACCGTCCGACCTTTGCTTATGGCCGCTTGATCCATGAAAACTGCGAGCGCCGACCACACTTTGATGCGGGCCGTTTTGCCCGTCAGTTTGGCGATGAAGGTCATCGGCAGGGCTGGTGCCTTTATCATCTCGGCTGCAAAGGGCCGGAGACCTACGGCAACTGCCCGACACTGGAGTTCTGCGATGTTGGCGGTGGCATCTGGCCGGTGGGGATTGGGCACCCTTGCTATGGCTGTAATGAAGAAGGGATTGGCTTCACCAAGGGCATCGCCCAACTGGCGAATGTTGAGAACCCGACACCGCGTGCTGAAAAACCCCTGATTCATAATCCGGAAGGCGGCGAGATTTCGACGACCGCGACGGCACTACTGGGCGGCGTGGTGGGATTGGTCGCCGGTGTCAGCCTGATGACGGTACGTGAACTGGGGCGGCAACAGAAGCAGCGCCGCAAAGATGACGATCACTCATCGCGGGAGGAATAGCCGTGAACCGACGTCACTTTTTCAAACTAGCCTCCGGCGGCGTGCTGTTGGCGGGGCTTTCCCCCAGCAGCAAAGCTGAGGTACAAAATCGACCACCGATCCCCGGTGCGCTGGGCATGTTGTATGACTCCACGTTATGTGTTGGTTGTCAGGCCTGCGTGAGCAAATGTCAGCAGGTCAATCATAGTGAGATCTATGCCAGCGGTGATGCGCTTTGGGCGGATAATGACAAACTCAGCCCCTATACCAACAATATCATTCAGGTCTGGACCAGCGGCGCGGGCATTCATAAAGATCAATTGGAAGACGGCTACGCCTATATCAAAAAGCAATGCATGCACTGCGTTGATCCCAACTGTGTTTCCGTCTGCCCGGTTAGTGCGCTGCGCAAAGATGCTAAAACCGGCATTGTTCACTATGACCCGGATGTCTGCACCGGTTGCCGCTACTGCATGGTCGGCTGCCCGTTCAATGTGCCGAAATACGATTATCACAACCCGTTTGGCAAGATTCATAAATGTGAATTGTGCAATCAGAAGGGCGTCGAGCGGCTTGATAAAGGCGGCTTACCCAGTTGTGTCGAGGTCTGTCCGACCGGTGCGGTGATATTCGGCACCCGCGAGGAGTTATTATCCGAGGCGCAGCGACGGTTGATGCTGAAACCGGGCGAGAATTACCGCTTCCCGCGCCAAACACTCAGCGCCAATGACACCTACGAGCATCCGGTTGCCCACTATGACCCGCATGTTTATGGCGAGAAAGAGGGCGGCGGCACTCAGGTATTGGTGCTGGCTGGAATTCCGACCGAGAAACTTGATTTGCCCCCTCTGGCAGAACTGGCGACTGGCGCGCGTTCTGAGCATGTCCAGCACACCTTGTACAAAGGCATGATCCTGCCGCTGGCGGTATTGGCGGGGGTGACCGCGTTGGTGCATCGCAATACCCGCGATGAGCGCCAAGACAGCGATACTGACCAGCACGATAAAAAGGACGGCCATGATGACGATGCATAAATCCAGTCCACTGGGTGGGCGGCTGGTCAGTTGGCCGGTGATGCTGTTAGCGCCTTTTGTCGTGCTGTGCGCGCTGTTGATTGTCAAACGTTTGGTGCTGGGCTTGGGGTCGGTCAGTGACTTGAATGGCGGCTTCCCGTGGGGGATCTGGATTGCTTTCGACTTACTGGTCGGCACCGGTTTGGCGTGCGGCGGCTGGGCATTGGCCTGGGCGGTTTATGTGTTCAATCGGGGCGAATATCACCCGCTGGTGCGCCCGGCGCTACTCGCCAGTTTGTTTGGTTACGCGCTCGGTGGGCTTTCCATCACCATAGACGTGGGCCGTTACTGGAACTTGCCTTACTTCTTTATTCCCGGCCATTTCAACGTCAATTCGGTGCTATTCGAAACCGCCGTCTGTATGACCATTTATATCGGCGTGATGGCCGTGGAGTTTGCTCCGGCGCTGTTTGAACGGTTGGGGTGGAAAGTTTCGCTGAAGCGGCTGAACAAAGTGATGTTTTTTGTTATCGCGCTCGGTGCACTGTTGCCGACCATGCATCAGTCTTCAATGGGATCATTAATGATCGCCGCCGGTGCCAAGATCCACCCGTTATGGCAAAGCTACGAGATGTTGCCGCTGTTCTCCCTACTGACCGCCGCCATTTTGGGCTTCTCGATTGTTATTTTCGAAGGCTCGCTGGTACAGGCTGGATTACGGGGACGGGGAGCCAATGAAGCGCCATTATTCACACGATTAACCACCATCATCGACGTCTTTTTACTGCTGTTTATCCTGCTACGTCTCGGTGAAGTTATGGTGCGCCATAAGACGGAATATCTGTGGCATTTTGACCGCTATGCTATCGCTTTCTGGGCTGAAATTGTCCTGATGGCCTTGCCACTGCTGATCTTCCGTATTCGGCGGGCCAGAGAAGATAGCCGGTTACTGTTTATCGGGGCGCTGTGCATGATAAGTGGTGGGGCGCTATGGCGGCTCAATTACTCACTCTTAGCCTTCAACCCCGGCGGCGGCTATAACTATTTTCCCACCACCAGTGAAATCCTGATCTCCATCGGCTTCGTTGCCATTGAGGTCTGTGCCTACATTTTATTGATTCGACTGTTGCCGGTGCTTCCTGCTCACGGACAGTTACATAAGAATAATCAGACAGAGGTAAAGCATGAGCCAACGCATCACCATTGATCCCGTCACCCGTATTGAGGGGCACCTGCGGATCGACTGCGAAA
This sequence comes from Yersinia artesiana, assembly GCF_902726545.1. Lineage (GTDB taxonomy): Bacteria > Pseudomonadota > Gammaproteobacteria > Enterobacterales > Enterobacteriaceae > Yersinia > Yersinia artesiana. The sequence goes on along the minus strand of NZ_CACVAD010000019.1, from coordinate 85,493 downwards.
TTGAGGACGGCAAAGTCATTAAAGCCTGGTCCTCCGGCACCATGTGGCGTGGCATGGAAGAAATTTTACAAGGCAATGATCCGCGCGATGCCTGGATGATTGTGCAGCGCATTTGCGGCGTCTGCACCACCATTCACGCCATTGCTTCGGTGCGGGCGGTGGAAAATGCATTAGGGATGGAAGTGCCGGTTAATGCTCAGCATATCCGTAACTTGATTCTGGCCGCACACAGCATTCACGACCATATCGTGCATTTCTATCAACTCTCGGCACTGGATTGGGTGGATGTCACCTCGGCGCTGCAAGCCTCCCCGCAAAAAGCGGCCGCGATGCTGAGTGGGTTGTCCAGTTGGCCGTTGAACAGTGCAGAAGAATTTACTCGTGTGCAGCAGAAAATCAAAGAGTTGGTCGCCAGCGGGCAGTTAGGTATTTTTGCCAATGGCTATTGGGGCCATCCGGCGATGGCATTGCCGCCAGAGGTCAATTTGATTGCGGTGGCGCATTATCTGCAAGCACTGGAGTGCCAGCGCGATGCTAACCGTATTGTGGCGGTGCTCGGCGGTAAAACACCGCATATTCAGAATCTGGCAGTGGGCGGGGTTGCCAACCCCATTAATCTGGATATGCCAAGTGTGCTCAATCTGGAACGCCTGATGTTGGTGAAATCCTTTATTGACCGGCTGGGCAGCTTTATTGAGCAGGTTTATAAGGTCGATACAGCGGTGATCGCTGCTCACTATCCGAACTGGCTCAATCTGGGCAAAGGGGCGGATTACTACCTTAGCGTGCCGGAGCTGCCAACCGATCGTAAAGGGGAAACCTTCCTGTTGCCGGGGGGATATCTGGCAAAGGGGTCTTTCCGCCCGATTGCCAATCACAATGATCCGTATTTGATCAAAGGTATCGCCGAGAGCGGCAAACACGCCTGGTATCAGGACGACGAACCGCTGGCCCCGTGGGAGGGGAAAACCAACCCGAATTACACCGGCTGGCAGGAAGACGGCAAATATTCGTGGGTAAAAGCGCCCACTTTCTACGGCAAAACAGTGGAAGTGGGGCCGCTGGCGTGGCTGATGTGCGGGCTGGCCGCCGGACATGCGCCGACTAAACAGCATTTCACTGACATCGGTGCGGCTTACCAAAAACTGAGCGGGCAGGCCATTACCGCCGAACAGTTGCCATCGACTCTGGGGCGCATTATTGGCCGTGCGGTGCATTGCTGTGTGCTGCATGAAACCCTGGCCCAGCAATGGACGGCGCTGGTCACCAATATTGGTACTGGTGATGTCGAAACCTTTATCAAGCCGGACATCCCTTTGAATGGCGAAATCCGTGGTGTGGGCTTTGAAGAAGCGCCGCGCGGCATGTTGTCGCACTGGGTGGTTATCAAGGATGGCAAAATCGCCAACTATCAGGCGGTGGTGCCATCAACCTGGAACGCTGGCCCACGCAATTATAACGATGAGCCGGGGCCATACGAGCAAGCGCTGGTGGGGACACCGGTTGCCGATCCGGCCAAACCACTCGAAGTGGTGCGGACCATTCACTCATTCGACCCGTGTATGTCCTGTGCTGTACATATTGTTGATACAACGGGCAACGAAGTGACCAAAGTCAAGGTGCTGTGATGGGGATTTTGGTATTAGGTATAGGCAATTTATTACTCAGCGATGAAGCTGTCGGTGTGCGAATTGTTGAAGCGCTGGAGCAGCGCTTTCACATCCCACCGGAGCTTGACGTGCTGGATGGTGGCACGGCTGGGCTGGAACTGATGGATGCTATGGCGAATCGCGAGCATTTGATTGTGGCTGATGCGGTGCTGACCGGACAACCACCGGGTAGTGTTGCGGTACTGCGCGATAAAGAGATCCCGGCGATGTTTAGCCGCAAAGTGTCACCGCATCAGTTGGGGTTGTGTGATGTGCTGATGGCACTGCAATTGACCGATGAGTTCCCGCGCCAGCTCACTCTGGTGGGGGTGGTGCCCGAATCACTGGCACCGAATATCGGCCTGACGCCGACGGTCACGCGGGCCATAGAGCCAGCGCTGGAACAGATTCTGGCGGCATTACAAGCCAGTGGGATCATACTCAAGGCACGAGAAGAAAGTCATGTCTGATGTTATTGCCGGTCATGAACAAAACCCAGCGGCATTGCTGGAACAGGTTTTCGGCCAGGTGGCTGCCGAGGAAATGCGCGGCTTGCCCTTTTACCGTGACCACATTCCGTTGCGCGCCTGCGGATTTCAGTTATTTGAGCAGCAATGGATTGGCGCGTTATTGACCCCGTGGATGCTGAGTTTAGTGGTATTACCGGGGCCGCGGCAGAGCTGGCAACGTCGTGCGGTGGGGGAACGCCTGATGCTGGCACTTCCTTGCGGCACGATTGGTTTTACTGTTAGCGAAATTGCCGGTTGCGGCCAGTATTTGAGCCGCTCATTGATGTCACCGCTGGACAGCTCGCTTAGTGCCGAACGGGCATTACAACTGGCGGAGCAAAGTGCGCGTATGGCGCTCTCACTGCCGGTGGTGGATGTCGATGCTCCCGCCAATCCGCAGCGGCGGGCGTTGTTTAACAAAGTTAGCCAAATAAAGAATCAGCATGCATGAAATCAGTTTGTGTCTCAGCGCGCTGGAGTTGATTGAAAAACAGGCGCGGCTTAACGGTGCTACACGGATAACTGCGGTCTGGCTGGAAATTGGTGCGCTCTCCTGTATTGAAGAGAGTGCCCTACGCTTCAGTTTTGAGGCCGCCAGCCGCCAAACACTGGCAGAAAATTGCCAATTGCATCTCAGCTACTTGCCCGCAGCGGCCTGGTGCTGGGAGTGCAGCAACAGTGTTGCCATTGAGCGGCATGATGCCGGGTGCCCGCATTGCGGCAGCCATGCTCTGCAAGTAGAGAGTGGCAGCAATTTGCAGGTGAAACAGATAGAAGTGGAATAATTCTGAAGGAGTGAATTCCTATGTGTACGACTTGTGGTTGCGCCAGCGGCGAGAGAAAGATCGAGGGCGACGACCATCATCAACATGATGATCACCACCACGATCATCACCACCATGACCAGCACGAAAGTGATGCCCCGATGCAAAAGATTCAGCATAAACATAAACACAAATATGTTGCCAAGGGGACACAGCCGGTGATTGTTCACCACCACTACTATTACCATCAGGGTGATGTTCACCATCACTATCATGGCAAAGCATCTGAACCGATGGCGACCCCAGAACCCGATGACACAGACGCCCCCGCCGTCGAGTCTTTCACCCCACAAGTTAATGCTGACCAGCAAGGGCTGCATTATGGGCAGGGTGAAGCCGGTAGCCATGCTCCGGGCATGGGGCAGCGCCGTTTGTTGCAAATCGAGCAAGATGTGCTGAGCAAAAATAATCAGTTAGCCAGCCATAACCGCGAGCATTTTGTCGAGCAACATATTCTGGCGCTGAATTTGGTTTCCAGCCCCGGCTCCGGCAAAACCACACTGTTGACCACCACTTTGCAGCTACTGGCTGGGCAAGTGCCTTGCGCGGTGATTGAAGGTGATCAGCAAACGACTCATGATGCCGAACGCATTCGCGCCACCGGTGTCCCGGCGATTCAGGTCAATACCGGTAAAGGCTGTCATCTGGATGCGCAGATGGTGCATGATGCCGCGCACCGCCTGAATCTCAGCCATGACAGCCTGTTGTTTATTGAGAACGTTGGTAATTTGGTGTGTCCGGCCAGCTTTGATCTCGGCGAGCGGCATAAAGTGGCGGTGCTTTCAGTGACGGAAGGCGAAGATAAGCCGCTGAAATATCCCCATATGTTTGCCGCTTCCACACTGATGATTATCAATAAAATCGACCTGCTACCCTATCTGGATTTTGATCTTGAGCAGTGCATTAATTATGCCCGTCAGGTGAATCCTGACATTCAGGTGATTGCGCTGTCAGCCAGTAGTGGCGAGGGAATGGAGCTGTGGCTTGAATGGCTGGAGGCACAGCGATGTGCTTAGGCGTACCCGGCAAAATAGTCGCGGTGGGGGAAGATATCCATCAACTGGCATGGGTGGAAGTGAGCGGTGTCAAACGTGAAATCAATATCGCGTTGGTGTGCGACGAGTCACCGTCTGACCTGCTCGGCCAATGGGTATTGGTACATGTCGGGTTTGCTATGAGCTTGCTTGATGAAGAAGAAGCCCAGCAAACACTGGCGGCATTAGCCCATATGCAAGCCGTTGGGCTGGATCTGGATGATGTCGCCAGCGAGGCTAATGATGCGCTACGTTGATGAATTCCGCGATCCGACACTGGTCAGTGCATTATTACAGCGGATCGAAAACTTACTGCCACAACTTGCCGATCAACAACGCTTGCCGCTGCAAATTATGGAAGTATGTGGCGGCCACACGCACGCGATCTTCAAATTTGGTCTGGATCAACTGCTGCCAGACGGTTTGGAGTTTGTTCACGGGCCAGGTTGCCCGGTGTGTGTATTGCCGATGGGCCGTATCGACAGTTGTCTGGAAATTGCCGCTCACCCACAGGTGATTTTCTGCACTTACGGCGACGCCATGCGGGTGCCGGGGCGCAACGGCTCAATGCTGGATGCCAAGCGGCGCGGGGCAGATATTCGTGTGGTTTACTCGCCGCTGGATGCCCTGACGTTGGCACAGCACCATCCTGATCGCCAAGTGGTATTTTTCGGCCTCGGTTTTGAAACCACCATGCCCGCCACGGCCTTAACACTACAACAAGCCAAACGGCTGGGGCTGACCAACTTCACGGTGTTCTGCCAGCACATCACTATCATTCCTACCTTGCGCAGCCTGCTACAACAACCCGATGTGCGCATTGACGGTTTCCTCGCCCCCGGCCATGTCAGCATGGTGATTGGCACTACGCCATACGACTTTATATGCAGCCAATTCAATAAACCGCTGGTGGTCACCGGCTTTGAGCCGCTGGATATTTTGCAAGGGCTGGTGATGCTGCTGGAGCAGATGGTCAGAGGGCACTGTGCGGTGGAAAACCAATATCGGCGCATTGTACCCGACAGCGGCAACCTGCTAGCGCAACAGGCGCTGACCGAGGTATTTGTCACCAAAGAGCGCAGCGAGTGGCGTGGATTGGGCGAAATCGCCGATTCCGGTGTACAGCTTAGTTCTGCTTATCAGGTGTTTGATGCTGAGCGGCGTTTCACCCCGCAGCAGCAACGAGTGGCCGATGATCCGCGATCCCGTTGCGGCGACGTATTGACCGGGCGTTGCAAACCGGATCAATGCCCACTGTTTGGTAGCGAATGTACGCCAGATAATGCATTTGGGGCGCTGATGGTTTCCTCCGAAGGGGCTTGCTCTGCCTATCATCGCTACAAATAAGGCTACAACATAATGAATAAACAAGAGATTACCCTGGCACACGGCAGTGGCGGGCGGGCAATGCAGAGCTTGATCGAATCTCTGTTTTTGGCGGCGTTTTCTAATCCGGCACTGAATGAGCGCGAAGATCAGGCGCGTATTGCGCTGGCGGATCTGGTTGCACAGGGGGATCGACTGGCGGTATCGACCGACAGCTATGTGATTGATCCTATTTTCTTTCCCGGCGGCGATATCGGCAAACTGGCGGTGTGCGGCACGGCCAATGATGTGGCGGTGAGTGGCGCGACTCCGCGTTATCTTTCCTGCGGCTTTATTCTGGAAGAAGGCCTGCCGATGGCTGCTCTGGAGCGCATTGTGCACTCAATGGCGGCCACCGCACAGCAAGCGGGCATTCAGATAGTCACCGGCGATACCAAAGTTGTTCAGCGCGGCGCGGCTGATAAGATCTTTATCAATACCACCGGCATCGGCGTGATCCCAGCAGATATCCAGTGGGGAACGGCGATGATCCGTGCCGGCGATCGGATCGTTGTCAGCGGTACCTTAGGCGATCATGGTGCCACTATTTTAAATCTACGCGAAGGTTTGGGGCTGGAGGCTGAACTAAGCAGTGATTGCGCGCTGCTGGCACCGTTGATTGCGCCACTACGCCATATTGCTGGTGTGCGAGCGCTGCGTGATGCCACTCGTGGTGGGGTTACGGCAATTCTGCACGAATTCGCCGCCGCCAGCGGCTGTGGCATGGAAATCAACGAAGCGGATTTACCCTTAAAACCGGCGGTACGCGGCATTTGCGAATTACTGGGGCTGGATGCGCTCAACTTTGCCAATGAGGGCAAACTGGTTCTGGTAGTCTCACCTGAGGCGCAAAATGCTGTTTTAGCTGAATTACAGCGTCATCCACTCGGCCGTGATGCCGCCGTTATCGGGCAGGTGACCGAGAATAAACAGGTGCGATTATGCGGCGCATTTGGCGTTTCACGTAAACTGGATTTGCCGTTGGATGAGCCGTTACCTCGAATCTGCTGATCCCATTTGTCCTTGAAACCGCAGGGGTGTTAGCTGCGTTCACGCACCCGAATCACTGACTTGTGTCAGCTCATCGGGATTTGCTTACTTGCTGCCTACCTGCAACTCCAATGACTTTTGGGATCCGATTTGTCCTCGAAGTGGCAGGCGATTAACCAGTTGATAGGCGGGGAAATGTGCCGAATGGCTCGTAGCGACGTAAGTCGCCGGAGCGCCCATCGGTGCCGTCGCCCCGCGATCTCCAAGCTATAAAACAGGCTGCTGGCAGCCTGGCGAAGGAGTTTTTGTGGATAAAAACGGTCTCAGTTTGCGGATAAAAGGTAAGGTGCAAGGGGTGGGTTTTCGCCCCTATATCTGGCAACTTGCCCACCGTTTTGGCCTGCAAGGGGATGTCAGTAACGACAGCACTGGGGTGATAGTTCACCTATGGCAAGCCCCGGCGGTAGCGGATTTTTTACAAGCATTGCCACAAGATTGCCCACCATTGGCGCACATTGATAGCATTGATACTATGCCATACCACTGGGGGCAGCCGCCGCTGGATTTTGTGATTCAGCACAGCGGGGCCGGGCAGATGGACACCCAAATTGTGCCGGATGCCGCGACTTGTGATGCTTGCCTGAGTGAAATGAATAACCCCGCCAACCGCCGCTACCATTATCCTTTTATCAACTGCACCCATTGCGGCCCACGTTTTACTATTATCCAGCGCATGCCGTATGACCGCCCTTTTACCGCCATGAGCAAGTTCCCGTTGTGTGCGGCTTGTCAGGCTGAATATGACCACCCCGCAGACCGTCGTTTTCATGCCCAGCCCAATGCCTGCGCGAATTGTGGCCCGCAACTGTGGCTAACGGGAGCTGATGGACAGACCATGGCTCAGGGTTTCTCCGCGCTAGAACAAGCCGCTGCGGCACTATTGGCAGGCGAAATCGTGGCTGTCAAAGGGCTGGGTGGTTTTCATCTGGCGGTGGATGCCACCAATGCTGTCGCCGTGGCTCGCTTGCGCGAGCGTAAACATCGGCCGTCCAAGCCGCTGGCGGTAATGTTACCGGATGCCGATTGGCTGCAAAGCTGTGTATCAAGTGCTGATCATGCTGCGTTGCTCGGTTTGCTACGCAGCCCGGCCGCGCCGATAGTTCTGGTGGCAAAGCAGCCGGAAAGCCCACTTTGTGCGGCGGTCGCGCCCGATTTACCCGAAATTGGCGTGATGCTGCCTGCTAACCCGCTGCAACATTTGCTGCTGCAACAGGTGGCACGCCCGTTGGTGATGACCTCCGGCAATGGCAGAGGCAAGCCGCCTGCCCTGAGTAATCAACAGGCCCTGAGTGCCTTGAGTGAAATTGCCGACCACTGGCTGCTGCACGATAGGGAAATCGTGCAACGCGCAGACGACTCATTGGTGCGCCTGACGCCGCGTGGGGCTGAAATGCTGCGCCGCGCCAGAGGTTATGTACCAGATGCTTTCGAGTTGCCGCCGGGGTTTAGTCAGCAACCGGCCATTCTGGCGCTGGGGGCGGATATGAAAAATACCTTTTGCTTGCTGCGCGACAGCAATGCGGTGCTAAGCCAGCATTTGGGGGATCTGGAAGATCGCGATATTGCGCAGCAACAACAGCAGTTACTCGCGCTGTTTTGCGATATTTATCATTTTACCCCGCAGGCGGTGGTGGTGGATGCGCACCCCGCTTATGTCAGTCACCAATTTGGTCGAGAATGGGCGGCGCAGCACAACATTCCCTGCGTGGAAGTGTTGCATCATCATGCTCATTTAGCGGCTTGCCTGGCAGAACATGGTTGGTCGCGCCAAGCTGGAGAGGTAATAGGCCTGGCGTTGGATGGATTGGGATATGGCGCAGAAGGGAAGCTTTGGGGCGGCGAATGCCTACGAGTGGATTATGTTAATTGTGAATACGTTGGCGGTTTGCCTGCGGTGGCCTTACCCGGCGGGGATCTGGCCTCGCGCCAGCCGTGGCGCAATTTATTGGCGCAGTTTCAGCGCTTTGTACCGAATTGGCAAAACTTGCCCGAAGCCGCGGCTATCCCCCAACCGCAGGGTGAGGTACTGGTGCGTGCGATTACGCGCGGCATTAATGCGCCATTAGCTTCATCGGCGGGGCGACTATTTGATGCGGTAGCGGCGGCGCTAAATATTGTGCCGCAAGCCATCAGCTGGGAGGGCGAGGCGGCTTGTCTATTGGAAGCACTGGCATGGCAAAGTCCCCGAACAGTTCCACCCGTGACTATGCCACTGCGCGATAATCAATTGGACTTGGCGACCTTCTGGCGGCAATGGCTGGCTTTTGATGCTGCACCCGCTGAGCGAGCTTATGCTTTCCACTTTGCTCTCGCGCAGGGCTTTGCGGCTTTGGCCCGACAAGCAGCACAGCGCTTTGGCATTGAAACTATTGCATTTTCTGGTGGGGTACTGCATAACCGATTGCTACGTGAATTACTCAGCGAACAATTGCACGATTTCCAACTATTGATGCCCCAGCGCCTGCCAGCCGGTGATGGTGGTCTGGCGCTGGGGCAAGCATTAATAGCGGCTGCGCGCAGTTGATCAGGGAGTAATATCAAACTACTGCAACAGAAAGGTCGCCTTGTTAGAGTCGGGGCGACCAAAAGTGGCTATTGGAGGATTATTTGATGGATTTATTCCCAGATGCACTGGCTACCGCTTGCCTGCAACAATTTCGCGCCGCGCCGCCATTGGTGCATTGCCTGACCAACGAAGTGGTGCAGTCATTTACAGCCAATGTATTGCTTGCGTTGGGGGCCTTCCCTGCGATGGTGGTAGAGCCGCAAGAGGCGGCGCAATTCAGTGCGATGGCGAACAGTTTGCTTATTAATATTGGCACGTTGCACCGAGCGCGAGCAGAGTCGATGCTGAGCGCGATAACCGCAGCTAATCAAGCGGACACGCCATGGGTACTTGATCCGGTTGCTGTGGGTGGTCTGGCATATCGCACTGATTTTGCCCACCATTTACTTACCTTAAAACCGGCGGCTATACGTGGAAATGCCTCAGAGATCATGGCATTGAGTGGTATGGCAACCATGGGGCGCGGTGTTGATAGTGTCGATACGTCACTGGCGGCATTACCGGCCGCTCGCCAGTTGGCACAGCGTACCCAGACAGTGGTTGCGGTGACTGGTGAGGTGGATTACATCACTGATGGTCAGCGCGATGTTGCGGTGACCGGTGGCGATAAGCTAATGACTCGTGTGGTAGGAACCGGCTGCGCGCTGTCTGCGGTGGTGGCGGCGTTTTGTGCGCTGGAAGGCGATCGTTTGCACCATGTTGCGACGGCTTGCCGAATTATGTCGCAGGTCGGGGGGCAAGTATCTCAACGCGTTGCAGGGCCGGGGAGTTTTGTGCCAGCATTCCTTGACGGCCTTTATCAATTGGAAACCCTTACGTATTAAGTCTCGGCTGATTTTATTTCCAGATTAAAATTAATAATGAGCCTCTTGGGAGGCTTTTCATTATTTAAATAATATTCAGCAAATGTTTTGCTATGGTTTAAAATTTGAATGGAGAGCACTGTCATTCTTTTGTCTTCCTGGTCTTTTTCTACATCCCTGTTTTTTAGTTCCTTAATAAACATATAGGAAAATACAATGGCCATTCTGAATAGTTATAAAATAGCGGCATTATTTGCCATCGGGATATTTGTGGCGGGGTGCACTTCACAAGTGACAACTAGCGCGCAATACTCAGGTTTTATTAGTGATTATAGTAAGTTAAAAGAAACTGAATCAGCGAGTGGCCAAAAAATATTACGTTGGGTCTCCCCTGATTTTGATGTTAAAAAATACACCGGTATTTATTATACGCCACTAGTTTATTACCCGAGCTCTACACCGACTCATCGAGTGAATCAGAAAACATTAGATGACATACTGGCTTATGCGAATAAAAGACTTAAAGAAGCTGTTAGCCACCAATTGCCGTTAGTCAATTCTCCGAAAAGACGGAATACACTGATTGTTCGGGCGGCCATTACTGCGGTTTCCGCCGAAGATAAAAATCTTGAAGTCTATGAGATGGTACCTATCGCTGCTGTTATTGCCGGAACTATGGCAGCCAGTGGTAATAGGGCACAGCAAACCGCACTTTACCTGGAAGTACAGGTTATCGATTCTAATACCGGCAAACCGGTTATTGTCGTGGTGCGCAAAGCCTATGGTAAGGAAGTGAGTAACAGTGGCGAACCAATTACCGCCGAAGAAGTAAAAAGTACAATAGATGGATTGGTCTACGACATTATTAATTTCAGGGCTAAAAGCCAGCCCGCTTCATAAAATACCCATTGCCGCTCAGCCCCAGAGATCAATTAATCTGGTGGCTGAGCGGTACCTGGTGAAACGCTACTCGCTGTAACCTGCCTGATGAGTAATATTTAATAGCTCGGTTAATTTCATCGGCTTACCTAGCAGATAACCCTGAATTTCATCGCACTTAAGCGCTTGTAGATGCTCAAGTTGTTCAGCGGTTTCGACCCCCTCGGCGGTGACCGTCATTGATAGCGCGTGGCCGAGATTAATAATGCCTTCAACAATTGATTGCCCCTCATGGGATTGCGTCAGTTCATCAATAAAGCTCTTATCTATTTTCAGCCCATCGAATGGGAAGCGGCGCAGGTAATTCAATGAAGAGTATCCGGTCCCAAAATCATCCATGGATAAACGCACACCAAGGGCTTTCAAGGCCGTCATGGTTTTAAATGCCCCATCGGCATCTTCAATCATTATCCGTTCGGTGATTTCCAATTCCAGTCGATGGCTCGGTAGCCCAGTCAATAACAGAACTTGTCGCACCCGTTCGATCAGGCGTTGGCTTCTGAATTCAATGGCAGAAATATTGACTGAAATAATCAGTGATGCCGGCCAGGCAGCGGCGTCCTGACAGGCTTGCAGCATCGTCCAGTCACTGATGGCAGTGATCAGCCCGGTTTCCTCTGCCAGAGCAATAAATTGATCTGGCATCAGCAACCCTAAAACTGGGTGGTTCCAGCGTACCAGAGCTTCGGCACCCGTCAGTTTTGTGCCTTCAATACGATAGCGTGGCTGATAATAAAGACTGAATTCATTATGTTTAACGGCATGGCGTAAAAAACGCTCCAGTTCACTGCGCTGCATCAGGCGGTCATTCATTTCGCTGGAATAGAAACTCCAGCGGTTACGACCGCTATTTTTGGCTGCATACATTGCAATATCGGCAAAACGCAACAGTTCCTCGGCTTGCATTGAGTCCTGCGGTGCCAAGGCAATTCCGATGCTGGCACCGATAAAAATCTCCTGATTATTAATCATGTATGGGCTTTCGATACGGGCAATAACACGGGCGCAGAGCTGCTCAATTTCTTTGGTGGAAGAAAGCCCGGTAATAATCAGAATAAACTCATCTCCTCCCTGACGAGCCACTAAATCCTGATCGCGCAAACAGCTTCTCAGACGTTCAGACACCTGATGTAGTACCTGATCACCGGTAACATGACCAAAGGTATCGTTAACCGGTTTAAACTTATCCAGGTCAACATTGAGGATCACTAATGGATGCGGTGCGGCGGCCAGATTGCGCAGTTTATTTTCTAAAAACTCTTTCATACGCAGGCGGTTAGGTAAACCGGTCAGCGCGTCATGCAGCGACAGGTGTTGGATTCGCTCTTGTGCTTCTATCTCTCGGGTAATATCCGAAGCGGTACCACGAAAACCCACTGTTTGGTCATTTTTGATGATGGGTTTGGCATAAATCCGACAAATACGTTTGTCGCCTTTGGCTGAGAAATAGGTGCATTGCAGCTCATTGCGCGATTCCGTCAGGTGGGTATATTGCAGCCAGGAGCGTAGTGGAATCACGTCACAATTTAACAGTGAGTCGAGATTGCGACCCAGCCAACGTTCAACACTTAGCCCGGTAATGGTTAAAAATCGCTGGGACAGATAAGTGATGCGCAGGTCGGCATCAGTTTCCCATAACCAATCAGTGGCCGCCTCAGCGACGTGACGAAAGCGCTCTTCACTGGCGATTAACGCTGCTTTATTTTCATCAGCGATACGCGCTTCAGACATCGCCCGCCGTAGCACCAGCCAGCCACTCAGTCCGAGAATCAAAGCAACCAGCGCCAGCAGTGGGAGCAAAATATTGAGTAATTGCACCCCCGGCATATTTTGGTTCCAGTGCAGGGTTAGCACACTGTTATCATTAGGCGATAATTGCATTGAGGGGCTGGAAGCTGCATCTTTTTCATTTCGGGGAATACGCAGTTGATCAATACCGTAACTCTCTCCCAGCGCTTTTAGCTCAGATTGCGTCAATAAGTTGGCAAAGACTAAAACAGAAGGTGGGCCAGCGATGGACTTAACGCGTGGGTCATTGCCGGTGGTTAATGCGGCGGCGGCAATAATGGCAGGCAGCCCGTCAACATTGATAATTTCTGTCGCGGCATATTCGGTTTCCGTCTGATCGCGTACCGAATTAACAAATGGCGTAATATCTTCGTGGAGCCAATCTTGCAGTCGGGTATTGACCCATTGCCCATTGATGACGGAATAACGGGTTTCTCCTTGCCCATCAATAACAAAAATACCTTCATAGCCAAAGTTTTTATAAAGTGACGGCCCCAAATTCTGGCTGACAAAGGCCCAGTCAGGGTCTACCGTAACATGCAGATGTTGATAGGCATCGCCCCAAAAAGCATTATCTTTTATTCTGGCTTTCATGGATTTCTGGCGCAGCTCCCAGGCTTTTTCCACCAGAAAACGGCTTTGGGATACCGCTTGTTCATTTAATTGTGATGCGATGTAGATAATACCTGCCGCGGCGATAATAATCGTTGCCCCAACTAACAATGCCATGGTTTGCAAAGTCCGTTTGGCAAAGAAAACATTTTCCCCTCTTGCCCGCGGTTCTGGCGGGGTGGAGTTTGTCATAGTGAGTTCCTTTATACCCGTCATTGTTCAAATCTGCTCCAGACCGATTAACCTCTTGCTCGTTGTAGCTTCCGGTAGCTGGAAATCTCTGGGCGTACTTATTAAATATCGGTTTAATCCACAGGAAATGAAGGCTCTGGGGCAATATAAACTAACATAACTCCGCCGAGTTATTATTTGAGCTTAGAATAATATGGTGTTTTCTTGCTTTTTTTCTATCGAAAATGAATAAGAGTAAAGCCAAACTGACGGTTTACCTTTCCTCTTCACTGTGCGATGAGTCTATTCGATGCAACTGAGATGATTTAGGCATCTGCCAGCAATATGAATTTTTGTCGCAAGACGTTAAAGTGGCTTCAGATTATTATTAGTAAAGCTAAGCTTTTTACACCCTATCCAAACTAGTTATCCCGCCGAGAGTAAGGAATAAATGACCATGTTTATACTAAATTGGGTTCGTGACACGATAATGCTTAACGTGCAGCGAACCCTGTGTGCTCGGTGCGATTATCTGCCCGTATATGCTGTTGTATTAATGCTGAGTATCAGCACACAAAGTGCGTTTGCAGCAGCACCTTTACCCGCGGTGACAGTTGCCGTCGTGACCTCGGCAACGCCAGATACTGCGTTGCAGTTTCTCGGTCGGGTAGAAGCTATTCAGGCGGTGGATGTCACCACCCGAACCGAAGGGTTTATTGCCGCCAGATTGTTTACTGAAGGCCAGATGGTCAAGCAGGGGGATCTCCTGTATGAAATTGATCCTGCTTTGCATCAGGCTTCTGTGACTCAGGCACAGGCCCAATTAGACAGCGCAACTGCCAGTGCTAACCATGCGCAGGTGAATCTCACCCGCATACAGCGTTTGGGTAATAACCGCTCGGTCAGTCAGGCTGAAGTCGATGAAGCGCAGGCGCAGCGAGATATCAGCCGAGCGGCGGTGGCTCAGGCGCAAGCAAACTTGCAGATTCAACAACTGCAACTCAGTTTTACCCGTATTTATGCCCCGATCACTGGCCAAATTGGTCACAGCCGCTTTAATGTTGGCAGTTTGATTAACCCAGCCAGTGGCACCTTGGTGAGCATTGTGCAACTTGATCCTATTCGGGTGGCTATAGCGGTAAATGAAAGAGATTACATCACTGCCACCTATCAGTTATCCGCGACGGGTACAGCCTCTGCCAGCGACAACAGCGCACTGGCATTTGAGCATTTCACTCCGCGTATTCAACTGGCAAATGGTAAGCAATATCCAGAAAGCGGTGTTTTTGAATCTGTTGATAATCAAATTGATAAAGAGACCGGCACTGTGACGATTCGCACCCGTTTTGACAACCCACGGCATTTATTGCTGCCCGGTGGTGTGGTGAATGTCTCGCTGGCGGCGGAAACCGCAAAAGCCGTTACCGCCATCCCGATTGCAGCATTGCAACAAAATAAGCAGGGCCATTTTGTGTTGGTCGTGACAGATAAAGATCAGGTTGAAGTGCGGCCGGTTACCCTCGGCGAGCAGTTTGAACAGCAATATGCAGTGAAAGATGGGCTGAAAGTGGGCGAGCGCGTGATTGTATCGGGGTTACAGCATGTCCGACCTGGTATGACAGTGAGCGCCAGTGTTGCCACGCCGCTGACTGCGAACTAAGGGGAAGGACAGATGCTGCATTTCTTTATTCGTCGTCCCAAGTTCGCCATTGTTATTGCGTTAGTGATAACCATTGTTGGCTGGGTGTCACTACATGTGATTCCGGTCGAGCAATATCCGGATATCACGCCGCCGGTGGTGTCGGTCAGCGCGGTTTATCCGGGGGCCAGTGCCCGCGATGTGGCGCAAGCTATTGCGTCGCCGCTGGAGGCTCAGGTCAATGGTGTCAGCAATATGCTGTATATGGAGTCCACCAGTGGCAATAACGGTAGCTATCAACTAAGCATCACTTTTGCCAGCGGCACCGATCCGGATATGGCGGCGGTGGAAGTGCAAAACCGTATTTCTCAGGTGAGCGCTCAGCTCCCGGCTGAAGTAAATGAAAACGGTATTTCAGTGCGCAAACGCGCTTCTAACCTGCTATTGGGCGTGAGTGTCTTTTCGCCGAAACAGACTCATGACGCTTTGTTTGTGAGCAACTACACCAGCATACAGTTGCGTGATGCTATTGCGCGTATCAATGGTGTGGGTGATGTACAGGTGTTTGGTGCGCGTGATTACAGCATGCGCGTGTGGTTGAATCCGCAACGCATGGAATCGCTGAATGTTAGCGTGCAGGACATTGTAGCGGCATTACAACAGCAGAACGTGCAGGCGGCTGCCGGGCAGATTGGCTCGTCGCCGTCGATGCCAGGCCAGCAGCAAACCCTGACCATTAGCGGGCAAGGGCGGCTGAATGACCCACAGGAATTTGCCAATGTCATTATTCGCAGCAATCCCCAAGGAGGTATGATTCGGCTGGGTGATGTTGCACGGGTGGCGCTTGGTGCACAAAACTATCAGGTTAGTGCGGCACAAAACCAGACTGAATCAGCCTTTTTGGTGGTTTATCCGGTACCCGGTGCCAATGCGTTAAATGTGGCAAATGGCGTGCGGGATGAGATGGCTCGCCTGTCGGCCTCTTTTCCTCCCGATCTGACCTATGAAATCAACTACGACTCCACTTTGCCGGTTACGGCAACTCTGCATGAAATCGCGCTTTCACTGACGTTGACGCTGATTGTGGTGTTAGCGGTGGTGTATCTGTTTTTACAAAGTATGCGGGCGACCTTTATTGTCGCACTCACCATTCCGGTTTCGCTGCTGGGTACCTTTGCTGTGCTGTATGTCTTTGGTTATTCAGCGAATACCCTTAGTCTGTTTGCGATTATTTTGGCGCTGACTATCGTGGTGGATGACGCCATTGTGGTGGTTGAAAACGTCGAGCGTTTGCTATCAAATGATCCCAATCTCACTCCAGCGCAAGCAACCAAACAGGCAATGAGTCAGATTGCCGGGCCAATTATTGCCACCACACTGGTGCTGATGGCGGTATTTGTGCCCATTGCTATCTTGCCCGGCATCGTGGGGGAGCTGTATCGACAGTTCGCCGTCACCCTCTCGGCGGCGGTTATTTTGTCCAGTATCAATGCGTTAACCTTAAGCCCCGCACTGTGTGCGGTATTGCTTAAGCGCCGCACGTTATCAACTACCGGCGTGTTTGGCGGGATCAACCGCGGGTTGGACAGTGCCCGTGATGGCTATGTTTCATTAACAGGACGAATCAGTAGTCGCGCAGTATTCAGTATTGCCGCGCTGCTGCTGGTGGGGTTGGCAACCTGGTGGGGCTATACCCGCCTGCCGACCTCATTCTTGCCGGAAGAGGATCAGGGTTATTTCTTTGTCAGTTTGCAACTGCCCGATGGGGCATCTTTGAATCGCACGCAGACGGTAATGGACCAAATGTATCAGCAGGTGACCGCCAACGATGCCGTCGAGGATGTGATAAAAATCACCGGGTTCAGTTTGCTTAGCGGTAATAACTCGCCGAATGCCGGTTTTGCGATTGTGATGCTCAAACCTTGGGGTCAACGACCACATATAGATCAGGTGCTTGCGAATATTCAGTCCAATCTGGCGGCCATTCCCTCCGCGATGATCATGGCGGTTAACCCACCGGCGATTGCCGGTTTGGGCAGTGCTTCGGGCTTTGATTTACGGATTCAAGCCCTGTTGGGGCAAACCCCGCAGGAATTGGCGCAGGTCAGTCAGGGGGTTATTTTTGCTGCCAACCAAGACCCAAAACTGAGCCGGGTGTTTACCACATTTAGTGCTTCAGTACCTGAAACCAATCTGAGTATTGACCGCGATCGTGCCGCGTTATTACAGGTGCCAGTCAGTCGTATTTTCCAGACGTTACAGACCTCACTTGGGGGGATGAATGCTGGTGACTTCACCCTCAATAACCGTATGTTCCGAGTGCAATTGCAAAATGATATGGATTTCCGTCAGCGTACTGCGCAGATCAATAGTTTGAATGTGCGCAGTGATAACGGCGCATTGGTCAGTTTAGCGAATCTGGTCACTCTGACCCCCTCAGTTGGCGCGCCGTTTATCAGCAATTTTAACCAGTTCCCCTCGGTAGCGATTAGCGGGTCTGCGGCTGATGGGGCCAGTTCTGGGCAGGCAATGGCGGCGATGGAGGCGCTATTAGCACAGAATTTACCGCAAGGTTACAGCTATAGCTGGAGTGGGATGTCATGGCAAGAGCAGCAAACTGGCGGTCAGGTAGTGTTTATTTATCTGGCGGCGTTAGTGTTCGCTTACTTGTTCCTGGTGGCCCAGTATGAGAGCTGGAGTATACCGCTGGTGGTGATCCTCTCGGTGGTATTTGCGGTGGGTGGTGCGGTCGCCGGATTGTCAGCGATGGGCTTTGCTAATGATGTGTATGCACAAATTGGATTGGTGCTCTTGATAGGGCTGGCGGCCAAAAATGCGATATTAATTGTCGAATTCTCCAAAGCCCGGCGGGAAGAGGGCGCGACGATTGCACAGGCGGCACAAGACGGTGCCAAACAGCGTTTCCGCGCGGTGATGATGACCGCAATCTCGTTTATCCTCGGCGTAATGCCGTTGGTGTTTGCCAGTGGTGCCGGGGCAATGAGCCGTCAGATTATTGGTATCACCGTGTTTGGCGGCATGTTAATGGCTACCGCTGTTGGAATTTTATTTATTCCGGCCCTGTATCTGCATATTCAGCGGTTACGGGAATGGACTAAAACACCTAAGACTCCTTCTGATACTGATCCACAACCGTAACTATTAACTTATGATGCCACCCCACTGCGTGGTGGCATCATGCTGCGACATCTTTGTGCATTTGCCTCTTAAAAGTGCGCACAACTCGAACTTGTTCTCATCATATTGACCTTTCCCATTACATAAAGTGCGGGTATTCCGGCTGGTGAGCGGGTGTTTGTTATTTGGTACAAACCTTGCTTTAGCCATAGACCGCTCTATTACTGTTAAATTGCAGGGATAAGGTCTATGTCACAGGTAAAACAAGTACCGGAATTAAAACGTACATTAGGTAGTTTTCAATTATGGGGTATTGCTGTCGGGTTGGTGATTTCCGGCGAATACTTTGGCTGGAGTTATGGCTGGGCGCAGGCGGGGACGCTAGGGTTTTTGTTCACCGCTTTAGGTGTCGCCGCCATGTATACGGCATTCATCTTCAGTTTTACTGAGCTAACCACTTCGATTCCCCATGCAGGTGGGCCGTTTGCTTATGCTCACCGCGCTTTTGGCCCCACCGGTGGATTTATTGCCGGTCTTGCGACCTTGATTGAGTTCGTTTTTGCGCCGCCAGCAATTGCGATGGCAATTGGTGCTTATATTAACGTCCAATTCCCCGCTATTGACCCTAAATGGGTTGCCGTTGGCGCTTATTTGGTCTTTATGTCACTGAATATTTTGGGTGTCAGTATTGCTGCCACCTTTGAATTATTAGTCACAGTTTTGGCGATTTTTGAATTACTGGTGTTTATGGGCGTGGTTGCACCGGGTTTTGAAGCCAGTAACTTTGTTAAAGGGGGCTGGGCTGGTGCGGATACATTCAGTCTGGGATCAATGTCAGGTATTTTTGCTGCCATTCCTTTTGCTATCTGGTTCTTCCTGGCGATTGAAGGGGCTTCGATGGCTGCTGAAGAAGCCAAGGACCCACAGCGCACTATTCCGCGTGCTTTCATCTGCGGCATTTTGACATTAGTGGTGCTGGCACTGGGTGTTATGGTCTTTGCTGGTGGGGTCGGTGACTGGACTAAGCTGTCGAATATTAATGATCCATTACCACAAGCAATGAAAATTATTGTTGGCAGTGACAGTGGCTGGTTGCATATGCTGGTATGGCTTGGGCTATTTGGCCTGATAGCCTCTTTCCACGGCATTATCATGGGGTATTCACGCCAAATTTTTGCCCTGGCTCGCGCCGGGTATTTGCCTAAGCCTTTGGCAACCGTCAATCGGCGTTTCCGTACTCCTCATCTGGCGATTCTGGCCGGTGGAGTGGTAGGTATCGCGGCGATTTTCTCGGATTCATTGATAGTCATTGGTGGCATGCCACTCACCGCAAATATCGTTACTATGTCGGTATTTGGTGCCATCGTGATGTATATCACCTCGATGTTGTCATTATTTAAATTACGGCAAACAGAGCCTGCTTTAACGCGTCCTTTCTCCGCGCCACTTTATCCATTCGCCCCCGCACTAGCATTGGTACTGGCGGTGGTCTGTCTGGTGGCTATGATCTATTACAACCCTCTGTTGGCGCTGATATTCGCTGGAATGATGTTGGCCGGTTATGTTTATTTCCGTCTGACCCATCGTTCACGCGCCGCTGCCGCATTTGATCCACAGTTGAGTGGTGCAGAGTGATATAGACATAAATATAGGCTGCTGTCGCAGCCTGATGAGCTAAAGGACGCGTTATGTATCAGACAACATTGGGCCATCACACCTATCACTTTGATGATTTACGGGATTTAATGGCGAAATCTTCACCTGCGCGTTCAGGGGATTATCTGGCGGGTGTGGCAGCAGAAACGGCGGAAGAACGCATGGCTGCCCGCATGGCATTGGCCGATTTACCATTAAAAACGTTTTTGCAGCAAATGCTCATTCCTTATGAACAGGATGAAGTTACGCGACTCATTATTGATAGCCATGACTCGCAATCTTTCGCCCCGATTGCTCATCTGACTGTCGGGGATTTTCGTGATTGGTTGCTCAGCGAGCAAGCTGACAGTGTAATGCTGGCACAAGTTAGCGCAGGCATCACTCCGGAGATGGCGGCGGCAGTCAGTAAAATTATGCGCAATCAGGATTTGATTCTGGTGGCGAAGAAATGCCATGTTATTACGCGATTTCGCAATACTATTGGCCTTCCAGGGCATTTGAGTGTGCGACTACAGCCCAATCACCCGACTGACAGCTTACAAGGCATTGCGGCCAGTATGCTCGATGGGCTGCTGTATGGCAGTGGTGATGCCGTGATTGGCATTAATCCGGCCAGTGACAGTTTGCCGTTGCTGGAAAAACTGAATTATATGCTCGACGATGTTATCAATCGCTTTGAGATCCCCACTCAGTCTTGCGTTTTAACGCACGTCACCAACACCCTTAAGCTGATTGAACGCGGCACTCCAGTTGATTTGGTCTTTCAGTCCATTGCGGGCAGTGAGGCTGCAAATGCCGGTTTTGGTATCAATCTCGCGTTGTTGGAAGAAGCACAACTTGCTGCACTGAGCCTAAAGCGCGGCACTGTCGGCGACAATGTGATGTATTTTGAAACCGGGCAGGGCAGTTGCCTCTCTGGTAATGCTCATTTTGGCGTGGATCAGCAAACCTGTGAGGCCCGCGCTTATGCGATTGCGCGCCGTTTCTCTCCATTATTGACTAATACCGTGGTCGGATTTATCGGGCCGGAATATCTCTATGACGGCAAACAGATTATTCGTGCCGGTTTAGAAGACCATTTTTGTGGCAAATTACTGGGCGTTCCACTCGGCTGTGATGTTTGCTATACCAACCACGCAGAAGCGGATCAGGATGATATGGATACCTTACTGACGCTGCTTGGGACGGCGGGATTAACCTTTATGATGGGTATCCCTGGGGCTGATGACATTATGCTGAATTATCAAAGTACGTCCTTCCATGATGCGCTGTATATCCGTCAATTACTTGGTTTGAAACATGCTCCCGAGTTTGGTTTGTGGCTGGAAAAAATGAAAATCATGGATACCCAAGGGCGTTTGCGTGATACCACCATTAATCATCCATTATTGGCGCAATTACCCCAGATAGAGGCATTCTGATGAGTAATGATAATAATCATCTGTTGCATCGTAATCCATGGGAGACCCTACGTCAGTTTACTGCTGCCCGTATCGCCCTTGGTCGTACTGGCGCAAGTTTACCGACCCACGAATTGCTGAAGTTTGGTCTGGCTCATGCTCAGGCCCGTGATGCGGTACATCAGCCTTTTATCAGTGAAGATCTTGCCTGCCAGTTAGCCGATTTGGGGCTTCCCACGCTTACCGTCAACAGTGCGGCACCGGAACGATCAACTTATCTGTGCCGCCCTGATTTGGGGCGGAAATTGTCTCAACAAAGCCGTGAGCAATTGTCTGCCTGGCCCGAGAAACAAGCCGATGTTTTATTGGTAATTGGCGACGGTTTATCATCAAAAGCGGTTCACCGACAGGCGATTCCGCTGGTGATAGCTTTGCTGCCATATTTGCAAATACTGGGCTTATCGTTGGCACCGGTGGTGCTGGCTCATCAGTCGCGAGTGGCATTGGGCGATGATGCTGGTGAATGTCTGCAAGCCAAAGCTGTAGTTATGTTGATTGGTGAAAGACCGGGGCTTTCTTCCCCTGACAGTTTGGGGATTTATATCACCTGGGGGCCAAATACCCAGCGGTTAGAGTCTGAACGCAACTGTATCTCCAATATCCGTCCTGAAGGACTGGATTACCCGCAAGCTGCTTTTAAGTTGGCATGGTTGTTAGAGCAATCTTTCCTGCGGCGTTTATCCGGCGTACAACTTAAGGATGAGAGTGATAACCCCGCATTACATAGTCGCATAAGCCCTGCTTATGGGATTACTGTCCGATATGGCATATCCAACTGATTTTTCAAATCAAAATGGCGGAAAATCTCACTCCGCCATTGATTGATAGTTATCAAAAATGCATTCTCAACGATATTAAGTTAATATGTCTAATGATTTCAGGCAGAACCACCCTACGCACATCCTCGTTTCGCAACTATTCTTATAAACATTTCACGAAATTTGAATTTTTAATCGGTATTGCTGCGCCTCATCATTTCATGCTTTGCAGTGGAACTATTGGAAATTAAGGAAGAAAAAATGGGACTACGAAAAAAGAGTGTTAAACCTATGCAAATCAATGACATTACGATCATTGATGATGCCAAACTAAAGAAAGCTATTACCGCAGCAGCGTTGGGCAACGCCATGGAGTGGTTCGACTTTGGTGTCTATGGCTTTGTCGCATTTGCACTTGGCCAGGTGTTTTTCCCCGGTGCAGACCCCGGTATTCAGATGATTGCCGCACTGGCGACCTTTTCCGTTCCTTTCCTGGTTCGGCCTCTCGGTGGCCTATTCTTTGGGGCATTGGGTGATAAGTATGGGCGACAAAAAGTTCTGTCAGTCACCATCATTATTATGTCGGTCAGTACCTTCTGTATTGGATTGATTCCCTCCTATGCTTCGATAGGTATTTGGGCACCTATCTTGCTGTTATTAGCAAAACTGGCGCAGGGCTTTTCAGTTGGTGGCGAATATACCGGTGCCGCTATTTTTGTTGCGGAGTATTCACCGGACAGAAAACGTGGCTTCCTCGGCAGTTGGCTGGATTTTGGTTCCATTGCCGGTTTTGTTCTCGGGGCAGGCGTTGTATTACTGATATCCAGTATTGTCGGCGAGGCCAGTTTCCTTGAATGGGGATGGCGTATTCCGTTCTTTGTGGCAGCACCATTAGGGCTTATTGGTATCTATTTACGCCATGCGCTGGAAGAAACACCGACTTTCCAGCAACACGTCGATAAAATAGATAATGACTCGCGCCATAATATTGCTCAGCCACCGAAAGTTTCTTTCGGCGAAATTCTGACTAAACAATGGAAGAACCTGACTATTTGTGTCGGTATGGTGATTGCAACTAACGTCACTTATTACATGCTACTGACCTATATGCCGAGCTACCTGTCGCACAGTCTGCATTATTCTGAAGACCACGGCGTCTTGATTATTATTGCCATCATGCTGGGTATGTTATTTGTCCAACCGGTGATGGGGTTAATGAGTGACCGATTTGGCCGCAAACCTTTTGTTATTTTTGGCAGTATTGGGCTGTTTGTTCTCGCTATCCCAAGCTTCATTTTGATTAACAGTGGCATTATCGGTTTGATATTCTGCGGCTTGTTGATTCTGGCGATTTTACTTAACTGTTTTACCGGTGTGATGGCATCGATATTACCGGCGATGTTCCCAACCCATATTCGCTACAGCGCACTGGCTATCGCCTTTAATATCTCGGTTTTGGTTGCAGGCCTGACACCGACAGCAGCCGCATGGTTGGTTGAAATTACTCAGAATCTGTTTATGCCAGCCTATTATCTGATGGTGGTAGCGGTTATTGGTTTGGTGACTGGCGTATTTATGAAGGAAACGGCGAATAAGCCATTGAAAGGGGCGACACCTGCGGCGTCAGATAGAGCCGAAGCCAAAGAGATATTGCAGGAACATCATGATCACATCGAACAAAATATTGAAGATATTGACCAGCAAATAGCGGAGCTTGAGAAAAAAAGAAAAAATCTGATTGCTCAGCATCCGGATATTAATTAAAACGGTTTGAGAGGGATATCACAGTTTCAGTTTGATTTAGATCAAGAAAATCCATTGCTATACAATAGCTTACCTTTCTATTCAAATCTGTCTTTGACCCTCCCCCAAGGGGAGGGTTTAGATTATCAGTCATTATTCCAACCTATCCAGAACATTTTCCTCTTACTGAAAGGATACCATGACAGTGAAAAAGACATTTGCTTCAACTGCCCGGCTGGCTATTGTTGCTTTAGCCGCAGTCACTTTCAGCCATTTCGCCTCGGCGACGACACAAACAGAATTTTTGGCTCAACACGGCTTATCTGGAAAAACTACTGAGCAGATGATTGAGACTATTGATCAATCCAAACAAGAGCGTCCTTTGGCCTATTCAGCTTCGGTAACAGGGACTGAATTGAAATTATCTGATGGGCAACAACAGTTTTCTTTCCCGGTGGGGGATAAGTTCTATCTCTCATTTGCGCCTTATATAAACCAAACTCACCCCTGTTTTAACCACAGTTTATCTGGCTGTCGTGGCGAATTAGCGAATACGCCATTTGATGTGAAAATTACTGATAAAGCCGGGAAAGTTATCCTGCAAGATACACTGACCAGCTATCAGAATGGTTTTATTGGCGTGTGGTTGCCGCGCAATACTAAAGGGACGATTGAGGTGAGTTATCAAGGCCTCAAAGCGGTATCACCTTTTGCGACCCAAGCTGAAAGCCAAACTTGTATGACGACATTACATTTGCAGAAATAACTCTGACTAGAGTTAGTCTGAGATAAAAGTTAAATAAAACTCAGCTGCTGACAAAGTAGACTGAGGGGAATTGTACCGTTGGGGGCGCAGTAGCGTGGCCGCTAGAGTGCCCCCAACTTGTTATTTAATCCAATGCTTCTTCCTGCACTTCCAATACATGATATGCCGTTGAACAGAATAGTGAGTTCAAGCGTTTCATATCCCCCAATAGCCCCATATGCAGGCTGCTGGTCTCAATACTTAGTACGTTTTGTTGATGCAAGCGCTCGACGTGAGCATGAGAGTAACGGCGGTTTAGTAAGCGAAAACGATGTTTGGCGCGGCGTAAGCGCTTGGCGTTATTAATATCGCGCGATAAAAATACTGACATCCCTAAATCCAGATTCGTCACCAACCGGGCATGTAAGGTATTTAATTCCTCCAACCCTTCGGCTGAAAATGGCTTGCGCGCATTGAGTGATTTGGCGGCGACATCCGAGGTCATGCGGCCAATAATATCGCCCGCTTGCTGGAGATTGACTGCGGTATCAATGATTTCTGCCCATCGCCGTGAATCAATTTCGCCTAATTCGTCTTGCTGAATTTGGGCTAAATACAGTTTTATCGCGCTATACAGCATGTCAACTTCATCTTCCAACAAGCTGACTTCATGTTTTTGCTGTTTATTGCCTTCCAACACTTCTTTAAAGCGAAATAGCATTTGCTCCAGCACATCCCCCATGCGCAGGGTTTCCCGCGCTGCATTGGCTAATGCCAGTGACGGAGTATCGATGGCGGTAATATCAAGATAGCGCGGCGCTGAGGGTTGTGCGGTATTGGGGGCATCACTGACCAACCGGCTACAAATACGAGCCATCACTCCAACCAATGGCAACATCAACAAGCAGCGCAGCAGGTTATAGAAAACGTGGAAGTAAATGACCACTTCGGCGGCAGGTAAATTGCGCCCGAACAGCCATTGCCCTAACACATTGACCCAGGGAACCACTAAAATGCAGCCAATAACCTTAAACAGTAGGCTCCCCAACACCACTTGGCGGGAGACGGCATTCTGCCCACGGCTACTGATTAAGGCCAGTAATCCGCTACCCAGATTTGAACCAATCACAATGCAGAGCGCGATATTCAGCGGCACCAGACCGGTGGCGGCGAGTGTCGCGGTCAGCAGCACGGCAGCTAAACTGGAATAACTGATCATGGCAAACAGCGCGCCAATCAGCAGCGCCAGAATGGTATCGCCAGTCAGGGAGGAGAAAATGGCCTGAACCGCAGTCGCTTGTGTAATCGGCCCGGCGGCGGTGACTATCAGTTGCAGCGCCAAAATAATCAGCCCGAGGCCAATACATACTCGCCCCATCTGGCCTACACGCGCTTTGCGCTGTCCGAGGAAGACAATGACCCCACCCAAAATCAGCAATGGCGACAACCAGGAGAGATCAAAGGTCAGCACCCGCGCCATCAGTGCGGTGCCGACATCGGCTCCTAACATAATCACCAGGGCAGGGGACAATGAAATCAGCCCCTGAGAGACAAATGAAATCACCAGTAATGCCGTGGCATTACTGCTTTGCACCAGTGCGGTGACGCCAATCCCGGCCATAAATGCCGTCGGTTTTTTCTGAATACTGGCGCTAAGGACTCGGCGTAAATCAGCGCCATAAACCCGCATAATACCTGTGCGAACGATGTGTGTGCCCCACACCAGCAGGGCGACGGATGAAAGCAGATGAAGCAGTGTCAGCATGGTCAGTCTCAGATTTTTGTGAGTGGCTCCAATCAGGAATTGCTCAAGGCTTGATAAAGGATATCCAGGAGCTTTTTATTATCAACGGATTGCAGAATTTTTGCCGGTTTGCCCTGTGATGTCGGAATGCCGACATCCAAAGGCAGATTCTCCGGGCTAAAGTGTAATGTCAGCCTACTGGTTAACATCACATGTGCGGTTTCGGGAGCAATACCAAAATCAGTGTCTTTAAAGTCGCCATCGACATTCAAGATTCAACCATGATAGCAATTTCTGCCACCGATGACGAAATTTGCCGGCTAGCGCAGCAAAACCCACAAAAATCATAAATCTGCATGGAAACTATTTTAGTAGTAACAAATATCGTGAATAACCCCCCGGTGACTCGACATTGGACATATAACTAACGCTTACACCTTTGTGACAACATCGCTAGCCCAATAGCGACATTACCATTTTTTATTAGATTTTCACTTTCAATATAATAAGTATAAGAAACTATATACATAACGTTTATATTTTACTTGGTTATTATTTAATATTAGTCATTTTTTCTTGCCTGCTATTTTAATGTTAATAGTGAATTCAGCAGTAATATTATCAATCTCTTTGTGTTATTTATATTAAATGTAATTTTTATCTATATGATTAATAATGAAAATTAAATTTATAATAAAAATAACAAGAGAGATTGAACGACAACGTAAACAGCAGCGGCCAGGCGTAAATAAAAAACAACAAATAACATTAAATATATTTAACATTAGTGAGTGGCGTACTTGTTTTTAGCGACCATTATATATGCGAGCAAAGCATCTGCCTCAATGAGACTGAACGTTTTGTCTGGATGTTGCGATTATAACTCTTATTTAATATTACATTAGAGGTATTATAAGCATGACAACTAATAAGGCATTTACGCCTGAAAGCGAGAAAGCGGCATTATATTTATTAGACCAAACCATGGGTTTCACTTACCAAGCGGCACTGCGTGCAGCCGCTATTTTGGGGGTGGCAGACCATCTTATTGATGGGCCAAAAACAGCCAGGCAATTGAGTAAGGAACTTGGTGTTGAAACGCTGAATTTGTATCGCATCCTGCGGTTACTGGCGACCAGAGATATCTTTAAAGAAATTGATGGGCAGAGATTTATACTCACGCCGTCGGCTGAGTTTTTATCTACATCACATCCGCTTTCACTGCGCTACGGGGTATTGATGCTAACAGATGAAACAATGTGGCGGCCTTTGGGGAATGTGGTGGACGAAGTTCATGGTGAATCTGCCTTTAAAAATGTGTATGGCATGTCATTCTTCGAATATTGGTCAAAACCCCAGACTCGTACACCAGATTATGATTTCCATTCGGGGATGTCTTCTATGTCGGTGGTGGAAAACCTCGCTTTGGTTCGTGGTTATCATTTCCCAGAAAATGCCACTGTTGCGGATATCGCGGGGGGAAGGGGAGGGTTACTGTTAACCGTATTGCAGGCTAACCCAACACTCAAAGGTATTTTATTCGACCGCGCGCCGGTTCTGGAAAAAAACCGTCTGGGTGAGCTGGGTGATAATTCTCGCTGGAGACTCCAACCGGGTAGTTTCTTCGAATCCTGTCCTGCGGCAGATATTTATTTACTGAAATACATCACGCACGACTGGCCCGATGAAAAAACCGCGGAGATTCTCCACAATTGCCGCAAAGCAATGCTTCCTAATGGGAAAGTGCTGATCATGGAGACCGTTATTCCTGAAAGCAATGCCCCACATTTCGGCAAATATATGGATATTCTCTTGATGGGGAGTTTTGACGGCGGTAGAGAACGTACGGAAAGCGAGTTAAAAGAGTTGCTTGCCAAAGCCGATCTTAAATTAAATCGCATTATAGACACGGGTAGTTATATCTCGATAGTCGAGGCCGTTGCTCGTTAAATATTGAGATTCTTATACCCCTTCTCGTTCCAGCTGCCTGTGCGTTGGTTGCTTTCCTGCAACTCGAATTATTTAGGGTATAAATTCTCCTGTATCAGACTCAATTTTCTTTCTGCCCGCATATTATTTGCGGGCTTTTCACTTCTGGTTAATTTGTTGAGCGCTTGCTCGTGACTTGTTTATTTATGTTGTTTGTCCACGCTTTATTAAGGGGTATGACAATCATGGAAATGAATAAAACACTTACACCTGAAAATGAAAAAAATGCATTTTATCTTTTGGAACAAGTGGCGGGGTTTTCCTATCAGGCGTCATTGCGAGCCGTTGCCGCGTTAGGTATTGCTGATCATCTTTTAAACGGGCCAAAAACAGCGAAGGAATTGGCAGATAAAATAGGTGTTGAAGCGTTACCTTTACATCGTGTACTGCGATTATTGGCGACTAGGAATATTTTTAAAGAAATTGCCGGGCAGCGATTTGAACTGACGCCAGCGGCGGAATTTTTATGTCAATCTTCTCCTCACTCATTGCGCGAAGCGGTACTGATGATCACCGATGAAACCTTCTGGCTCCCGCTGAGTTTAGTGGCTGACAGTGTGCGTGGTCATTGTGCTTTTAATCAGGTTTTTGGTACTTCTTTTTTTGAGTATTGGTCAAAGCCAGAGAATCAGGCCTCCGACTATGATTTCCACAGCGGTATGTCTTCTTTATCTGCTGTGGAGAATCCTGGGTTGGTGCGTAGTTATAACTTCCCAAAAGATATTACCGTGGCAGATATAGCAGGAGGAATAGGGGGATTACTACTGCGAGTATTACAGGCAAACCCCAGCCTGCACGGTATTTTATTCGATCAAGAGCCGGTGCTGGTCAACAATTGCCTGAGTGAGCTGGGTGATGATTCCCGTTGGAGACTCCAATCCGGCAATTTCTTCATGTCATGTCCAGTGGCCGATATCTATTTACTGAAAAATATTATTCACGACTGGCCCGATGAAAAGGCAGTCGTCATACTGCAAAATTGTCGTAAGGCGATGCGGCCCAATGGCAAAGTGCTGATTATTGATGCCCTTATTCAGGAAGATAACCAGCCCCATTATGGCAAGAGCATGGATATCATGATGTTGGCATGCCTCGATGGTGGGAGAGAACGCACCGAAGCTGAATTGCAAGAATTGCTCGCTGATGCGGGCTTGCGAATAAACCGAATTATAGAAACGGATGGTTTTCTGTCGATAGTGGAGGCGGTTTCGCGCTAGAACTTTCGCGCCAGAACTATCCCAATCATCAGAGTGGCCAATCACTAACCCTGCGCGATGCGAAATCATGGCGCAGTAAGCATAATGCTGGATTTTATATTTAATAAAAACAATTAATTATAGTTAATTTTCTCATCTGAGAAACCTGAATGGCGGGTTTGATTCTCGCTCAAGTGAAGATTTATCTGCAGATCCGGCGACCTAAACTATTAATAACAGGCATATATCGGTATTATCCTGATATTAGTAATGCAAATCATTGTCGTTCCCAGTCAAGGATATCTACATCCCCACTTTCAGGAGAGAAAATGCGATTACGTTTAGCTTTATTTTCATCATTATTGGCACTGACTGCTGTGCTTACCGGGTGTGATAATTCATCGGCAACCCCTGAAGAAACATCGAAAATCAGTATCGAACATGCGCAAGGCACCACTCAGGTTCCACTTAATCCGCAAAAAGTTATCATACTGAACCCCTCTGTATTGGATACGGCCGACGCCCTGAATATCAAAGTGGCCGGTGTTCCCCAAACCAGTACGCATCTTCCGGAATTTCTATCCAAATACGCTGGTGCAGAATATCTGAATGCGGGCACCTTATTTGAGCCGGACTATGAAACACTGAGTCAGGCTAAACCAGACCTGATTATCGCCGGGGGCCGTGCCCAAGATGCCTATGACAAACTGAGCGCCATTGCCCCGACTATCGCACTGGATATCGATCCCAAGCACTTTACCCAAAGCCTGGCTCAGCGCACAGAGCAATTGGCATCTATCTTCGGTAAAGAAGAAGAGGCGAAAACCCTGCTGGGTAAATTTACTGCTCAGATAGATGCTATCAAGCAGAAATCAGCTAATGCTGGCTCTGCCATGGTGGTGATGGTCAGTGGCGGAAAAATGTCGGCCTACACACCGGGTTCGCGTTTTGGCTTTATTTTTGACGAGTTAGGCTTCACTCCTGCGGCCAGTTTCACTGAAGCCGGTAATCATGGCAACGTGGTGACTTCCGAGTTTATCCTTAATGCCAACCCTGAATGGCTGTTCGTCCTTGACCGCGATAATGCCATCGGCCGCACTGAAAATCAGTCTGCACAACAGATTCTGGATAACCCACTGATTCGTAAGACCAAGGCATGGCAAAACGGTCATGTGATTTATCTCGATTCTGCCTCGCTCTATATTGCCGGTGGTGTGCAGAGTTATATGCAACTGATGGATAAAATCAGCTCAGTGCTGGATAAACAAGCTGCTGCGCAGTAGTTCTCACTAATGAAAAACCTTAGCTTTATAGCTGGCCTGGTTATTTTACTGGGCCTTATGGCATGTAGCCTATTTATTGGTGCCGGGAATGTCACATGGTCCGAGGTCTGGTCAGATCCCGACATGCGCGACATCTTTTTAATAAGCCGTGTGCCGCGAACATTAGCCTTGGTTCTGGCTGGCAGTGCCATGAGTGTTGCTGGCCTTATTATGCAGATGCTCACTCAGAACCGGTTTGTCGAACCCTCGATTGCTGGCACCACCCAGTCGGCCAGCCTCGGTTTATTGCTGGTTATGGTATTTAGCCCCGCCGCACCGGTAATGGTTAAGATGTTAGTAGCGACCCTATTTGCTATGGGCGGTACCGCACTTTTTATGCTGCTACTGGCACGAATGAGAATGAAATCGGCGCTAATGGTGCCGCTGACCGGCATTATGCTGGGTGCGGTATTTAGCGCAGTCACCACTTTCCTGGCAATGGAGTTTGATCTGCTGCAATCATTGGGCAGTTGGGAATCGGGTGATTTTTCAGGTGTATTGCAAGGCCGCTATGAATTGTTGTGGATAGTGGGTGCATTGACATTGATTGCTTGTTTGATCGCTGACCGCTTTACTGTCGCGGGCATGGGGCGGGATTTCTCGGTTAATGTCGGCCTGAATTATCAGCGGGTTATGCTCATGGGGATGTCTATTATTGCCATCATCAGTGGTGTGGTGGTGGTGGTAATCGGTGTGCTGCCCTTCCTCGGATTAATTGTACCCAATATTGTCAGCATGGCGATGGGGGATAACCTACGCCGAACCATCCCCTGGGTGGTGTTGTGTGGCGGTGGTCTGGTGGTGTTATGCGACATTATTGGTCGGTTAGTCAGTTATCCGTTTGAAATACCTGCCAGCGTTATTCTGGGCGCGATTGGCGCACTCGTTTTCCTATTATTAATTGTTAGGACAAAACGTCATGCAGGCTAATGAGTATTCTTCCCCAAGCTCTCTATCCCAAGAGAAAAATAAAAGCTTAAGCTCACCGGCAAAACGATTATTGTTATTGAGTATTATTGCCCTTGTCGCAATGGGTATTTTCATGACAATTAATCTTAAAGGCAATATCCAATATGTTCTGGTGCATCGCGGTCTTATTTTAGCCACCATGGTATTGGTTGCTTTTGCCGCCGGTATTGCCACCGTATTATTCCAAACTGTCACTAATAACCGGATTTTGACGCCATCAGTGATGGGGCTTGAGGCACTGTTTATCCTGATCCAAACCATGTTGATCTTTTTTGTCGATGCCAATGGGTTCAGGGTGCTCGGAATAACAGGAAAGTTTCTTTGTGAATCGGCTTTGCTGCTGCTGTTCTCGGTATTTCTTTATCGTTGGTTACTGACCGGAGTAGGAATTAATCTGCACAAGGTGTTATTGGTCGGGTTGGTGTGTGGCACTTTGTTCCGTAGTTTATCCAGCTTGATGCAGCGCCTGCTCTCCCCCGGAGAGTTTGCTGTTTTGCAGGGTAGGGTCTTTGCCACCTTTACCCGCGCCGCACCGGAGATTATTGCGCTTTCTACTGGGATAATTATTATCGTGGCGATAACTATTTGGCGTATGCGCCATTGCCTCGATATTATCGCGTTGGGCAGAAATACTGCGATTAATCTGGGCGTTGCCTACCAGAAAAAAATCACCACTATCTTACTGTTGGTCTCATTGCTGGTCGCTATCTCGACGGCACTGGTCGGGCCGTTAACCTTTTTAGGTCTGCTTATCGCTAATCTGGCTTATCCGCTGGTAGGGTCATTCCGGCATCAATATTTGTTGCCAGGGGTCTTTCTGCTAGGGATCATTACGCTGGTCGGTGGGCAATTGATCCTCGAACGTTTGCTGAACATGTCGGGAACGCTCTCCGTGGTCATTGAGTTTGTAGGTGGCGCGCTGTTTATTTATCTTTTAATAAAAAAGGCTCCGGTGTGATTGAAATAACGGATATTAATAAAAAATACCAGAATACAACGGTACTCAGTAATATAAATGAGAGCATTCCTTCTGGCGGAATAACGTCAATCATCGGGCCAAATGGTGCGGGTAAGTCGACATTATTGTCGATTATGAGCCGTTTACTGACGCCAGATCTCGGGCGTGTTCAGTTTAATGGGCTGGATGTTGCCAAAACCTCCGGGGATAAATTGGCGACTATCCTTTCAGTCCTGCGGCAAGAGAACCACTTTACCAGCCGGCTGACAGTTTCAGATTTGGTGGGATTTGGCCGTTACCCTTATTCGAAAGGGCGGCTCAATGAAAATGATCGCCAATATATTGATGCGGCGATGGAATTCCTCAATCTGATGCCACTGAAAGAGCGCTATCTTGATGAGTTGTCGGGCGGGCAACGGCAACGTGCTTATGTGGCGATGGTGCTGTGTCAGGATACGAAATATATCCTGCTGGATGAACCATTAAATAATCTGGACATGAAGCATTGTGTCGCGATGATGAAACAATTGCGGCGTGCGGCGGATGAATTGAAGAAAACAATCATTTTGGTTATTCATGATATCAATTTTGCTTCTGCCTATTCAGACCATATTATTGCCATGAAAGACGGTGCGGTTATCTATCGCGGCGCACCCGAAGAAATAATGCAGCCGGATATCCTCGAAGAAATTTTTGATATAAAAATCAGAATAGAAAAAGTGCAAGATCAGCATATCGCGGTTTATTACCGTTGATATGCTGAGTGGCGATGTTCGCCTTATTCGTGGCCCAGTGGTCTGCCACGAAGAAGGCGAACATTAGATCTCAGAGTATTACACAGAGTTAGGTCGTGTTTTGTTATCGTATTCTTTTGCCATTTCCTTCACGCTTTTTTTGCGCTCTACGTTTTGGCCCAGGGGAGTGGTATTATATTGAGGCTTAGGCGGAAAGCTAGGCTTAGACTCGTTATTCTTATTTCCTTCAACAGGTCTTGGGGTTCCGCTAATCGTATCATATACAGGGTTTATATTTTTTTCAATTTTCGCATATGTATACCCTGTATTGCTTTTAACGTTCTCATTCGTAGTCACTGTACTTTCACCAATTTCCGCGTATATAGGTTCTGGCGTTTCTACAAATCCCGCATTTATATATATTGGCTGGGAATTCGGTACATTTTCAACCGGATTAATCTCAGAGGGAAATAGTTTCAGCTTCTCATCCTGAATCAACGCTATTACAAGAGAAGTAATACTATTTTCTGAAGGTAGATGTAACTTTACGTTAATATTTTCTAACGTTAGGCTTTGATTATCAGCAGAAAAATAATCAAAATTAAAACAAGTAGCCAGGGCCTGTGCATTCATGCTGTTATCATCTTCATATTGATTAACAGTGGCTAATAGAGGAAGCAATTGCTGTAATGGTGATGGTAATTCAGTTGTTGATGGGAGTTGTTTTGTTATATTATATTGTTTTGACAACTCAATCAATTTCGCGCTGTCTGAATCACTACATGCTGCATGGTATAGTTTTTTAATTGCACTGAATAAAGTGTGTGGGGTTCTTTCTTCAGTAATTGTGTTTATTTCTTCTTGTGTAGTGTTTTGATTTATCTTCTTGATGATTTCTCTTACCTCAGATAAGGTGCCCGCTTTTCTAAATACGCCTACTGCCTTATAATGGTCGGGGTTAGTCTTAATGTAATTACTAAGCAGAGTCATACCATTAAGGGCGCACTGCTGTTGGGCGATTAATATATTTTCTGCACTTCCTGGTTTTTGATTCTCGATAATATCTTTGCAGTTTTTAAGTTGTAGATCTTGAGATCTATATTTAGCCAATTGTTTGGACAACTTAGAGATGTTTTTTTCTGAAACAGGGTTCTTGGCTGTAGTATCATTACTGACAACCTGAATTAGCTTATTTACAAGTAATTGCTCATGCTCATAATTAGTATCGTTTGATTTTTTGGAACCGATAAATAATGGCGTGTCTTTATATGCTTGCTCATAATGTTTAATATCACTGAGTACACTGGCAATTTTGCTTTTAAGTAGAACTTCTGCTTTAGTTACGTTATCTAAAGTGGGGTTTTTCTGGTTTAAGTATTTACTAACACTTTTTGCTGATGTAAAAAAATTAATTGACATGGTGTGGTCTCATTGAATTATATAAAGCAATACTCTGTCATTCAATCACAATGGATTCTTTCATTTTCCGAGGCCAGCATTACTATGTTTGGCTGGTTGTTGGTTATTTTTCCGAGGAAAAATAATCACTTATTAATTGTTGCCATTGCTCGCGTGCAACCGGCTTTTGTAGCAGATAATCCATGCCAACTTCACGGGCGCGTTGTGCATCTTCTGCTTTCAGCGAAGCTGACTGACCGATAACTAATACCGGTTTTGGTGTTTTCTGCATCAGTTTTCGCAGATGACGAACTAGTTCAAAGCCATCGCTTTCATCGAGTCGGCAGTCTGTCACAATAATAGCATGGCGGTGTTGTAGCCAACTCTGATACGCCTGCTGTGCGTTTGCTACTGCATCTACCTGAAACCCCATACTGCTAAACAGGTCATACTGAACCTCCAGCAACAGTGGCTCATCTTCTACTACCAATAGACGCCGTGATTCTGTAATAGCGCAGGGCGAGAGGATCTCGGGTTTTTCACGACGACTTTCCAGAGTTTGCTCCTCATTACATAAGTCAGTGATGGCAAGATAGAGTGCTGAGGCGTACAGCGGACGGGGAACGAATATCGATGTTCCCTGCTGATTACGCAGTTGCCAGTGGTTTTGCACCAGATCCAGATGCAGTTCAATTGCCAATCCGCATGTCGTTGTGGGGAGTGGTTCAGCGGCAAAGTAATAGGGTAGCTCGTAGCTATCCAGAATCTGGGTGATCTCACCGCCGAACGAGGAGGGGAGTTGTGTGGGTATGATGATATGCAGCCCTTCAGGTAGCGGTTTTTCAATAGCATAATGGGCAGCAATAGCGGGTAGGGCTATAGTCACCCGCGAACCAACTCCCGGCTGACTGGCAATGGCCAGGTGCCCTCCGCTGAGATGCATGTTTTTCTTGGCAACGAATAATCCCAGTCCGGTACCTTTAGGGTGAGGGGCTCCGCTGTCCGAGCGAGAAAGTTTTCCTTGATAAAAGGGTTCTGAAAGTCGTGCCAATACCTTGTGAGGGATCCCAGTGCCGGTATCAATCACCTCAATACTGAACATATTTTTGCCGTTCACTTGCGGTAATGAACATTCAATCAATACCATACCGCGATGAGTGTGTTTAATGGCATTGCTGACAATGTTATTCAGTGCCTGAGAAAGCAAGGTGCAATCGATCAGGTGAGGTAAAAAAAACTGTTTTGACAGATAGCGAACCTGGAGTGTAGTGCCGTGTGTTTCGGCAAAACTGAGAAACAGTTTTACTGTGGTATCACATAATTCAGCCAGTAACTGTGGTTGCGGATTTTGAGTGACCGAACCGGCATCAATTTTGGCGTTATCTAGTGACAGGTCAAGATTATCCAGTAATTCCCGCGTGACATGAATAACGTTAGCAAGTCTTTCCCGCTGGCTGGTTGAGGCTACTCTGTCTATCAGTCCCTCGCAGGCGGTCAAAATACCAATCAGTGGTGTGCGTAATTCGTGTGCAATAACTGACAGTTCCAGATTGTTTTTGGATCCCAATTGGATGAACGCTATTTTTAACTGCTGGTTACGATAAAAAACAAATAACAGCAGGCATAACAAAGTAGTGGCCAGACTATAGCAGTACCAACTTGGTTGGGTATTATCCGGTTGAGGAAAAGTATCGCTGAGCATCCATTTTGTCATGAGGTCGGATTGCTGTTTGGCGGAAATGGACGCGATGACTTTATTAATAATATCGATCAGAATTTTATCTTCGGGACGTGCGCTCATGACTCTGGGGATTTTGACTTTATGAGGATGTGACATTTTTAACTGCCCAGGGTGAACGACGTTCATATAATAAAGGGCGGTGGGTGAGAGGACGACAGCAGCTTTCGCCCGCCCGTGTATCACTTCACTTATTGCCTCTTCGGGCGAACGCGATATTTTGTAATTAATACTGGGAAATTGTTCAGTAAACCATTCAATCAGCGATAGATAGTCGGTGATGGAAACATAACCCTCTTGAAGGTCATCTGGTGTCTCGATATGGCGTGTGGCCTTACGCGTGACGGTGACCGGCCAGGTCGAAAACATTGGAATGCTGCTTGCCAGCCCTTTAGCCTGTGCAAATGCGCTGGATGTACTGGTGAGTAGTGAAACATGACCGCTTTGCAGATTTACAAAAGGTCTAATGCTATTGTTACTGAATACGGGTTGAAATTTTATCCCGGTAGCGGTTGCAATTATATCGATATAATCCCGAGTCAACCCAATATGCTCCCCGGTGCTATTAAAGTTTTCAATAGGATAAAAATGTGGGGAAATACCATATTTTACCACCGGGTGTTCCTCTATATAACGCAGTTCCTCCGGTGAAAAATTGATGGTGGCGGTATAACCACTCGTCGATGAAAGTAGAGTAAACGCCGATATCAGATAAGTTTTATAAAGAGATTTCATGGGCATATTGGAAAAAGTCGGTGTTTGAAGTCAGCCCCAGTTTTTTGAAAGCGCGTGTTTTTGTGTTGGATACTGTTTTAAAACTGATATTCAGACGTGTACTGATCTCTTTCTGCTTCACGCCATTGAGCAACATTCTCAGGACTTCAGTTTGACGCTCAGTTAAAGCATGCTGCGTATTTTGCGTCGTCGAGAAAGGTAGCGCGGCCAGTTCAATAGGGAAGAATTTCTTACCGCGGGCGATATACGAAATCGCAAAAAATAGCTCCTGAATATCATCACTCTTGCGTACAAATCCCCACGCTCCTGCTTGCCAGGCAAGACGCGCCACCATCAGACTTTTATGGGCGGTATGGACAATAATTTTCAATGCGGGACGAAACTGAAGAAGGCGCCTGATAAGCCCTGCACCATCTTGAGACAGTGATATGTTTACCCCTGTTTCGTAGCTTGCGAGTGAATAATCCAGCAACAGCACTTCTATCTCAGGATTATTTCTGAGTAATTGAATTAGCTCGGGTACATTGCTGACGCAACCGGTAACCTGAAGCGAAAAGGTGCTGGAAATTAGTTGACGTTCCGGATTTTTATAATGATAAGGATACTTTTTTAAGATCTCCATTAGCGCAAGGCGGCTGAAGGGTTCGTCTTCGATCATTGCTATATTTAGCGTTTTCGTTTCTATCATAATTCCGACAGTAGCATTGAGGAGTGATGGGAATAATGATATCCACGGTGTGGCTACCAGCAAACGGAATTATGCGGATATCTGCTTAGGTCTGAATACTATTTTTATTAAAAAGTTATTATTTTTTCTCCAATGTTCTTAATTTGCTTATTTCCATTGTCATTAAAACGCTCTGAAATTGCTTCAGAGCATTATTTTCAGTCAGGTTCCCTGTTCGCCCGTTTTCAAGTCAGCATCTTTACCTTGCGGGCTTTAAGCCAACACAAACCATCGAGGATCAAGAATGCAGTCAAGCTGATTCCCATTAGTGGCAGGCTAAATGCCAGCAATAAGGTGAGAATAAGGCAGAGGATTTTACTGATCAGTGATAAGCGCCCCAGTGAGGACATCAGCGAACCTTGTATTGGGAAACGCTGGTGTTTGGGCCGACGTCGCCACCACATGCAATAGCCCATGATAATAGTGCTGCACAATCCAATACCAAAAAATATCAGTACAAGTTGGTTGGCAGCACCAAACAGGATGCCCATATGAGCATCAATACCCCAGCGAATTAATTTTGCAACTAGCGGGAATTGGTCAAAATTCAACTGATCCACTACCTGCATGGTTTTGATATTAAAGGCTCGCGCGTCAACCTGAGTTGGCCAGCTACGATCGACTTCTGTCACCGTCCAGGCATGATTATCGCTGCTACCTGGCCGAATCTCGACCTTGGCGGCGTCAATGCCTGCCAATCGAGCCTGTTCTAATACGGCGTCATAACGCCAAAGTTGGTAGGATGGCATTGCCATACCGGGGGCGTGGGCAGCACAGTGCGGGGCGTGAGTGTCATCGGCGCCAGGCATTTTTGACGTTAATGCGGTGTTCAATGATGGCGTTTTCCACGCCAGTGTGGTGCGCAATACCGAGATATTATCCCCTGCCCATTTTGACCAGGTAAGACCCGTCACTGAAATAAACAGTAGCAGAGGTAATAACGTCAGGCCGATGATCATATGGCGGTGACGATTGGTTTTTTTTGTTGTGGCGGTAGACTTTTTCTTGCGTCGTTGCGCCGCCCACATCATTACACCACCTAATGCCGCTACCCACATCCATGATGCGGCCAATTCACTGTAATTTCTTCCCAGACTGCCAAACAATGCGCCACTGTGTAACTTATCCAGCCAGGTTCGCAAAGGCAAGGAGCCGCTGGAACCATAAACCGGCATATCACCCAATACACTCAGGGTGACAGGATCGATAAATATCGCCCGGCTTTCACCGGTATTAAGCCCTGATGCTGCGAACATGACGCGAGTACTTTCACCACTGGCCGGCGCTGGGCGAACAGCAATAATCTGCGCACTTTTCCCCACGGTATCTTGTGCAGCAGTAATTTGCTGCATCAAGGGATAAGCCTTACCTTCACTGCCAGGGTAAAGCTGTTCTGCATACAGGTTTTTTTCGATGTTGGGGGCAATGACATACCAGGTACCACTTAATGCGGCAAAAAAGATAAATGGCGCAATAAAAAGGCCAATATAAAAGTGTAAACGTGTGACCAGAGCTAGCCATGCGGCGCGGCTTGAGGTGGCAATTAAACTCATAAAGTTTCCGGTAGCGTTAATAATGTTAATAACCCGTCTTTTATTTATCCTTAAAACGGGTGAGGCAGGGTTTCCCCTGCCTCTTGTCATCATGCAGTATTAATTTTCTTAATTAGCACGCGCCTTTATCTTCCCAAACTTTACCCCAGCCAGAACCATTACCTGTGGCATCTGTTACTGCTGCATCGCCAGGTACGGAACTCTTATCAGCCCACCATTTGCTCATATAGATGCGGCCATTATGCGTGACGGTATCTTTGGCATTGTAAGTTGATTTATTGCTCCAGGCTGGTGCGGAACATTGCTTGTTAGCGCCGTCTACTTCTGGTTTAGCTTCAGGTTTAACTTCTGGTTTGGCGGTTTCAATTGCGCCTTTAACCATAAAGTCGATACTTTGCTGCTGAGCTTTACCCTGTGCATCGGTACCAATGATAACCAGTGTATGTTTGCCTGCTTTCAGATCAGTCATCGCCATAGACATATGCTTGGCGCTATCTTCCAGAGTGATATCTTCATAACCTTTACGTTCGTTATCAGGTGCGATAACTTCAGCGGTCAGATCCATCTTGCCGGTGGCTTTCAGATCGAAATGAATGGTCAAAGCACCTGCGGCCATTTGATACTCTTTTTTCATACCGCTGGCAGAGAAGCTGGCCTGCACTTGTGTACCGGCATCAACCTGAGCTTTTTCGATCTGGGTTTCAACCCGCACCACTTCGCTGTTGCTATTGATATAAACCGCATTGGTGCCATGGGTAGCCGCGACCTTACCGGAAGCATCTTTATTACCCGCACGCAGATCCTTGTGAGTATTGTTGACTTTGGTGGCCAGTGCGTAAGCCCAGTTGTTTTTCTTGCCTTCTTTCTCATCGGCAATGGTGACTGCCACAGCCAGATCGTTACGCTCACCTTGCTTGTCGAACATACGCAATTTCACGCTGTCACCGACGCTCAAATCGTTATGCGGTTCGATGCTGCCGACTTTAGTAGCCCATTCGGAAATGACCACTTCGCCGGATGCATTATCGAATTCTGCATCGATCATTTGATAGAAGGTACCAGGGGTATCGGAAACATCCCATGCGCCGTAAATAACCTGGTAACCAGTTCGCTCAGGGATATCACATTCATGAGTGGTGGAACCGGTTGTTGACGCCGGGCCACCTGGGATCACGCAGAATGGAGTCAGATCGAATGAGTCACGTGTCAGTGGTTGGTTAGGATTCCAATCCTGTTTGGTCATGTAATACTTGAAGTCACTAATAGGGTGTGCGGCAGTGAACTTCCACTTAAATTCCTGAGGGCCAGCTTGCATTTTGACTTTATGCCAACGAGTTGCAGTTTGCTGGTTCAAATTGACACTCACCCAGTTGTCTCCACTGGCCAGTTTACCGTCTTCAGGACCTTTCTCTGGGAAACCATCGGCAGTTTCGCCGGAGCTTTGTGGTTCATACTGTACCCCACCACAATCTTTATTCATGTTTTTGCCATCTACGTGGCACAGGAAGTTACGTGATGGTGGGTTCTCAATGAAGCCATGTGCCATTGCGCCACCGCTAATCGACATAACTACCATCGCTAACATAATTTTATTCAATTTCATGTTTTATTCCTTTCCTATTATATAAATAACTTCCATTGAATGATTTCATCGGAGTCGTATTCTTTTGGGGTTGAAGACAATTCTTTCTGCTAACAGATACGTTGTTATCAAATGATGTTGTCGACAGAACAAAACATAGATGAATTACAGAGGATATTGAAACTTTTTGTCATTATAAAAAGTAAATAATAATAATTGAATTTTTTGGAATGAATTTTAATGAATTTTTCCAGTAAAATCATGATGGTGGTGCGATGGTTGTGCGATATGGTCAGATGTTTTCTTTTATCTTACTAATATGGAATTAACCTATTCCAAAATTAGAAAAGGCTTATTTCTGGGTAATAAGGAAGTAATGGTGTTCTGGATTTATCGGCTAGTTTAAAATTATTAATTCCTTATTATTGACGAGTTAAAAAATGTTATTCGCTATTCGTAAATTATCTTGGTTGTTACCGTTAGTCCTGCTGACGGGTTGTCAACAGCCGATCAGTAAAGTGGCTCAACCGACGGCCCAGCAGCAAATTAAACAATTGTCGGCTTTGGTGGCTGGCGCGCATTATCTACAGAAGGATTGTCAGCGCACCGATGTTCCCGATAAGGCGGTGTTGGTAAAAACGGCGCTAAAACTGGCGACTGCTCGTCACTGGGATACCCGTGCTCCGGCGTATAAATTACTTGGTGAGCATAGCCAAGAGCGTTATCTGGCGTTGGTGAAAGAAAATAGTGCTGAAAAGTCGTTGTGTACTGAGCTTGATTTATTGATGGTTGATTTTGTGGATGAGGCGCAGCGCAACCTAAACACTGGTGCGCCACGTTAGCGCCTCATAGTATTGTGAAATTTATTGGGTGTACTGTTGTAAGAATAAAAGCCAGCCACT
Organism: Yersinia artesiana; assembly: GCF_902726545.1. Lineage (GTDB taxonomy): Bacteria > Pseudomonadota > Gammaproteobacteria > Enterobacterales > Enterobacteriaceae > Yersinia > Yersinia artesiana. The sequence continues at coordinate 43,497 of NZ_CACVAD010000019.1, read as the reverse complement.
AAATGCGAGAAACGGCCCGAATGGGAGTGCCGTACTTAGTGGCCGCTGCCTAAGCAAGCGGAAAACCAGCGCGAAAGCGATACCGGTCAGCGAAGCTGTGAGCAATAAAGAAGGCAGTGCCATCCATCCCAACCATGCCCCTAATGCAGCCAATAGTTTAAAATCCCCATAACCGAGAACTTCCCGTCGGGTGACCCACCAAAATGCCCAGTAAAGACACCATAAAATCAAATATCCACTTACGGCACCAATCACGGCATCACTTAAAAGTAATGTGTCATCGAACAGATGGAATAACAATCCGCTCCATAGCAGCGGCAATGTCAGGTTATCCGGCAGCAAAAAGTGATCAATATCGATCAGGGTAAGTGCTATCAACGTCCAACTGAGTAACAATGCAGCCAGTAATGGGCTACCAAATGGAATGACGGCGGCAATGAATAATGTCACCAACATGGTTATCACTTCGACCAATGGGTAGCGCATCGGGATTGAAATCCGGCAGTAGCGGCATAGCCCCTGTAACCATAACCAACTGAATAGCGGAATGTTATCTCGCCATTTCAATGGGGTTTGGCACTGAGGACAGTGGGAGTGAGGTAAGCAGAGGTTGAAGCCGTCCGGTTGCGTATCGGTTAACATCAGCGGTAGTCGATAGATGACCACATTGAGAAAACTGCCAACACACAGGCCAAGCAAGGCCAGACTACACCACCACAGCGGCCCGGTCGTTTGGAGAGCATAGAATATGTCCATCATATTGTTGTGGTCTCGACGCGTTGCAATACTAGGGTAATGATATGAACCCGCTTGGGATTGTCGGCATCAGCAACCAATTTTAGCTGGCTAGCCTGTAAACCATATTGCGCCTCCAACTGTTCCAACCAACTCAATAACTGAGAAAAAGGGAGAGTCAGAGGAGCCACAACGACCCGGTTCGCATTGGCTTCCAGCAAAGTTATCGTGATATTTTTTTGATGTGCACTTTCATGTAGCGCCCGATCTGCCGATAGTGTGTATTGCGGTGGCTGCTGCGCCTGCAAACTGCTGATTCGATCCTGTTGTTGCAGCAATGTGGCGAAATCACGCTGGGCGTTGTGTAGGTTTTGTGTGCTTTGGCGCTGATAATTTTCGAGTGGAGCAACAATACCTTGGCTAACTATTAGCCCGAGCAATACCAGGCCGCCGAGGGAAAAAATCAATTGCTCACGTTTACTGTAGTTCTGCCAGCGCTGTTTAATCTTTGTCATTATTGTTAGTTCCTTTGACGGTTAGCAGACTGTGCTGCTGATCCATTGGTTGGGTCGTTAAGTTGAGTTTGTTCGAGTTTTGACGCTGAATACGTGCCAGAAGTTCTGGTTCAGCGAGATTAAATGTTAAGGCTAGCGTTTCACTCTGCCATTCCATGGCTTGCGTTTTGACCCCTTTCAACGGCTGTAACGTGGGCATTGCCATTTTCAGTTGACTCAACAGGCCGGGGGGCGTGATACCGTTTTCCAATTGATGGATTTGCTGGGCGATCCCCTGCACCCACTGTTTGGGGGGCGTGCTACCAGGGAAATTTTGCTGATATAACTGATGTGTTTTTTGTTGTATTTGCTCGGCATGTTGCTGGGTGAGATAGCCATTTAACGCTGGCTCAGTGATAAAGGTCAGCAGATAACATGCTGCTAAAATGGCCAGCAATTTATTCCCTCGCGTTTTGGTTGTGCGGTGTGGGGTGAAATCACCATGCAGCAAGTTGATGTTATTTTTCTGCGCACCTTGAACCAACAGTGGCCAGATAGGTTGATCGCTTTTTTGCAACCATGTCGGCTCAGTTTCTGGACGTTGGCTATAACTTAAAATAGCGGGAATAGTGGGATAACGGCCGAGAATAAAACCCAGTTCTTCATCATCAGCAGCACTGAACCCTTGATCAGCCGATTGGCGTATTAGCCAGCTATTTTTAAAACGAGCGGCAGTCCAGCCAGCGGTTGGCACCGGTAGTGCCAGTACATCAGGTAATGCTCTTGAGGCTGTCAGGCCCGCGCTACGTAACCAGCCTAGCCACTGTTGTAATTGGCTTTTATCTATTGCCGCGACAGAGAACTGCGTTCCGTGGCGTTGCAGCACGGTGAGATGTAATTGTTCCACATCACCTGGGCAAAATGACTCCAGTTGCCAGGCCAGTGCCGCCAGGTGTTGTTGGCGATATTTACCGTTGAATGTCACCGGTTTGAACAGCATATTTCTTGCAGGAATCAATAACGTAATCTGGCTGGTGGCCGCCAGAGGTAGCAGTTCATGCAATACGGTTTCATCCGCCAATTCCCCTTGCTGCACATCCCCATGGCTGGGCTGGTGATACCAATGAACAGGCTGCCCCGTACTTTCAGCAAGCGAGATAAATAATTTGTCGCCAGATGTTTTATTTTTCTTTAATAACATAGATTTCATTTCAATCACTAAGACCGTATTGACGGGAAAGAACCTTAATAACCTTTCCATCTCGCTGGAATAGGCTGCGCATGCTGTTGTTTTGCTGATTGTCATCCAGCCATAACAACAACTCAAAGTAGTTGCTGGTTAGCGTAATGGCAGTTTTTGCCTTGGCAAACGAGGCATCGTTGTCTGCAATAAAGGATTTAATATCGTTGACGTTGTTCCAACCGTTGGTTGGGCGGCGCTCTATTAGTTGCTGCGCTTCCTCTAGCGACATTTCTCCCAGAAAAAGTGCGGCCAGAAGCGGTGCCTGATCGGTAGTTAACGTATTAATATTAATACGTAAATTTTGATTGGGTAGCGTGCAGATCAGCGGTTTTAAGCGCTGGAATAGGGCCTGACTGACACCGGGCAGCACTCTGAACTCGCTAATATTGAGCATCGGGCGGTTAGTCGGAACCAATATTGGGCGATGTTGCTGATACAGAGTAGCCTCACTTCCGGCCGTGATACGGGATATATCGTCCTTATCTAACCAGTCAGCCAGTGCAAAAGTGATTTTTTGTGCCTCAGTTGCATTTAACCCCTGTGCCAGCAACAGATGTTGAAAGACCTGTTGGGAATAGGGTGCTAATGGTTCTTCGGCTTCCGCTGCCTTCTCCCTTTCTTTTTTCTTTTCTTCTGTTTCTGGTTCTGTTTTTTTGCCAGTAACACCGCCCTGGCCGATGCCATTGAGATTAAAACAGGTTTGGCGATCCCGCAGGCTGAAACTGACCTGATTTCCATCCAGCGAGATTTGTTGAGTCGCGCGCGCCCAAGGCTGGCCCAGGTGAATTTTATCTGCGGGTAAGGGTGATAATTGCTGGTGCTGAACCACGGATTCCATGCTGAGCAGCAACCATTTACTTTGCTGATAAAATTGGCTGCTGGCGGCGCGATTAAACGCACGTAACCAGTGGTCATTCATACTGACGGCGGTAATGGTCATCATGGCGGTGATCATCAGAACCACTAGCAGGGCCATTCCGCGCTGGTGATTATTTTTCATGGTTCACCGTTAGAAAGAAAACTCGCTGTAAGTTACCGAAGTCGCCAGTTTCTAGCGTAACTTCAACCCCTTCAGGCAAGGTTCGGCTATTACTCCAGCTATCTTGCCAACGGCCCTGTGACCAAAAACGCAATTTGAAAGCCTTAATATCGTCCAGTGTGACACTCAGTTTAGGCCGCGCTTGCTGGCTATCAGGTTGGTGATGACTCAACCGCTCTAGCTTTCCCTGCTGAATATGCCAGGTCACTTTCTCCAGGCTGGATCGCTGTAGTAAGGCGGCAGGATTACGCCAGTTATCATGGACTAACGTCAGGTTGTGATTTTTGCCGGATCGCGACAGATGGAAATCATTAGCGGTGGATAATGAGGAAGGTGCTATTGGTCGAATCCGGGCATGGGAAATATCGCGTTCCATTAAGGTAAAGGCACGTTGAATGTCAGCCAGTCTGGTGGCATGTTGCTGCGTTAATTCGCTGTTACGCAGCACCGCTTGCAGCAATTGATAACCGGCCATGCTAAGGATGGAAAACAGAGCGATGGCCAGCATCATTTCTATCAGGGTGAACCCCTGCTGTTTGGCCTGACATAATTTAACCTGACTCATGGTTTTACCTGATAACTGCGTAGCTCGGCTAACGAGGCGCTATAGCGCTCGTCTTGACTGACTTCAATTTCCAGTGCACGGACTTTGGCATCCGATGTCGCGACACCGCGCCAACGCCAGTGCCAGGTGCTATCAGCCATGGTACTTTTACCCTCATGCCAACGCTCTGTCGGCCAGACATTTTGCAGTCGCAGGCTGACCAATTGGTTTTCAGCGACCCAGGCGGCAAATTGCTTCTTTTCAAGATGGCTGAGATTTCTGACCTGTTCACCGGTACTTTTAATGATGGCCAAACCCGCCAGCGCCAGCACCGCGAGGGCGACCAACACTTCCAATAACGTCATGCCACGGCAATTCATCAGGATTAATTCCCCTGCGTTTTGTTATACGAAAATGTCATGGGGCGTGATGACTCGGTATCAGACTGCACGCCTTGTGCAGTGATGCGCCGCGTCTGGCCCTCTTTCCCGCTTAACGTTAGCTCGAAGAGCGAACTCTCTCCGCCGGGGAAAAAAATAACTTTTGGCTCATTAATCAAGCCGTCATCACGCATACCGCTCAGTGGGATCGGTTGATCTTGTAAGGTCAGTTCAAGAGTCAGACCGTCAGGTAGCTGGCGCTGCTGTTTTAATTTCGCATCATTGATTGGGTGCCAGTAATGGTGTGGCCACAGGTAACTTTCCCCTTTGTTATGGGATTGGTTATTGAGTGTCATCAACTGCCATTTATCATGGGAAACAGACAGCCCGTACACTTTGCCATCCAGTTCAGCTTGATGTGCCGCCCATTGCAGTGCCACGGCCAACCGGTCGCTTTCCTGATTTATCTTGTCAGATGACGGAAAAGTGCCCAGCACCAGCTTGGCCATGCAGCCCAATAGCACCAGTACCAGCATGATTTCCATTAAGGTAAAGCCACGGCTGGCAGTTGTAGCTTTCAGCGACTGCATTAGGGGGTCTCCTCACCGTTAGCGCCGATATCCCAGTTGTTTATGTCATCTTCAGTCTGTGGCAACCCGTCGGGACCGACGGAATAGATATCAACTGCACCATGCTCACCAGGGCTGGTCAGTTGATAAGGGCTGCCCCACGGATCTGCTGGCAGGCGGCGAATATAGCCTTCGGCCCGGTAGCTTCTCGGTACGGGAGCCAGAGTCGGTTTCGTCACCAGTGCACTCAGACCCTGAGCGGTGGTGGGGTAGCGGCTATTATCTAGCTTGTACATATCCAGGGCGTTTTCCAGCGTAACCAGATCGCTGACCGCTTTTTGGTTATCTGCCCGGTCTTTGTTACCCATCAGGCTGGGAATGGTGAGGCTGGCGAGGACGCCAAGAATGACAATGACCACCATAATTTCCAGTAAGGTAAAGCCGCCTTGACGGTGTTTGCGCGTTAATTGGGTTGGTTGAGTTTTCATCAGTCAATATTCCTTAAATCGTCGATAATTCGGGGTTATCCCATCATGCTGTTGAGCTGCAAGATGGGTTGTAGAATGGCGAGAATAATAAACAGCACCACGGTGGCCATGGTGACCACCAGTAGTGGCTCAAACAGTGCCAGTGCGATGGTCATCCGGCTGACGAAGGCGTTTTCCTGAATGTCGGCGGCCCGTTCCAGCATGCTGTCCAACTCGCCACTGTTTTCTCCTGAGGTGATCATGTGGCGCATCATTGGCGACAAGAGGCCGGTATGTTCCAGCGCTGATGCCAGACGGCCGCCCTCGCGGACTTTTTCGCTGGCTTCAACTAATTGTTGGCGTGCATAGTTGTTAGCCAGAACTGAGGCACTGATATGCATGGCTTCCAGGAGCGGCACAGCACTGGCGTTGAGAATGCTCAGGGTGCGGGCATAACGGGCGAGATTGAGATCCAGCACCACCCGGCCGATCGACGGCAAATGCAGCATTTTTTTATGCCACCACATCAGGTTGTCAGCAGGTTTTAGCCATTGCCGTACCCCTAATGCCATCAGCAGCAACGCCAACAATGCCCACAGGCCAAAGTCGCGCAATGCATCACTGAGCGAAATAAGCAGGCGAGTGGAAAGCGGGAGAGCCTGTTGCATATGGATAAATTGCTCGATCACTTTAGGTACCACTGCGGTGAGTAGAATTGCCACTACTGCAATAGCTACCACCGTGAGCACCAGCGGGTAGATCATGGCCTGCAGCATTTTGCTTTTTAGCTTTTGGCTCTGTTCGGCATTATCTGCCAGCCGCAACAGCACTTTATCAAGGTGGCCCGACGCTTCACCGGCAGCGACCATGGTGCGAAATAGCGAGGTAAAGGTTTTAGGGAAGCTGGCGAGCGCATCAGCCAGCGGCAGACCTTCCAATATTTTATTACGCACTTGCTCCAACACTGCGCGATGGCGTGGTTTTTCACTCTGTTGCGCCAGAGCCAGCAAAGCTTCTTCCAGTGGTAACGCGGCGGCAACCAGCGTCGACAATTGGCGCGTCAGTAACACCAGATCATTGCCACCAATATTGTCCTGAGAGCGCCCAAGCGAGAGTGAAAATCCACGCGATGAGTTGCTTTCTGGCGTTAGGCTGATCGGTGTCAGTTGTTGCCCAAGCAATTGCGCCCGTGCCGCTCGAGGGGATTCGGCGCTCAGTGTGCCACGACATTTTTTGCCTTTATCGTTAACGGCCAAATATTGGTACTGGATCATGGTTCACTGGCTCTGGTGACACGTAAAACCTCTTCAAGGCTGGTGACCCCGGCGAGGACTTTCTCGAAACCGTCATGGCGAATGCTTTGGGTTTGCTGATGGAGTTTTTTTTCCAATTCGACTTCGCTACATCCCTGAGAAATGGCTTCGCGCAACGAATCCGTGACATGCATCAGCTCGTGTATGCCGGTACGGCCGCGATAGCCGGTGAAATTACACTGTTCGCAGCTGCCAGGGTGGTAAAGGCTGTGTATTCCGTTATCAACTGGGGTAAAGCCAAAGCGTTGTAATACGTCGGCGCTGACCTGTTCCTGCTTTTTACAGTGCTGGCAGAGTGTGCGCACCAGCCGTTGAGCCAGCACACCGATAAGGGAGCTGCCGAGCAAAAAGGGTTCTACGCCCATATCGCGCAAGCGCCCGACAGCGCCGCTGGCACTATTGGTGTGCAGAGTCGAGAGCACCAGATGTCCGGTGAGTGAAGCTTGCACAGCAATTTGTGCCGTTTCGGTATCGCGTATCTCACCTATCATCACCACATCAGGATCTTGGCGCAGGATCGCACGCAGACCTCGGGCGAAGGTCATGTCCACTTTGGCATTGACCTGAGTCTGACCAATATCATCGAGATCGTACTCGATCGGATCTTCGACCGTCATAATGTTGAGCGACTGGCTGTTGATTTGCTGAAGTGCAGCGTACAGCGTGGTACTTTTGCCTGACCCGGTGGGGCCAGTGACCAGAATAATCCCGTGAGGCTGTTTCAGAATCTCACTGAATAGTTCCTGTTTATCAGCGGCCATGCCTGAATGAGACAGGTCGAGGCGCATATTGTTTTTATCCAACAAACGCATAACTACACGTTCACCGTGGTTGGAGGGCAGGGTGGAAACACGGATATCAATCGCCCGACCAGCAATACGCAGAGAAATACGCCCATCCTGAGGCAAGCGTTTTTCGGCAATATCCAGCTTGGCCATCACTTTGATACGCGATACCAACAATGCAGCTAATTGACGTGGCGGCGAGAGGATTTGACGTAATTCGCCATCAATACGAAAACGAATCGCTAATTGGCGCTCAAAAGGTTCGACGTGAATATCTGATGCGCCTTCTTTGATAGCCTCACCCAGGATGGCGTTAATCAGGCGAATAATAGGCGCACCGTCATCGCTGTCGAGCAAGTCGTCGCTTTGTGGTAGTGCATCAGCCAATTGGCAAAAATCGATTTCGTTACCCAGATTCTCCATCATTTGGCGTGCTTGATCTGAGTCTTGCTGGTAATGCTCAACCATGCTGGACTCGAAAACCTCGTCACTGACAAATTGCAGCTGACCCAACGGCAGCATACGCCTGGCTTCCAGCAAAGCTTCCGGACTGGCAGACTGTCGAAATAACAGTTGTTCACCGTACACAGGGTGGTGCTGATGCAGCACCCCGTATTGTTGTACCCAGGCAAAAGGCAACTGTGGCTGTAGTGTTGCTGTCTGGCTCATCGTGCCCCCATGGTATAAAAGGCACTGATATCATTTTGTAATGCGTTTAGGGAATGGCCGGCAGACAGTGTTTTGTTCAGATTTTCATTGATACGTTGCCCGTTGGTGGTGCGTTCAATGTCTTGCTCTTGTTGAAATTTATCGAGTTTTTGTTTACTGGCATCAACATAGTCGCCTTGTTCACGAATAATTGTCGGACGGATAAACAGCATCAGGTTACGTTTCACCATTTTCTGAGATGTTGAACGGAACAGAAAACCAATGCCCGGAATATCGCCCAGCAGGGGAACTTTACTGGTGACATCATGGTTGGTGCTATCCAGCAACCCGCCAACCACCACAATGTTGTTGCTGCCAACCATCACCGCATTTTTGACCATGCGTGTATTGAAGGTGGCACCCAGATCACCGGTTCCTCCTGGCGCTTTCTCAGCCACACTGGAAACTTCCTGTTCAATCTCAAGCAACACCGAGTCGCCTTTATTGATTTGTGGTTTAACTTTCAGCTTGATACCGACACTTTTACGGTCTACCGTGCGGAAAATATTATCTCCGGTGGTGGTTTGCGAACCGCTCAAAACAGGAACTTCCTGACCGACACTGAATTCCGCTTCCATATTATCGAGCGTCACAATACTAGGGGTCGCCAAAATATCGTTCTGGCTATTGGTACGTAGCGCAGTAAACAGGCCGCTCCAGTTACCACGGTAAAAACCAGTGGCCAGACCGGTGATGCCTTTAAGTGAACTGCCCATATCATTAGAGGTGATGGAGCTGGCAGATGCGCCGTTTTCCGGGAAATTGCTGCCGCCGCCATTGCGATTAAACCATTGCACTCCCAGATTCAGCGCATCACTGTCCTGAACTTCAACAATGATGGCTTCGACCAGAACTTGCGCCCGGCGAATATCTAATTGATTAATCACTTGTTCGAGATCTCGTAGCAGATCAGGTGCAGCATTGATAATCAGGGAATTGGTTTGTGCATCAGCCTTAATAACTACGTTTTTCATCATCGCAACGGCGGGGGTAGCCTGGCCTTTACCGCCTTGCTGGTTGGTACTGACACCATTCAGTACGTCTAACAGGCTTTCTGCCTTGGCAAATTTGAGATAAATAACTTTGGTATTGCCGTGGATATCACCTTGTCTATCCAATTCTTGCACGGTGTCGATCATGCGCTTGCGTACTTGTTCTTCACCACCGATCAATACTGAGTTGGTGCGTTCGTCGGCTACAATGGTGGCAGACATTCTGCCACTGGTATTCTTTCCACTACTTTTATGCAGTGATTCCGCAATACGGGCCACCTCGGTGGCCGAGGCAAACTGTAATTTGATGGTTTCAACCGTTTGGTCGCCTGCTTTATCGACATTTTTGATAATGGCGACTAACTGATTGACTACTGCCGCGCGCCCGGTTAACAACAGGACATTTGACGGGTCATAATGAACAACAGTACCAAAGGCGGCATCATTCAGTTGGCGTAGCAGGGGAGCCAGCTCTTTGGCGGCAACGTTATGTAATGAAACTACACGCATGACTACTTCGTCGCCCTCTGCCGGGTTTTCGCCTTCAATTAAAGGGATGGCAGAACCTTTGGCATTTTTGGCTGGAATAATTTTGATCACATCACCGGGCATATTGACCACGGTAAAGCCATAAACTTCCAGGACACTCAGGAAGAAAGGATAGTAGCGTTCAGGTTCCAGCTCCTGATAGCTGCGCACGCTGATATTGCCTTTTACTGCCGGGTCGATAATGGCAGTTTTATTCAGGTTTTTACTGACGGTATTGATAAACTCATTAATATCAGTATTTTTGAAGTTAACAGAAAAAGTTTCAGCACTGGCCCGTGGTTGATATAGCGCAGTCATCAGCAATAGCATAATGACGCCAAAGGATACAATCCGCTGACTTAATGTGTTGATATTCTGATAATAATTTAATGTTACATCGCGATTAAATATCATTTTTTCATCTTTAATCTAATAATGAGGTAAGTTCTGCAGTTAGTTAAGGTTATTTCAATTAATTAACGCTTAATCTAACAACAGGGATTCGTAATAACCTTGGTGATTAAGGATGACGCGATCGTCAAATATTTTTATCACCACAGCATGATTCTCTGGCAGTTTTTCACCCTGGCTATATGAGCTTTGACGCTTGTTTTGCTCAATAATGGCAATGCTCTTCTCATGTATGCTACTGGTCAGTACACCCACCACACGGGCAGTCAGGCTGCTGCGTGGAGCATGAAACAATAACGGGTCATCTGCCGCTAAATAACCCACTCGATAGGGGTTATCTGCAGCATCTGTTGTTTCCGCTGAAAACAAATGTAGCCTTTTGAGTTCAGCAGTCTGATGCCCTTTAATGTTATTTTTATTTTTTTCTGGTACATATGTTTCTGAATTATCGGCTGCGGTAGATAACCAAAGTGGCAGCGGATGATGCTCAATACGCAGTAAAATCAAAATGACCAGCAGTAATGCCGCAACAATATTTCTTGTCGCAGCATTGCAATATTTTTCCAGGCCAAATGAGAGTAAATAATTTCGTATAATCAAGTTATGACCAGTTATGAAAATATAAATAATGAACGCCCAAAATTGACAATCCGCGTAATGGCCAAATTGACATTGCGTTTGGGTTCGATATCACTTGTCTTTTGTTCGTATTGTTCCACTGTGGTTTCAGATTGTGGATTTTTTACACTCACTAATCCCTCATTTAATTTAAGGCCATAATGCGGTACCGTGACAATCAGATCTCCAGTGATGTTATAGCGCTGTAATAATGCACGTAACTGGAATATCAGTTGATGATAGTTGTTATCACTGATTCGTTGATGATTTTCATACCAAACCAAATTAATGATCTTTCGCTTACAATTAATCTCTTTAAGTAAGGCAACCAGCAGCCTTTTTTGTCCCTCACTTAAGGCGATAGTCTGTTGGCTGGCATGGATGACCAACTTATTGATTGAACACTGTAATGTAAATATATCTTTATAAGTGAGAGTTTCATCGCTAAGTAATTGGATGCATTCTTCCCTATCTAACATGCTGTTATATCCTTGACCCGTGTATTCAATTTAATATTTTTCTGTTTTCACTAGAGTGACATTCTCTTAAGCACTTTTTTACCACTCAGCTCATGTTTAATGACAGCAGCTATGTGCAGTAGCACTAATGTAGCGAGTGTGGCGCAGGAAAGAATGTGAATAGTGTTGAATAGTTTGGTCACAGCAAGGTCATGAATAGGCTGTGGAATGATAAAGAGATTAAAAACGTTGATATCTCTTTCCATCATCAGAACTCCCGTTACCAGCACCACGGAAATATTTAGATAAAGAATGAAATGCACGGCATGAGCAATAAATCGGGTAAATCCATTGGGGTTAATATCCTCAGGTTTTTCTGATACCAGGTAGAAATAAATCCTAATGATGAACACAGGGATCAACAAGGTTGTCAGCGAAACATTAATAAATCCAGTTAGTGTCTTCAACTCAGGGGACACATCAAATAACCCGACATAAAAACCGGAAATTGTGGCCCAAATGATAACCAATGCAGAAACCCAGTGTAAAATCACTTGCTGCCAAGAATACTTTTTTTTCATTGTCATTTCCGATTTAAAAAATGCCGCTATACAAGCGGCAAACAAGGCGTTAACTACAGATATACGAATTAACTAAATTATATTTAGTTGTGCAGGCTATAAATGAATAATGTTAGAGGGTGTTATTCAATTCTTATTGGCTCTGCCGTATTTCAAACACAGTTTAAACAAGTTTGTTTTAAAATTGAATTAGGTGAACTCTCTAATGCTTGTGGGAGTTATCCTATAATTAAAATCGTTCAATAAATGACTAGATTGATATTGATTCGCTAGGAGGTGATAAAATACTAATATCGTATTTTGTCAAACTGATTTGCGTTGATTAGGCTTGCGACTAGTTTGGAAAACTTGTGAATTCTTGGCTAATTTTCAATACAAATGTTTGTTTTGAAGATGCTACATACCCTGAGTGTGGCATTTATTCATAAACAGCACTTTCATTTTTATCCCCCCGGCTAGTCGCAGGGGGTACTTATTTAGCTGTTATCTAGCAATGCATAAAACTGAGAGAGCGTTTGTTGCAGATGGGGCAAGCTCTCGGCATATTCCAGTGCCTCGCATAAGGCTACCTGCTCAGGGGTGCCAAACATCTGACACAATCCTAGCATTTTATGGCCGACCTGCTGCGCGGCCTCCAGATCACCCTCTTTGATCAACTCTTCAATACGGCTAAGATAATCACGAATACTGGCGTAAAATCGTGCGCTGAAAGTGGCATCAGTCATGCTCATTTTCCTTAGAAGCAAAATAGTCATGTATCAATTGCAGCCATTGTTCGCGTGCAACCGGTTTTTGTAGCAGGTAATCCATGCCGACTTCGCGGGCGCGCTGTGCATCCTCAGCTTTCAGTGAAGCTGACTGACCGATAACTAATACCGGCTCCGGTGTCTTCTGCATCAGTTTTCGCAGATGACGAACCAGTTCAAAGCCATCGCTCTCATCGAGCCGGCAATCTGTGACAATAATGGTATGGTGGTGTTGTAACCAGCTCTGATACGCTTGCTGCGTGTTTGCTACCGCATCTACTTGAAATCCCATGCTGCTAAACAGTTCATACTGAACTTCCAGCAGCAGTGGCTCATCCTCCACGACTAACAGACGCTGTGATTCTGTAATGGTGGCGGGTGAGTGTACCTCGGGATTTTCACGACTATTATCCAGCGCTTGATCCTCATTACATAAGTCGGTAATGGCAAGATAGAGTGCTGAGGCGTACACCGGGCGTGGGACAATCACTGAATCCCCTTGCTTATTGAACAGTTGCCAGTGGTTTTGCGCCAAATCCAGATGCAGTTCAATCTCTGGCCCACGGGCGGTGGCGGACAGCGAATCAACGGCAGAGTAATAGGGCAGCTCGTAGCCATCCAGGATCTGAGTAATTTCACCGCTGAGTGAGGACGTTATCTCTGTGGGAATAATGATATGCAGCCCTTCGGGCAGCGGATTTTCAATCGCATAATGAGCAGCAATAGCAGGTAGGGCAATAGTCACCCGCGAGCCAATTCCCGGTTGACTGGCAATGGCCAGATGCCCACCAATAAGATGCATATTTTTCTTGGCGACAAATAATCCCAGCCCGGTGCCCTTGGGTTGAGGAGTGTCGCTATCCGTGCGAGAGAGCTTACCTTGATAAAAGGGTTCTGAAAGGCGTGCCAGTACCTTGCTGGGGATCCCGGTGCCGGTATCGATCACCTCAATGCTGAACATATTCTTGCCGTCCATTTGCGGCAACGAACACTCGATCAATACCATACCGCCATGGGTGTGTTTGATAGCATTGCTGACAATATTATTTAGTGCCTGAGAGAGCAGGGTGCCATCAATTAGATGGGGTAAAAAAAACTGCTTTGACAGGTAGCGAACCTGAAGTGTAGTGCCGTGTGTTTCGGCAAAACTGGTAAACAGTTTGACTGTGGTATCGCACAATTCAGCCAGTAAATGTGGTTGTGGGTTTTGTGTTACTGAACCAGCATTGATTTTGGCGTTATCCAGTGACAGGTCAAGATTATCCAGTAATTCCCGCGTGACATGAATAACGTTAGCAAGCCTTTCCCGCTGGCTGGTCGAGGCTATTTTACCTACCAGTCCTTCGCAGGCGGTCAGAATACCAATTAGCGGTGTGCGTAATTCGTGCGCAATGACTGACAATTCCAGATTGTTTTTCGAACCCAGTTGGACAAGTTCCATTTTTAATCGCCGATAACGATAAAAAACGAATAACAACAAGCCCAATAAGGCGGTAGCCAATCCCCCGACATAGAAAGCCAGCGTGTTATCGCTCGGCAGCGGAATATTGTTGTCGCTAATAATCCATTTTGTTGTGAGTTCCGTTTGCTGTTTAGCGGGAATGGACGCGATGACTTTGTTAATAATGTCTATCAGGATCTGATCTTCGGGCCGCGCACTCATTACCAGGGAGATTTTGTTAGAGTGAGGGCGTGATACTTTTAACTGCCCTGGATATTTGACATTCATATAGTAGAGAGCAGTGGGCGAAAGGACGACTGCGGCTTCAGCCTGCCGGTTTATCACCTCACCAATTGTCTCTTCGGGAGAATAAACGATTTTGTAATGGACACCAGGAAATTGCTTGGTAAACCACTCAATCAGCGATAAGTAATCGATGATGGCAACATACCCTTCCGTAACGTCGTCCGGGGTAACGATATGACGCGTGGCTTTGCGGGTGACAGTCACCGGCCAGGTGGAAAAAATAGGCACGCTACTGGTCAGGTTATTGGCCTTGGCAAAGGCGCTGGAAGTGCTGGTGAGTAATGAGATCTTACCGCGTTCCAGATTTGCAATAGATTCATCGTCGTCGCTAGTTAGCACCGGCTTAAAGTGTATACCGGTGGCTGCGGCAATTAAGTCAATATAATCCCGCGTTAATCCAATATGCTCACCGTTACTATTAAAGGTTTCAATTGGATAAGAGTTTGGAAAAATACCGTAGTTCACCACTGGGTGAGTTTTAATATAATCCAACTCTTGTGGTGAAAAATTGATGGTATCGGCGGCATAAACTGCAATTGACGACAGCAGGGTAACGACCAATGCCAGATATAATTTAGAGAGAAATTTCATGAGCATATTTAAAGAAATCAGTGTTTGAAGTCAGCCCCAGTTTTTTGAAAGCACGCGTTTTCGTGTTGGATACCGTTTTAAAACTGATATTAAGGCGCACACTGATTTCTTTCTGCTTCAGACCATTGAGTAGCATCCGCAGCACTTCGGTTTCACGCCCGGTTAAAGTATGGTGTGTATTTTGCTCTGTGGGTTGAGACAGTGCTGCCAGCTCAATCGGAAAGAATTTTTTACCTCGGGCGACATACGAGATAGCAAAAAACAGCTCCTGAATATCGCTGCTCTTTTGCACAAATCCCCACGCTCCTGCTTTCCAGGCGAGACGTGCTACCGCCAGACTTTTATGGGCGGTATGCACAATGATTTTTAATGCGGGGCGCAACTGAAGAAGGCGCTTGATGAGCCCTGCGCCATCCTGGGATAGTGATGCATCCTCGTTCTCGTCTATATCACCCGTTGCGAGTGAATAATCCAGTAACAGTACTTCAATCTCTGGGTTGCTTTCTAGTAGCGTAATGAGCTCGGTTGTATTGCTGACACAACCGACGACCTGTAGGGAAAAGTCACTGTAAATAAGCTGGAGTTCTGGTTCTTTGTGATGATAAGGATATTTCTTTAAGATCTCCATCAATGCAAGGCGGCTGAAGGGTTCGTCTTCGATCATTGCTATATTTAGCGTTTTCGTTTGCGTCATAAAGGCCTCGGTCAAGTGAGGCAAGTGCTAACTGTCATTCACTGTCAGTAATAACTTTTCACCTGATTGACGTAGGAGCGGCGTGAGTTTATCACTCATCATAATCAATTCACCCTCTTTCTCTACCCTTACACTGATATTAAGAGGCTGCGAAGAGAATGATAACTCATTCGGCAGTTGCAAGCGAAATGGAATTGTAAGACTTTTTGTTTGAGTCACAAAACTATACTCATGAAGCGTAAACTCCTTCTCTCCAGAGGCCTTATTCTGGGAAAATGAGAGCGTAATTTTAACATTTTCAGGTATAATCTTATTAGTACTACGAATATTTCCTAGAATGTAGTCCCCATTATAATTACGACTATTATCGGCTGGGAGAGTACAGCCGGATAAAACCAGCGACAGAAGTAAAATTAAACAATAAGAATAACTTTTTATGCAAGTATTAAAAATAGATTTCATCGTATTATCCTGCGGCAAAAATATAAAAATAAGAACAGGTCGCGGCAACAGCCAGCGTACAGGTTGTAATGACGGCATCAATGATGCCCTTCTGGTGCACAACTTTATTCTGCACCGGGGCTACCGATGCAGGCTCTGCGGCAACCGCTTGTATAGTTCCTGTATATGAAATACCAATTCTTGGTAAGGTGGCTATCAGGGTTTCATCCAGATTAGCTTTCTTAAATGAACAGCGTAATTGTCTCACCAGCTTATAATAACTGCTCTCAGTCACAATAACGCCGCGCTTTTCCCAAATTGCGTACATGACTTCTCTTTTGCTACAGGTTTTATCCAGCAGCATTTTCAACAGACATGACTCACTTTCTGAAAGTACCACGACAGTTTCTTGTTGGGTCAAGGTTCTCTTCCAGGAATTAAAAATAACACCTTCACTTAAAATAATGTTGGCTGGGGTCAGGTCATTATTGGTATTGGTCATAATATTTTCGCCTTCGTAAAAGATTAACTAAGTTCAAGGCGTGTTTTATACCTTCTCCTTAAACGGTTCTCAACGGCGGAAAGGCTAATATGGGTATATTAAAGAATACTCTCCATGCGTTTGGAGAGTGCTCTCTGTGTGTTTGGGGATTTTGCTTCTTTTTGGCGATAAATATTAAAATGTGGAGGAAGATCTTAATAGTGACGCGTTCCTTTGGGCAAAATCAGGGCCGGAACTGACGATTTTCATAATTTTACTGGCGTACTTATCCCTATAATGGGCAGTTTCTGAATGATACGCACCTACAGCACGCCAGCTATAGCCATGTTTCTTAAACTTCTGGCTCAGCAAATAGGCCCCTGCCTCAATATTGGTGCAGGGGTGCATTAACGCCTGTTTATCTTTGATGATCCCTTGGGATTTTAGCGGATCAATATTAACGGTATTAATCTGCATCAGGCCATAATCATGGCTGCCATTTTTGTTCGTATTACGGGCGTCCGGTTGGCCACCCGATTCATGAAGAATAATCGCTTCGAGAATAATTTCTGGCACATCCCAGCGTATCGCCGCATTCGATAAACACGAGGCTTGGGCTGCAACAGGAGTGAGAAGCAGCATAATTGATAAATAATAAATAACAGTTTTCATAGGGATATACTTTTAAATTTCGTCTGACTCTGCGTCATCTTCATCAGGGGCTTTGCCCATTTTGGAGAAGACTTCTTCTTTCATTTGGTTTAAGAGCATGCCATTGCCAATATACATCGCATAAGTCGGATTAAACTTTTCTTTCAGTAAAGTTTCATCTCCCGGTACTTCGGATTGCTTGATGGTTTCGTTCAGTCCAATAAGGAATCTTTCACGTTCTGTTGACGACAAACTGATTAGCTTTCTATTGAGCATGCCGAACAGCGCCTTCTTTTCTTCCTTATTTTGCATGTCCGTGGTGCGCATCTTTTCGATAAATTCATCAATTGCCGCTTGCTCCTTGGTTGAAAGTTGTAGCCCTGGTTCCTTTTTCTCTGTAGCGGGGGAGGTTCCACCTGGGCTGGCCTGCCATGCTTGTGCCACTCGCTGCTGTACAGTGTTAGGAACTGATTTAGTGTCCGTGATTGCTGCTGTCATTTTCAGCGCAGATTGAATCATCGAAATTGTCATGTGTTTCTCCTGATTGACTGAATTGTTCGGAAAATTTTTGATACAACGCCTTTTTGGACTGCAAAATAGAGCAGCGCGCTGGCAGGGAGAAGATATGCGGCAACGTTCGTTGTGCCGCACTCTGTGGCGAGAAATGGAGGATTTCATTATTGACCTCCAGCGCAATACTCTCCTCCGTGCCACCAACCACACTGATATGCTGAATTTTCGCCAGCGCAGGTTTTAACTTTTTCAACAGTGAAGGGGGCAGGTGCATCTGAATTTGTGTGGATTCAGAATGTTGCCGAATAAAGTGTTCACTGATAATTTCATACATCCGTGGGTCACCAAACATCTCCTCCAACTGAGTCTGCAAGCGGGCTTCACTGCTCGCTACTGCCTGTTGATATTGGCGCTGGCTAGATTCCAACCCAAGTAAGAGGTCGGCTAGCAGTTTTTGCAGCCCATCCTGATAACCTTGCTGGTAAGCAATACGCTGTATTTCCTCTGCTTCTTGTTGAGCCTGCTGACAGTATTCCGTGGCCTGTTTTCTGGCCTGTGCTGTCACTATTTTTTGATAGCGGCTCGCTTTCATGGCTTGATGCTTAATCAGCACCTTTTCAACTGCGGTTTGCCGGATATCCGGCTCAGATTGTTGTGACATAGCGGCAGGCTCCTTCTATCACATTCCACGGAAGGGCATTTTTCACTGGCGCTTCCATTAATTGTCGGGTTATGGCACTGAACATATAACTGGCGCGGATGGTATAGACGCGACCAAAGGGGGCCAGACCTGTCAGTAATTGGGCCGCACCTGTCGCCAGCAAAGTTTGCGGCGATAAGGGGATTTCCTGCGGTTGGCGGAAATTAACATTCACGCGTTGATGCAGCTGCGCATATTGAGATGTTTCCACCCACCACGGCAGTGGCGCTGGGTGCAACAGCACCCCCAGCGCCCAGGCAACCTTGGGTAATTGCGACCAATGCTCAACAATAAAATCGGGCAACGGCAGCGTATTTCGATCAGGCATCGGCAGTTGATATTGCGTCAGCAAGCGCTGATTATGGGCTTGCTGCAACACCTGAGGTAGGGCGGGATAATCAATACCGCTGTGCTCCGCGTGAAAGTAACCACCCGGTGCCAGCAAGATTTGATGCTGGCAAGCGAAACTCAACCTACCGGGATGGGCTGTCATGGTTTCAGCTCCGTGCTGTCCGACGGTGTTTCTTTCTTACTGCTTTGTTGCCTGCGACGCCAAAGTAATAACATGGCACCGGCAGCGGTCATCAGAGCGGCAGCAATGCCAATCAATAACACCGGTGGGACTGGGAACTCTGGCTCATTTTTGACCTGACGCTGTAATGGTGGGCGCTCAACTACCACTACCGAAACATTGTCAAAGCTGGCCTCGGCAAAACTGTTGGTGAGAAATAACTTAATTTTGCTCATCATCAGCTTAGGGTCTTCATTGCCGGAATAAGTTACCAGGCTCGAAACCTGCTGTGGCTCTTTGACTCGATTATTACCATTTAAAGGATAACTGACATGGACTCTGGCATTTACTACGCCAGGAATGGTCAGTAGCGATTGTTCCAGCCGTTGTTCAATTAAGGAGAGTAGACGAGAGCGTTCCGCCTGCGGTGATGCCACCAATGAATCTCCTGGGAACGCCTGAATAATTTCCACTGACTCTTTAGAAGGCAGGTTGTACAGACGTAGCAAATCCACTGCGGTAACAAAATCACTGCGCGCGACCTTAATGGAATTACCCAGTTTGCCATTTTCCCTGCGTGTACCTTCCACGCCATTTTCCTGTAGAACAGCCAGAACTTCATTGCTCTGGCGCTGGCTAAGTTCGGTGAGCAGCACCTGATTATCACAACCAGACAGCAGACAGAAAGTACTTATCAGCAGAAGTTTTGTCAGCTTATTCATGATTTACTGCGCTTTTAAGACAGAGTCGATGGCAGAGGCACCCTTATGGGTTAGCGTACTGATCAAATTGATGCTAAGACTATAATTACCTATCCGATGTTGTAATTGTAATAACTCATCGGGGTTACTTACATCAACAGTGTTTGCTTTATTGGTAATAGCGGCTTTCTCCTGGCTGGCATTAACGCTGTAGTTGGCAAACATATTTCTAACTCGATCTTCTACCGAACCACTCGGCGCTATTGCCGGAATATTTTGTTCTACCATCGGCTGAACAGCCGGAGAGATATTAATAAACATTGACATAAACTATCCTTAATAATTCCGTAATATCACTGTGAGTGGTATTACGGAATAATAATATTACACGTTACGAATAATCGCCATAGCAGTATCTCTAGTCGATTTTCCTAGGTTAGATTGTAGTTGGCGCGAAGCGTTGTAATTTCCATTAAGAGCAGCGACTTTCGCCAATGTCAGAGGGTTATCCAGTTCCGCAGTAGTCTCAAGAGTTGTTTTCAGTTCGTCAGCTATTGACTTAATTGTACCATTCATTAAACCACCGACCCGGTATGCCATTCCCCATTTTGAATTGGTACCAGGTATTTCATATGCACTGGCTTCCCAGCTACCGGTAGACAAAATCCCTTCAATTGCGGGCATAATATATATCCTCGTTATTTAGTGTTGGTTTTAAAATGTCACTGGATTAAAGTACCAGTGGTTATTATCCAGCAGAACATAGCCGTTCGGATTATTAACGAGCGACTTTCCTGCCAGATGATTCGTACTCAAAGAGATAGAGAACTGTATATGACGGACTCCATATCTCTTTGTGAAATGTTTGGAAAAATCTATTGCCGACAGCGCCTGCTTATCGTTAAGGCTGGCATTAATAATAAAAACAGAGGTTCCGCTTTTATTATTTATCCGCCAGGGCACATTACTTTCTGTCAGACCTTGTTCCGCTTTGTGCATCAATTCGGTTGCGGTGTAACTCTCTAACTGACTTTTTACTGGGCAACCGAGAAAACCAGTCAATGTCTGCTTAACCAGCTTATTATCGGGTGCGGGATAATCGCCCTTCAACCAGCGAATTACCGGCTGACAAGGAAGGGTTAAATCCACTTTCAACAGACCCGGTAATTTCTTGCCCAGCTCAGTTTCTATCTCTTCTTCCAGCTCGGTGATTTTTTTCAATATCACCGGTTCTTGATAATGTTCCCGCAGTAAACGCTGGGTGCTCCAGTCCAAATCACGCTGTGTTCTGACCAGCACCAGGCTCTGACCATTGCCAGTGGTGGTGACTGTCAACGGTGAGCTGCTGCCCTGCAACAACGTCTCCAGTGTCTTGACCTGGCGTGCTTCACTGTTGTAGTTAACCAACTTCCAACCAATGACAGTAGCGAGTACGGCCAGCATAATTCCGGCCACATAAACCGGATTAAACTTACGCTCTACTGATGAACTGAGGCGGACATCACTGACTGCACTTTCCACATCGGCTGTTTGCAGGTTAAGAGCCGAACTCTCTTCACTATTCCACGGAGTGTTCAGCATTTTGATCACTACCGGAAACTGTTCGGCCAGCATCACTTCCTGAAATACCACCGGCTGTTTAATATCAGGGCAATCACCACTTAGGGTGAGATACCACTGCCCCATGTTCTCTGCTTCAGGCGCTGAAATTGCGTCATCGTCACAGACAAGGGCTAATTCATAATTGCCTTGCTCACCAGGTACATAATAGGTGGTGAAACCATCGTTATCTGTTTCTGTTGCATAACTTTGCTCAGGGCCAATAACTATCCGGTGGTTGCCCGCTTTGAGCATTAATTCATTACCGCTTAGAGGCCCACTGGCAATCCTCATTATCAAGACGCGGTTGTCTGTGTCTCCCATAATATTTTCTCGTTGAACCAAATTGGCGCTAAGTAAAGCCGAGTACGAATTTTTTGTCAGCGGAATTGACCGGACTATTTCTTACTGGGGGGATTTCTAATGCGAGTAATGGCTATTCCGAGTGATTCCGTTTAATAAATCGACGTCATCGTTCATTGTGTTGCAACTCAAATAACGAGCTGGAGACGAAGAACGATGACAGCAATAAATAATGACATTAAGCCGGTAACACCATCGGCCCATTGTTTATCCCTGGAGGATAGCCTGGTGTTGGCTGTACCTGATGAGCAGGCGCTGACATTGACGTTTCGCTCTGTATATTCGGGTAACGGCGTCTTAATTACTCAGCCCTCACTGTTTATTTGCAATAACCTCGACGAGATTGAGGGAGATAAGACTCACTGGTTTTTGCACAGTATCACGTTAGCCAGTTTTACCGAGATCCTCGCAACGATTGATTCTGCATTGGGTAAATCATTTTTGGATTCTGGAGAAAAATCATCTGTCGCGGCACAACCGTGGTCAGAAGTGATTGCCATCGATACGACTAATGGTACGACCCCAATGTCAGTCAATAACACCGTGATTGATTTAATAATGCGTAACCAAATGGAATTCAATACTTGGTGCGATCTATTAAGGAAATATGAAGCCTACGGAATGATGAGCTTCTTATTATCAGCTTCGGAACAGAAAGATAATGTCAGTATTAATTATTTAAGCCAGCGCTATGGCGTCTCTGCTGCCTACTTCAGGCAATTATATCGAGAGAGCTTTAAGGCGACGGCCAAGAAGAAAATGATGAGTGTGCGTATGGCCTCCGCCGTATTACAGCTTATAGAAAGTGAAGGTTCAATCCTGGATGTGGGCCTCGATGCCGGATATTGCTCGGCCTCGCATTTTACCAATGATCTCAAAAAAGAGTTGGGGCTAACACCCTCAGAAATAAGACGTTTGGAGTCTATTTTATATGAAAGTTAAATACAAAGGAGTGATCTATTTTTCACTCTTGTTGTTGGCGGGCAATATGAGCCATGTCAACGCTGAGGTAGTTACCGCCTTGCCCGTTGGGCAAGAAAAAGTGAATGACTCCTTTGTCGCGAATAATGTCATGGTCGGCAAGCTGTTTGATGCCGTCGCTGAGCGACTGGAGAAGCCGATTATTCTCAGTAAGTTGGCGGCACAAAAGCGTGTGACCGGGAACTTTAATCTGGCGAATGCGGATGAGATGTTTAAATCACTGTCCCGACGTATGGCGCTGGTGTGGTATGACGATGGTGTGGGGATCTATGTTTATGACAACAGCGAAATGCGCAGTGTCATTGTTCACACTCAGGCTGCTGGCAGTGGACAGGTGCTTAACTATATTCAGCAAACCGGGATTTACGATAAACGTTTTCCGGTGCGTACCCAAGGCGATAACCGTTTACTGTTTGTCTCAGGGCCGCCGCTGTATGTGGAATTGATCAGCGCCGCTGCTGCGTATCTTGATGAGCGCGTTAAGCAGGAAGATTTGGCCAGTGGCGGTGAAGTGGCGGTGATCCCGTTAAAACACTCATCGGTCACCGATCGTACCTATAGCCAACGCGGGCAGAACATTACCATTCCAGGGATGTTAACGGCACTTAATGCGCTGTTTAAAGACAACAATGGTACGGCGGAAAGCACTCTGAAAATACAGCCGAAAGAGGGCGAACCAAAGGTAGAGGCCGGTTTTCCGGTACCGCCATCCCTTGATGGTGGCAATAGTGCAGTCAAGCTGGCCACAGCGGCTAAAACCAGCAGCCCGTTTTCATTAGTCGCCTATCCCGACAGCAATAGTCTAGTGGTAAAAGGTAGCGCGGAACAAATTCGTTATGTCCGTCAGTTAGTTCATACCCTGGATAATAGCCGTAGCCAGGTGGAACTATCACTGTGGATTATCGATGTAACGCAAAGCAAAGTGGACGATCTGGGGGTGCGCTGGGAAGCGGGGAATATCGGTGTGGCTGGCGGTTCAGTTACCTTTAACCGCAGTACGTTGAGCGATAGTAAGACGTTTCTGGCACAAATTGATGCTATCAGTAAAACCGGCAACGCTCGCATCGTTTCTCGTCCGGTCATCCTGACGCAAGAGAATGTTCCGGCGCTATTTGATAACAACACCAGCTTTTATGCCCGGGTGGAAGGGGATCGGGTCGCGACACTGGAACAGGTGACCTATGGCACCATGATCAGTGTATTGCCGCGCCTCTCAGGGGGGAGCGGTGTCGAAATGGAAGTCAATATTGAAGATGGTGGGTTGAACCGTGACAACTCGGGCAAAGTTGCCGATATCGCCGGGTTGCCGGAAGTTAACCGCACCAATATCAATACTGTCGCCCGTATCGGCCGCGATAAAAGCCTGCTGATTGGTGGATATACCCGTGATCAGGTTGAAGAAGGCGAAACTCGAATTCCGTTGTTAAGTGATATCCCACTGCTGGGTAATTTGTTTAAGTACCGTTCGCACAACCAGCAGAAAATGATCCGTATCTTTTTGATTCAGCCTCGTTTACTGGATGAAAATGAAGCCTGGGATGGTCGTCAGTTCTCTGATAGTGAGCGTTTGACCCAACATGATAGCAAGTTGCGCGGCACCGTTGAGTTCCTGAAAAAGTATGCGAGCCAGCCGTGGCAATAGGTCCGGTAGGGGGCAACGCACGCTTTTTAGTGGGGCAGCGTGACAAAAGTAGCTCAGCGGCCAAAGCCAGTGATGATGCTGACGAAGCAGCGCGTGGTCAGGGAGTCATTGATAATAATAGCGAATATGCCTCGATGTCTATGTCGGCGGCCAGCCATGTGCGCCGCCGCGGGCCAACCACCGACAGCAAGGAAGAGTGGACGCTTTTTTCGGAGCGTATTCTGGATACACAGGCAGATGAAAAAATTCTGCGGGTTGAAAGTGCGCTGAACACCAAGTTTATGACGCCGCAGCAGTTACGTGCGTTTTTGCTGCAATTCTTTACCGATACCAGCGATTTGTTGATGGCGTTAGCGGCATTGATTCACCGCAGCCGGTTAAAGCGCAAGCAGCTCGAACAATTGGAAGCATTACGCGAGCAGTTAGAGGCGGAAGATCTCGATCGCAGTGCGCAAGCGGGCATCAATATTGCTCTGGTAGCCAAAGCCTTTGCACAAAAAATGCAGCAGTCGGCGGGCAACTTGAGAATGTTGTATCGCGAGTTTCTCAGTTATGACGGTCCGGCGATTTATCTCTATGAGCAATGGGTCGACGAAATGGCGGCTCAGGAGCGTGAAAGCATCATCTGTTACCTGGCACGAGCCTTGGCCTGTGATTTACAAGTATTACCGCTGGGGAATATTAATGTCAGCGAGTTTGGTGCTCTGTTTAATCGTATTAGTCGATTAAGAGAGATGCAGTCTTTGGACTGCATATTTTGCCAGCGCTTTGCACAGACAGATTTTGCTTTTATGGGTCTGAGCGGTGAGAAAATGCTCAGCAAATTATTTATCAGTGGTATTCGTGGTCAAGATAATTTTAATGACAACTTAATTGCCTTTTTTGCGAAGCAACTCAGTTCACTCAGTACGGATATGCGAGCGCGGTTTTTGCAAATTTTAATTATTGCCTTTTCCATATTGCCGACAACTATTTTCCTCTCATTGGCAGAGCGTGAGCACCTTATTGACGGTTTGAGGGAAAGCATGAGCCATCTTATGAAGCAAGAGTTTGCTATGGATCGACGGGTATTACATGACGAAGAAGAGAATATTCCATGAATAAAATTAGCGAATTATTATTAAACATTCGCAATCGTCCTGAACTATTGGTGTTACTCATCATGGTGATGGTCATTGCCATGTTGATTATACCGTTACCGACGATTTTAGTAGATCTGTTAATTGGCCTGAATATTATGATTTCGGTGCTGATTTTTATGGGATCTTTTTATATTACCCGTGCACTGGATTTTCGGTCTTTTCCATCAATTTTATTGATTACGACCTTATTCCGCCTGGCATTGTCAATCAGTACCAGCCGTCTTATTTTGCTGGAAGCGGATGCTGGTGACATTATTGCCACCTTCGGTGCATTTGTTATTCAGGACAACTTAGTGGTCGGTATGGTGGTATTTGCCATCGTAACCATCGTGCAGTTTATTGTTATTACCAAAGGCTCTGAACGTATTGCCGAAGTTGCGGCGCGTTTTTCACTTGATGCGATGCCAGGTAAACAGATGAGCATTGATGCTGATCTGCGTGCCGGGGTGATTGATGAGGCAACAGTAAAAGAAAAACGCAGTGATATGGAAAATGAGAGCCAGCTGTACGGCTCTTTTGATGGTGCGATGAAATTTATCAAAGGCGATGCTATTGCCGGGATCATCATTATTTTTGTCAACCTGATTGGTGGTATTTCCGTTGGGATGGCGCAATTGGGCATGGATATGCCTACCGCACTGAATACTTTCACCCTACTGACCATTGGTGATGGTTTGGTAGCGCAAATTCCAGCACTGCTTATTTCCATCAGTGCGGGCTTTATTGTGACTCGCGTGGGCGGTAATGATAAAAACCTCGGTGAAAATATTGTCTCTGAGCTATTTGCCAAAGATTTCACCATTTTAATCACCGCTCTTATTGTTTTTAGTATCGGTTTCCTACCAGGATTTCCAACGTTCATTTTCCTGTTCTTATCCGGGTTAATGGTCGCGCTACTGTGGTATCGCAAGCTTCAGAAGCGCAAAGAGAAAAAACGCCTCTCTGGTGACGATCAAAGTGAAACTGAAGTCAGTTCTGATGTAGCGGAAGGTGAAACTCGACGGGAAAGTCAGGTTTCGGATGATGAATATGTGCCAGAAACACTGCCGATTATTATTTCGGTGAGCCAGACACATAAGTCATTGCTGGAAGAAAACAGTTTTCTCTCGCGCATCAAGAAAGATATTTTTGTGCGCTATGGTTACCGCATTCCTGATATTGCCATTAACTATTCGCCAGTGGTGCCAAAAGACAAAATTATTGTGCTGATTAATGAAGTTCGTGCCGGTGATTATAATATTTGCTTTGGTGGTTTACGTCTTCTGTCTGTTAACGACGAACTGGAATATCTGGGACTGGAATTGACCCGCTTTAGTGATGAACATGGTGCCGTTAGTACCTGGGTTGCCAGTAAACATGCTAATGAGATTAAACAACTGGGGCTAATGGCGCGCGATGATATCAGTGAAATCATCGATTGTATCGGTACTTTATTACTACATCATATTAATGAGTTCTTCGGGATTCAGGA
This sequence comes from Yersinia artesiana, assembly GCF_902726545.1. GTDB lineage: Bacteria > Pseudomonadota > Gammaproteobacteria > Enterobacterales > Enterobacteriaceae > Yersinia > Yersinia artesiana. Next base: position 16,658 of record NZ_CACVAD010000019.1, on the reverse strand, counting down.
AACTAAAAACCTGCTCGACGATCTGGAAAGGAAATATCCTGAGTTATTAAAAGAGTGCTATCGCCACGCGACAGTACAAAAGATTACCGAAGTATTTCAGCGTCTGCTGATGGAAAAAATTTCCATCCGTAATATGAAACTGATTTTGGAAACCTTGGTGCAGTGGGTACCAAAAGAGAAAGACAGCATGATGTTGGTGGAATATGTGCGTGGCGCCATGGCTCGTTATATCTCATCCCGTTTTGCGACCGATGGCCGTTTGAATGTTCTGATGATTAACGATCAATTTGAAGACATGATTCGTCAGGGGATTCGTCAGGCTTCTGGTGGTGGCTTCCTAAGTCTTGCCCCGGAAAAAACCGATGACATTATTCAGGCTTTTGCCCAGGCAGTGGAAAACAGTTATCTCTCCATTCGAGATATGAATGTGCTGGTGCCTGTGGATATTCGTCGTTTTGTGAAAAAAATTCTTGAAAGTCGTTTTCCTGAACTGGAGGTGCTCTCATTTAATGAGATCTCTGAGACAGTGAAAGTGAATGTAATTAAAACCGTATAAGGAGATCTACCATGAAATATCGTTTTGTTGAGGCATTGAATTCTTTTTTATCCACCGAAGGGCGCCAAGATTTAATTAACTCGCAGCTTGACTGTCATTCGACTATTCAGTTGGAACTGAATGAGGCTCCACCTATTAATGTTGATCTATTAACCGATGATATTATTTTGTGGAGCAATTTGTCTGAATGCCAAATGGGGCATCTTGAAGCACTGGGGCAAACATTGTTGAGCGAACTACTGGAATATACCCCGCGTAATTTCCAGGTCGGGCAACCTGCATTAAGTTTTATGGATAACAGCCTGGTGCTTTCTGCGGTGATGCGTGAAGAAGCGATGAATGATGCCGAGTTATTTGCTGACAGCCTGAATGAGTTTTATGAGCGCAGTCATCGATTAACCACTATGTTAGCTGGCTGATTTATGAATCTCTTTGATAGTTGTGCGCACCCGTCACGTATACATGGCTGTCTGCTCGAGGCCCCGTTACATGGGGTCTTTATTGGCGAAATCTGTCTTATTGAACGTGATTTGTGTCAGCCGGAAGTGATCGCTAAAGCTCAGGTGGTGGGGTTTAGGGAAGGGCAAACCATTCTGAGTTTGATTGGGCGAGCACAGGGGCTGACGCGTGAAGTGGTGATCCGCCCCACAGGCCAGCCTTTTGTCTTTGAGATGGGCGAACATTTGGCGGGTAAAATTTACAACGCTGCCGGAGAAGAAGTGGGCGTGCTCAACAATACAGCAGCATCGTCAGAGCCGCTATTCACCACGCAGTGTCGGGTTGATAGCCCGCCAGTTAGTGTTAATTTGCGCCGTCCGGTTACCACACCGTTGGTGACCGGGGTCAGGGCGATTGACGGCCTGCTCACCTGTGGGCAGGGCCAGCGGATGGGGATTTTTGCCGCAGCAGGTAGCGGCAAAACCTCTCTAATGAGCATGATTATGAACCATGCGGTGGCGGATATTTGTGTCATTGCGCTCATTGGTGAGCGAGGCCGCGAGGTGACCGAGTTCATTCATGAATTACAGGCCTCCCCGCGTGCTGCGCAAACCATTCTGGTGTATGCCACTTCAGACAGCCCGGCAGTTGAGCGCTGCAATGCTGCCTTACTGGCAACGGCAATGGCGGAGTATTTTCGTGATCAGGGCAAAGATGTGCTGCTGTTTGTCGATTCCATGACGCGTTATGCCCGCGCCCTGCGCGATGTGGCATTGGCTGCGGGGGAACTTCCCGCCCGGCGTGGTTATCCGGCATCGGTTTTCGAGCAGTTGCCACTGTTATTGGAACGTCCCGGTGCATTGCAGCATGGTTCTATTACGGCTTTTTATACCGTGCTGTTGGAGAGCGAAGAAGAATCGGATCCAATTGGCGATGAGATTCGCTCGATAATCGACGGTCACATCTACCTTAGTGCAAAACTCGCCGGGCGCGGTCACTACCCAGCGATTGATATTCTGCACAGCATCAGCCGTGTGTTTTCCAAAGTCACTACCGCCCAGCATCGTCAGGATGCAGCAAAAACCCGCGATATGCTCGGACGACTGGCGCAAATTCAGCTCTATCTCGATCTCGGTGAGTACCAGCGCGGTGAAAATACCGACAACGATCATGCGTTGGATAACAGAGACGTTATCGAGGGTTTCCTGCAACAAGCAATGGAAGAATCCGGTGAGTTCTCCGCCACACTCAATCAGCTCAGTGAGTTGGCGAGCTGATGGTCAAGAATCTGCTGAGCCTAACGGAACGGCGGCTGGAGCGAGTCAAACAACAGCAGCAGTTGTTGCGGCGTTCGTTACAGGCGCTGCAACAGCAGCAGCATGATATCCGCACCCGGATACAGGTTATGGAAGCTCAAAGTAGCCTGTATGACCAGGCTGCTGAGTTGACCCGCGAGGCCTTTTTTGAACGCCAACGCCATAAGGCCGCTTTATTGGCGGAAATTGCTCGTCAGTTATATGACCTGGAAAATATCCAGTCGGAACAGGTAGCACTTGAGAAGAAGCAAAAGCAGATGCAGCGCCAGTTACGGGAAACCGACGCTCGGTGTGAGAAATTCCGAACTTATCTAAAGCGCGAAAGTAGCAGAAGACGTTTAAATAGAGAACTTCAACAGCAATACGAAATTGAGGAACTATCCACATATGGTGGCGATAAAACAGGTAACTCATAGCGCTTCAACTGATATTCGAACAGATGAACCTGCCGCCGTATCTCGGCCAGAAAAATTGCGCAGTGATAATGGGCAAGCAGTGAAATCAGTTCAGCAGGAAGTGCAAAAGAAAATGGCGGAGTTGTTGGCTCGGGCAAAGCAGCGCAAAAAACAGGCCGAGGAGCAATTATCTCCCTCCGGTTCAGCTCCAATGATGGCGCTAAACAGCTTGCTATTAAGTAAACAGATAGCGTTGCCGAATATTGCACAACAGCCTGGGCGGGTATCGGTACAAAAACCGGAGACTTCAGTACAGGAACATAAGTCAACAGAGCAACTGCAGGCTAAGCCGATTGCGGGCAAGCCGGGTAACGTCGTAACGACGGAAGTATTGACTCAGCCGAATGTCTTTGCGGCGAGTAACGCTGAACAGCCGCAGCCTCGTTTGGTTGCAACAACCAAAGATAACCCAGAGAAGCCGATGGTATCCGTCGCTTCCCTTGGTGCTATCAGGACGGAACATAACGAAGAGAAGTCTTACTCCTCGGTTTCGCAGGATATGCCAGACATGTCTCGTTCAGCAGTTGAACAGCCGATAGTGGTTTCATCTGAGCCTGAGTCTGAATTAACACCTTCTTTGCCGCTAACGGAAAAAAAGGACAGTTCGTTAAGCAATGATCGAACGCCGGTGCTGACCAGCCAACAGTTGGCCGCACAGCCATTGGCGACACAGGCACCTACGGTTACTCAGCCTGAAGAGGTGAAAACCACGCCTCAAGCAGTAATGACCGCAGTGCCGGAGAAGGCCGAAAGTGACGTGACAGCAGGGCGTCGTACCTTGAGTTACACCTTTACTCAGTGGAATAACAGCCCGATGGTGAAGTTTGAATTGTCTCAAGCTGGCGAACTGACTGCCATGACTGACAGTGTGGAAGTTCAACAGGCTTTGCAGAATAACCACCATTTATTGGAATCAGAGAATCCGCTGCATTTCCGCGATGAACGTCAAGATGAACAACGTCGTGAGCAGCAACAATCAGAGCAGGAGGATGAAGAATAATTATGCTCAATATCCGTCGACTCAGTACGCGCCATATTCAGGTTACGCGCTGGCAGCAGCGCTATCAACCGAATAGAAACGCCATCACGCCACGCGCAGGCGAGCGTTATTTCCGGCTGGAGCTGAGCAGTGTCACTGAAAAAATTTCGGCGCTGGTGTCAGTTGAAAGTTGGTGTCGTTTTTGCTGGCCCGAATTGAACAGTTGCGCCTGGCAGGTACTGGATAACCAAAATCTGCGCGAAATTTTTACTCAAGAAAACCACAATCGCACCTTTTTTAGCGGCGCGTTTGGTGTGGAAAGCCTTGAGATTGTCGACGGAGAAGAAGTCAACCAGCCTTGGCTAACCGTGGAAGAGCCGGTGTTGGGCGCGGTGCTGCTAGCCTCACCTTTCCATCAGCTTGAGAGCCAGCCCGCAGGGCAACAGACATGGAAACATGTGACTCAGCAAGTTGACTGGGTGTTGGGATACAGCCACATCAGCGCCGGATTATTACAATCATTGGCGTTGCGTGATGTGCTCTGTATTCAGCAGTTGCAATTGTGCTTAAACGTAACGGGCCGCCCGGTGGCCCGCTTTCAGAAACAGCAAGAGGGCGAGTTCGTGATAGAAGAAAATATTGATAATGAGCAGGAAGCGCAAGAGCAAGAGATGGAACTCACATTGGATGAAGTGCTGCCAGAGAGTTTACCTGGCCGCTTTGATGTCGCCAAGCTGACCGTGAAGCTAACTTTTGTTCTGGGCCACAGCGAAATTCCGTTCGAAGAATTGGCGCATATCCAGCCAGGAGCGGTGTACTCGCTTGGCTCAGATAAAGACCGGGAAGTAAAAGTTTACGCTAATAAACAATTGGTGGCAGAAGGGGAGCTTATTTATATCGGCGATGGTGAAGAACTGGGTCTGGAGGTCACAAAGTTGGCGAGCCAGGGCAACCTGGGGTCATAAGTTATGCCAACGATACCGGGGGATATCCCCTTACTGGCGATTGTCGCATTTTCGACGTTACTGCCCTTTGTCATCGCGGCGGGAACTTGTTACCTGAAAATATCAATCGTGCTGATCATGGTGCGCAACGCCATGGGGGTGCAACAGGTGCCCTCCAGCCTGACGCTTAACGGGATCGCACTATTGTTGTCACTGTTTGTGATGATGCCGGTGATTCAGGATGTTAATCAATATATGCGCACCGAAAAGGTGGATTTTAGCAATGTTGATTCGGTAGATAACTTTGTTGAAGGGGGACTTGGCAGTTACAAATCCTACCTCAAGAAATACTCCGACCCGGAATTGCTCAACTTCTTCGAGTCGTTGCAACAAGGGCGTAGTGAAGAGGAGGCGACGGCCGAGGCTGATACACGCGAACCTACGCTATTTTCTCTACTGCCCGCTTATGCATTAAGTGAAATTAAATCGGCGTTTGAAATTGGTTTTTACATCTATCTGCCCTTTGTGGTGATAGATCTGATTATCTCCAGCATTTTGCTCGCATTGGGGATGATGATGATGAGTCCGGTGACTATTTCTGTTCCGGTAAAACTGATCTTGTTCGTGGCAATCGACGGTTGGACGCTGATTTCCAAGGGGTTGATTATGCAATACATGGAGCTGGCGCAGCATTAGCCAGGTAACAAAATTATGGAACAAATTATTTACGCCAGTAATAAAGCCATGTTGCTTATTGTCATATTGTCGGCGATCCCAGTGATGGTTGCCACGGCGGTTGGTCTGCTCGTTGGCTTGATTCAGACCGTGACCCAGTTGCAAGAGCAGACATTGCCCTTTGGCATCAAACTACTCGCAGTATTTGGCACGCTTTTTATGATCTCTGGTTGGTTGTCGGACAAAATAATGAATTACGCCACTGAAATGTTGGCTATCGCATTATCGCCAGCAGGAGTGGGGTGATGAATCAGGATATGCTGGCTTTTTATGTGTCGCTCTATTCTGCATTTCAGATGGGGCTGATGAAGCTGGCGTTGGCTTGGGTACGAATTGCGCCGTTATTCTTTTTTCTGCCGTTTCTCAGCAGCAAGTTACTTAATAGCGGCATGATTAAAAACTGTGTTGCCATCTTTCTGGCTCTGGGGATGTGGCCTTTTTTTTCGGCGCGAGAATTTAACTGGGAAGAAATCAACCTTGGCGAAATCATTCTATATGAACTGGCGATCGGCCTGGTGCTGGCATTTATTCTGAGTTTGCCGTTTCTGATTGCGAATATTATCGGTGAATTGATCGATAACCAGCGCGGGGCGACCATCAGCGATACCATCGATCCTGCCAATGGTGTGGAATCGTCAGAGATGTCGGTGTTGGTCAGCCATATTGTGGTGATGATTTTTCTGACGCAGGGGGGGATGCACCAATTGGCACAGACTCTTGCCGAGAGTTACCGGCTGTTGCCGTTTGCGGGCGGATTCACTCATTTTGACAGTCTGCCATTGGGGCGTTGGCTTAATCAGTTGGTGGTGCAGGGCATTATATTGGCTGCTCCTATTCTGGTGACATTGTTTATTACTGAGGTAGCGCTGGGGTTATATTCCCGTTTTTGCCCGCAGCTCAATGCCTTTTCATTATCATTAACGATTAAATCTGCGGTTGCATTTATGGTCTTCCTGCTCTATTTCCAGAATGAGGTGCCGTCCATGCTGGTTAATATGATCTCCCTGAGCCCGTTGCGCGACATATTTGGTGTAGCGCAGTAATAAGAGCGGAGAGATCTCATGGCTGAAAAAACAGAGAAGCCCACAGACAAAAAGATTCGTGACTCGGCGAAGAAAGGGCAAAGTTTTAAAAGTAAGGATATGGTTGCTGCAGTGGTCTTGGTTGCCGGGGCTTTTGCGGTGTCAGGTTTTTCCAGTTTGATGGGCCTGGGCAGTTTAATGCAAAGGATTTTGCTCTCACCCTCAGCGATGGGTGTCGATGCATTACTGGATAAGTTGTATAGCTTGTTTTTAATGGCGGTTGTCCCGGTTCTATTGGCCTGCTTTTTACCCGGTGCCATTATTTCGTTGCTACAGAGCCGTTTTCGTTTAGCGACTGAAGCGATAAAAATTGATTTTTCTAATTTAAATCCGATTTCTGGATTTAAAAAAATATTTTCACTTCGCTCATTAAAAGAGTTGGTGAAAGCGTTTCTATATTTATTGGTATTTGGTGCTTCTGCGGCGCTGTTCTTTATTCTCTGGCGGCAAGAGATATTTATGCTCTACCGCACGACAATTAATGGAATGATCGGTCAGTGGGGGCACTTGTGTATTACTTTTATTATCGTATTTTTGGCAGTGGCATTGATAATTTTGTTAATTGACACTCTAACTGAATTTTTCCTGTTTATGAAAGATTTGAAAATGGAAAAACAGGAGGTGAAAAAAGAACACAAAGATAATGATGGCGACCCACATATTAAAAGTGCTCGTAGAGGGTTGCATCAGGAGTTATTGTCAGAAGAAGTTAAAGCGGATGTTCGTGACTCAAACTTTATTATGGCAAACCCAACACATATCGCGATGGCGATTTATTACAATACGGAAATAGCACCACTACCGTATATTATGATGAAAACTAAGGGCACACAGGCAAAAGCCATTATTGCCTATGCTGAAAGCCAGGGGGTGCCGGTAATAAGGGATATTCCTTTAGCGCGGCAGATATGGCGCAATTATCGTAAAGACAGCTTTATTGATGAACAAGGGTTGGATGATGTGATGCACATCATTCACTGGCTGATACGTGTGGAGCTGGAAAGTATGGGCATTGATGTCGATGCTGCACTGGCGCAACTGGAGGCCAATGCTGCCATGAATCAGTCAACCCAAGAGATTGACGATAGCCAGCAAAACTAGCTTGAATCGTTTTTTATAAGAACTAATTGTTCCAACTACATATGATGCATACATCAGCACTGCATCATAATTCTCATATTATTAATTAGGAAAAAGTATATGAACCAGAAACATGATGCAGAACAAAATCAGACTGAAGATATGGATGTTGTTTTTGATGAACTTTGCCAGGCATTAATGGATGGTGCCAGTTATAAAGATATTCATGGTATTCCACAAAGTACGATGGATGGACTTTATGCTTACGCTTATGAGTTTTATCAACAAGGTAAATTGAGTGAGGCCGAAACGTTTTTCCGTTTTCTCAGTATTTATGATTTTTATAATACTGATTATGTTATGGGGTTGGCGGCAGTTTATCAGCTAACCAAACGTTATGAAAAATCGGCTGAACTCTATTCTCTGGCTTTTGTTTTAGCAAAAGATGATTACCGCCCATTATTCCATGCCGGACAGTGTAATTTAATGCTGAAAAAAAGTAGCGCTGCGTTGCATTGTTTTGAAAGTACCTTTAATAAGAGTAATGATGCGGAGTTGAAACAAAAATCCTCCGTGTATTTAATCGCATTAAAGAAAAATCTGACAGAAGATGAACCAGCAGAAGAATAATTCTAATTGAATAAGGTCAATATATCATATGGCGGATATAACCAAGGTTAACATTAGCAGTGATCGAATTAATAATATTCGTACCTTTACGCAAGGTGTGAATATTAATGCGATACGTGATGATAGTACCAAAAATCTTCTGGCACTGGAGGATGCTTGCCGGGAGCTGGCTTCAACGGAGCAGGAGCGGCGTTCTGCCAAAGAGGGGGCGCCACGACTGGCAGCACCTAAAATGACATTGGCGCAGGCCAAAGCTGTGGCTTCAGCTCATCAGCAACCCACAGAAGAAGTGGCCGGTGCCTCCGCCGCTGCGGGTGCTGCGGGTGCGGCAGGGGCTAGCTCAGCGGCGACCAGTAATACTGCTGGCTTTAATGCTGCATCAGCGCTGATAGGCTCAATAGCAACACTGTGCCAGATATTAAACAGTGGCAATCTGGCCGAGTTGCGCGGTCGTCTGCAAATGATTAACGCCGAATCCTCCGCCTTGCGCGTACAGGGAGAAAAGCTGTTGTTGGCCTTGGAAAACGGGGTCAATGAGTTACAAACCGCCACCAATAAGGCTGCAGAAAACAATCAGGCTTGGCAACAAAGCAAAGAGACGGTCAAGGGACTGAAAGAGCAGCAGCAAGGCGTGAAAACACAGCTTGTTAGCGCTGAAGATAAATTAAGCAAAATTCAGCAGGAATTGACTCAGGCAACGTCAGAACTGAAGGGCCTTCCCACACCGCCGAAAACCCCGGCCCAGCAGGCGAAGTTTGAGTCTCTAACGGCTGAGATAACCTTACTAAGCAGTGGACAACGCACATTACAAACAACAGTCACGCAGGTGTCCAATGCCCTTACGGAACTGGAAACCAAGCTAACCCAAGCCGAATCGGATACTGCGCAGCTTCAAGATTCCTATGAGCAGTCATTGATGCAGTCGGAAGTTGTCACGCAAAAGGCAAACAACTATCGAGTAGAACTCAATAACTTTATTGAAAATGCTACCCGGCCGCCAGAGGTTGAAGGTGAGCGGTGGGAGAATACGCTGGCGCTTCTGACACTGTTGACTGCGCAGTTGAAGAAGGCGATGAACGACGATTCGATTAAAAATATGCGTCAGCAGCAGCATGTGATGGCAACCATCAATGAAGCTACGCGTAAAGATTCAGAGCTAAAAGCAAAAGAAGCGGAAAAGGCTCAGGCCAAAGCAGAGGAAGGGAATAAAGCAGCCTCTTGTGCCAGTAAAATTTTTGGCTACATCATGCTCGCAGTGTCTGTCGTGGCAACTATTGCTTCCTTTGGTACCGCCGGGCCACTGATGCTGGCTGTCGCAGCGATTGGTATTGCTATGACGGTGGCCGATATCATTCTGGAGGAGACAGGCCAAAGCAGCCTGATGCAGATGCTGTCCACGGAAATCTCCAAAGGGATTACCAATATGCTGATTACCTTTGGTGTACCGGAAGAAAAGGCTAAAGAGATCGGCGGCATTGTAGGAATGGTGTTGGCAGCCGTTGTTTTCCTCGCGGTTTCTCTATTGTCGATGTCTTCATTTGTCAAAAATATGGGGCAAACAGTCGCCAATGTCGCAAAAAATGTCGGCAAACAAGTGGCTGGCTTGATGAAAAGCGCGGTGAAAGCATTGCCCCGTAATTTCATTAGTGCCGCAGGAAAAATGGGGAGCAAGGTAGCTAACCTTAGTAAGCCATTGACTAATATGGCTGGCAAAGCCGGCAAGGCGCTTAAAGTCAGCGATGTGACCGCGCGCAAAATGGAAATAGGCCTTAACAGTACAAATATAGTGCTTGGAGTGACCAATGCGGCGGTCAGTGGCGGGCTGAATTTACATGCCAATTCTTTTATCCGCGAGATGAAAGAGATGCTGGCGGGCATGATGCTGAACACTGCTTTTATCCAGGCGCTTGATGAATTATTAAAGGCGCTAATTAAGTCAATGTCTAAAAGCCATGACCAGCTCAATGAGATGTTTGAGGGCATGATGACGGCATTGAATGAGTCCGGCGCGGCGAAAGCCAATATGATGAAAAGCAGCAGTTTTGTTTAATTTTAGGAGAAACTATTAATGAATATGCAAATTAGCACAGCAACCCCTAATCATTTTAGCAGCAAAATTGACTCTAACCAGGAACTGCTGCCGCAGTTACAAGGGCCAGAGCAAAATACCACCAGCAAGCTGGCCCTCCACGATGTTGAGATGGCAGACAAAGAATTTGGCAGTGTTGGTGGCAAGCCGCAGTTGTCGCTTCCTACTATGGCGATAAATCCTGACCAAATGTCGGCACAGATTGGTGAACTGCTAACAGATGTCAAAGCGACCCGTTCAGATAATTCTTTCGCACCCTCGCGGCAGCAACAAGTACTGACGACAGTGCTGCAACAAGAAAAAGCTAAAATCGAGATGAATGCGAGTGACAGTATTCGATTTGATGCACTGGTAGCAGATCCTGAGCAACAGCGTCAGCTGGCGGTGTTTGCTCAGGCGATGCTGGCCGATTTCTTGCAGGAAGAAGTCAAAAAAATCGGCACTGGGCAGGAGGGCGGAAGTAGCAAAATTGAATCTCAGGACTCGGCAAAGCAACTCAAATTTATCGGTATCCAGTCCAGTGACATGATGACCTTTTTACTGAGCATGCTGCGTCAGGTGATGGCGGAACTGAATATCGCTGAGCGTAATATTCATACCATGTTCAACACGCTGAATGCTGAGATGACCCAGATGGCAGCGGATTCAACTATCCGTGAAGGTAAAGAGATCTACCGTAGTGCCGTCATCGGTTTTTGCACCAGCTTTGGGGTTACCCTGGCAGGCTCTGCCGTGCAAACGGGGATCACCGTTAAGCAACATCAGGTTATAAATAAGCATCTTAAGCCTGCTAATCAGCACCATGCAGATGCGAACAAACTCAAACTTGATATGCATCAAACTGGTGCGCCAGCCAAGGGTACCGTCAGCCACACTGGCGCGGATGGGAAAACCTTGACACAAGCCACGACACCGAGCAAAGCCGAACAGGCGCGATTTAAGCAGCAGCAGCAGCAAAGGGTGAATGAAGCAGAGAGCGCTGGCGATTTACATCGACAGCAATACGATAAGAAAAATGCTGATCTCCATACTGCAAAAGGTATCACTGACCAGGGCACGCGTATGTCAGATAACCTGGGGCAGATGGCCAGTGCTTCTAATACGCAGGAAGTCAAACGGGCAGAAGCGGATAAAATGATGGAGAGTTCCGCGTCAGATGCAGCCCGTGGTGTAGCTAATGATAAAGACAAACAGATTGATAAGTTATTGCAGGATATGAAAGAGATTCTTGGGATTTTGAGCGGATTAATTAGCGATACCGCAAATACCAACCGAAATGTTGTTATGCGGGGTTAAAGAGGAATCAATATGTCAACAGCTATTTCATTCGTTCAACATAGTCCGGAACCTTGGGTTGCTATGAATAACTCAGGGGCTATTGCCCCTGAAACTAGCCCTCTGGGGGTGTCAGTGAAAGAGATGGATCTCTCTGCCCTGAATCAACCTCAGAACGATCCTTATACACAAGCACAACAGGTGATAGACAGCAATCCTAAAGCGTTTAAACCCTCTGCGTCTCCGGTCTCTCATCCGTCTCCTCAGTTACCGACAGAGATGGAAGCGCAGGCGCGGGAGAACATCCGCATGGAAAAAATCAGTAGCGACGACTACCAAGCCAAGTTTAAAAAGTTTGCCGCAGAAATGGAACTTGCCGAGGCAAAAGGACTAAGCAGCAAAAATAATGATCAAGGGACGCCAGGCCATATTAAGGCCTTGGAAGATATGATTGATAATATACATAATAATTATCAAAAAACTTACGCTGATATTAACCAGAAAGCCGCGGAGTATATGAAAGATGTTAATACTGCATTGGGGCAAATAAGTGACTTTATCTCAGCCGGTAGTGATGGAAAAATAAATTTCAAACCCAAGGATTTCTTAGAATCATTGGATAAAAAATTTGGAAAATATACAAGCTATACTACAGGTAGTGACTATAAAACTGCTTATAAAAACTGGTCTCCTGATAATAGTACCACATTATCTATTTATACTTTTGAGGGTGATGAGAGTACGAAAAATTTCTGGCAAAATAAGCTGGGTGATGGTTTTATTGTAACGTATTCTCATGAGAAGGATCTTAAGACGGATAAAGAGCACAACATTATTAATATTAAACCTAATTTAGACCCTATTAGAAATATCTATAGAAGTGTAGCTAATAGTGAGACATCTTGGCAGGGTGGGAATACCAATGCGCAAGCATTTCAGAGCTTGCAAGCCTCTATTGATAGCCAGAAAAATACTGTCAATAGCAGTGTGTCGCAATTGCTGGAGAGATTTCGTCAGGATAATAGTACCTTTGAAACCTTTATCCAGTTACTGGTGCAAATGACGAAAGATTTGCATCAATATAACCAAGGTTATATGCAATAAAAAAAGAATAGCAGGGTTTATGGCCTGCTACTTATTCAGGCAGCGTGACGCAGACCAGTAATAATATGATCGTCTGAAAATATTTAGAGCACGGTATACCGCAGAGTGCTGGATATTTTTTTGCAACCGGTGCGCACTGTTGTATTACAAAATTTATAAGCTGTTTATATAAGGTAGATTATTTATGATTGCGTCGCAGCCTTCAATACGCACTGCTGTAAGTCCAACTTCCTCACGGGCTGATTCTGGTAGAGCGTCTTCCCGCAATGAAAACTCTTTGGCGGAAAACCTCTCAGGGGTTTCATTTGGTAACTCACAATCCCGTCCGGTTTCCTTCACCGAAGGAGACGTTAATAGTGGAATCCTCCGTTTCGACCCCAATTCTGCCAATGGACACCCATTGGGTGAGGTGAATAAGGCCAAACATTTGGAGGTCTTTTTCACAAGTTTGCAAGAACATGGGGCCAAAATTGGTAATTTGGAGAAGTTAACCCAAGTGATGAATCATGGCTGCAACCGTGATTTGAAAAACTCAACCATAGAGCAGGGTACTAAAGTGGCGCTGGCATTATTTAATGCTGTTCCTGCGGATATGCAAGATAAGGCCCTAATAGGCAAAGCAACAGATTTCTATAAAGCGATGGATAAGTTGTCCCAACAGCCGGGAGCTACTGCAAAAAAGGATGCTGCATATCAGGCGTTAAAGACATTGACTTCTGCTCTTTCGGAAAAGCTGGGGTTATCTGGGAAAAACACTAAACCAGACAACTTAGCTAAGTTTTGTTCTGATTATCTGAAGAAAAATGTCTATTCAGATATTATTTGCAAGCTGGAGGGCAAGCTGTCGCCTGGTACTCTGGAAGGATTAAGGAAGAATCCCGAGGAAGTCGTCGAATATCTCTATGATGGGCAAAACACCACCAACAATAATACGATTGATACGTTGAAGGCGCAATTTGCTCAATATACCAATAAAGGCGACAAAGTGATGGTAATGTATTCACTACTCGCAGCATTGGAGCATAAAACGCAAATAATAGCTGGGTTGATGCCCGATATTGCAGCGGCAGCATCACTGGCATCACTGGCTGATGGCATTTCAACCGACCATGATGTAGCGCAACCCTCTCCGGCTAATGGCAATAACGCGGCTAAGCCTGATCCTGTTATTAATCATATTACTAATATTACTACTAATAATAATTATTATGGTTCGCCGTCATTTACCCAAAATTTTATTTCGACTGCAACCATAAATCTGTCAGCTATGGAGGCGACAACCAAACCTGAGAAAAACCAACCGCAGAACGCGACAGCTTCTAAAACAACAGCTACTGGGGTGGATTCCTCTACTCAACCATTCGACGACGTTGATAGCACGCCAGCGCGGCCCGCAACAGATAATCTTAAGCCTGCTGCTTCGGTTAACACTTCCGCGCCCCATAAATCTCTTAATTCTTCCGGGACTTTATTTGGCACCAAAGGGCCGGTACCCTCCTGGTTAGACAAGGGTTCTAAGGTGACACTGACCAACGATGGGCTGGTTCGTGATCTTAGCCAAAAACAGAGTTATGCGCAGGATGGCGTGGAGCAAAAAAAGTCTACTTCGCTAAATAGTTTTGGTAATCAATTTGTTGGATTTGGGCAGCAGAACCCAGCGCCAGCACCATTACGCGGTGCGGGTAAGATTCAGCAAGATGCGCCGCCAGTGAGCAATACACCGGATTTATCCGCAGCAAAAGAAATCCCTGTGTCGGATAATACTTTGAACTCAGAAGATATATCAGAAACAGCGGATGAGACTAAACAGATGCCTCCGGCTAAGCTGGTAACGGGGAAATCTCTTAATGCTCAGGGGACTTTATTGGGTACGGATGGGTCAGCGCCCTCCAGGCTACACACGAGTGCTGATGTGATAACGACTTCTGGTGGACAGGTTTTCGAACTCGCTGAAAAACAACGTTATGCGCAGGAGAATGTTGCGGCCAAACAACCCAATGCAGTCAATCAATTTGGGACTGCATTTCAAGGAATGAGGCCACAAAGTTCTGCGCCAACAGCATTACGTGATGCAGGTAAGACTGAGCAGGCCAGCCAGGATGCGGCGCAAGTGAGTTATAAAGCGGATTTACTCATCCCAGGGAAAACCCCTAACTTTATTTCTACACTAGATCTTCAAGTGAACTCCGACGGAACATTGCAACCAACAGATGAGACTTATCGTGCAATCCCCGCTCAGGTCGTCGTTGAGAAGCAACTTAATGCTCAGGGGACCGCATTTGGTACAAATGGGTCGGTACAATCCCAGCTACACACGAGTGCTGATGTGATAACGACTTCTGGTGGACAGGTTAATGATCTCGCAGGGAAAAGACGTTACCAGCTGGGAGACGCACAGCAAAAAAGTTCCTCTTCGGTCAATGCTCAGGGTAATCAATTCGTTGGTTTTGGGAAAAATAGCACCGCGCCAACACAATCCTGGATCAATAATAAGGGTGCTAATGTGGTACTGACTCAAGAAGGTGCGCAGACTCGCTCTATCACTGAGAAAGATCAATATCGCACAGATAAATTGACCAAAAGTGGTTCACTCATTAATCCGTCAGAGGCCAAGTGATGACAACAGAAAACCCTCATCAGTGCTGGCTTAAGTCAGAACTAACCCAGATTCGCGCCTACTCTGGCGCAAACCAAAATTGGGATATGCAATCGCGTCTGATTGTCGATCTTCATCTCGATTCTCTGGAGATGCTGGAGTTGGTGTCAGCAGTGGAAAAATATACAGAACAACCGTTGGACGATAAAACCTGGATGACATGGTATCGGGTACAGGATGTGATGGATTATCTGGAACAGGTCACTCGCTGATAGCCTGAATATTTAAAGATACATTTCATTGTTGCTGCCAGGGAAGGCAGCATCATTGATATCTTAATTTAACAGTTTTGTGTTGGTTGGTTCGTTAATTAATCGCCATATTCCAATTGGAATTAAGAGATAAAAATGCAGTTTATTTTGGTTTTTTGCTGTACAAAACAGACTTGAATTTCCAAAAAATGAATTAGATAATATTGCCAAGTTATCGATTAGTTCCACTAATCCCAATTTCCACAATAAGAAAGGTGAAAATCAATGGGAGATGAAATATCGCTATAAGTTTTACTCACATATCCAACGCGTGATTCATCTGGTCATGCTATCGCAACGCAGTTGTTTTGATTTCCATCTGTTTTACCTCAGGCCATTTTATCTTTAAATTCAATAAACCAAATTATTTCAGATAACTGTGTCTTATCGTCAGGGCGCTGACCACCCCGCCAGTCAGTAAGTGTATTAATGTAGCATTGACTCATTAACTTTATAATAAAGACTGATTGCATTTTTCACGTTATATTTATCGTAAATGCTTTTTCTGTGTGCGCTGACCGTTTTATCGCTAATACCCAGATGTTCGGCAATATCTTTATTATTCATGCCGAGCATAATAAATTTTAATACTTGTTGTTGGCGATGCGTTAAACCACGGTGGGTTGAAGTTTTATTTCCAACTCTGATGTTGGCTTTACCCTCTTTTACTTTATTTTTCATCCTAACTAATTGATAAAATTCGTGGTCAATCTCACTGGGTGTTGCGGTTTTACTTAATAGGAATGCGGTATTTGACTGCAAGAAATCATGATAAAACTTCAGTTCAGAACCTTTCCACAATATCATTAAAGAGGATTCTCCAAAGCGCGCGCGAATTAAAGAAAAGACCTTTTCCTGATTTTTGATGCTGATGCCATCAACATCAAAAATACATATAACTTCATTTTCTTGAATTAATAAGTCGATAAAATTCTCAAATTCTGAGCACACAAAAACATTGATAGTGTTGGTCGAAAATATATCTTTCCTCATGACGTCGGTAACGGTTTTTTGTAATGAGAATCGCATTAGGCCACAACCACTAAAGATAATTATATTATACATGTA
>NZ_CACVAD010000018.1 GCF_902726545.1 Yersinia artesiana | reverse complement strand
GTTCCCGGTCAGTGGAGGCGCATTATAGGGAGTTCCTGACAGCCTGCAACCCCTAATTTCAAAAAACTTTTCAACCGCTCACTAATGCGGCAAAAATACGAAATACGGTGAAAAAGACAACAAAAAGGGGGCGATTTCTCGCCCCCTCAAGGAGTTACCATTACTGTTTAGCAATAATATGCCCATTTTCCACATCAAGCGTAACAGGGACTCCCGGTATTAATTTGCCGGAAAGTATCTGTTGCGCCAGTGGATTCTCGATTTCCTGCTGGATTGCGCGTTTCAATGGCCGCGCACCATAAACAGGATCGAAACCAGTCTCGCCCAAGAACTCCAACGCAGGCTGAGTGATAGTGACCTGATAGCCACGTTCTTCCAACCGTTTGTACAGGCGCTCCAGTTGGATACTGGCAATTGAAGCCAGATGCGCTCGGCCCAGTGGATGGAAGACAACAACCTCATCTATACGGTTGATAAATTCAGGGCGGAAGTGGTGAGTAACAACTTCCATCACCATTTCCTTCATTTCGCGATAACTTCTTTCACCGAAACGTTCCTGAATCAAATCTGAACCGAGGTTAGAGGTCATGATGACCACCGTATTACGGAAGTCGACTGTTCTACCCTGCCCGTCAGTCAAACGCCCGTCATCCAACACCTGTAAAAGAATGTTGAATACATCCGGATGCGCTTTTTCTACCTCATCCAGCAGAATGACAGAATAAGGGCGACGGCGCACCGCTTCTGTCAGGTAACCACCTTCTTCATAACCCACGTAGCCTGGAGGCGCACCAACCAACCGAGAAACGGAATGTTTTTCCATAAACTCGGACATATCAATACGCACCATGGCATCATCACTGTCGAACAGGAAGGTTGCCAGCGCTTTACACAACTCGGTTTTACCGACCCCTGTTGGCCCTAAGAACAAGAAGGAACCAATTGGACGGTTCGGATCTGATAACCCAGCACGGCTACGGCGGATAGCATTGGATACAGCTTCAACAGCTTCATCCTGCCCAATCACGCGTTTATGTAGATCCTGTTCCATGCGCAGCAACTTATCACGCTCACTTTCCAGCATGCGAGATACAGGAATCCCCGTCCAGCGCGCCAGCACTTCCGCAATTTCTGCTTCCGTTACCCGGTTACGCAGCAACTTCATGGTCTTCCCTTCAAGCGCCGTTGCCGCCGCTAGCTGTTTTTCCAGCTCAGGAATTTTACCGTACTGAAGTTCTGACATCCGCGCCAAATCGCCCACACGACGAGCTTGCTCTAAGCTGATTTTGGCTTGTTCCAGTTCGGTTTTAATATTCTGAGTTCCGGTGAGGGCGGCTTTTTCTGCCTTCCACTCTTCTTCCAGCTCTGAATATTCACGTTCTTTTTGCTCTAATTCGGTATTGAGCATTTCCAGACGTTTTTTGCTGGCATCATCAGATTCTTTCTTCAATGCCTGCTGTTCCAGTTTCAATTGGATAATCCGGCGCTCCAGGCGATCCAATGATTCCGGTTTTGAATCCATCTGCATACGGATACTTGAACCGGCCTCGTCAATAAGGTCGATAGCTTTATCCGGTAACTGACGATCCGAGATATAGCGGTGCGACAACGTTGCCGCAGCCACAATTGCCGGGTCAGTTATCTGCACATGGTGATGCAGTTCATAGCGCTCCTTCAGCCCGCGTAAAATGGCGATAGTGTCTTCAACAGTTGGCTCCGCCACATACACTTTCTGGAAACGTCGCTCTAACGCCGCATCCTTCTCTATATATTGACGGTACTCATCAAGTGTTGTGGCACCAACGCAATGCAATTCACCACGCGCTAGCGCAGGTTTCAGCATGTTGCCGGCATCCATCGCGCCGTCGCCTTTCCCGGCTCCGACCATGGTATGCAATTCATCAATGAACAAGATCACACTACCTTCTTGTTTTGATAAATCATTCAACACGCCTTTCAAGCGCTCTTCAAACTCACCGCGATACTTCGCACCTGCAATCAGTGCGCCCATATCTAATGAAAGCACACGTTTATGCTTCAGGCCTTCTGGCACTTCACCATTGACAATTCGTTGCGCCAGACCTTCAACAATGGCTGTTTTACCGACACCAGGTTCACCAATTAACACCGGGTTATTTTTAGTCCGGCGCTGTAACACCTGAATAGTTCGGCGAATCTCTTCGTCACGGCCAATAACCGGATCGAGCTTGCCTTGCTCCGCCCGCTCGGTCAGGTCGATAGTGAATTTTTTCAATGCCTGGCGCTGGTCTTCAGCACCCTGGTCATCAACTTTGTCACCACCACGCATATCTTCAATTGCCTTATTTATTTTATCTTTTGTTGCACCGGCTGCTTTTAACATGTCAGTTAAAGTGCCGCGATCTTCAAGTACGGCCAGAACAAACAGTTCTGACGAAATAAATTTATCTGCACGTTTTTGCGCTAATTTGTCGCAAAGATTCAATACACGGACCAGCTCGTTTGATGGTTGAACATCACCGCCAGTCCCTTCAACTTGTGGAAGACGACCTAATGCTTGCTCAATGTCGCTGCGCAAACTGGCGACATTAATCCCCGCCGAGGTCAACAATGGGCGAACCGTCCCCCCATCCTGATTGAGCAATGCGCTCATCAAATGTAACGGTTCAATAAATTGGTTGTCGCGCCCAAGTGCTAAAGATTGGGCATCGGCGAGGGCAAGCTGGAATTTGCTAGTAAGACGATCCAGACGCATAACACCTCCAATATTGGTCAAAATTGCTACTGGAGATTAGATGAGGTCATCCCTCAAATTTTCAAGGTTATTTCGACACTATATTTAAAGTACAACGTCATGCGCCAGCGGATCGTCCTAATTCAATAGGTTATATCAGCCAGATTAAACTTGCCATACGTCCGGTGATTCCATCGCGCCGATAAGAGAAAAAATGTTGTTTTTCAGTCACTGTGCAGCGATCACCGCCATATACAGCGTGAATACCTGCGGCCTGTAGCCGCAATCGAGCTAATAAATAGATGTCGGCGAGATATTTAGAGCCGGAAGGTGTGAACGCAGCCGCGAATTGTGCGTCGATTTGGATAAATGCCTGTTTAACCTCTTCACCCACTTCAAACTGCTGCGGGCCAATTGCCGGGCCTAACCAGGCAATAATAGAAGAAGAACCAGCATTGAACTGAGCTAACGTTTGCTCCAGAACACCGGCACAAAGGCCACGCCACCCCGCATGGGCGGCGGCCACTTCATCTCCGGCCAAAGAACAAAACAACACTGGCAAGCAATCTGCGGTCATTACGGCACAAACTTGCCCAGCGACGTGGCTATAAACAGCATCGGCCTGTACATCAGAAAGAGTCTTGCCGTCCAGATGCAGGACACGAGTGCCATGCACCTGCTCGAGCCAAACAGGCATTTGTGGCAATCCCGCTTGCTCCACTAAAGATTGGCGATTTGCAACCACACTGGCGGCAATATCCCCGACATGGGTGCCAAGGTTTAATGAATCATAAGGGAATTCGCTGATACCACCATGACGGGTAGTGCTACATGCCTTAACAGTGGCAGGCATTGGCCAGTCGGGAAGTATCAGCTTGTTCATTACCAATCCATCTGATCTTTGAATTCTTCAGTATCGGCTTTCAGCGCATTAATCAGCTCAACCATATCTTCTGGTAATGCCGCATGCCATTCCATTTGAATGCCACTGATTGGATGATATAAACGCAGCATAGTTGCATGCAGCGCCTGGCGGTCAAAGCCGCGCAGAATAGCAATAAAGGAATCAGAGGCACCGCGCGGTGGACGTGGACGACCGCCATACAGCTGATCGCCCACCAGCGGATGGTTGATATGAGACATATGCACACGGATCTGGTGGGTACGGCCCGTTTCTAAACGCAAGCGCAAACGAGTATGAGCACGGAAATGCTCCATAATGCGATAATGCGTGGTCGCCGGTTTACCCATTGGATGCACCGCCATATGTGTCCGCTTGGTAGAATGGCGAGAAATAGGCTCGTCAACTCTGCCACCAGCCGTCATATTGCCGATTGCCACCGCTTCGTATTCACGGGTAATTTCACGCGCTTGCAGCGCTTCCACCAAACGAGTCTGTGCCGGAACGGTTTTCGCCACCACCATCAAACCCGTGGTGTCTTTATCCAGGCGATGTACGATACCCGCGCGTGGGACATCCATGATTTCTGGATAATAATAGAGCAATGCATTCAGAACGGTGCCGTCTGGATTACCGGCGCCAGGGTGCACGACTAAGCCACGGGGTTTATTAATAACGAGAATATCGTTATCTTCATAGACGATATCCAGTGGGATTTCTTGAGGCGCCCAGCGGGCATCTTCCTCAATTTGCGCGTCAATTGCGACGAGCTCACCACCCAACACTTTTTCTTTAGGCTTGTTAATTGTTTTACCGTTTACAGTCACCTTGTCTTCCAAGATCCACTCTTTTATGCGAGATCTTGAATAATCAGGGAACAATTCGGCCAAAGCCTGATCTAACCGTTGACCGAGTTGTGATTCGGCCACCGTTGCGCTGAGTTGTACTTGTTGTGCCATATGCAGCTTCTTGTTCGTTAACGTTGGGTTTTGACGGCGATGCCGTTTAATATAATGTGCTATTGTATCTAGATCTTTGTCGGGAGCTTAACGGACAGTCTCCCGGAATAACACTTCGAGGATAATCAAAACGTCATGACGCGTATGAAATATCTGGTGGCTGCCGCCACGTTGAGCCTGGTGCTGACCGGTTGCTCCAGTAACAAGGACGTGGTTCCCGATAACCCGCCTTCTGAGCTCTATGCTACCGCTCAGCAAAAACTGCAGGACGGTAACTTTAAGGGAGCCATTACGCAACTAGAAGCGTTAGATAACCGCTATCCTTTCGGGCCTTACTCCCAACAAGTCCAGCTTGATTTGATTTATGCGTATTATAAATCTGCTGATCTGCCGTTGGCGCAAGCCTCAATCGATCGCTTTATGCGCCTCAATCCCACACATCCTAACATCGATTACGTATTATATATGCGTGGTTTGACTGACATGGCTCTGGATGACAGTGCATTGCAAGGCTTCTTCGGGATTGATCGTTCAGACCGCGATCCACAACATGCTAAGGCCGCATTCCGCGATTTTAACCAGTTGATTCAAAATTATCCGAACAGCCAATACGCAACTGACGCACAAAAACGCTTGGTGTTCCTGAAAAATCGTCTGGCCAAGCATGAATTGGCCGTGGCGCAATATTACACTAAACGAGGCGCTTACGTCGCGGTAGTTAACCGTGTCGAGCAAATGTTGAGAGATTATCCTGATACTCAAGCAACTCGCGATGCGCTGCCGTTGATGGAAAATGCTTATAAGCAATTGCAACTGAATGTAGAGGCAGACAAAGTTGCCAAGATAATTGCGGCCAACCCAGCCTGATATTGTCTGTCGCGATAAAATAACAAACGGCAGCTCAGGCTGCCGTTTTCAATTCGGTCTTATCACCATAAACCCAAGGGATTTATGTCATCAGACTATCGCGCTGATATCTTATCGGAAGCGCAAAAATAATGCCGTTTTTGACTCTATCCAAGCGATATAACTTATCGATAATGCGGCATTCTGTTCAATGATTCAAGCCCTCAGCAGCTATTCCTGACGTTAAATCACAGTTCCCACGACCTTTGCAAAAAGTGACAAAAATTAGTGATCTTGATCATACATTTTGGGAAAAAGCGAGGTATGCTGAAGTTATCCAAGATGGAGTAGACAGAGAGGTAAGTCATATGACAGTCAACATCACCAGTAAACAAATGGATATTACCCCAGCAATCCGTAAACATGTCGAAGACCGTCTCACCAAACTGGATAAATGGCAGGCCCAGTTGATAAACCCACATATTGTACTGTCTAAAGATCCGCAAGGATTTGTTGCAGACGCCACAATCAGTACACCGATGGGCCCCTTGGTTGCCAGTGCCAAACATGATGATATGTATGCTGCAATTAATGAACTGATCACCAAACTAGAACGCCAATTAAATAAAGTGCAACACAAAGGTGAAGCTCGTCGCGCAGCAAGCAGTGTTAAAGAAGCGAATCTGGAGTCAGTAGATGTAGAGGAAGAAGAATCCGAGCAGGAACAATAGCCGGCATAATCCATCTCATTTCGGATCTAACGCGCCTTTGGGCGCGTTTTTTATTGACAGCAATTCAGGCTGGCGGTTAGTTTAGAGGCTGTTAGTTTTCGCTATAACATATCGTTTCAGTCAGTATCAAAAACAGTCTTCAATAACAGGTAGCCAGCAACGATGATCAATAAAGTGTTTTTCTTCGCATTCTTTTTTACCTTCCCCTGATTGGGAGGCGTTTCGTCGTGTGATAAAGAATGCGAAGACGAACAACAAAGCCTCCCAAGCGGGAGGCTTTTTTTATGCACAAAACATTTAGAATGATAATTAAGGCAAATCCCTATGACCGATAATCCATTACTGGTGCTACGTGAACGCATCAGCGCACTAGATTTAAAACTGCTGGCATTACTGGCAGAACGACGTGAATTAGCGGTGGATGTCGCTAAAGCCAAACAACTTCATCACCGCCCGATTCGCGATAAAGAGCGTGAACGTGATTTGTTGGATGCGCTCATTACCGCCGCCAAACCTTATGACCTTGATGGATTCTATATCACCCGCCTGTTCCAACTGATTATTGAAGATTCCGTATTAACCCAACAGGCACTATTGCAACACCAACTAAACCAAACCGCCCAGCACTCTGCTCGTATCGCCTTCCTTGGCCCGAAAGGCTCATACTCACATCTGGCAGCGCGCCAATATGCCGCACGTCACTTTGAACAATTGATTGAATGTGGTTGCCAAAGATTCCAGGATATTTTTACTCAAGTAGAAACTGGCCAGGCGGATTACGCCGTATTACCCATAGAGAACACCAGTTCAGGTTCTATTAATGATGTTTATGACTTGCTGCAACACACCAGCTTGTCGATTGTCGGTGAGATAACCAATCCGATTGATCACTGTGTACTGGTCGCGACTGAAACAGATCTGAGTCAAATTAAAACCGTCTACAGCCATCCACAACCTTTCCAGCAGTGCAGCCAATTCATTAACCGTTTCCCGCATTGGAAAATCGAGTATTGCGAAAGCACTGCGGCGGCAATGGAAAAAGTGGCGCAATTGAACTCATCTGAAGCGGCTGCATTAGGTAGTGAAGCCGGTGGTGCGCTTTATAACCTGCAGGTGTTGGAACACAATCTGGCAAATCAGCAGCAGAATATCACTCGCTTTATTATTCTTGCCCGTAAAGCTATTGATGTCTCTGACCAGATCCCGGCAAAAACCACCCTAATTATGGCGACAGGCCAACAGTCAGGGGCATTGGTTGAAGCACTGCTGGTACTAAGAGATCACGGTATCATCATGACCAAGCTTGAATCACGGCCAATAAATGGCAATCCGTGGGAAGAGATGTTTTATATTGATGTACAGGCTAACTTGCGTTCTGAATCTATGCAAAAAGCGCTGGCAGACCTGACGCCGATAACACGTTCATTAAAAGTATTAGGCTGCTATCCAAGTGAAAACGTGGTTCCGGTCAATCCGAGCTAACCCCATTTTCCTATAGCCTAAATAGCAAAAAGTCACCCCGATACTGTCGGAGTGACTTTTTGAAACAGGCAAGTGATAGATTCTATTTACTGCCGGTTATCGTTCGCCTGACGCAATAATGAACGACTCTCCACCAGGAAGCGCTCCGCATAATCCCCAAACCAATGCTCAACTTTCTGGAAACTTTGCACAAAGGCTTGTTTGTCACTTTGCTCAAGCAAGGTTATCGCCTCACCAAAACGTTTGTAATAGCGTTTAATCAGCGCCAAATTATCTTCCGATGACATAATAATATCGGCGTAAAGCTGTGGATCTTGTGCGAATAGCCGCCCCACCATGGCCAGTTCCAGCCGATAAATCGGTGACGAGAGCGCTAATAGCTGTTCCAGCTCCACATTTTCCTCTGCTAAATGTAATCCATAAGCAAAGGTTGCAAAGTGACGTAATGCTTGAATGAACGCCATATTCTGGTCATGCTCAACCGCACTAATGCGATGTAGCCTCGCGCCCCAGACCTGTAACTGCTCTAGCAGCCACTGATAGGCTTGTGGGTCACGCCCATCGCAATACACCACAACCTGCTTTGCCAAACTGCCAACATCTGGCCCAAACATCGGGTGTAAGCCAACTACAGGCCCTTCATGAGCCGCCAGCATGGCTTGTAGCGGTTTATTTTTGACTGAAGCAAGATCCAACAAAATGCAATCTGACGGCAATTTTGGCAAACGAGCTATCACTTCTTCAGTGATATGGATGGGCACACTGACAATCACCATCCCGGCATCTGCCAGAATAGATTCAGCCTGCGGCCAGTCCTGTTGCCCAAGCGTTTTTACCTGATATCCGGACAGTGTGAGCATTCGGTTAAATAAGCGCCCCATCTGCCCTTCTCCACCGATGATAACCACCGGACGCAGCTGCGGGCATAGCGTCTTAAACCCTTTGTCATTTTCGCTGGTATAAGACTCTCGCATTATCCGACGCAATACGTCTTCAATCAAATCAGGTGGCACACCTAAAGCCTCGGCTTCCTGTCGGCGTGAGGCCAACATCGCCGCCTCACGATCTGGAACATAAATAGGCAAACCATAGCGGCTTTTAACTTCACCTACTTCTGCGACTAAATGCAGGCGCTTTGCCAGCAAATCCAATAGTGCTTTATCGACTTCATCAATTTGATCACGTAAAGCGGTCAGTTCAGCCACCATACTTACTTTTCCTCTGCAGTCCGTGCCGCCAGCGCTGAACGTAATTCCTGATGCATGCCTCGTAACAGGGTTTCGGTACTGTCCCAATCAATACAGGCATCGGTCACTGAAACACCGTAGCGCATATCAGCGCGTGGTTGCTCAGATGATTGATTACCTTCATGGATGTTACTTTCCAGCATCACACCAGTGATAGAACGATTGCCGGCCTTGATCTGTTCAACCACAGATTCAGCGACCGCAGTCTGACGACGATAGTCTTTATTCGAATTACCATGACTGCAATCTATCATTAAGGATGGAACGAGTCCCGCATCCTGCATCTGTTTTTCACACTGCGCGACATCTTGCGCACTGTAATTAGGTGTTTTCCCACCGCGCAAAATCACATGACCGTGTGGATTTCCCTGTGTTTGCAATAAGCAAACCTGGCCCGACTGGTTAATCCCCATGAAGCGGTGTGGCATGGCGGCGGCACGCATGGCATTAATAGCCGTGCCTAAACTGCCGTCGGTACCATTCTTAAACCCAACTGGCATCGACAAACCCGAAGCCATTTCACGGTGAGTTTGCGATTCAGTAGTCCGCGCACCAATGGCTGACCAACTGAATAAATCGCCTAAGTATTGTGGGCTATTCGGATCCAGCGCTTCAGTTGCCAGAGGCAGACCCATGCCGACTAAATCCAGCAATAATTGACGTGCAATATGTAACCCTCTTTCTACATCAAAAGAGCCGTCCATTGCCGGGTCATTGATCAAACCTTTCCAACCAACGGTAGTTCTCGGTTTTTCAAAATAGACACGCATCACGATATACAGGCTGTCACTCAATTGTGCAGAAAGCGTTTTCAAACGACGCGCATAATCCAGAGCTGCATCCACATCGTGAATAGAACAGGGACCACATACCACTAATAAACGCGGATCTCGTCCTTGAACAATGTCAGCAATGGTTTTGCGCGCGCTAGCAATCGCATACTGATCATTGTCGCTCAATGGAAACTGATTTTTCAGTTCTTCCGGCGTTATCAGTACTTGTTCGGCACTGATGTGGACATTATTGAGCGCATCTTTTTGCATGATCATATTCTTTACCTGTCTCTGTTTAGCGGATGTCGTTTAGCGTGTTTATCGTTTGAGGTCTCCACAATACCACGACGTGTAAACATTTCAATCCATATGTGTAAATAAATAATTACCCGTATATTTACAGGCATATTTTGGTCTGACTTTTGCGGTAAGTCGCAGTTTATGCAGATGCTCCCAATCTCCTCCTGAGGCCATGATAAAATGCGGAAAATTTGTGGAGGCTGTATGTTAAGAGTCATCATCGTCGACGATGAACAACCTGCGCGTGAAGATTTACGCGAAAGATTAAGTGAAGAACACGATATTGAGATCGTCGCCGAATGTAGCAACGCCCTGGAAGCCATCCCCGCAATCCAACGCCTGCAACCCGATGTGATATTTCTCGATATCCAAATGCCGAGAATTAATGGTCTGGAATTGGCCTCAATGCTGAACCCAGAAAAGATGCCGCAGATCGTGTTTGTTACCGCTTACGATGAATATGCTATCCGTGCTTTTGAAGAGCATGCCTTTGACTATCTGTTAAAACCACTCGACCAGCAACGATTAGCCAAAACGCTCATTCGCCTAAGAAGAGGCCTTGGTGTAAATAATAATTTACATAAAATCACGGAACCGATGCTGCGCCATATTCCTTGCTCTGGTCATAACCGCATTTTTTTACTGAAAATTGAGGAAGTGGAATATCTCAGTTCTGAGCTGAGCGGCGTGCATGTAGTCGGAACCATACAATCGGGCTATACCCAGCTATCGCTCAAAACGCTGGAAGAGAAAACCCCTTTTGTCCGCTGCCATCGGCAATATATGGTGAATACCGAACAACTGGGCGAGATACAACTGATGGATAACGGTTCTGCCGAAGTTATTACCCGCAGTGGTAAACATATTCCTGTGAGCCGCCGTTATTTGAAACCGCTTAAAGAGAAATTAGGAATTAACTAACAGCTATTTCACTCTGGAATATATTTATATGTTGCGTCATTGTGGTATTGGTGAATTTTTCAAAACAATATTAATACATTATTTTCACAACAGAGTTTTATATCTTATTAGCACCGTCCAATTCCACTTTAATTAATTAGAAAAGTCCGGACTGATATAAAAACAGAGGCAGATCCCAGATTTAATTAATTACATAACTAAACAATATAGCCTTGATATTAGCAAGGTTTTAATCAATTCAATCTGTGCTCTGATAGATAAAAATGAGTTAGAGCCATGTTCATTGCTTAAAACCGGCTAAATACAACGGAATTTCATTCATGTTGGAAGCAAGGTAATATTATGATAACACTACAATTTATAATTATAATTCTCTGCCTGTTAGTCGGTACACGCTATGGCGGCATGGGGCTGGGGTTAATAAGTGGTATTGGTTTATTTATTCTGACTTTTATCTTTGGCCTCGAACCAGGCAAACCCCCTGTCGATGTGATGCTGACAATATTAGCCGTTATTGGATGTGCTGCTGTATTACAAACCGCCGGTGGCTTAAATGTAATGATGCAATTTGCTGAACGATTATTACGAAAACATCCGCAGCATATTACGCTATTAGCACCATTTACAACGTGGTCATTAACCTTTTTATGTGGCACCGGGCATGTTGTTTATACCATGTTCCCTATTATTTCTGATATTGCCATTAAAAAAGGTATTCGCCCGGAGCGGCCAATGGCGGTGGCATCAGTTGCCTCGCAAATGGCAATTACAGCTTCCCCAGTGTCGGTTGCGGTGGTGTCATTAGTTTCAATTATTGGTGCCAATCACGGCATAGGTCAGGCTTATAGTATTCTGGAAATTCTGGCCGTATCAGTACCCGCTTCTTTAGTTGGTGTTTTGATGGCTGCATTGTGGAGCCTACGCCGCGGTAAAGATCTGGATAAAGACCCTGATTTCCAGGCAAGAATCAAAGACCCTGAGCAGCGCGACTTTATCTATGGCTCAACCGATACCTTGTTAAATCAAGTTTTCCCGAAACAAGCTTATTGGTCGACCGGGATATTTTTCGTTGCTATCGCATTAGTGGTATTACTTGGTGCGTTTGCCGATCTGCGCCCTGCCTTTGAAGTTAAAGGTAAAATGCAGTCATTATCAATGAATCTGGTTATTCAGATGATGATGCTGATTGCCGGTGCTGTTATTCTGATTGGATGTAAAGTTAAACCCAGCGATATCTCTAACGGCGCGGTATTCAAGGCAGGTATGGTCGCCATATTCTCAGTATTTGGTGTTGCCTGGATGAGTGATACCTTCTTCCAGGCCCATATGGGTGATCTGAAACTCGTGCTGGAAGATGTGGTGAAAGGCCATCCATGGACCTATGCTATTGTCCTATTTCTGGTTTCAAAATTGGTTAATAGCCAGGCCGCAGCGCTTACGGCCATTGCGCCAATGGGATTGCAGCTGGGTGTTGATCCTAAAATGCTAATAGCCTTCTTCCCTGCGGCTTATGGCTACTTTGTTCTGCCAACCTACCCAAGTGATCTGGCTTGTATCGGTTTTGACCGCTCAGGTACTACCAAAATTGGTAAATTTATTATCAACCACAGCTTTATTATTCCAGGCCTTATCGGTGTTATCTGTTCATGCATCACTGGCTACGTGTTAGTCACCACTTTTATGTAAAAACACGTAAGAACTAAATTAGGGGTCAGAGCAATTCTGGCCCTTTCGTTTATTTATTTCATCTATATTCAAGTGCAGATTTTTGCTGTTTATTACATTTTAAGAATGAACTTATCAAAAAATCCCTCTTATTATAATTAATTATTTCATCCGAAATATCTTCTGAGTAAGTAGGATCACAACTGCTACAATGCGTGCCGCATCACAAAAATCATTTTCTTCACCATGGACCTATTATGTTCTCTTTGCGTCATACCAGGGCGTTGCCGTTTTATATCAGCACACTCGCTTTATCTCTCTTCAGCACCTCAGTTCTTGCTGACGCGACTGTTTTTACTGCCTTAGACGATCCAGCTACAGCCAAAAAGAGCTTTGATGGTACCGTTGAAGCAGGTTATACCGCCCAGTCAGGCAATACTACTAACTCGACATTGACTGCCAACTCAACGTTAACCTGGTTTCAGCCTAACACCGCTTATAGTTTGTGGGGGGCGGCCCGTAATACCAGCGCCAACAATGAACGCTCTTCCGAGCGTTATCAGTTAGGTGGCCGTACTCGCTATAATTTAACCGATAGAAATTATCTGTTTGGACAAGCCAGTTGGTTGAATGACCGTTATAACGGTTTTGATTCCCGCTCTGTTTTAACCACAGGTTATGGTCGTCAGATTATGACGACACCACTGCATAATCTGCGGGTAGAATTTGGTCCGGGTGTTCGCCATGATGAGTTTTATGAAGGTGGACGTGCGACGAAAGCCTTAGCTTACGCAGGCGGTAACTATACTTATCAGTTGACCGACAACACGGTGTTCAGTGAAGGTGTTTCAGCCCTGGCAAACGAAGAAACGACGTTGAACTCAGAAACGGCGTTAAACGTTGCTATCAATAAAAGCTTTGCATTGCGTTTAGCCTATGTTGCCACTTATAACACCAAACCACCTGCCAGCGCTCCCAAAAATACCGATACCACAACATCCGTAACTCTGGTTTACGGCCTGTAATCATTATCTATAGCGTGGAGTGATGCCACGCTAATTCCCTCTGATATCCCTATCTTCTATACGCTAAATAATTCGAGCTTCAGGAAGGCAGCTAACGCATATGCAACTTGAAGTATGACGAGTATAGGAATAAAAAAAGGGGTTAGCACATGGCTAACCCCTTCATAACTATTAACTTTTGGATGAAGCCTGAGCTGTACCTTAGTTAGTGCGGTTAAGACGCTCTTTGATACGAGCAGACTTACCAGTACGCTCACGCAGATAGTACAGTTTCGCTTGACGAACGGCACCACGACGTTTCACAGTAATGCTGTCGATTACTGGGGAGTGAGTTTGGAATACACGCTCAACACCTTCGCCGTTGGAAATTTTACGAACGGTGAACGCAGAATGCAGACCGCGGTTACGAATAGCGATAACCACGCCCTCGAATGCCTGCAGACGCTTTTTAGAACCTTCAACAACCCATACCTTAACTTCCACGGAATCACCCGGACGGAATGCAGGCACGTCTTGCTTCATCTGCTCTTGTTCGATTTGCTTGATAATATTGCTCATAATAAGTCTCTTACCCTAGGTAAACTGATATATCAGGAAGTTGGCACACGGCACAACGTTCCTTTCATAGTTCTGTTGCTTCAGGGCTTGTGTTCCCGTTGGAACTCAGCCAGCAACACCATTTGCTCGTCAGTCAGAGCTAGGCTTTCTAGAAGTTCAGGTCTTCTAAGCCAGGTACGGCCCAGCGACTGCTTTAAGCGCCAGCGACGAATCTCGGCATGGTTACCCGACAGCAAGACTGGCGGTACCTCCATCCCTTCTAACACCTCAGGACGAGTGTAGTGTGGGCAATCCAGCAATCCATCAACAAAGGAATCTTCCTCCGCTGAGGCCTGATGACCCAGCACACCCGGGATAAAGCGGGATACTGAATCTATCAGCGTCATTGCCGGCAGCTCGCCACCGCTGAGAACGTAATCTCCAATTGACCATTCTTCATCAATTTCGGTTTTGATTACGCGCTCATCAACTCCTTCGTACCGACCACACACCAGAATCATCTTCTGATTAGTCGCCAGTTCGCAAACACCGGTTTGGTCCAGCTTGCGCCCTTGAGGTGACAGATAAATCACCTTTGCTCCCTCGCCTGCCGCTGCTTTTGCTGCATGAATGGCTTCCCTTAACGGTTGCACCATCATCAACATTCCCGGGCCACCACCATATGGGCGGTCATCCACGGTACGATGCCGGTCGTAGGTAAAGTCGCGAGGACTCCAACACTGCACGCTCAGCAGGCCATTTTTTACTGCCCGGCCAGTCACCCCGTAATCGGTTATTGCGCGGAACATCTCGGGAAACAGGCTAATAACACCAATCCACATTGTTTTGTTCCACTCATCTTTGCCGTTTAATTCGGAGGTCAAAAACCAGGATCCCAATCTACTTCAACACGTTGAGCAGTGAGATCGACATTCTTGATAACCTGCCCATGAAGAAACGGGACCAACCGCTCCTTCATACCGAATGCATCTTTCAGGTTTGCCTTTACTACCATCACATCGTTAGAACCGGTTTCCATCATATCGATGATTTTACCCAGTTCGTAACCCGTGGTTGTTACTACCTGACAGCCCATAAGGTCTTTCCAGTAGTAATCATCCTCTTCCAGTTCAGGCAGTTGTTTGGAATCGACGACAATTTCGCAATTGGTCAGTAGATTCGCGGCATCCCGATCATCAACACCTTTAACTTTAATGATCAGATCCTGACTGTGGCGCTTCCAGTCTTCCAACTCGACATGCTGCCACTTACCACCCTGCTGGATAAACCACGGCTGGTAATCAAAAATGCTTTCGGCGTTCTCGGTGGATGAAAATACTCTGAGCCAACCGCGAATGCCGTAAGTTGAACCCATTTTACCGAGAACAATCGGCTGTTCGGGAACGACTGGATTGAGTTGCTTGCTCATAAGAACCACCACCGCGACAGATTAAGCTGCTTTCTTAGCTTCTTTGATCAGCGCAGATACGCGATCAGAAACTGTTGCACCCAGGCCAACCCAATGTTCGATACGGTCCAGGTCCAAACGCAGAGGTTCAGCCTGACCAGATGCGATCGGGTTAAAGAAGCCTACACGTTCGATGAAACGGCCGTCACGAGCATTACGGCTGTCGGTCACTACTACTTGATAGAACGGACGCTTTTTAGCGCCGCCACGAGCCAAACGAATTGTTACCATAACATCCTCTTTAGTTAATAAAACAACTGGACCCCATCGGGGAACGGGGTCCAGTTGCAATATAAAAAGCCCGAAAATTTTACTCATTTTGGCGCAAAAAGCAATCTAAAGCGTAGATTCCTATGCGCTAGTTTTGTAATGAGCACAATTTTCTTCGTTTTCCGCTGTTTTCAGCGGGAAATCTTTACTCACATCACGCTGGTTAATATCACCGCGCGAAATGATATTTAGCGACCTGGGAAACCTGGTGGCATCATACCTTTCATGCCACGCATCATTTTAGCCAGACCGCCATTTTTCATTTTCTTCATCATGCGCTGCATTTCGTCGAACTGCTTAAGTAAGCGGTTAACATCCTGCACTTGCACACCAGAGCCGGTGGCAATACGGCGCTTACGTGAACCTTTAATGATTTCTGGCTTGGCGCGCTCTTTCAGAGTCATCGAGTTGATGATAGCCTCCATCCGCACGGTCACCTTGTCATCCATCTGTGATTTCACGTTATCTGGCAACTGGCCCGCACCCGGCATTTTACTCAACATGCTGGCCATACCGCCCATATTGCGCATTTGCTTCAATTGATCCAGGAAGTCATTGAGATCGAAGCCATCGCCTTTTTTCAGCTTAGTTGCCAATTTTTCCGCTTGTGCGCGGTCAACTTTGCTTTCGATATCTTCAATCAGCGACAGGACATCGCCCATCCCCAGAATACGTGAAGCCACGCGATCGGGATGGAAGGGTTCAAGCGCATCTGACTTTTCACCGACACCGAGGAATTTAATCGGCTTGCCGGTAATATGGCGAATTGACAGCGCAGCACCGCCACGAGCATCACCATCAACTTTGGTCAGCACGACACCGGTGAGCGGCAGCGCCTCATTAAATGCTTTTGCCGTATTGGCAGCATCCTGACCGGTCATGGCATCAACCACAAACAAAGTTTCAACCGGGTTAATCGCGGCATGAACTTGTTTGATTTCGTCCATCATCGCTTCATCGACGTGCAAGCGACCGGCGGTATCGACAATCAGAACATCATAAAATTTAAGCTTCGCCTGCTGTAGAGCACGATTGACGATATCAATCGGTTTTTCCTGTACATCAGATGGGAAGAAATCAATGCCAACACCCTGCGCGAGGGTTTCCAACTGTTTGATCGCCGCGGGGCGATAAACGTCAGCGGAAACAACCAGCACTTTTTTCTTCTGTTTTTCTTTAAGGAACTTACCCAGCTTAGCCACACTGGTGGTTTTACCCGCCCCTTGCAAGCCGGCCATTAACACCACTGCTGGCGGTTGTGCTGCCAGATTCAGTTCGTTATTGACCTCGCCCATCGCGGCAATAAGTTCATTTTTAACGATTTTGACGAACTCTTGCCCTGGCGTGAGACTCTTATTTACCTCATGCCCGACAGCGCGCTCTTTTACCCGGTTAATAAAATCACGAACAACCGGCAGAGCTACGTCAGCTTCCAGTAACGCCATGCGTACTTCACGTAGCGTTTCTTTAATATTTTCTTCTGTCAGCCGGCCACGGCCGCTGATATTGCGCAATGTGCGCGACAATCGATCAGTTAAGTTCTCAAACATTGTCTCATACTCAACGTGGAAACAGGCCGCTCTGGCGACACAATGGGGGGATTATAACACGAAGCTTAAACGATCTCTGCCCTCACGTCGGAGAACGGTTGGAGAGGAACGCGCTCGACGCTATACTGGCTACCTAATTCACTTAGCCGATGCTCATATAACGCTATGCCCGTGTTCTCCATTTTGGCTTTGATCGCATATTCGCTCAGCCTGGGCTTAATTGTCCCAAGCCTGGTGCAGAAAAATAGTGCTTACCGGCGATTAGCGCTGGTTTCTGCCGTCGTGGCGCTAGTGTGCCATGCTATCGCTCTAAAGCATCAGGTTTTTGATGTCGGCGGCGGACAAAACCTCACTTTATTGAATATCGGCTCCATTGTCGGG
The DNA here is from genome assembly GCF_902726545.1 of Yersinia artesiana. Classification (GTDB taxonomy): domain Bacteria; phylum Pseudomonadota; class Gammaproteobacteria; order Enterobacterales; family Enterobacteriaceae; genus Yersinia; species Yersinia artesiana. The sequence goes on along the minus strand of NZ_CACVAD010000018.1, from coordinate 5,615 downwards.
CTGATGATCTGCACCATCATGACTATCGTCGCCTCGCAAGGCCGTGGTTGGTTTTTGCTGCCGATAGTTTACAGTTTTGCCATGATCAATCTGGCACTTGCCAGTCTGCTCCCTGGTGAGTTCATTACCCATCTGGAGGCCAGTCCGGCCATTTTCGTTCACATTGGGCTAGCACTTTTTGCTTACGCAACGCTTATCATCGCAGCACTATACGCCCTTCAACTGGCTTGGCTCGATTATCAGCTAAAAAATAAGAAAGTCACCTTTAATGCTGATATGCCGCCCTTGATGAGCATTGAACGTAAAATGTTTCACATCACCCAAATCGGGGTGGTTTTGCTGACCCTAACGCTGTGTACTGGCCTGCTTTATATGGATGATATATTCAGTAAAGAAAACGTCCATAAAGCGGTGTTATCAATCATGGCCTGGTTTGTCTACATCGTTTTATTGTGGGGCCATTACCATGAAGGTTGGCGCGGGCGTAGAGTGATTTGGTTCAGTTTTGCAGGCGCATTTTTACTCACTCTGGCCTATTTTGGCAGCCGCCTGCTACAGGAGATCATGGTCTCTTAGCCATTATTACAATCATCCACACATAGCCTTGTTGAATCCACAGGGCTTTCATTGTTATTAAGGAACACGGTGTTGGATCATGTCTCAACTAGCACACTGATCATCATTCTGGTCATTATGATCGTGGTTTCGGCTTATTTTTCAGCTTCAGAAACCGGCATGATGACACTCAATCGCTACCGTCTACGCCACTTATCCAAGCAAGGTAATCGCGCCGCACGCCGGGTTGAGAAACTCTTACGTCGTCCTGACCGCCTGATAAGTTTGGTATTAATCGGCAATAATCTGGTCAATATCCTGGCCTCAGCACTGGCAACCATTGTGGGTATCCGGCTCTATGGCAATGCCGGGGTCGCTATAGCCACCGGTGTATTAACTTTTGTGGTGCTGATTTTTGCTGAAGTGATGCCGAAAACCATCGCCGCCCTTTATCCTGAGCGCGTGGCGTTCCCCAGTAGCGTTTTACTGGCTCCGTTACAAAAAATCATGCTGCCACTGGTATGGCTACTCAATACCATCACACGTGGGCTGATGCGCTTGTGTGGTATCCGCGGAAACGTTCACAGTAGTGATGCCGTGAGTAAAGATGAATTGCGCAGTATTGTGAATGAATCGCACTCACAAATTTCTCGTCGTAATCAAGATATGTTGATATCCGTGCTGGATCTGGAGAAGGTCACCGTCAGCGATATTATGGTGCCGCGTAATGAGGTGGTTGGAATTGATATCAATGATGATTGGAAGTCAATCATGCGGCAGCTCACTCACTCGCCACATGGACGTATCGTTTTATATCGCCAATCATTAGACGATGCTATCGGCATGCTGCGCGTGCGAGAGGCCTATCGGCTTATGACGGAGAAAAAAGAATTCAATAAAGAGAACCTGTTGCGCGCCGCCGATGAGATCTATTTTATCCCCGAAGGCACTCCATTAAATGTGCAACTGGTGAAATTCCAGCGCAATAAAGAAAAAGTCGGCATGATTGTTGACGAATACGGCGATATTCAGGGATTAGTGACCGTTGAGGATATTCTGGAAGAAATTGTCGGCGATTTCACAACATCCATGTCCCCTAGCCTGGCAGAAGAGGTCAATCCGCAGAGCGATGGCTCTGTACTCATCGATGGCAGCGCCAATGTGCGCGAACTGAACAAAGCATTCAACTGGTCACTCCCTATCGAGGCCCGTACGATCAATGGCATGTTGCTGGAGGAGCTAGAGGATATACCTCAGATAAATGCCCAAGTTCGTGTTGGAAATTATCTGATTGATGTGCTGGACGTACAGGAAAACATGATTAAGCGGGTGCGGGTTACCCCTATCCTGCCTGATAACCAGGCGAGCTAATCAGTGATATCAAGGGAATAAAAAAGACGCCTTTTCAGCGTCTTTTTTGCATTTCTCTACCGAACAGCAAAATCTACAACTGAAAACTAGATATGTAATTCAGTCAGTTTTTCTTTCGGCAATGCCAGTTCTTCGTTGTGATTGATACGCACGCCGCGGTCGATAATCCCTTTGGCAATCTCCTGCGCCTCTTCCAGCGAATGCATATGGTAAGTGCCACACTGATATTCGTTCAATTCAGGAATTTTGCGCTGGTCGGTCACTTTCAATACATCAGCCATTGCCGCTTTCCAGGCATCAGCAACACGTTGCTCATCTGGCGTACCAATCAGGCTCATGTAGAAACCGGTACGACATCCCATGGGGGATATATCGATAATCTCCACACCATTACCATTGAGATGATTACGCATAAAGCCGGCAAACAAGTGCTCCAGTGTATGAATCCCTCGTTCTGGCATCACTTCTTTATTTGGCACACAGAAACGTAAATCGAATACCGTTATCTCGTCGCCATGAGGGGTTTTCATCGTCTTAGCAACGCGTACAGCCGGAGCTTTCATAATGGTATGGTCAACGGTAAAGCTATCCAATAATGGCATTTAGTTACCTCCTCATAAAAAAATAATTTTTATTCGATCTTTTTTTCGCAACCCATGAAACTTTTTGGTATCCCGCACGTCTTAATATGTGAAAGACGCGCATTTGTTATCATCATCCCTGTTATCAGAGATGTTAATTTGGCCACAGCAATGTGGCCTTTTCTTTTTACTGTCCGCCGTGAAGTGCCAAATACTCTTCAAAGCTTAGCTTATCTTTGAGTTCCAGCTCACGTTGACGTACCCAAGAAGCTGCACCCTCTTCGGATAATTGCTCCTCAGTTAGCAATTCCAACGGTTCATTTTGCAGCATTTCCCTGTAGCGCTCCGCTAACTCAAGGCCAACACCACCAATACCACCTTCTTTCATCGCTTGCAAAATACGCGCAGAGAACGTCAGGCTCGGATCATCAAAAGAGGCGACAAGTTCATCACAAACTTGTTGATATTCGGTGCTATCTTTACCATCCAATACTTCTGCAACGCGGCGCAAGTCGGCAAACAGATCTTTACCCACCTTTTCCAGCGGCTCACGGGTGTCGTTACATCCCATCCCGATAGTTTGCCCCGGTTTACGCCCTTCCAAAATAACCCGATTCCAGTTTTTACGGGTGCACAGCAGTTCATCACTACTCATTTCAGGCGCATCCGCCAGTACACACCAAATCAAGAACAGATCAAGGAAGCGCGCCTGTACCGCATCAACACCAATAGGTGAGAATGGATTGATGTCTAAGGAGCGGACTTCAATATACTCAATACCACCGCGCAACAATGCATCAGATGGCGACTCACCAGCACGGGTAACTCGCTTAGGTCGAATCGGAGCATAGAGTTCATTTTCAATCTGTAACACATTGGTGTTCAGTTGCAGATGACGGTCACCGTCTTTTAGCCCCAATGCCGCATATTCTTCTGATGGCGTTTGAATGGCGCGCTTCAGCCCAGCAACGTAGGTATGCAGGTCATTAAACGTAATCCCCAAATTGCTTTGTGATTTATTGGTATAACCCAAATCACTCAGACGCAATGAGGTGGCATACGGCAGATAACACATCCCTTTATCATTACGCTCGAACGGTAATGCCGTTTCACGCCCTTGCAGGAATGATGCACAAATGGCCGGTGACGCACCAAACAGGTAAGGGATGACCCAGCCAAAGCGATAATAATTGCGAATCAGGCGGAAATATCCCGCTGAAATCTCTTCCTTGCCGCTTTTTTCATCGGTAACACCCGCCCACGCTTGCCAAAATTCCAGCGGCAAAGAGAAGTTATAGTGCACACCGGAAATCGTTTGCATCAAGGCACCGTAACGGTTTTTCAAGCCCTCACGATAAAGAGTCTTAAAACGACCAATGTTAGAAAAGCCATATTTAGCCAGCTCAATATCCTGCTCTGCACCAATAAAGCAAGGCATGCTAAGTGGCCACATACGCTCATCGCCGAGTTTGCGTGCGGTATAGCGGTGAATATCACGTAAAAAAGTCAGCAAATGGTCAATATCGCCATCGACTGGAGTAATAAATTCCAGCAATGCCTCAGCAAAGTCGGTGGTAATCCATTGATGTGTCAGGGCTGCACCCAGTGACTCTGGGTGGCCCGTCGAGGCTAGTTGGCCATCGGCAGTCACTCTCAATGTTTCCCGCTCAATGCCGCGGCGGATACCTTTCAGGGCTTTAGGGTGCGCTTCCAACCAAGTCAGCGCGTGTGATACATCCGGGATCAAATCGACCTCCCGCTCTTGAAAACCATAACTCGCCAGCATACTGAAACTGCATAGATGTGACCACGTAAGTTTGTCACATTCTTTACTGCCACCAGGCTATTCCTTGTAACGTAATTACCGTTAATACGATATAACGCAATGCTTTCCCCAGACACAGAAAAAAAGCCACAAGACCCCAAGGCATACGCAACCAGCCTGCCAACACACACATCAAATCGCCCACTACCGGTAGCCAGCTCAGTAACAGAGCTGCCGGGCCAAAACGTTGAAGCCAGCCAAGAGCTGTGCTCATCCCACGTTGTGGTTTTAGTTCCGGTAATAAACGGCCTATAACAACGTTCGTTAGCCCCCCAAGGGTATTTCCGACAGTGGCAGACAGCACCAGCATCATGGCCGGCGCACTACTTGCCGTTAAAAGGGTGACTAACAGAATTTCAGAATTTCCGGGTAAGAGCGTCGCGCTGAGAAAGCTACTCCCGAATAATGAAGCAACAGCTAGCGTACTACTCACAGTAGACGCACATCAACTATTGCCATATTCGCCCTTTTTGCCGCCTCAATACCAAAATCAGCATCTTCAAAAACCACACACTTCTCTGGGGGCACACCTAATAGCTGCGCGCAGCGCAAGAATGTTTCTGGCTCTGGCTTATGTTGAGTGACATCGTCGGCACCGACAATAACATCAAAATAATCGCGTAAGCCTAAGTGGCGTAAAAGCAGCTCTGCCATGGCGTGTTCGCTTCCAGTACCGACAGCCATAGGTTTACGCCCATGATAGGCTTTAACCACGTCTATGAGCGGCAGAGGCTTCACATTGTCCAGTAGCAGTGATTTAAACAGTGTTGTTTTCTCAGCAGCCAGTACATGGGGATCTAAGTCCGATTGATTATTTTCAATGATTACGCGGGCAATTTTCCACGTCGGCGCCCCATTCAAAGCCACTAATGCCTGCTCATCAAATGCCATGCCATAAGGCGCCAGCACCTGTCGCCATGCCTGTCGATGTGTAGGCTCAGTATCCAGGATGGTGCCATCCATATCAAAAATCAGGCCTTCATAGCGCTCGTACATCGTGGCTCCACGACCAAGGAGAAAATGAAAACTACTTTATCGCAAACTAACTAAATTGTCGCTCACTGTATAATTAATTGAATTTAATCAATAAAACATCATTTTCAATTGGAGGCAGCGCTATTATGCATCGTGAAAATTAATGCGTAGGGAGGTGTAGTGAGATAAGCGGCTTAAAAGCAGAAAACCCCGCCGTAGCGAGGTTTCTTAATATGGTGCACCCAGGAAGATTCGAACTTCCGACCGCTCGGTTCGTAGCCGAGTACTCTATCCAGCTGAGCTATGGG
>NZ_CACVAD010000017.1 GCF_902726545.1 Yersinia artesiana | reverse complement strand
ATGGTGCACCCAGGAAGATTCGAACTTCCGACCGCTCGGTTCGTAGCCGAGTACTCTATCCAGCTGAGCTATGGGTGCATAGTAAATGGCGGTGAGGGAGGGATTCGAACCCTCGATACAGCTTTTGACCGTATACTCCCTTAGCAGGGGAGCGCCTTCAGCCTCTCGGCCACCTCACCATACGCTTCTTTCGAATTGTGCCTAACTTGCTTTTGAAGAAGCTCATCGGCACTGCGTGGCGCACATATTACTTTCCCGCACTTATAAGTCAAACAATTTTTCCCAACTAGCGTTCATTTGCACAATTCACACGCAACATGACCAGTTTGACGCCAAAAAGAGTGTTTTATCAACAGGCAAGATACTGTTTATTGTGGTGCTATCAGATTGAGAGAAAAACGAAATTATCTTGGTCACCCCATTAAATTGGCCGCGAACAGAAAATTATTACCAGAATAAGAAAACAAAAAGGGAATGAATGGTGAAATACGAGGGGAAATAAACAGCAGTAGCGCCTCGTGTAACACGAGACGCTTCTTCAAAATCAGTAAGTCGTCGGTTGAGACTTTTCTGCTTGGATGCGCTGGTAGATTTCTTCACGGTGAACAGAAACCTCTTTCGGAGCATTTACACCAATTCGAACCTGGTTGCCTTTAACCCCTAATACAGTAACCGTAACCTCATCGCCAATCATGAGTGTTTCACCAACTCGACGAGTCAGAATAAGCATTCTTTGCTCCTTGAAAAATTAAAAGAGTCGGGTCTCTCAGTTTCCCCGCCATTATCCATCATACACCGTGAAAACGTAAGCCATCACATTCACATAAAATGTAAGTAGCTTGGTCAAGTCTCTAACTAATACAAGTTTAGCTGAAGCAAATAACTTTGCGTTTAACTTTGTTTTCGAACTATGACAGGAAAATTGAAAAACGCCATACCCAACATAGAGATATGGCGTATTGATTTAATGAGTCATTACTGACTTATAAACGGGATGCCACCCACGTTTCCACGCTGGCTAATGCTGATGGCAATGCTTGCACATTAGTGCCACCCGCCTGAGCCATATCCGGGCGCCCACCGCCTTTACCACCAACCTGTTGAGCAATATCAGCGATTAATTCACCCGCTTTGACTTTACCTGTCAGGTCTTTAGTTACGCCAACAATTAAACTGACCTTATCATCAACGGTCGTTGCCAGCACAATAATAGCGGAGCCCAGTTGATTTTTAAGATCATCAACCATGGTACGCAACATTTTTGGCTCCACATTATCCAACTGGCTAACTAAAAGTTTCACACCATTGACCAATTTCGCATTGGACGATAATGAGGCACTTTCCTGAGCCGCTTGCTGATCTTTCAACTGCTGAAGTTCACGCTCCAGCATTTTACTACGATCCAGCACCGCTCGGACTTTATCAGCCAGGTTATTAGTATCACCTTTCACCAGGTGAGCAACATCCTGTAGCAGGTCGCTCTGCTGATGCAATAACGCAATAGCACCCTCGCCAGTGACTGCCTCAATACGTCGAATCCCAGCGGCGGTACCTGATTCAGATAGAATACGGAACAGACCAATATCACCGGTGCGGCTGGCATGAATACCACCACATAGCTCGGTTGAGAAATCCCCCATGGTCAAAACTCGCACCTGGTCGTCATATTTCTCACCGAACAGAGCCATAGCGCCTTTTTCTTTCGCCGCATCCAGTTCCATCACTTCAGTTTGGACTGGCATATTACGACGAATTTGCTCGTTAACCATATCTTCTACCTGGCGAATCTGTTCCGGTTTCATTGCCTCAAAATGAGAGAAATCGAAACGCAGGTATTTATCATTCACTAATGAGCCTTTCTGAGCAACGTGGTCGCCCAGTGTCTTACGTAGCGCTGCATGTAATAAATGAGTTGCGGAATGATTCAAGCGAATACGGTTACGTCGTGCGACATCAACCTGAGCATCAATGCTGTGATTAACCCGCAATGTTCCATGAGTTAATTGCCCTAAATGACCGATAGCCTGACCATATTTCTGAGTGTCAGCTACTGCAAAGGTTGCAGTCGCATTTTTCAGCTCGCCTGTATCGCCAACCTGGCCGCCAGACTCACCGTAGAATGGCGTTTGATTCAGGACAACAACCGCTTCTTCACCTTCATGAATTTCATCAACAGCTTCGCCATTGCGGAACAATGCAGTCACTGTGGCCTGCTGATGAACATGGTCATAGCCAGAGAACTGGCTTGCACTATCAACACGGATCAGGTTGTTATAATCGGCACCAAAGCCGCTGGATTCCCGCGCACGACGGCGCTGAGCTTCCATTGCTTGCTCAAAACCGGCTTCATCCACTTTCAGATTACGTTCACGGCAAACATCTGCGGTTAAATCAACCGGGAAGCCGTAGGTGTCGTACAAGCGGAAAGCGGTCTCACCATCGAGGGTATCACCGGTCAATTTATTAAGTTCTTCATCCAACAGAGCTAAGCCGCGCTCTAATGTGCGCGCAAACTGTTCTTCTTCAGTTTTCAGAACCTGCTCAACCATCGCCTGTTGTTGCTTCAACTCATCGGCAGCAGGCCCCATAACAGCAATCAGCGGTGCGACCAGTTTGTAGAAGAAAGTCTCTTTCGCGCCCAACATGTTGCCATGACGGATAGCACGACGAATGATACGGCGCAGAACATAGCCACGATTTTCATTCGACGGAATAACACCATCAGAGATAAGGAAAGCGCAAGAGCGGATATGGTCAGCAATCACTCGCAGCGACTTGCTGGAAAGATCAGTCGCACCGGTAACTTCCGCTACTGCTTTAATCAAATCGCGGAACAGGTCAATCTCATAGTTGGAGTTAACATGTTGTAAAACCGCAGCAATACGCTCAAGCCCCATGCCGGTATCAACCGATGGCTTAGGCAATGGCAGCATAGTGCCATCAGACTGGCGGTTGAACTGCATGAAGACGATATTCCAGATCTCAATATAACGATCGCCGTCCTCTTCTGCCGACCCTGGAGGGCCGCCCCAAATATGGTCGCCGTGGTCAAAGAAAATCTCTGTACATGGACCGCAAGGGCCAGTATCACCCATCTGCCAGAAGTTATCTGATGCAAAGGCACTGCCTTTGTTATCACCAATGCGAATAATACGCTCACGAGGGATACCAATGTCATTGGCCCAGATCTCATAAGCCTCGTCATCGGTTTCGTAAACGGTTACCCACAGTTTTTCTTTCGGTAGATTAAACCACTGTTCGCCAGTTAATAACTCCCAAGCGAAACTGATGGCATCATGTTTGAAGTAATCGCCGAAGCTAAAATTACCTAACATTTCGAAGAAGGTATGATGACGCGCGGTATAGCCTACGTTTTCAAGGTCATTATGCTTACCACCTGCTCGCACACAGCGCTGAGAGGTCGTCGCACGGGAGTATGCCCGTTTATCCAAACCTAAGAAGACATCCTTAAACTGGTTCATCCCGGCATTGGTAAACAACAGCGTAGGGTCATTATTAGGGACCAAAGAGCTGCTTGATACAACCTGATGTCCCTTGCTATGGAAGAAATCGAGAAACGCTTGACGAATCTCAGCGGTGCTCTTGCTCATAATTGTCCCGGAAACAAGCTAAAAGAATAGCCCGCGAGCAAATTGTGTAACCATAAAAGGCAACACAATGGGTAAGCTCACGAACAAAAAGTGGGACTAAGATAAATTTTCTTCGCGGGGAAGTAAAATCCTGTGTGCATTCATTCAACAAAATCATTGTAAATCGACTGAATTTCCTCCTGGAAGAAACCACGATAGAGAAGATAGCGCTGAACTTTAGCTTTCTCTTTCCATTCAATCGGTAAAATTTCACTAAATTTGTGTTGCGCGACCTCTTTTGCCAGCACACTCCAATCTATTTCACTGATTTCAAAAGCAGCTTGAATGAGTTCTTTATCGACACCCTTTTGCATCAATTCAGAACGAATACGCTGTGCACCATATCCTTTACGACTACGGCTATTAATATAGCTGGTAGCAAAGCGGGCATCATCCAGCCAATTATGCTGGTAACAATAAGCAATCACTTGCTCAATAACTTTCGGATCGATATCTACAACGGGTTCGTTATCACTACGGCCTGTTTGCTTCCCCCAATGGCCTTTTGCCGAGAATGGTTGAGATGCGAGCTTGCGGCGTAGTTCTGATTCACTATGGTCACGTTGAGATAGGAGCCTCATCGCACGACTCAGTAGGTCATTCATAAATACCCTTCTTTATTGAAGCTGCAGCCGTGTTAGTTGCTACTCCAATTATGTTAGGCATAGGCATAATTTGAAGCCCCTAAATACACCATCATTAGCTAAAACGGCCCACTGATTAAGTGAGCCGTTTGTTAATGACTAAGTTTGCTAATCGGTCGATGGCCTTACAAATTAAAACTCTTCGCTGGTTTCATCTGCTTCATCAGCAAATGCGGTTGTTGCTACAGCCTGTTCACCATTGCCGCCATTAAGCAGCATTTCACGCAATTTTTTATCCAACTCAGCAGCAACTGCTGGGTTTTCTTTTAAGTAGTTACTGGCATTTGCTTTACCCTGACCAATCTTGTCACCGTTGTAGCTATACCATGCGCCGGCTTTCTCAATCAGTTTGTGCTTAACGCCTAAATCAACCAGTTCGCCGTTAATATTGATACCTTCACCATACAGGATCTGGAATTCAGCTTGTTTAAATGGCGCTGCGATTTTGTTTTTCACCACTTTAACGCGTGTCTCGCTACCAACAACTACATCACCTTCTTTTACTGCACCGATACGGCGAATATCCAAACGTACGGATGCATAAAATTTCAAGGCATTACCACCCGTCGTAGTTTCAGGGTTACCAAACATAACGCCGATTTTCATACGGATCTGGTTGATGAAGATTAATAAGGTATTCGCGTTTTTCAGGTTACCCGCCAGCTTACGCATAGCCTGGCTCATCATACGAGCCGCGAGCCCCATGTGAGAGTCACCGATTTCACCTTCAATTTCAGCTTTTGGTGTTAATGCTGCAACGGAGTCTACAATGATGACATCAACTGCGCCCGAACGAGTCAGCGCATCACAGATTTCCAGTGCTTGCTCGCCGGTATCTGGCTGAGAACACAGCAGGTTATCAATATCTACGCCTAATTTTTTAGCATAAATAGGGTCAAGAGCATGCTCCGCATCGATAAAGGCACAGGTTTTACCTTCGCGCTGTGCGGCAGCAATGACCTGTAAGGTCAGTGTTGTCTTACCGGACGATTCAGGACCATAGATCTCAACAATACGCCCCATTGGCAGACCACCCGCCCCCAATGCGATATCGAGAGAAAGAGAACCGGTAGAGATGGTTTCAACATCCATTGAGCGGTCTTCGCCAAGGCGCATGATAGAGCCTTTGCCGAATTGTTTTTCAATTTGGCCCAGTGCTGCTGCTAACGCCTTTTGTTTATTCTCATCAATAGCCATTTTTACTCCCTCTCTGGGATGCCGGGTTACCCCGTCATCACCACTGAATGTTGTTTTATACCCGTTATACTTCAAGCTGCATGCGCGTTGGCTGCTTTCCCTCACCCGAATCATTGACTGACGTCAACTCATCGAGATTCACTCACTTGCCGCCTTCCTGCAACTCAAATTATTTAGGGTATATGCAAGAAATTACCACTAATTATACTGTACAATCATACAGTATCAAGACTAATTTTATAGAAAATCATCTAAAAGTGTTTGTAGTGCGAAAACAGCCGCTTGCAGTCTTACCTCGTCACGATCGCCAGAAAAAAGTTGTCTTGTTGCACTAATCTGGCCGTCACGCGTAGCAAAAGCAAACCACACGGTGCCCACCGGTTTCTCCGTCGTGCCGCCATCTGGCCCGGCAACTCCGCTTATCGATACCGCGAAGTCCGCATTAGCCGCTCGCAGCGCACCCAATGCCATTTCCCGGACGACAGCTTCACTCACTGCGCCATGCTCGGTCAACGTGCTTTCTTTTACACCCAGTAAATCATGTTTAGCCGCATTGCTGTACGTGACAAAACCACGGTCAAAATAGGCCGAGCTGCCCGCAATATCTGTCAGGGCCTTAGCCACCCAGCCACCCGTACAAGACTCAGCACAAGTAACCCAGGCACCACGATCTTTAAGGTTATTACCGACTACAGCACTGAGCTGACGTAATTGTTCTTCGCGCATTATTGTCCCTACTCGAATGAAGTCTGCCGTCGCCGATAGTAGCACTTCTTTGGGCCGTGACGACAACAGCTGTTCGTTATGCGAAACGCCTCGCAAGGTGTAATGAAAAAAAGCACATTACCGTACAAAGCTTTACCTCAGGGACTCAGCTGTTAGTATCAAAATAAAGAAGATGCGGCTGGCGACATCTGTCGTACCGGTAATTTGCCGGCATGATGAACTAAGGACGTGACAGTGAAAAAAATTCTTAACGCCTTCTTCCCTCTTTATAGCGCCACCGTGCTGATGCTATTGGGTTCAGGTTTATTAACCACCTATATCTCGTTACGGCTGACTGCTATCCATGTCTCTGGCGCATTAATCGGGGCAATCATCGCTGCAAACTATATTGGTTTGGTGATTGGAGGCAAGGTCGGCCACTTCCTGATAGCTCGGGTAGGCCATATCCGTGCCTACGTGGCCTGTGCGGGTATTATTACTGCTGCGGTATTAAGTCATGGCCTTACTGAATATATCCCTGCGTGGGTGGTTCTACGCTTGATAATTGGCCTCTGCATGATGTGCCAGTTTATGGTGTTGGAAAGTTGGCTTAATGATCAAGCAGAGTCTAGCCAGCGCGGTACCGTGTTTGGCTTTTATATGGCGGCAACTTATGCTGGCATGGCATTAGGCCAAGTCGTGTTAATGCTTCAACCTGAACTGGGTTTAAGCACTCTCATGATTATTGCTCTGTTTTTTGCCCTGTGTTTGGTTCCTGTAGCCCTGACCACTCGCAGTAATGCTCAGCAGATGTCACCGGCGCCTATGGAACTGAAATTCTTTATCAACTCCATCCCCAAAATACTGGCCTCGACATTAGTTATCGGCATGATTGTCGGCTCGTTTTATGGTCTGGCACCGGTTTATGCCAGCTTGCAATCACTTTCCACTCAAGAAACCGGCCTGTTCATGGCGTTATCTATTTTTGCCGGATTGGTCGCTCAGTTTCCGCTCAGTTGGTTGTCTGATCGCTATAACCGCACACTCCTGCTGCGTATTAACGCATTATTACTGGCCTTAACAGCACTGCCGCTAGCACTGGTGCCGCATATCTCATTCCATTTTTTATTGGGTTTAGGCTTTATTGTCAGCATGTTGCAGTTCACGCTTTATCCGTTGGTCGTGGCACTAGCCAATGACCTGATTGCACCGGAGCGGCGAGTCTCTTTAGCGGCATGTTTGCTGATGTCATTCGGTGTAGGAGCCAGTATCGGACCACTCGCTGTGGGCGCGCTGATTGCCCCTCTGGGTGGCAATATTCTGTATGCGTTTTTCTCACTCTGCGGCTTAAGTTTGATAGCATTCAGCAGAACAGTTAAGCAGGATCAAGACGAATTTGTTAATGATGCTCCAGTGCCACATATGGCCATACCCGACAGTTTGGTCAGTTCGCCACTCTCCCCGGCACTTAACCCCAGCTTTGATGAACAGTTGATTCACGACATCATGCCCCCGCCAGATCAAGCTGAACCAGTACAAGAACCGGTAGAAAGTTCATAAGAAGAAGAGCCCCAGCAGCAATAGCCCCAATGGCGGCCGGCGTAGAGGCTTTAATACTCGCCCTTGATCTATAGCTACTTTGCTAAATATTGATTAAAAAGGAGTTGAAATGGGTACTGCTTGTTATTTATTCGGCTTTGAATAAAAATACCAACATGAGGTATTTAGCGGGGTAGAGCAATGTCGAGACAAGATGAACAGCGGTTATTGGTGAAAATAGCCACGCTGTATTACACCGAAGGTATGAAGCAGTCCGAAATTGCGGAAAGCCTGCATTTATCCCAGTCATTTGTTTCCCGTGCGATTACCCGTTGTGTTAAAGAGGGGGTGGTTAAAATCAGCGTCATCCAGCCCCCTAATATGTTTATTGGTATCGAATCGCGCATTCAAAAACACTATGGTATCGACCAGGCCATCGTGGTGGATATCGCCGATGACGCCAGCCCATCCCAGATAAAACAAGCTATCGGTTCTGCCGCAGCCCACTATATGCAAACCAGTATTCGCCCAAACGATATGGTCGGTATTTCTTCGTGGAGTAGCACCATTCGAGCAATGGTTGATAACCTTCATCCGCTTAACATCAAAACCAGCGGCGTCATTCAATTATTGGGCGGGGTTGGCCCCAACGGCAATGTGCAAGCCACATTGTTAACCCAGGCACTGGCTAATATTTTGAATTGCCCAGCTTATTTACTGCCCGCACAAAGTATCGAGCGCTCGACCGAAGATCGCGCCCGCCTGATATCAAGCGGCGAAGTCGCTGATGTGGTGAATAAATTTGCTGAAGTTGATCTGGCGTTAGTCGGGATTGGCGATTTGGAGCCATCTCAGCTATTGAAAAACTCCGGTAACTATTACCACGAAGAGATGCTTAAATTACTGGCTGATCGCGGTGCCGTGGGGGATTTGTGTCTGCATTATTTTGATGCGGCGGGGAACGCAGTGCTTAGTGACGAAGAAGATCCGGTGATTGGTATGTCTTTGCCACAATTACGGGCTTGCCCGCGAGTCGTCGCACTGGCCGGAGGGGTAGGGAAAAGTGCCGCCATTCGTGGCGCGCTGACAGGTAACTATATTGATGTATTGATTACCGACAGAATTACCGCCGAGACATTGCTGTAACCATAGGTTTACTTGAAGCCAGAGGTTTACTGAAACTCTAGGTTTACTGAAGCCCTGGATTTAACCGCGCCATCCCTGGTGCGGCATAATTTAAGCACTTAACGCCAACACGCTATTTCGCATGCCAATAGCAATCAACACCCAAGTATTTACTGAATGCTTCTTGCAGCACTTTAGCTGTAGCCGAATGGTTCATCGCCACATGGTGCTCGAAGCCATTATTACAGATATGTGTGAGTAAACTTTCCAGTTGCGGCACTTCTACAACTGCGCGGCAGCCAACGGTATCCAACTCATCACTGACTGAGCGCCCTTCCCCCACATAGGCTCGCACCTGCCCGGTGAAATCGTCTGATGAGAGGCGGAAATAGGTCAATGGGCCAGATTTCATGCGGCCATGAACCGCGCCACAGGTATTCTCACAACCCACAGTTGTTCCGATAATATCCGCAGTGCCCATAGTTGAGCTTTCTAAACTTTCACTGGCAAAGTTACCGCAATGGAATAGCACGCATTTATCTCGTTCTTCGCCAAAGTTATTATTCCAGTCAGCAATCGAAGCCGGTGCCAACGAGCAACTTGCCAGGGCATACATTGATAACGCGCCCATCACATCCACTTCACAGGCACTTGGCATTAATTGCCCGGACATCACACTCATAATGGAGCAAACGTTAATTCCCAGATTCTGTTGTAGCGACGTCCAACACTGCATGGCGGTGGTATCAATATCATTGGCAATAATCCACTCACTGATAACCACAAACAGTTTTGCCATTTTGTGCAGTTTATCTTGTGGAATAGCGCTGGTATCACCATTGGCTTTCAATAACGCCAGTTTTTCACCGACACGAATATCATGGTCACTGAGGTTAGCTACGCGGAAAAATACTTCAGATAGATCAAGGGTCTCAACAGTAAT
The DNA here is from genome assembly GCF_902726545.1 of Yersinia artesiana. Taxonomy (GTDB): domain Bacteria; phylum Pseudomonadota; class Gammaproteobacteria; order Enterobacterales; family Enterobacteriaceae; genus Yersinia; species Yersinia artesiana. The sequence continues at coordinate 59,996 of NZ_CACVAD010000017.1, read as the reverse complement.
CCCCAAATTCTCTAATAACTTTTCACTGTAACGCACGGTATTAAAGTTAGTTGGGCGCGCGCCAATAGCCCCAACTCTGACGCGTTTCATGGCATGTACCACGCGGCACAGTTGTACAAACTGCTCTACGTCACGGCTGAATATGTCACTGTTTAAGCTGCAAACATGTTGCTGGGTCAATGTGAAGGGAATGCCATATTGGCGCAAATTGTTGCAGAGCGAGATTTTACCGCAGAAGCTGTCACGCCGTGTCGCCAGCCCCATTTTGTCCAGTGCATCTTCTTCTGCTTGCACCAGTACCGGCACTTTAAGGCCAGAGAGACGAATGGCATCAGAGACACTTTTTTCATCGCCGAAGTTAGGCAAAATGACCACCACACCATGAATTTCTTCACTGTGTTTACGGAATAATTCGGCACACACTTTGGCATCGCGCCAGTTTTCCACCCCACCCAGCGGCGTTTGCTCTTCATTCAGCATGATGATGTTGATCCCCAAGCGGTCAAACAGTGCCTGGGCATCGCGGCGTGCATCTGCAACCAAATAACTTGGGAAGAAACCCCGGTTGCCGATAATCACCGCGAAAGTTAACTTACGAGGTATTGCTGACATATGCTTACTCCTGGTTTGGGTTATTTCGGCTGAAAACGCGCACGCGCGATGGCCATTTGCCAGAGGCTATAGTTATCTTGCATCTCCGCACTTTGAGCGCGCGGTTCGATGTATTCCACTTCACGGGGGAGTGCCGCCAGTTGCTGGCTATCCTGCCACCAGCCCAAGGTTTTCCCCCCTAAATAAGCCGCCCCCAATGCCGACACTTCTGCGGTATGGTTGCGTATCAGGGGGCGCTGCAACAAATCGGCCTGAAATTGCATCAACCAGCGGTTACTGGTTGCGCCGCCATCCACCCGCAGTTGCTCAAGGCGATGATGACCGGCCCGCTCCATGGCAAAAAAGACATCCGCTATTTGGTAGGCGACGGATTCCAACCCGGCACGGGCCAGAACTGCGGGTGTAGTTGCATCAGTGAGGCCGCAGAACAAGCCGCGAGCTTGACTGTCCCAATAGGGGGCACCCAAACCTGATAATGCCGGGACAAAATAGACCCCTTGATTACCCGGCTGGCTTTGCGCCATTTCAGTCAGGCGAGCTAAGTCAGTCACCCCCAACATGCGCGAAACCCACGCCACACCAGAACCGGTATGAGTGATGTTGCCTTCAAGGGCGTAACGTAATTCACCGTCATGCCAGGCAATCGTGGTGCTTAAGCCGTGACTCTGCGCACTGGCTTGTTTCACGGTGGTCATCAAAGATGAACCGGTGCCGTAGGTGGCTTTGATTTCGCCAGCACGGTCACCGCCCTGCCCATAGAGCGCAGCATGCGAATCACCAATTTGCGCCACAATCGGTATCCCCTGACTCAAGCCAGTGATACCCATATTGCCGGTGTGCCCATGAACCGCCGCCGAAGGTAAAACCGCAGGCAGACAAAGGCTGGGAATGCCAAAGAGCGCCAACAGGTCTGGATCCCATTGACCAGAATGAATATTAAACAGTTGAGTACGGGCGGCATTGGAAAAATCAGTCGAGAAACTCTCGCCGCCACTGAGCTGCCAGGTGAGCCAGCAATCGATAGTGCCAACACATAATTCGCCGTGGGCCGCACGCTCGACACCTTGTGGGATTTCCGCCAACATGCCGTGAACTTTGGCCGCAGGAAACAAGGGGTCAATCTGCAATCCGGTACGTTCAGCTATCATTGCCGCTTCCGGTAACTGACTCAGCGCCTGGCAGAAAGCCTCCGAGCGGCGACACTGCCAACTGACCACTCGAGTCAGAGGTATTCCTGTCTCCCGCTCCCAAATAAGCACCGATTCGCGTTGATTACTGATAGCAATACCGGCAACCCGTACCCCAGCCAACTGGCTCAAACAGCCTTCTATGGCTAAAGAAACTGCCTGCCAGATAGCCAGCGGATCTTGCTCCGCCCAGCCGGGCCTCGGATGCTCCAACAACAGCGGCACCGAGGCCTTCGCCAGAATTTGCCCAGCGGCATCCACCGCAATGGCTTTGGCGTTGGTGGTTCCTTCATCAATGGCCAAAATAATCGGCGTCGGCATGATTACTCTCCCCGACAAAACCGCAGAGCACGAGCCACAATGCCTGCTACATCAAAACCATGATAAGCACGCATTTCTGCCCGGTCGGCTGCAATTGCGTAACCGCCATCAGGAATACCGAGTCTCACCAATGGAATGCCACTGCCTGCTTCGGACAGCACTTCAGCCACCAGACTGCCCACACCGCCATTAATATTGTGCTCTTCGATGGTTATCACCCGTTGGCTGTTTTTGAGGATGGTTAACAGCTTTTGAGTATCACATGGGCGAATCGAAGAAACGTTGACCACCGCAGCAGAAACGTTGTTATCTGCCAGTATCGCTGCTGCGCTAACAGCCTCATGAACTGTAGAACCCATTGCTACCAGAGTAATATCCTGACCTTCCTGCAAAACATCAATTTGGCCGGGAACGAATTGGTAGTGCTCATCATGCAGTGGCGGTAAAGATTTACCGTCGAGACGGATATAAACCGGCCCAATATGCGCCAGAGCATAATCAATTATCTGGCGGCACTCTTGCGGGTCGGAGGGGGCATAAATCTCAATATTGCCAAAGCCACGTAGAATGGCGATATCGTCAATACAGTGGTGAGTACTCGCCAACGGCCCATAGCTGGCTCCTGAGTTCAAACCAAACAGTTTTACATTGCTATTGTTGTAGCAAACATCGATTTTGAGCTGTTCGTTGGAGCGCGAAATCAGGAAGGGCGCGGCATTACAGGTTACAGCCACTTTTCCGCCCATGGATAACCCTACCGCCGTGCCCACCATCGCCTGCTCGGCAATCCCGACATTCACCACCCGGTCGGGGAAACGGGCCATAAACGGCCCAATTTTCGCCGTCGAAGTGGAGTCAGCGACAACAGGTACCAGATCCACCCCGTTATCCACGGCTTTAATAAACTGCTCAACCATCACTGCGGCCAAATGTTCTGCATTACTCATCGCTCAATTCCTCCAGCGCCAGATCAATTTCAGCACCTTTCGGCACCCGGTGGTGCCACTCCACGCGCCCTTGAATAAAGGAGATACCGGCACCTTTTTCGGTGTTGGCAATCACCACGTTGGGTTTACCGTTCGCTGGTAATCCCTCCAATGTGTCCACCACGGATTGCATATCATTGCCCTGACATTCAGTGACTTGTAGGCCAAATGCCCGCCACTTATCCGCCAACGGATCGGTGTTCATAATGGATTTGGTCGTACCTGCCAGTTGGAGTTTGTTTTTGTCATTAATGATTATCAGGTTGTCTAACTGATAGTGAGCAGCCACTAACGCAGCTTCCCAGTTACTGCCTTCGGCCAGTTCACCATCACCGGTCAGTACAAATACCCGACGTTTGCTGTTAGCTCGTTTTGCTGCCAGTGCAATCCCCACAGCCACCGGTAAGCCGTGGCCCAAAGCACCGGTATTTAATTCAATACCTGGAGTTTTATGTTTGACGGGGTGCCCAGGGAGATGTGAATTGGCGTGCTGATAAGTCGCCAACCACGCTTCGGGGAAATATCCTGCTTCAGCCAGACAGCAGTAATAGCCGCCGACTGCATGACCCTTAGACTGGACATAGATATCGCGCTCAGGATCGGTAAGCCGCTCTGGCGCACAATTGAGGATGCGAAAATAGAGTGCAGTCAGAATCTCTACTTGCGAAAGATCAGCGCCGGTATGCCCCCCTGCGGGGCTGTTCGCATTAAGCAGGACGATGCGGCGACGGATGGCCCGTGCCTTTTTCACCAGCTCATCGACTGACAGTGAATACGGATTCATGACATTACCTCTCTTAAATTTTATCGGTAATTGAATTTTTACTCATTACCGAATATTTATTCTTGATGATGCTAAAAAATAGCTTTCATCAAGCCTGTCCGGAAATCGCCCTCCGGCGTGACATCTTCGTGTTCTGTAACCAATAGGCAGCAACAGCCTGTTTCGCCTATTCTTTATGCTTGTTCGCTCTTCCCAGCTTGCGCCACCACAGTGGACTTTTGCGAGACAATCGCTGCTTTGTGCTGCATCCGGTTCTGCATCTGGTCAATAATGACCGCCACTATAATCACGATACCTTTAATCACCATTTGCCAGAATTCGCTCACCCCCATCATCACCAAACCGTCAGCCAGAATGCCGATAACAAAGGCACCAATCAGCGTACCGAGAATAGTGCCCCGGCCTCCGGCCAGAGAAGTCCCACCCAGCACCACGGCGGCAATGGCATTCATCTCAAAACCACTGCCGTTGGCTGGGTGGCTGGCCACCAACTGAGCAGAAACAATGATCCCGGCAATGGCTGCGCAGAAGCCCGATATGGTGTAGACCCACACTTTGACCTGCCGCACTTTAACGCCAGAAAGCTCTGCGGCTCGTTCGTTATCACCAATGGCATACACATGGCGGCCAAAGGGCAGACGGCGGGCAACATAAGCAATAACCAGTGCCAGAATAAACATGATCCAGATGGCAATCGGCAAGCCCAGCAAGGTGCCAGACCCCAACAGGTCAAAGCCGGTATTACCCAGTTGTGGATTCCCTTGTAAGCCGGGGAAGGTTTCACCACCGGAAATCAGCATCGCCGCACCGCGCACCACATACATGGTGCCGAGGGTGCAGATAAACGGGGCAACGTTATAGCGGGTAATGATCCAACCATTAATCGCGCCAATCAGTGCTCCGATAACCAATACCACCGGAACCACTACCCAGACGCTCGGGAAGATCGCAATACCAAACATCGGTAAAACAATACCTTGAGTGATCATCCAACCCGCAATCATGCCGCACAGCCCCAAGGTTGCCCCGATAGAAAGGTCAATCCCTGCGGTGATAATGACAAAAGTAATACCCAACGCGAGGAAGGCATTGATCGCAATATGCTTAACCATAATGATCAAGCTACCGGTCGCTAAAAACCCCGGAACCATGACAGAGAAGAAACCCAGGATCAGGAACAGGGCAATAAAGGTGCGCATCTTGAGCAGAAGCAGCAGCATATTTTCCCGTGACCACGACGCCCCACCACTCTGGTGACTCGCCAACGCAGTGCCAGTTGTTGCTTTCATCATTCAAACCCTTGTGCGCTTGCCGTAACCAATGCCGATTCATTGGCGGACTGACGGGAAACATTCGCGGTCAGCTTGCCGTTCGACATCACCAGAATGCGGTCTGATACCGCCATAATTTCTTTCAGATCTGAGGTGGAAAACAGAATGCCGATCCCCTGCTCAGAGAGTTTCACCATCATTTCAAACACATCCGCTTTCGCACCAACATCAATGCCCCGTGTCGGTTCATCCAGCAGCAAAATGTTCGGACTGGTCAGTAATGAGCGCCCAATGACGACTTTTTGCTGATTACCGCCACTGAGCGCCTGAATTTCCACTTCAGGTGAAGAGACTTTGATAGACAGGTCGCCAATCACCGAGGCAACCACCTGTGATTCACTCTCCTGCCAGATGGCGAAGCGGTGTTTTAACCGACGCCATAAGCTGGAAATGGTCAGGTTATTAGCCACCGATGACACCGGAAAAATACCGGTTTTTTTGCGATCTTCCGGCACTAAACTCATGCCAAGGCGGATGCGCTCTGCGGTTGAGGTTTTGGCACTAATGGCGGTGCCATTGAGCCGAATGGTGCCGAGATAGCTCTGTTGCGTGCCCAGCAGGCATTCGAACAGTTCAGTGCGCCCAGCTCCCATCAACCCATAAATACCGACGATTTCACCAGCACGCACTTGCAGCGAGACTTGATTCACCACGGTATTACCGGATTCATTGATTAAAGTGACGTTATCGACTTCCATCATTGGTGCACCGAAAGTCCGGTCGGGATGAAGGAAACTGGAAACCGGATCACTGCCCAGCATTTCACGCACAATCCACGGTACATCAATATCTTTGACGGCGGCTTCCGCCTGAAAACGGCCATCGCGCAGGATAGTGATATAGTCACCAATCGCCATCAGCTCTTCCAACCGATGCGAAATGTAGACGATAGAGACGCCCTGACGCGTCAGTTCACGAATCACCCGGAACAAAATATCGACTTCAGTTTTGCTCAGCGCCGAAGTTGGCTCATCCAAAATCAAAATATCTGCCTGCTCAGCCAGAGCCTTAGCAATTTCAATCAATTGCTGCTGACCGACTTTCAGGTTCGACACCATTTCTTTGGGTGAAATAGCCTGATCAAGACGTGCCATCAGTTGTTCGGCAATCAATTCCTGCGCCGCCTGATTAATGGGTTTCAAACCTTGCTGAATCTCACGTCCCAGAAAGATATTTTCCGCAACATTGAGATTTTCTGACAAATTCAGTTCCTGATGCACCATGCCGATACCCAGTGCTGCCGCTTCACGGGTATTGGCAATGGTCACCGGCTGCTCGTTGAGGTAAATCTGGCCGGAAGTTTGCTGCTGCACCCCCGCCAGAATCTTCATCAGAGTGGATTTCCCCGCACCATTTTCACCAATAATCACATTCACTTTGCCGCGATATACACGGTAATTGACGGCATCTAACGCCAATGTGCCGGGAAAACGCATCGAAACATCCTCAGCACGCATGATAATGTCAGGTCGGTGGTCCATTAGCGGCTCTCCTTATTCAAACTGAGCGGCACCGCATTGCTCAAGCCGGTAGGGGCTACCGTCACTGCAGCTAATACTTCAACTTGCTGGCCGACCCAACTGGCATCGGGTTTGGTCACATCCTGTAAAGCGCGTTTGCTTAATGCCTTAGAGAGCTGGGCATATTGCACCTGATTTTTAAAATCTTCGAAGCGGATAAAGGTCGATGCATCACGAATAGCATTGCCTTTGACGATAGGCCCCAATTGCAGCACTTGCTCATCGCCCTCGACTGCCACTCTTATTGCCCCTTCCCGCCCTTCTGTTGCTACCGCCACCACTTTGCCGTTGAAGCGAACAAAATGACTTTGACTATTTTTCCCTGTTGCTGGCTGATTCTGTTGTTTCACTTGCTGCCAACTGAGCGCATTGCTGTTGGCAAATGGCATCACTTTGCTCACCCAAATGGTGGAGGCGACTTTATCCGGTGGTTGGTTATAGTCGCTGACCACCGCATTCGGATCGGCCGGCAGAATCGGCTTGCCGTTTTCATCCAAATCCACCACGGTGCAAGCTACCAACACAGTGCTGATAACTAACAAACCGCCCGCTTTCGATAGGGCACTGAACCACATACTGCCTCCTGTCAGGAGGGGCTGGTGCGCCCCTCATTGCCTTTTAAATGCGCGTGTTAGCAAACCTTGCTTAAGGCATTACTCTTTCAGCGCAAAGACATTCAGGTTTTTGGCATTGTTTTCATCAATCAATACGCAGTCCATCAACTGTTTTTCTTCCTGCCCGGTAGAGCCGGTTTTCAGATATTTATCAGCTTGAACCACCGCCATCTGGGCTTGTGCCCAACCTGGCTGAAGTACAGTGGCTTTGATATTGCCTTTATTGATGATGGAGTCGCGAACATAGTCGCTACCGTCAAACCCAACTACAATCACATCATTGCGCCCTGCTGCTTTTAATGCGGCTTCAGCGCCTAACGCCATAGTGTCGTTACCCGAAATCACTCCGGTAATATCCGGATTAGCCTGCAAAATGGACTCCATACGATTGAAGGCTTCAGTCTGGCTCCAGTTTGCAGTCTGTTGAGCGACCATCTTCATGTCGCTATGTTCGTCGATCACGTCGTGATAACCCTGTGAACGCACGTGTGCGTTGGTATCCGATTCGCGGCCGAGTAATTCAACATATTTGCCTTTGCCCCCCATCAGGACGACAAACTTCTCAGCACCGAGCTGTGCGCCCTGATAGTTGTTGGACACGATTTGTGAAACGGCAATGCCGGTTTCATTGATTTCGCGGTCAATCAGGAAGGTGGGAATACCTGCGGCTTTGGCTTTTTTCAATGGCCCGATAGTGGCATCCGATCCGGCATTATCCAGAATGATCGCCTTGGCTTTACGGGCGATAGCGGTTTCCAGTAGTTGGTTCTGTTTGTTCACATCATCATCATGAGACGCCACCAATACGGTGTATCCCAGCTCCGTCGCTTTGGCTTTGGCACCTTCAGCTTCCGCCTTGAAAAACGGGTTATCGTGGGATGGGGTGATAATGGCGATCAGGCCGTTACTGGCTGCACCAGCAACACCCGCCATTGAGATCAATGCTGCGGTAAGACAGGATTTCAGTAGGGTATTTTTCATTATTTTTCTCCGCATTGAATATATATTCACTATTAAATTTATATTCAATCTAATAATACAAACGCCCCACGGCTTGTCCAACATGAGAGCAAGGAAAGTAGAAGCCGGTCACAAATTAGTCGATTGGGAGAGCGGAAGCATAAGAATAGAGGTGGAAAAATCGTACCTTGGCATGGGCCAAAAATTGACATATGCTAAGGCATAGGCCAAAAGCTAAGAGGATAAATAATGGATAGAGTCGCGAAGTTATTTAAAAATGGTAGAAATCAAGCAGTTAGGTTGCCTGTCGAATTCGAGTTCGATACCGATAAAGTCTACATTCGCCGTGATGAGAATGGGAATGTAATCTTATCCAAGCAACCGGCTAAACCTGACAACTGGGACCATCTGCTTCAACTCATTAATAAAACACGCGTACCTACTGATTTCCTTAGCATTGATGAACGTCAGCAAGGTACAGCAAGCCGTGATCCATTCGACGGAATAGAGTAATGCCAATGTACATGCTTGATACAAATACAGTGAGCCATCTATTTCGACGCCACCCTAATGTTTTGATAAACATACAACAGGTGAAACCTTCTGATGTCTGTATCTCCAGTATTACAGAAGCTGAATTGCTCTACGGAATAGCAAAACGTCAAAGTAAAACACTAAAAGCAACAGTAGCAGCCTTTCTGGACTCGGTGACCTTGCAAGCCTGGGATAGTGAAGCAGCAGAATGCTATGGCAAACTACGTGCAAAAATGGAAAAGAAAGGACATGTTATGGGGGCGCTGGATCAATTGATTGCAGCTCATGCACTAAGCCTTGGGGCCATTTTAGTGACAAACGATAAAGCTTTTTCAATGGCTCCAGCCCTCTCAATAGAAGACTGGACTAAAGAAAGGCAAAGTTGATATATCAATAACAAAATCCATCTTATTAACATGGACATATTCTCTAGCGATATAACTCAACCATTGGCGGTCGGCCAGTGTCCCACCATCATCCTGCCAGCACCATCGATAAGTGCGGAAAATGAGATCCACCCTTTATAAAGAGGGTGGAGCCATCGCCTCGCAGCGACAATCTATAGTAAAATTCTTGTTAAAGTCATACTAAAAAATATCGGCTTGGTTCTTCTATCGATTGTTTCTGTTATCGAACACTTTCGCTAACTGATGTTGAATGTGAGAAAAATATGTCAAACAAACCGTTCCACTATCAGGATCCCTTCCCGTTAAAGGAAGACGATACTGAGTATTACCTTGTCAGTAATAACCATGTTTCGGTCGCACAGTTTGAAGGTCACGACATCCTAAAAGTCGAACCTGAAGCCCTGACCCTCCTCGCCCAACATGCTTTCCACGATGCCTCATTCCTGCTCCGCCCCGCTCACCAAAAACAAGTTGCTGCCATTTTGGATGACCCGGAAGCCAGCGAAAACGATAAGTATGTTGCCCTGCAATTCCTGCGCAATTCTGAAATCTCAGCCAAAGGGATTTTACCGACCTGTCAGGATACCGGCACTGCTATTATCGTGGGTAAAAAAGGCCAGCGCGTCTGGACCGGCGGGAATGATGCCGAAGCCCTGTCACGCGGTGTATATAACACGTTCATTGAAGACAATCTGCGCTACTCACAAAACGCGGCGCTGGATATGTACCAAGAAGTGAATACCGGCACCAACCTGCCAGCGCAAATCGACCTGTACAGCACTGAGGGGGAAGATTATAAATTCTTATTCGTCACCAAAGGTGGCGGCTCAGCCAACAAAACCTATCTGTATCAGGAAACCAAGGCTCTGCTCTCTCCGGGTAAGCTGAAAGACTATCTGGTTGAGAAAATGCGCACCTTGGGTACGGCTGCCTGCCCGCCGTATCATATCGCCTTTGTCATTGGCGGCACCTCGGCTGAAAGCACGCTCAAAACCGTGAAGCTGGCCTCCACCAAGTATTACGATGGTCTGCCAACCGAAGGCAATGAGCACGGGCAAGCTTTCCGTGATATCCAACTGGAGCAAGAACTGCTGGAAGCCGCACAGGATTTAGGTCTGGGCGCGCAATTTGGCGGTAAATATTTTGCTCATGATGTGCGGGTGGTGCGTTTGCCGCGTCACGGAGCCTCCTGCCCAGTCGGCATGGGGGTTTCCTGCTCTGCTGACCGGAATATCAAAGGTAAAATTAACCGCAAAGGTATCTGGCTGGAGAAATTGGAGCAAAATCCGGGAAAATATATCCCTGAGCACCTGCGCCATAGCACTGAAGGCAAAGTGGTTAAAATCGACCTTAACCGCCCGATGGCCGATATCTTAAAAGAGCTGTCACAGTATCCGGTATCAACCCGCCTGTCGCTGACCGGCACTATTATTGTTGGCCGTGATATTGCTCATGCCAAATTAAAAGAACGGCTGGATAACGGCGAAGGTTTACCGCAATACATTAAAGATCATCCGATCTACTACGCAGGGCCAGCGAAAACCCCGGAAGGTTATGCTTCTGGTTCACTTGGCCCCACCACCGCAGGGCGCATGGATTCTTATGTTGATCTGCTGCAATCCCACGGCGGCAGCATGATCATGTTGGCAAAAGGCAACCGCAGCCAGCAAGTCACCGATGCCTGCCACAAGCACGGCGGTTTCTATCTGGGCAGCATTGGCGGCCCCGCAGCCGTCCTGGCGCAAAACAGTATCAAGAGCTTGGAATGTGTGGAGTACCCTGAGCTGGGTATGGAAGCCATCTGGAAAATTGAAGTCGAAGATTTCCCAGCCTTTATTCTGGTAGATGATAAAGGCAACGATTTCTTCCAACAGATCCAGGCATCAAAATGTAACCGTTGCGGTTAATATCGCAATCCGACCTCGGTAATTTTGCCGAGGTCGGATCGATTACAGGTAACAGATAAAAAGCAGATAAATATTTGCATATTTTTTAAGCACTCCACTGGTGCAATTTATTAACCTCCGCCTCCCAATTCCATACATCCACCCTCGATAATTTCACCGCGTGACGCTTCTTCACCCGCAGTTAGCGCTTGCAGATGAATGGGCCATTTTCGTGCAACCGAAAGCCCTGATTTAGTGCAATGAGTTTCAATTTTACTATTTGATTTTTATTGAAAATTCTTCGTTGACAATAACTCTGAATGCTTTTTATAGTGACCCTGACTTCTCCGCAAGAACGCCAACGTTGTCGGCTTGTGGTTATGGCAATAGAGCCCTCGCAATGTCATCTGACTTTGCCGGGCTTTTTTTTTGGCTTTTTTTCAGACTCACTTTTTTAACCAATGCCAGGGGTACTTATGTCAGGAATAAAATGGTCCAAAATTAAGTGTCATCACACCACTCTCTCCATCGCGCTGGCTGCGGCATTTGCCGTGACCTACTCAGGAATGACGATGGCGGCAGAGAAACCGGTAAAAATTGGTTTGTTGGAAGATGCATCCGGTAACTTTGCCTTACCGGTGATCCCCAAAATTCATGCCACAGAACTTGCTGTAGAAGAGATTAATGCCAAAGGCGGCATACTCGGACGCCCAATCGAGTTGGTCAAATACGATACGCAATCCGATAACACCCGCTTCCAACAAATGGCACGTCGCTTAATTAAAAATGACAAAGTGGATGTGATCTTCGGGGCGTTTTCCAGTGCCTCACGCGAAGCTATCCGCCCAATAATGGATCGCGAAAAGCAGCTCTATTGGTATAACAATCAGTATGAAGGCGGCGTGTGTGACTCCAATGTTTTCGTCACCGGTGCAGTGCCTGAACAGCAGTTCTCAACCTTGATCCCGTGGATGATGGAGAAGTACGGCAAAAAAGTTTATACCATTGCCGCTGATTATAATTTCGGTCAAATCTCAGCCGAGTGGGTGCGCAAAATTGTGGAAGAAAATGGCGGCACTATGGTCGGTGAGGAGTTTATCCCGCTAAGTGTCTCGCAATTTGGCCAAACCATTCAAAATATCCAGAAAGCCAAACCTGATTTCGTCATGACTTTGTTGGTCGGAGCCAACCAATCCTCCTATTACGAGCAGCAAGCCGCGGCAAAACTGAATTTGCCAATGGGTAGCTCTGTTAACGTCGGCCAGGCTTATGAGCACAAGCGCTTTAAAGCTCCGGCGCTGAAAGATATGTATATCACCGCTAACTACATTGAAGAAGTAGATAGCCCTGCCAGTAATGATTTCAAACAGCGTTTCCACGCCAAATTCCCGAATGAGCCTTACATCAATCAGGAAGCGGCCAATGCCTATGACGCGGTTTATCTGTACAAAGCCGCGGTAGAAAAAGCGGGCAGCACCGATATGGATGCTGTGCGTAAATCACTGGAAAGCGGCGATATCTGCACTGACGGCCCTTCAGGGAAAGTCTGTATCGATCCGAAAAGCCATCATTTGAGTCATACCATCTATCTGGCTCATGTGAAGGACGACCACTCGATCGAGATCCCGAAAGTGTGGACTGATATCAAACCCTATTGGTTGGGTGAAGCCGGTTGTAACTTGCCGGTGAAACCGGATAACAGCCAATACACGCCATCGTCTCCGCCAAAAAAGGCCTAAACCTGGCTAATGACAAAGCTAGATAGCTTGATGAGTGAAGGGTTGACCGCACCTCGGGGCGCTCCGGTGGCTTACGCCACTACGACCCCAGCGGCACGGTTCCCCTTCATTTGACTTTGTCAGCAGTTTGAACGGCCTATTTTATAGGGAAGGCACCGCTTGAGCGGGCTTCCCTGTGTTATCCATTTTCAATGGTGTCAATCAGGACACCAGGGATTGCCAAACGATGTTAACGCTATCCTTTCTCTATTCGGTGATTTATCAGTTTGGCGATAACTTCGCCTATCTGGTGCTGGCAGCACTAGGGCTGGCGGTTATTTTTGGCATGATGGGGGTTATCAATCTGGCACACGGCGAATTCATTATGTGTGGCGCTTATGTCACCATTTTAATGAATAAAGCTGGCCTGCCACTCCCCTTCGCCATGCTGGCCGGTAGCCTGGCGGCGGCGTTCTTCGGCGGTGTCGTCGAGCGCCTGGTCGTCCGTCATCTCTATGGTCGCTTATATGATTCGGTGGTGGCGACCTGGGCTATCAGCTTGATTGTGCAACAAAGTATGTTGCTGATCGCCGGCCCGTCACTGGAGGGGCTGTCCACGCCTTTCGGCTCTTTCACCCTCGGCGAATACTCTTTTGCCACCTACCGTGCATTACTGCCCTTCTTCGCCATTGCCATCTTGATGGTGCTCTATTGGCTGTTTTTCCACACCAATTACGGCGTCTGCGCCAGAGCTACCATTCAAAATGCCCGCATGGCTTCCTGTTTGGGCCTGGAAACTGATCGTATTTATACCCTGACATTCGCGCTGGGTGCAGGACTAGCGGGATTAGCCGGGGCCATTTATGCCCCGACCCTAACCGCCGTTCCCACCATGGGCAGCAGTTTTATTGTTCAGGCTTTTGTTTCGGTGGTCGTTGGTGGCGCAAATGTCCTTGTTGGCACCATTCCTGCAGCGATTGCATTAGGCGCAATACAAACCGGGCTGAATTCCTGGTATGGGCAGTTGGCCGGACAAATTGGCTTACTGGTCACCGCCGTATTGGTTATCCGCCTATTGCCAAACGGTGTTGGCAGCCTGTTTACCCGTAACCGCTAGGAGCTGCATGTGACAACAACTTCTCTTAATTTATCGGCGGCAAAACAACGTACGCCATCGACAACCCGGCTGGCCGCATTGCTCATTCTGGTGGGCGCACTCGCGCTGCCATTGGTGGTCGATAGCGCGATGATCGGCGACCTTTCCTACTTCCTGCTGTGGACCTTCTGTGCCATCGGATTAGCAGCAATGTGGGGGCATGGTGGCATTTTATCTTTCGGGCAGACCGCGTTCTTTGGTCTTGCCGGTTATACCTACGGCGTGATGACGCTGAACTTCGGCGACGGGGTACTCTCCACCTGGTCGGGCTTGATCATGGCACTGCTGGTGGCGGCGGCTGTCGCGGCGGCGCTGGGTTATCTGATGTTTTACGGCGGCGTGACCGGCATTTTTATCGGCATTGTTACCTTGTCTTTCACTCTGGTATTGGAAACCTTTATGTCGCAGACCGCTGGCCCCCAGTGGGCAATCGGCAGCGCGCGACTGAATGGGTTTAATGGCATGTCAGGTATGCCACCGCTCTCTTTACCGTGGTTCGGCGGCGAATTACTGACTCTGGAAGGCAATGCCTTTTATTACCTGATCATCCTGTTACTCGCGGGAGTTTACTGGGCTGTGCGGCGGCTATTGCGCTCTAATTTTGGCCTGACGCTGGCCTCTATTCGTGAGAATCCGCGTCGGGCAGAGATGCTCGGTATTGATATTCGCCGCTACCAATTGCTGGTGTTCGTACTCGGCGGCGTGCTCTCCGGTTTATCCGGCGCGCTGTATACCTTGTGGGGTTCATATATCACGCCATCTTCCATGGGGCTGACCGCCGCCGCTATGCCGGTTATCTGGGTGGCGACCGCCGGGCGTAAAAACATCTTTGGTACCGTGGTTATCACCGCCCTGCTGGTGTGGTTATCCCAATGGTTGGCTATCTATGGCAGCGAATACGCCATGATCCTGCTCGGCGCTATTCTGTTGTTCGTGGTGCTGGCCGCCCCGAATGGCTTATTGCCCTGGCTGGCAGAAAAAATCACCCGCTGGTCGAAAAAAGGGGAAGCGCTATGAATCAGGCAGCTCAAGATTTGATCCTCGAAACCCGTGGGCTGAGCAAGCGCTTTGGCGGTATTCAGGTTATCAATCAAGTTGATTTGCAAATCCGTCGCGGTGAAGTGCGTTGCGTCATTGGCCCGAACGGTGCGGGTAAAAGTACCTTTTTCAAATTGCTGACCGGCGAACATACGCCAAGCGACGGGGATATCCGTTTCTTCAATCGGCGGCTGAATACTTTAGCTCCCTTCCAGCGCATCCGCATGGGCATGAGTATTAAGTTTCAGATTCCCGGCATCTTCCCTGAACTGACTGTCGAGCAACATTTGCAGTTATCACTCAGTCATTTACGCCCAGAGGTTAGCTCGCAAGCGGTCAGCGTCGATGAGCTATTAGAGCGCTTTAAGCTCAGCGGCGAATACCACCAACTGGCGGGGAACTTATCCCACGGCAAGAAACAGTGGCTGGAAATTGCTATGGCGGTGTCGCTGCAACCCACGCTGTTAATGCTCGATGAACCGGTAGCAGGCTTATCTATCGATGAAACTTATCTCACCGGCGAGCTTATCAAGCAGATGCAAGCTGATGGTCTGACATTGATGGTGGTGGAACACGACATGACATTCGTGCGGCAAATTGCCTCGCAGGTCACTGTCCTCCACGGCGGGCAAGTTTTTGCCGACGGTAATGCCGCCGAGGTGCTGGCGCGTGAGGATGTGGCAGATATCTATTTGGGGAAAGCGGTATGAATAACGTGGTCTTACAAATAGCAGGGCTAACCGGGGGATATGGCGGTGGACAGGTGCTTAATGGCGTCACTCTGCAACTGCACGCGGCGGAAGTATTGGGGTTGATAGGCCGCAATGGGGTAGGGAAAACCACCTTAATGCGCACCTTGATTGGCGCAGTTCCGGCGCAACAAGGCCACATTTTGTTGGGCGAAATTGATATCACCCAAGCCTCGCCGCAGCGCCGCGCCCGACTGGGGATGGGTTACGTCCCGCAAGGACGAGAGGTATTCGCGGGCCTAACGGTGGCGGAGAACCTGCAAGTTGGGATGCAATTTGTTCGTGAACACCGCGAGTTTGCCAAAGACTTACTTGAACGAGTACTGGATTATTTCCCGATCTTGCGCCAAAGACTCAAACAAAAAGCCGGCACCATGAGTGGCGGCGAACAGCAACAGTTGGCTATCGCCAGAGCCTTGGTTGGCTCGCCAAAAGTATTACTACTGGATGAACCTTCTGAAGGTGTTCAGCCCTCTATCGTCAATATTATTGCCGATACCCTGGTGCGCATTGCCCGCGAGCTTCATGTCGCGGTGATTCTGGTTGAACAGGATATCGCCATGATCCAGCGGGCCGCACAACGTTGTGCGGTGATGGATAAAGGCCAGGTAGTGGAAATCCTTTCACAACAACAACTTTCTGATGATCTTTTAATGCGCCGCCATCTGGCTTTGTAACCGGATGCCCTTATTACGTGGAGAATTGCTAATGAAATGGCTGGAAGAATCAATCATGGTCAAACGCGGTGTCGGTGCAGGACGTAAACCGGTGACCCATCATTTGACGGAAGAGATGCAAAAAGAGTTTCACTACACCATTGGCCCCTACTCGACGCCAGTATTGACCATTGAACCGGGTGATCGGGTAATTGTCGATACACGAGATGCTTTCGAAGGCGCGATTAGCTCGGAGCAAGATATTCCGAGCCAACTGCTCAAAATGCCTTTTCTCAATCCACAGAATGGC
Source organism: Yersinia artesiana (assembly GCF_902726545.1). GTDB lineage: Bacteria > Pseudomonadota > Gammaproteobacteria > Enterobacterales > Enterobacteriaceae > Yersinia > Yersinia artesiana. The sequence continues at coordinate 43,227 of NZ_CACVAD010000017.1, read as the reverse complement.
CCGATCATGGTCAATGGTGCCGAGAAAGGTGATGTGATTGCGGTCTATATCGAATCCATGTTGCCGCGTGGTGTGAATCCGCACGGTATTTGCGCCATGATCCCGCATTTTGGTGGGCTGACCGGCACAGACTTGACCGCCATGCTCAATGATCCACTGCCAGAAAAAGTGCGCATGATTAAGCTCGACAGCGAAAAAGTCTACTGGAGCGAGCGCCATACCCTGCCCTATAAGCCACATATCGGCACCCTAAGTGTGTCGCCTGAAATTGACTCAATCAATTCTCTGACGCCGGATAATCACGGCGGGAATATGGATGTACCGGATATCGGGCCGGGCAGCATTACCTATCTGCCAGTGCGTGCCCCCGGCGGCCGGCTGTTTATTGGTGATGCCCATGCCTGTCAGGGGGATGGCGAGATTTGCGGGACCGCCGTGGAGTTTGCCTCAATCACCACTATCAAAGTGGATCTGATTAAAAACTGGCAGCTCTCCTGGCCGCGCATGGAAAACTCAGAAACCATCATGAGTATCGGCAGTGCCCGCCCATTAGAGGATGCCACCCGTATTGCTTATCGTGACCTGATCTACTGGTTGGTGGCCGATTTTGGCTTTGAACAATGGGATGCCTACATGCTGCTGAGTCAATGCGGCAAAGTGCGGCTGGGTAATATGGTTGACCCGAAATACACCGTCGGCGCGATGCTGAATAAAGAGTTGTTAGCGCAATAATCCCTACCCCCGGTATAGGCCGGGGTGTTATGCGCATTCGCACAATCATCCTTTTCATAGTGTAAGCAGGTGCATATGGGTTCAGATACCCCGGTCAATATTGGCTTACTGTACTCCTTCACGGGTGTAACAGCGGCTCAAGAACTGTCGCAATGGCGCGGGGCAACTCAAGCAATTGCTGAAATTAACCAAAATGGCGGCATCAACGGCCGGCCACTCAATGCGATTCATTTTGACCCGCAATCTGACGATACACAGTTCCGAGCGCTGGCCGAGCAATTGATCGTCGAGCATGAGGTTAATGTGATTTTTGGCGGCTACACCTCCAGTAGCCGTAAAGCCATGTCGCCAGTAGTAGAAAAATATCGGCGCTTGCTGTTCTATTCGCAACTGTATGAAGGTTTTGAGTTTTCTGACAATATTTTCTATGGCGGTGCCGCACCTAATCAAAACTGCGTGCAATTGGCAGACTATCTGACCGGCCAGTTTGGCGCGCGCGTCTATCTGATTGGTTCGCGCTATATCTATCCCTATGAATGTAACCGCAATATGCAGGAGTTAATTCTGCAACGCCATGATGGTGCGGTGATTGGTGAGCGCTATCTTGATCTGAATGCACCTTATGAGGCTTTCCTGCCCATTATTGAAGAGATAGCCAAAAAACAGCCGGATTTCATCTTCAGTACCGTGGTCGGGCAGACGGTCCCTTTCTTGTATCAAGCTTATCAGGCCGCCGGGCTGGATCCGAGCCGTATGCCCATTGGCAGCCTGAATACATCAGAAACTGAGATTGCCATTATGGGGGCAGAAATAGCACAAGGTCATTTCAGCTCAGCCCCCTACTTCCAAAGCATCGGCACCACAGCCAATCAAGCGGCGCTCAAACAATTTCATCAACAATTCGGGCCGGAGCTCACTACCGACATGAATTGGGAGGCCACTTACAGCCAGGTGCATCTGTTTGCCAAAGCAATGGCCGAATGTGGCAGTGACCATATCTATCCACTTTCTGCGGCACTGCGCGGTAGCCAATTCGATGCACCACAAGGCCGCATTCGTATTGACCCACTGAATCAACATACCGGGCTGTATCCGCGCATTGGTATGGCGAATGAAAGTGGGCAATTTACTATCGTGCAGGAATCTCGCCGTATCGTCGAACCCGACCCCTATATGACTAATCAGATTCAGGGCGATTGGGTGACGAAACTCACGACAGTGGGGTATCCACATGCGACCTAGCGACAGCAGAATCAGTGCGACAGCCCTATTACTCAGCCGCGGGGTCCGCTGTGTGGTGCTACATCCCGATGACGAAGATGGCGAAACACTCACCAATCATCTGCGCCGAATGGGGTTTAAGGTGCAAGCCTTCTGGCCGATCCCCGAGCAACTACCTGCTGATACCGATCTTATTTTCTATGCATTACAGTCAGATAAGCCAGAGCCAGATGTGTCATGGCTCGATCATAGCAAACACGCCCTGATTGCGGTTATCGCCTATGAAAACCCGACGTTTATTGACCAGGCCCTCAACATGGGCGCTGGCAGCACGATAACCACCCCGATTCGCGCCTCTGGTTTGCTCTCGGCCATGGTGTTTGCGCTGCACCATGCCCAGCAGCAGCGGCAGATGAGTGATCGCATCGAGCGGCTGGAAAAAAAAGTACTGGGCATCCGCCAGGTGAGTGAAGCCAAGGCCATTCTGATGCGGATGCACAGTATTGGTGAAGAACAGGCTTACGAGATCCTGCGCCATCAGGCTATGGACAAGCGCATCACGGTTGAAGAGATCTCATGCGCGCTGATTCAGGCCAATGATATTTTCTCCTGGACCACCCCAGGAGCCGTCAATAGCCGCAAGAACTGAGTCTACATTGCCCGGGGATCCCCGAGCATAGCATTCATTATTTATGAGGATAATCATGTCACTAGCCCCTTATCTTGCCGCCGCTATTCAGTTTGAGCCTTTAATGTTTGCCAAAGAAGCGAATCTACGTCAGTTACTGGTATTGGTAGAACAAGCGGCACAGAAAGGTGCGCGTCTGATTACCACGCCAGAAATGGCGACCACTGGCTACTGTTGGTTTGACAGACAAGAAATTGCACCGATGGTCGAAACGGTTCCTGGCGAGAGCACCGCTCGCTTCACCGAATTAGCTCAGCGTTATCAATGTTATATCGTATTAGGTATGCCCGAAGTGGACCCACAAACAGCGCTGTATTACAACAGTGCGGTATTAATCGGGCCGCAGGGGGTTATTGGCTGTCATCGCAAAAGTCACCCTTATATTTCAGAACCCAAGTGGGCGGCGGCAGGGGATGTCGGGCATCAAGTGTTTGATACCCCGCTGGGGCGTATTGGCATGCTGGTGTGTATGGATATTCATTTCCCCGAGACCGCCCGTTTGCTGGCGCTGGATGGCGTTGACGTGATTTGTCATATCAGTAACTGGCTGGCGGAGCGCACTCCGGCCCCATACTGGATCAGCCGGGCAATGGAAAATGGCTGCTATTTACTGGAGAGCAACCGCTGGGGATTAGAGCGCGGCGTCCAATTTAGCGGTGGCAGTTGCATCATTGAGCCTGATGGCAACATCGCTGCGGTGGTAGATAACGGCGACGGGATTGCTTATGCCGAAATTGATATCAACCGCAGCCGCCAGCGCCGGGTGTTAGGCGAATTAGTGTTTGATCAACGCCGCCCTGACTATTATCACTCGCTATTAAGTGACAGTTTTTTATGGAACCCACAGGATTTCTTTGGTCTTTATGGGCGACAGCCTTTGCCGCCAGGCAAACAGAGCCGTATCACGGTGGCGCAATTCTGCTCAACTGCACAGGTAGAGGACAATCTGGCGACGATAATCGCCATGACAGAGGAAGCTGTTTTACAACAAGGCAGTGAACTTATTGTGTTCCCGGAGTTAGCCCTGACCGGTTATCTCGCCGGTACGGTGAATGCTCAAACCCAAGATGGCCCCGCCGTGCAGGCTCTGGCCCGCCTCGCTATGACATTACGGGTCTATCTGGTGGTGGGAATGGCGGAAAAACAGCAGGATAAATATTACAACACGCAGATTCTGTTTGGCCCGGAGGGGGTCATCGGCACTTATCGGCAAATACATCTTTCTCAAGCACAGCAACAGTGGGCTAGCGCGGGAGAGCACTGGCGTGTATTTGATACGGCGCTCGGCAGAATCGGATTGTTGCTGGGTCATGATACATTGTTACCCGAATCAGCGCGCATTTTGGCCCTGATGGGTTGCGATATTATCGCCTGTTCCGCCGCCCTTCCCGCCGGTTTTACTGCCGCGCATCAGGGCAGCGCTGTGGTGCAAAACTACCCTATCCCAACCGGAGCCGATCCGTTGCATTGGCACTTATTCAGAACCCGTGCCGGGGAAAATAACCTTTATCTGGCCTTTGCCAATGCGATAGATAACAGCAACGAACAGGGGGGATATAGCGGCATATTCGGGCCGGAAACCTTTACTTTCCCGCGCCATGAACAGCTACTTTGGCAAGAAACGCAAACCGTCACACAAACCATTGATACCCACTCTCTCGCAGGCAGCCCTTATCCAACCAATGTGGTGCGCCGTAAAGATTTGGTCGCCATGCGCCAACCCCATCACTACAAACCTTTGCTGAATTAACGCCCTTCGCTGACAACTCTCGACTCAATCAGTCGGGAGTTGTTCGCTTACACCGCCACTTTGCACATATGTGCAAAAGCCACCACATCACGCAAAATAAAAATGTGATCAGAATCCAAAATTTGTCCGGAATAAAGTGAACGAACACAAAAATCACTTTTCTATTTAATTAATATAAATCAAAACATTAAAGATATTTGCACACTTGTGCGATATCAGAAATTAATTTCATCGATACTATCAGGGAATTATTGTGCAATTTCAGAGAGGGTCGTTATTTTGTGCTTTTGACTTAAAAAATAGAAAGTGATTATATCAGGTCATAAATAACTTAATGACATTTGCACAAATGTGCAAGAGGCTGAAATGGAAAAGAGCGATGATCTACGCCTGATGGTGAAAATTGCACAAATGTATTACGAGCAAAATTTCACGCAAGCTGAGATAGCGCGGGCGCTGGGAATTTATCGCACCAGTATCAGCCGCATGCTGAAGAAAGTACGCGAACAAGGCATTGTCACTATTTCAATCAACTACAACTATAACGAAAATCTGTTATTGGAACAGCAGTTGAAGTCGCGCTTTAAATTACGCGAAGCAATCGTCGTTTCTTGCGAGCAAGACCAATCACCGGAACAACAACTGATTCTGATGGCAAAACAGTGTAGCGCACTGCTAAACCGGATTATTGAAAATGGCGATATTCTGGGCTTCTCCTGGGGCAGTGCTATTGCCACGCTGGTTGAGCAAATGGATACCTCGCCGGTATCGCGCCAATTAACCTGTATCCCAATGGTCGGCGGCCCTTCAGGTAAATTGGAAAGCCGCTTTCATGTGAATACACTGGTCTACAGCGCCGCGATGAAATTAAAAGGTGAGTCATTGCTGATCGATTTCCCGGCAATTTTGGAAGAGAGTGTTATTCGCGATGGAATTGTGCAATCTCAGCATTATCAGGCTATTGCAGATTATTGGCAGCGGCTGGATATCGCCATATTTGGTATTGGTTCACCTAATATTTCTGGCAATTCTACCTGGCGTGCCTTTTATGGCAGCGATGTAATTGATCACTTTAATGACCGACAGGTTGCCGGTGATATCTGTTCACGTTTTTATGATTTACAAGGTAATCCGGTTGAAACTTATATCTCGGATAAAACCATTACCATTCAATTAGACAAAATTAAAAAAGCACGTTATTCCATTGGGATTGCGCACTCCCATGAAAAAATCAGCGGGATCATCGGCGCTATTAAAGGAAAATATATTAATAGTTTGGTGACCACTAAAGAAACTGCCGAGGAGATACTGGCACTCACCGTATAAATTATAAATAAGGGGGAATATTTCCCCAAATAGCTCACCACAACATTATAAATGACGCGATTGCGTGTGTGGCTGAGTATTGTCCAAATTCAGGCTAACAGGAGACATAATGGTTAACGTCATTTTTTGTGCTCACGGTGACTTAGCGGTTTCAATGCTCAATTCCGTCAATATGGTATATGGCGAAACACAGAATATTACCCCGCTGCTGTTTAACCGAGGTGAGAATGCCGAAAATTTAGTGAATAAAATGCAGGATGTCATGGCAAAGAATCAACATGACTCCTGGCTCATTGCCGTCGATTTGCAAGGTGGCAGCCCTTATAACGCCGCCGCGCGTCTGGCATTCAGTGATAGTCGTATTCAGGTTATCAGTGGATTATCGCTACCATTAGCACTGGAAATTGCCGATAACCAGCAAGTGATGGCGGCAGAAGAGCTGACAGACTATTTACTCGACATTGGTACACAGTGCGTGCAGTCATTCCGTCACCAACAAAATAACGAGGAAGAAGAGGCTGACTTTATATGAAAATCAATCTGGCAAGAATTGACGACCGGCTGATTCATGGTCAGGTCACCACGGTTTGGGCCAAAGAAGCTAAAGCCGGGCGTATTATTATTTGTAGTGACGACGTTTATAACGATGAAATTCGGAAAACATTATTAAAACAGGCAGCACCACCGGGAATCAAAGTGAATGTGGTGAATATTGAAAAGGCGGTAGCGGTTTATCACAACCCAAATTATATCAATGACACTGTATTTTATTTATTTACCAATCCAACAGATGTTTTACGATTAGTAGATCAGGGTGTGAAAATTGATGTTATTAATATTGGCGGCATGGCCTTTAAACATGGAAAAACACAATTAACCAAAGCGGTATCAGTTGATCAAAATGACATTAATGCTTTTTATGCATTAGCAGAGCGCGGTGTTCATTTAGATTTACGGGTAGTCACTTCCGATCCTGATGTGGATGTGATTAAAAAATTACGCGAGTTGGAGTCTAAATAATGACACTTCACTTGAAATATAAGTAATAACCCAGGCTTTATTAAATATTTAAATCCGATTACTTAACCTGGTCAATACAATTATTTAGTTATAACCCACGGCTATGTAGCCATGGGAATGTATTGTCCAAAGGGGTCCACCATGGAAATAAGCTTACTACAAATAATCTTAATATTTATTTTCTCATGCATTGCCGGTATCGGCAGCGTATTGGATGAATTCCAAACTCACCGACCATTAATTGCCTGCACCATTACCGGGTTGATTCTGGGTGATATGACCACCGGCGTTATCCTCGGCGGTACGCTGGAGTTAATTGCCCTTGGTTGGATGAACGTCGGTGCTGCGCAATCCCCAGACTCCGCGCTCGCCAGTATTATCTCAACCATTCTGGTCATTGTCGGTCATCAGAATATTGCCACCGGTATTGCTATTGCCCTGCCGGTAGCCGCAGCAGGTCAGGTACTGACTGTCTTTGCCCGCACCATCACCGTGGCGTTCCAACACGCCGCCGACCGGGCCGCAGAAAAAGCCAATTTCGCCATGATTGATTTTATGCATGTGTCGGCATTGCTGGTTCAGGCCATGCGGGTCGCCATTCCGGTCTTAATCGTCTCCATCTTCGTCAGCGCCGATACCGTTAGCCATATGCTTAACGCGATTCCAACGGTGGTGACTCATGGGTTGCAAATTGCCGGCGGGTTTATCGTCGTCGTCGGTTACGCCATGGTGCTCAACATGATGGGCGTGAAATACCTTATGCCCTTCTTCTTCCTCGGTTTTATTGTCGGCGGTTACCTCGGATTCAGCCTGCTCGCGTTCGGTGGTATCGGTCTGATCATTGCCTTGCTGTATATCCAGTTAAACCCGCTTTATCAGAAACCGGCAGCGCCTGTAGCGCAAGCCAACCAAGCCAAACTTGATGAATTAGAAGATTAGGAGACGCCGACATGACCATATTAAACAAGCGATTAACCCGGTCTGATCTGTTTAAAATGTTTTTACGCAGCAACTTGCAACAGGCCTCTTTTAACTATGAACGTATTCACGGCCTGGGTTTCTGCTATGACATGGTGCCCGCAATCAAGCGTTTGTATCCGCTGAAAGAAGACCAAATTGCCGCATTGAAACGCCATTTAGTGTTTTTTAACACTACACCGGCAGTCTGCGGGCCGGTGATCGGCGTCACCGCCGCCATGGAAGAAGCACGGGCCAATGGCGCTGACATTGATGAGGGTGCGATCAATAGCTTGAAAGTTGGGCTGATGGGGCCGCTGGCCGGGGTCGGTGACCCACTGATTTGGGGCACCTTGCGCCCCATCACTGCCGCCTTGGGGGCTTCGCTGGCACTGAACGGCAATGTGCTAGGGCCGATTCTCTTCTTCTTGTCCTTCAACTCAGTGCGCCTGGCTCTGAAATGGTTCGGCCTGCAATACGGTTTCACCAAGGGCATCAATATCGTCAAAGACCTTGGCGGAAATGTACTGCAAAAACTGACCGAGGGTGCCTCGATTTTGGGCTTGTTTATCATGGGGGTATTGGTCACCAAATGGACCAGTATCAATGTGCCGCTGGTGATATCAAAAACACCGGGCCACGACGGCACGACAGTAACCATGACCGTACAAAACATTCTCGATCAGCTGTGCCCTGGTTTATTGGCTCTGGGTCTTACTCTATTAATGATGCGTTTGCTTAAACGCAAAATTAACCCTATCTGGCTCATCTTCTCCCTGTTTGGCCTCGGAATTGTAGGCTCATGGCTTGGCATTCTTTCCTAATTAATGCCGGGGAGTTTTTTTATTCGATCTGTTGTTTTTATATTTAAAAGATAATTGAGGTGGTTCCACATGAAAACTAAAGCACTACGTTTATATGGTAAAAATGACCTACGTCTGGAAAGTTTTGATTTACCAGAAATAGGCGACGATGAAATACTGGCAACGGTGGTGACCGACAGTATTTGCCTCTCTTCGTGGAAAGAAGCCAATTTAGGCGCTGACCATAAAAAAGTACCGGATAATGTGGCAGAAAATCCCATTATTATTGGTCATGAATTTTGCGGTGATATTCTGCAAGTCGGTAAGAAATGGCAGCATAAATTCAAACCCGGTAGCCGTTATGTGATTCAGGCTAATTTGCAATTACCCGACCGCCCAGATTGCCCCGGATATTCTTTCCCCTATGTTGGCGGTGAGGCCACCCATGTGGTTATTCCCAACGAAGTGATGGAACAAGATTGTTTGCTGCCATATGAAGGTGAAAGTTATTTTGAAGGTTCATTGGTCGAGCCGCTTTCTTGTGTTATCGGTGCATTTAATGCCAATTATCATCTGGTTCCCGGCACTTATCAGCATAAAATGGGAATCAAGCCTGGCGGTAATGTGTTGATTCTTGGCGGTACCGGCCCGATGGGGTTATTAGCCATTGATTACGCGCTGCACGGGCCAGTTAATCCGCAATTATTGGTAATTACCGACCGCCACCAGCAAAAGCTGGATTATGCCGCCCGCTTATATCCGAGTGAACCTCAGACTCAAGTGCATTATCTCAATACCAAACAAACTGATGATCAGTTTGAACGTTTAATGGCCCTGACCGAGGGTAAAGGTTATGACGATATCTTTGTGTTCGTCCCTTCAACTGAATTGGTCACATTGGCTTCAAGCCTATTAGCACCCGATGGCTGCTTTAATTTCTTTGCCGGCCCACAGGATAAGAATTTTATGGCGTCGGTTAATTTCTACGATATCCATTACTCCTTTACCCATTATGTTGGTACCTCAGGTGGCAATACTGACGACATGAGAGAAGCGGTGAAGTTAATTGAAGCGAAGAAAGTGAATGCCGGAAAAGTGGTATCTCATATTCTTGGTCTAAATGACGCCGCAGAAACTACGTTGAATTTACCGCACATTATCGGTGGCAAGAAGTTGGTTTACACTGGCAAAAATATGCCGCTGACGTCATTAAGTGAACTGATGAGCCACCAGCAAGATTCGCCGTTATTACAAGAACTACAGGCTATTTTGCGTAAAACTGACGGGTTGTGGTCAAAAGCAGCTGAAGATTTTGTTTTAGCTCACGCCCAAGAGATTTAACCTGTTGAGTGAGGGCGGAAAATATATCGCCGCCCTCAACTCACTCCCCCGGCAGATGTTTTGCCGTTGACTCATCAGTGGTCGCATCATTCTCGACAGCACTTAGTAGCACATCCAACAAGCCGGGGAAGCGGGCATCAATATCATCACGTCGCAGTGATAATAAACTCTCACGCCCGCATGGTCGTTGCCAGATAACACCACTTTCACGTAGTACCCGCCAATGATGGGTTAAGGTCGATTTAGATAGCCCGTGCACCAAAGTGCCACATGCATGTTCGCCCCCCGCTGCCAGTCTGCGTACCACCGCCAACCGCAGCGGATTACCTAAAGCCGTCAGCACATTTTCCAAACGGATCTGCTCACGCTCAGGGTGATTTGCAATCATAGTGTTCCTATTAATAAGTGACAGTCAGCAGGGAAATCCCCCACCAAACTACCGGGTTCGGCCATATCAAACGGCCCTTAGCGGGCGGCAATATAGCCTATACTCCCTTTTGACCCTACTAATAATTCTAGCGCAATGATGGAAGCACCTTCAGTCATCGCTCTTCACTATTATTGCATAGTTTCAGAACAAATAATTAAATTGTACGTGTATATTCGAACAATGGGACTATACTAGTGGCGATCACATGATCATTAGCAGCAATGCTGAACTTAAACCAACAACTTCCCGGTAGGGCATCAAACCGCCCACCCCGAAATTGCCATTATCATTTAAGGACTTAATATGGCACGTAAAACTCCTATCGAGCGCTATCGCAACATCGGTATCTCCGCCCACATCGACGCTGGTAAAACCACCACTACCGAGCGCATTTTGTTCTACACCGGCGTCAGTCATAAGCTGGGTGAAGTGCATGATGGTGGCGCGACAACTGACTGGATGGCGCAGGAGCAGGAACGTGGCATTACCATTACATCGGCTGCCGTGACCTGCTTTTGGAAAGGTATGGACAGAACCTTACCTGAGCACCGTATCAATATTATCGACACCCCCGGACACGTGGATTTCACCATTGAGGTGGAACGCTCCATGCGGGTGCTTGATGGTGCGGTCATGGTGTATGACGCGGTCGGTGGTGTGCAGCCACAATCCGAAACCGTCTGGCGGCAGGCCAATAAATACCGGGTTCCACGTCTGGCATTCGTTAATAAAATGGACCGCCCCGGCGCTGATTTTTTCCGCGTACGCCAGATGATGATTGATCGTCTGAAAGCTAATCCAGTGCCCATTGTGATTCCGATCGGCAGTGAAGATCACTTTACTGGTGTGGTGGATTTACGACTTATGCGCGCCATTATCTGGGATGAAGCGTCTCAAGGCATGACATTTAGCTATGAGCCAATTCCGGAAAACTTGCTGGCGACGGCCAATGAGTGGCGCGAGAAAATGGTCTCCGAGGCGGCTGAAGCTTCGGAAGCGCTGATGACAGAATATCTGGAAACCGGTGACCTGACGGTGAATGAAATCACCCAAGGTCTGCGTATTCGGACCATTGCTGGTGAAATCCAGCCCATGCTGTGCGGCAGTGCCTTTAAGAACAAAGGTGTGCAGCGCATGTTGGATGCGGTGGTTGAATTGATGCCATCACCGGTGGATATTCCGCCAGTCAGTGGCACCGATGAAGACGGCAACGAAGTCAGCCGTAAAGCCGATGATAATGAAAAATTCTCGGCGCTGGCGTTCAAATTAATGACCGACCCGTATGTCGGTCAATTGACTTTCGTGCGCGTCTATTCCGGCGTACTGAGCAAAGGCGACAGTGTTTACAACCCAATTCGTGGTAAGAAAGAGCGCATTGGCCGTATTGTTCAGATGCATGCCAATAACCGGATTGAAGTGGATGAAATCCGTGCCGGTGATATCGCGGCTTGTGTGGGGTTGAAGGATGTCACCACCGGGGAAACCCTGTGCGACCCGGATGCAGTGATTACGCTGGTGCGCATGGAATTCCCTGAGCCGGTGATTTCGCAAGCCATTGAGCCGAAGACCAAGGCGGACCAGGAGAAAATGGGGATCGCATTGCAACGGCTGGCATCGGAAGACCCATCATTCCGCATTCGTACTGATGAAGAATCGGGCCAGACCATTATCTCCGGTATGGGTGAGCTGCATCTGGAAATCATTGTTGACCGCATGAAACGTGAGTTCGGTGTGGAAGCCAATATCGGTAAACCGCAGGTGACTTATCGTGAAACAGTGCGTAAGACAGTGACCGATGTAGAAGGTAAATTCGTCCGTCAGTCTGGTGGTAAAGGGCAATATGGCCATGTGGTCTTTACCCTCGAACCCCAGGAGCCGGGTAGCGGTGTTGCTTTTGTCGATGCCACGAAAGGCGGCGTGGTGCCGCGTGAGTTTATCGGAGCGGTCGAAAAAGGTGTGCTCGAAGCTACCAATACCGGGGTTTTGGCCGGTTATCCGGTGGTGGATGTGAAGGTCACTCTGACATTCGGCTCCTACCACGAAGTCGATTCATCGGAATTGGCGTTTAAAATGGCCGCCATCTTTGGTTTCAAAGAAGCCGCCAAACGCGCCTCGCCGGTGATTCTGGAGCCAGTGATGAGTGTCGAGGTGGAAACACCGGAAGAATATGCCGGTAATGTGATGGGCGACCTTTCCTCTCGTCGTGGCCTGGTGCAAGGGATGGAAGAGATGATCGGTGGCGGGAAAATTATCCGTGCCGAAGTGCCGTTATCCGAAATGTTCGGCTACTCCACTGTGCTGCGTTCCATGTCACAAGGTCGTGCAACTTATACCATGGAATTCAAGCATTACGCTGAAGCACCACGTAATGTTGCCGATGCCATTATTGCGGCGCGGGGTAATAGAAGCTAACCGTCGCTATGAAGTTCAGACCAAGCCGCCATTGGAGTTTTCCCAGTGGCGGTTTTTTAATGACCAGAAAACAGCCAACACACCTGCAACATGAAAGATGACATCCATATACCATTCTCCTATAGCTTTCGTGGTGCAGGCAGGCGGCAAATAAGAGCATCCCGATGAGCTTACTCAAGTAAGTGATTCGGGTGTTCGAATGTAGCCAACACACCTGCAGCGGGAAAGATGACGGAGAATTAAAAGGTCACCGGCGTATTCACCCACAACACCTTAGCTACTGATTCACCAATATTGCGATAACCATGCGGCACATTACTGGGAAAATAAAAAGAATCGCCCGCGCTGAGGGTATAGGTTTCTTCACCTAAATACAGGGCGATTGCCCCTTCCAGCACGTATCCCATCTCCTCACCGTGGTGTTCTATCTGCCCATCACTGGCGACACCTGGCTCAATGATATGAATGTTTCCCTGCAACAACCCACCTTTGTGGTGATGCGTCAGGTTTTCCAGCGCAATGCCACCTTTCTTATTACGGTGTACAAACCGTTTACGAATGCGTTGTTCCGGTTTCAACACCGGTGAGTCTGCCACCCAACTTTCGGCCATCAAATCCGAAATATTGGTTTCCAAAGCGCTGGCGAGCCGATGCAACATAGCCAGCGAGGGCGACGCTACCTCATTTTCCAGTTTCGACAATAAACTCTCTGAGCATCCCACTTTGAGCGCCAACTGCTTTAGCGTGATGTCCTGCGCCACACGGGCATGACGTAAACGCATCCCTAAATCAGATAAAACAAAACCGCCGTTATCGCCGTTTTTTTTCATAAGTTGATATCTGCTGCTCAAAGAAACTCAAACACCCGGCGTATCCTTGCCGGGCAACGTTATCGCACCATTACTCAGAGACGCTAAAATGCACATCCTGCGGGTTACAGCCATTGATTGGCACAATGTCTTGCGGGCAAGCAGACATCACAACAATGCACTCCAGCTCAGCGCGGATCTCGACATAATCACCCGCTTTGCTCACCGTCGGTAACCAGGAAATGGTGTAATCCGGATTGACGGGCGTATTCATCCACAGGTTCAAGGGTTGTGGCACTTCACGCGCGCGCAGCCCGATCGCATTCAACGCTAAGCGCATATTATCGGCACAACTGTCGTGGTATTCAGTGATCCCCATGTTGCTATAGCGATAAAGGTCACAAGCCGCAATCAGCGTGTCATGCACACCCGGTGAGGTATCAGTTAGCAATGTGCCGATGACGCGGCGCTGATTGGTGACCAGTGCATCTCCCGGCTGAGGAATGATTTTATCAATAAATGCACGAGTGTGTTCCATTGATGAGAACTCACTCAGATCGGCGCTATTAAATAACCAGGTGTCACACACCTGACTGCCGGGAGTGTTGATAATGCGGATAACCTGCCCTTTTTTTAAGCGCACCGCCCGACCACAGCGGGCAGGAACGGTATACACTTCGCCAATCACTGGCGTCCCATCAGCAGAAATGGGCGAGGATAACGTGGCATTAGTGCCCAGCGCGCTACCGTTGTCTTTTTCACAGCAAGCAGGATAAGTGTGGGTGCTCATGAGTAACTCCTATGGGTTGATTTGCCAGTTCTGTCAGGCAACAGGCTAAAGCCTTCGCGCCGAGGTACAGATACTGAGGGTCTGTATATTCAGCCGGGTTATGACTGATGCCGTTATGGCTGGGAACGAAAAACATACTGGTCGGGCAATGACTGGCCAGATGCATCGCATCGTGAAATGCACCGGAAGTCAGCGTCGCGGTTTCGATCTCTAATGCCTGGGTGCAAGCATATTGTTGTGCCAATAGCTGTGTATTGAAGGCCACCGGTGCATGACTGAATACGCACTCAACTACCACGTTATCCGCAGCTATCTGCTGCATCCAATCATCAAACTGCGCTAATACCGTAGGATTGGCATGGCGGAAATCGAGGGTGAAGGTGGCACGACCGGCAATGGTGTTAATGGCATTTGGCTCAATCTCCCAGCGGCCAAAAGTCAGACGTAATTCATCTGCTGGCAGTGCGGTAGCTCGTTGTTCCAGTTGCTGAACTGTCTGGCGAGCCAGTGACATCGCATCCCGGCGATCCGCCATCGGCGTGGTGCCAGCATGGGCCGATTGTCCCAGACAGGTGACCTGATACCAACGCACGCCCTGGATACCTTGCACCAGTGCTAATGGCTGATTGGCTTGCTCCAGTACCGGCCCCTGCTCGATATGCAACTCGACAAAAGCCGCCAAGGGCAAGGTGGTACGGCGAGGTAAATGCGGGAAACGCTGATGGCAGCGTGCCAGCGCCTGCAATAAAATCTCGCCCAGTGCATCCTGATTATTCAGATAATTTGCCAAACGCTGCGGTTGCACAAAGACACTCGATCCCATAGCTCCGGGAGAAAATCGGCTGCCCTCTTCGTTCATCCAAACCGCCACTTCAATCGGGCGCAAAGTAGTGACGCCGGCCTGAGCCAGAGCGCTCAAACACTCCATACCGGCAATGACGCCATAGCAACCATCCAGATTGCCGCCGCAGGGTTGAGTATCAATATGGCTGCCCGTAACGACCGGCGGTAAGTCCTCACGACCGGCGCGGCGAATAAACAGATTAGCGCAGTCATCAGTCATCACTTCGCAGCCTAATGTATAGGCCCAATCAATGAGCCAAGCGCGGGCATCTAGCTCTTCGGCGGATAAAGCTTGTCGATTAACACCGCCATTCTCCAACGCACCAAAGCGGGCTAGTTGCGCCAATTTGCTCATTAAGCGCTGTTGGCTAATATGACCGGCAACCTGAACACCTGTGCGATTAAGCATGTCCGGCCTCCGCTTCATCCAGTTGCAGTGGCCGTTTAAACCACGGCGCAAGAAATGATTTCAACCGGTCAGTCTGCGGTTGGCGGAATAAAGTCGCGGGCGCACCACTTTCAACAATTGAGCCGTCAGCCATAAACACCACGCGGGACGAAATTTTTGCAGCGAACGACATTTCATGTGTCACCATCACCATGGTCATACCGTTGTTTGCCAGTGCCTTAATCACATCCAGCACCTCTTCCACCCGCTCAGGGTCAAGGGCGGAGGTCGGCTCATCAAGTAACAATAACTCCGGCTCCAGAGCCAATGCTCTGGCAATGCCCACCCGCTGCTGCTGCCCGCCGGATAATCGTGACGGGCGAGCTTGCGCCTTATCCGACATCCCGACCTGAGCCAATGCTGCGGCCGCTTTTTTGCGTGCTTCATCGCGTGACAGTTTTTTCCCCAGAATCAAGGGCGCACAGACATTTTCCAGCACCGTCATGTGCGGCCACAGATTGAATTGCTGGAATACCATTGCCAGTGGGCGGCGCACCTCGGCAATTAACGCCGCGCTATCCCGGTGTTTTGCTTCACGCCCTGCACTGCTATAACCCAGTAATTGCCCCTTGATCAGAACTTCACCCTCGTCATAGGCTTCGAGGAAATTCATGCACCGCAGCGCGGTGGTTTTCCCTGAACCAGAGGGGCCGATTAAGGTGACAATTTCACCAGCATTGACCGTCAAATTAATTCCTGCCAACACCCGATTAGCCGCAAAGGATTTGCCTAACTGGCGTAATTCAATAATGGGTTCGTGACTCGTCATATTATCCCTCTATGGCCTGATGGCTGAGTAAGCGCACACCAACACTGACACCTTGCGCCAGCAGCCAATAACTGAGGATCAACAGGGTATAAGGCACAATATAGGTGTAGGTGTTGGCGACTATCTGCCCAGTGGTCATGGTCAACTCCGGCACCGTGATAATCGATGCCACGGCGCTCTCTTTAATGGTCAAAATGAACTGGTTACCCAACAGCGGTAAGCTAAAGCGCAAAGCTTGCGGCGTCTGGATGTGCCAAAAGCTTTTCCACGCTGAAATATCATGTACTTGTGCCGCTTCCAGTTGCCCGTGCCCGATGCTTTTCCACGCGGTGCGGAAGATTTCGCCAAAATAAGCAGAGCTGTAAATGGCCAGCGATATCACTGTGGCCTCAACTGCACTCAGCGTCACACCAATAGCGGGTAAACCGAAATAAAACACCGCTAGCTGCGCCAGATAAGGTGTGCCGCGAATCAGCCACACATAGGTGCGCCATGGCCAGAACAACCAACGGCTATGGCGGCACACCGCCTGCAAGATAAACCCGGCAAAAGCCCCGATGATCGCCGCACTCATACTGATACCCAGCGTGACACCCAATGCGCGAGCAAAGTCCGGCAGATAAAGGAAGAAATCGTTCATCGGCTCTCCTTATGCCAGCGCCGTTCAACATAGTTGCCTAACAGTGCCAACAAGCTGGTCAGCACCAGATAAGACAATGCAATCGCGATATACACCTCTAATGGGCGGTAGGTCGCCGATGCCAACTGCTGCCCCACCCGCATCAAATCGGTGATGGCGATGACCGATACCACTGCCGAGGCCTTAATCACATCAATTAGCTCTGAAATCAGTGATGGCAAGGTCAGGCGCAACACTTGTGGAATTTGGATATGCCACAAGGTCTGGCGCGGGCTTAATCCGCACATTGCCGCCGCTTCTAACTGCCCTGGCGGGATAGCATTAAAACCACTGCGTAAGATTTGTGATTGATAGGCTGCGGTATTGAGTGTGAGTGCCAACACCGCAGCCAGATAACCGGGAAGTGACAATCCCAACTCCCCCGGCAGGTAAAAACACAATAGAACCTGAGCCAGAACCGGCGTGCCGCGAAACAAACTGATATAGATACGGGCGAACCCTCTTCCCAATCGTGAGCGGCCGCTTTCCATCAGGTAAATCACCACACCGATAAAGAAACCGGCCACAATAGCCACGATGCACAGTGAGGCGGTGGTCACCGCGCCGTCTATCAACATCGGCAGCCACGACCTCAGTAATTGGAAAAATTCCCCCATCATCACTCCTCTTACAAACTCGGTGCTGGCATCTGATCAGCCGGAACATCCATCACAAAGCCGAACCATTTCTGCTGTAATGCTTTCATGGTGCCGTCGCGGTTAGCTTCACTGATGCCATCGCTGAACAATTTCACCAAGGTTGCACTGTCATCACCTTTACGCCCAACCCAGCCAAAATAGGTGGTTGGCCCTAACATGGGTTTCAGGGTGGTAAAGACGCCCGGACGGGCTTTGATCAGTGGGCCAAGGTTGGCGAGTGATTGGGCGACACCATCCAGACGCTGGTTCGCCAGATCTGCATAGGCTTCGTCGAAAGAGACATACTGTTTAATTTCTTTGATGCCCGGCTTACCGCTGGCTTTCAGTTTTTTATCAAACTCTTGCAACACCTGGAGCTGCCCCGAACCGGCTTGAGAGCCGACCACTTTGCCACTCAAGTCATCTAACGAATTGATAGAGCTATCGTTGTCACGCTTGAGTAGCGCTACAGTCGATTCGGCAATCGGCACAGTAAACGCGAAGTGATCCATGCGCTGTTTGTTCACCGTCACGGCGGTGACGACAAAATCGAATTTCTTGGCATCAAGGCCGGGCAAGATGCCCTGGAAAGGTAAATCAAGTTGCTTAACTTCAACACCCGGTAGGCTTTTCTGCAAAATATGATTCATTAAATCAACGTCATACCCCACAATCTTGCCATTCTCTACCGACTCAAAAGGTGCATAACGCGCTTCAGTTGCAATGGTTATCGTCTTATCGGCTTTAATTTTGTCCAGCAAATCTGCGCTGTGAACCGCGCCAGAGAATACGCTGGCAGCACACAGCATTGCCCAGCACAGAGGTATCGCCTGTTTACGTCGTGTCATGATTGCCGCCCCATTTAAAGTAGTGTGAAGTGTATTCAAGTAACTTGAATGTAATGACATAAGCATGAACTGTGCCAGTGAGGGCCAAGGGAGAGAATAAGTGAAAGGAGTTGTCAGTAACTGACTGTAGTTAAAGCTCTATTTTTATTTAGCGCTGAATAATAAGCATGGGTAGGACAAAGAAAGAGTAGGAAAGTGATTGAGTCAGTGCAGGTTAAACGCACAGAAAAAGTGCAAATTTGCGCTTTTTCTGTGCAGAGGAAGAAAATCAGATTTTGCCGGTCGCGAGGTACTTCTCCATCTCTTCAACCGGTACCATACCGCCACCTGTCGCCCAAACCAGATGGGTCGCATTACGCATTTTCTCGGCGCTAAAATGATTCTGTTCTAAATAATCTGAACTGCTGCTAACCCGCGCCGGGCCTGGCATACCCGCTAATGCTGACGGCTCCAGTCGAATACCTTCATACTGATTGAGTAAACCGAGCAGGTCATACATTTCGGCATCACTTAAGGTATAGAAACCATCCAGTAAATGCTCCATAGCCCGACCAACAAAGCCGGATGCCCGTCCGACGGCCAAACCATCTGCGGCAGTAATGTTATCAATACCAATGTCTTGCACAGCAATGCCATCATGCAAACCGGTATAAACACCCAATAACATGCACGGCGAATGAGTTGGCTCGGCAAAAATACAATGCACATGGTCACCGAAGGCCAGTTTCAATCCGAACGCCACCCCGCCAGGGCCTCCGCCCACACCACAGGGGAGATAAACAAATAACGGATGATTTTCATCTACCACTATCTGCTGCGCGGCGAACTGCTGTTTCAACCGGCCGCCCGCCACCGAATACCCCAAGAATAAGGTGGGTGAATTCTCATCATCAATAAAGAAGCAATTTGGATCAGACTCCGCCTGCTTGCGCCCCTGCGCCACTGCCACCCCATAGTCCTGTGCATACTCAACCACATTGACGCCATGTTCGCGCAGTTTACGTTTTTTCCATTCACGGGCATCAGCCGACATATGCACACTGACACTGAACCCCAACTTGGCACTCATGATGCCAATCGACATCCCCAAATTGCCGGTCGACCCTACCGCAATGCGGTATTGGCTGAAGAACTGGCGAAAATCATCGGAAAACAACTTGCTGTAATCATCGCTTTCTTGCAATAAACCAGCCTGTAGCGCCAGTTTTTCCGCATGGGTTAATACTTCATAAATGCCACCACGGGCTTTAATGGAGCCGGAAATAGGCAAGTGACTGTCTTTCTTTAACAGTAAGCGACCCGTTATCTCCACCCCATAGCGCTGTTGCATGGCATTCTGCATGGCAGGGATAGCCACAATGTCCGACTCGATAATGCCCTTTGTTTTTTGTGTTTCAGGAAATGCCAGGCACAAATAAGGGGCAAAACGTCGCAACCGGGCCTCGGCATCGGCAACATCCTGCTGCGATAACCCGACATAAGGCAGCCCCTTCTCAAGGGTGGTCGCCTGCGGATTAAACCACGTCACTTCTTCCAGATTGATAAGATTTTTGACCAATGGATAGTCGGTAATTAATTTATCAATTTCAGTGCTGTTCATTGAATGTCTCTTTTCGATCATATGATGTAAGAAAGCAGAAAAGTGGTACCCAATGCAATCACCGCCGCGATAAAGGTCGCGGCCAGCCCAACGACCAAGCCGTAAACAATCACTGTACCAATATCAGCCCCTAAACATATATAACTGCCGGATGTATCGGTACCACGCAATGCATCACAATCAATAGACTAAGGCTATCTCAATGATAGGCAAAGCTGCCCCACTAGCTTGATAAAGGTCAACCATCACTCAGCACCGCCCAGAGATAATCCCATTTAATAAATAAGGTTATTGACAGGATAAAAACCATAAATGTGAAAGCGACTGACCGCTTTCCACACAACAAAGGAGTGCTGCTGTGATAAGAAAATGGCTAATTGGCGGAGGTATATTAATAATTGCAGGTTATCTGGGCGTAGCAGGTTATATCTACATGACAGATAACGCCCGCAGTAACGCATTAATCAGCGAGGAAAAACAATTAACCAATGAGTCGTCCCCTTCTGTAAGCAATACAAAAATAACCAACCAACAGATCAGTCATCTGTTTTATCAAAAAGGCTGCGATTATTGCCACACCAGCAGTGCCTCCCTGCCGTTTTATTCCGCTATTCCAGGTGTAAAACAGTTAATGGATTATGATATTCAACAAGGTAGCCAATATTTCTCACTGGAACCAACCTTATTGGCTATTAAAGATAATCGTGCCGTACCAGAAGCAGATTTAGCAAAAATAGAATCGGCCATT
The DNA here is from genome assembly GCF_902726545.1 of Yersinia artesiana. GTDB lineage: Bacteria > Pseudomonadota > Gammaproteobacteria > Enterobacterales > Enterobacteriaceae > Yersinia > Yersinia artesiana. The sequence continues at coordinate 22,375 of NZ_CACVAD010000017.1, read as the reverse complement.
GCGCGCGAACAAATGCCACCACAGCGTTTTGCCGCTTTGCACTGGGCTTCGAGTATCAATGCTGAAGAAAGAAACCAAATTCTCGATTGGGTTAAATCACAACGGGCGGAACATTTCCCTTCAACCAGCAGCAGTGACCTGCAACATCTCACCTTGCAACCGCTGCCGGATGCATTGCCTGTCGACAGTAAAAAAGTGGCATTGGGTTCTCGCTTATTCCACGATCCACGGTTGTCCAGTGATAACACCGTATCTTGCGCCAGCTGCCATCTGCTCACCAAAGGTGGGGTCGATAATCTGGCAACCTCAACCGGTGTTGATGGTCAGAAAGGCGGAATTAATGCGCCAACAGTTTTCAACGCTGTATTCAATGTGAATCAATTCTGGGATGGCCGCGCCGTTGATTTACAACAACAAGCCGGTGGCCCGCCACTGAATCCGGTAGAAATGGCATCAGCCTCGTGGGATGACATCATTGGTAAACTGCAACAGGATGCCCAGTTAACACAGGAGTTTATTCAGGTTTATCCGCAGGGCTATTCTGAACACAATATTACTGACGCCATTGCTGAATTTGAGAAAACGCTGACCACACCAAATAGCCCTTTTGACCGTTATTTGAAAGGTGATGCCAATGCCCTCACCGCCAGCCAGAAAAACGGCCTGGCATTATTCCAGAAAAATAAATGCGATACCTGCCATGTGGGTAAAAATATTGGCGGGCAGTCGTATGACCTGATGGGACTAAAAGGCAATTACTTTGCTGACCGGCCAAAAGAACTGACGGCGGATGACCAGGGGCGTTTTAATGTCACCAAAGACCCGCGCGATATGCACCGTTTTAAAACACCGGGCCTGCGTAACATTGCTCTGACAGCCCCTTATTTCCACGACGCTCAAGCTGAGAATCTAAATCAAGCGGTTGAAATGATGTTGAAATATCAGGTGGGCACTAGCCTGCCATCACAAGATATTAACGATATCGTCGCTTTCCTTGAAAGCCTGACCGGAGAATATATTCCTCACCAATAACGAGAATTCATATATCAATATCCGCAGTACAAATTAGCTGCGGATATTTTCCCTCCTGGTATTTTGTCTATTTATTCATCACAAACATTCAAAATAATCAAATCCAGTCAGATTTAATTAATAAATTTTAACTAAGAATTTTCTTGTAACTTGCTGGTAAAAATGAATTTATGCTAAAAGGATTGCTTAAAAATATAGCCACACGTTATGCTCGTTTACACATATAACAAAATGTAACATGATATTCTGTAGGGGAAGTTAGTATGGACCGTCGTACACTTTTAAAATCATCGGGTTTACTGTTGGGTGGATTAACGTTAGGTACTGTTATTCCTGGTGTTCAAGCAAAGAATTCTAAAACAACCTCACAAATATTAATACCAAGTGAACAGCAGCCACTACTACTTAACTTTAATGAAAACTCGCTAGGTATGTCACCGAAAGCGCATCAAGCTATTATTGACGCTCTGCCAATGGCATTTCGTTATCCCGATGCGGCTCGCGAGCAATTAATAACTAATATTGCCGCTGAGTATCAGCTTAAAACTGAAAATATCTCTCTGGGAAATGGTTCCTCAGAAACTATCCAGGCAATAATACAAGCGGCAATTCATCAAGCCGAACGTGATAACAAGCCCATTCAACTCGTGGTACCGGATCCAACCTTTAACTATGCAGAGTTGTATGCCAAGCCTTTTGGCATCCCTATTGAGAAAGTTGTTCTAACCAAAGAAATGGCATTTGACCTGCCCGCCATGCAAAAAAAAGTGGCAGATTTCAATGGCTGTTCGATTGTCTATCTGTGTAATCCAAATAACCCGACAGCGACCATTACTCCAGCAGATCTTATTACTGCATGGGTGAAAAAGGCCACGCCAGAGACACTGTTCATCATTGATGAAGCCTATGCTGAGTTTGTTAGCAATCCTGCATTCAGTAGCGCTATTTCACTGGTTCAGGCCGGTCACAAAAATGTGTTAGTGACTCGAACATTCTCAAAAATATTTGCGCTGGCTGGCCTGAGGATCGGCTATGGCATCGCACATCCAGAACTGATTTCGATGGTGGAAAACTTTGTCTCTCTGGATAACACCAATATCGCCGGAGCTGTCGCAGCATTAGCCTCGTTGCAGGATAAGCCTTTTGTACAATATAGTCGCCAGTCGACCGATCAGGCTCGGCGCATCGTGACTCAGGCACTTGATCAACTGAAATTGGCCTACCTCCCCTCTGAGGCAAACTTTATATTTCATCAAGTGACAGGAGATGTAAAAACTTATCAAAACCGCATGAAACAATATCATGTGTTTGTCGGGCGTGAATTCCCTCCTGCCGTTGGCTGGAATCGCCTTACACTAGGAACACCAGAAGAGATGATAGCATTTGTTACTATCTTGAAAATGTTCCGCAGCAAAGGTTGGGTATAGCGGATATTATCCAATTCCATCGGCTACCAAAGGGAAGGTGTGATTGCCTTCCAGATTATCCGAGTAGCGACTTTTAATTGCCAGCTTAGCTGGGCTGGCACTTGCGTATAACTTTAATGGCATTACCCTCCATGGCAATTTTTATGGCGATATTAAGCCGTCAACCCACCATCTAGCACCAAGGTCTGCCCGGTCATATAACGGCTGTCATTGCCAATCATAAAGGCGCTGACGCGCGCGACTTCTTGCGCATTACCTAAACGGCGTAATGGTATCTGCTTACGTAATCCTTTTAGGGTATCAGCAGGCATGTCGCGGGTCATATCGCTGTCGATAACGCCTGGCAACAGGCAGTTAACGCGAATATTAAAACGCCCCATTTCCAGCGCCAGCGAACGGCCCAGACCAATCAGCGCTGCTTTACTGGCACCATAGGCACTCTGGCCGATATTACCTTTAATCGCGGTCACCGAAGACATCAGTAACACTGCGCCCTCGCCCTGCATCATCATTTGCGGCAAGACATGCTTATTCCAATAGAAAACCGCATTCAGATTGGTATCCAGCACACTGCGCCAGTTATCACCATTTTGCTGAATATGTAAGCTGTCGCCAGTAATGCCAGCATTATGAATTATCGCGCCCGGTGGGCCATACTTTTCCAGCAATTGCGGTGCCAGTGCATCGACATCCGCTTCATTGCTGCCATCACAGCGATAGCTGCGCACCTTGCCAGCTAACCCTTCACAACTTGTAATGACATCGCAGCTCTGCTGTTCACCGTTGCGCCAGGTAAAAACAACATCCCACTCTTTGGCCAGCTCTTCGACCAATGCGCGGCCAATACCGCGGCTGCCACCGGTAATTAATACCCATTGCCTGCTCATAATATTATTGCTTCTGCTCGGCCAACTTCTGGCAAAGCTCTCCTAAAGTCATGTCCGGATTTTCCATAAACATCTCAGCGTTCAGCGTAGCGCTGAATTCACGCTTTGCCAGTACCATCAATTCGACATAATCCAGGCTGTCGAGTTTGAGTTGGTGCAGTGGCATCTCTGGTGACAGTGCCGACATTTCCAGATCTTTGGCGTCACACAACATTTCACATACGGTGTCATAAACTTGTTGATACTTTTCCATGGTCTTATCCTTTTTAATGCGCAGCTAACGGCCACGTTTTCAATGTTACTGCTGTGGTAATTAATGGCCCTAAGTCTGAACGGGCCGCAATAGCCGCACGCAATACCCAGCCATCAGTAGGATTACCGACAATCAGGGTCGGTTCGATGGCGTAGTGCAGTGCACTGCGAACAAATACATTTGGATGATTGATGTGCAGTAAATCTGTACTGAAATGCACATCATGGTGAGTCTGGATAACCGGCACCGACTTGAAAACATCAATCAAGGTTTCAGCCTCAATCCCCGGTAATACTTGTTTAGCCGTTGCCAGTGTTTGCGGCGCGGCCACCAACAGTTTGAATAATAGGGCATCGAAAAATCCCCAACATTCAGCCGGTTGTGATGCATCGCCCAGGAATTGCTGGCTGAACTGGAAAACGTCATCTGCAGATAAAGAAACCCATTCAGTGCCCGTTTGCACCAGTGCCGGCGCACTGCGCAGTTTGCCGGTAAAACAACTTGCACCGCTGCCAATATCCATCAGATTGCCGCTCACCTGCCCTGCCACTGCGCTGAGTTGTAGCTGATACGAGGTATGACACTGTACCGGCTGACGTAAGCGGGCGTTAAAACGCAGGAATTCGGCGTCCGGCAATAGCGGTAATAACGCCGTGCTGAGCTGATATTTGATATCCAGCATGGCGCGCATACCGTGAACAGTCAGTTGCTCCTGCCCCAGATGCTGCGCATGTTGCAGGTCAAAATGGATCGGGTTGTAATCACCGGAAAATTCAGCCCAACGCTCGGCGTCGTTGAGGCTGTAGTGGTAGTTAAAAGTCGAGTTCATACTTAATCCAACCCGATAACCAATGCGGCATTCGCACCACCAAAACCGAAGCTCAAGTTCAGCGTATTACGCAAAGTTTTTGGCCGATGCCCTTCACTGATGTAATCAAGGTCACATTGCGGGTCAGCATTTTTCAGATTGCAGGTCGCGGGCATCATCTGATGTTCCAGCGCTTGCAGGCAGATAATGGATTCAAAGCTGCCCGCCGCGGCAATCAAATGCCCAGAATAGGATTTGGTGCTCGACAGTGGCGTGGTATAGGCCGCCTCGCCAAATGCCTGTTTAATGGCTTGGGTTTCATTCAGATCGTTAAGCTGAGTCGAGGTGCCGTGTAAGTTGACATAATCAATCTCATCGGCGCTCAAACCCGCTTGTTGCAAGGCGTGTTGAATGGTTTTCACCCGCGCCACTTTATCTTCTGCCGGGGCAGTGAAATCAAACGCATCGGAATAGTTACCATAGCCTTTAATTTCGCCGAGGATATTCGCACCACGGGCAATCGCGCCTTCACGTTCTTCCAGACACAGCACCGCCGCGCCTTCGGATAATACAAAGCCGTTTCGGTCCAAACTGAAAGGACAACTGGCTTTACTGGCATCTTCCTGTTCGCGCGCCAGGGCACCCAATATATCGATATTCCATACTGCCGCATTACTGCGCAGAGACTCACCCGCCCCTGCCAGCATCATGGAGGCTCGCCCGCTGCGGATAATTTCAAATGCATCACCAATGGCTATGGTGCCGGTGGCGCAGGCGGCAATCGGTGAGTTTTGATAGCCGCGTAATCCCCAATACAAGCTACATGCCGCGGTACCCGCATTCGGCATCGATAAGAAGCAGCCAAACGGCGTACCCAAGCCGGTTTCCAGATAACCTTCATAGTTATCATGGGTTTCATCCTGCCCAGCCCAGCCGCTACCGATGATAGTGCCGCAATCGAGCAAATCGTAATAATCCGCGACAGATTTCTCCGCGAATGCCATCGCCATGGCCTCTCGTGCGGCGGCCAATGCCAGTCGGGCATAGCGCGGCAGGCGGCGACGTATTGCGGCAGGAACTGATTTCAAATTAGGTTCGGCCTCCAGCAGACCAAAAAAGCGCGACTTGATCCCCTGCGCGGATTTATCGTAATAACGATAACCCAATTTATAATCCATAATAGCTTCCCAGCTTTGCTGCGCAGTCATGCCCATCGGCGTCACACTGCCGTACCCGGTGACAACCACCCGGCGCTGTTTAACTGTATTCGTCATGATTTAATTCCTTTACTGTCCCTGCTGTTATCAACGCCGCCACCTAACGCCAACCACAATTTCATGGTGGCATTCAGATAGTTATATTGAAGTTCGAGCAAACTGGTTTCACTGGTCAGCAGGGCATCCTGCGCATCCAGTAAGGTCTGAAATGAAACGGCACCTGCCTGGTATTGGCTATTAGTCAGCGTTAACCGCCGCTGACTCAGTTGCAGGTTCTGCCACTGATTCTGTTTTTGCTGCTGATAGCTCAGCCGTGCCGTCATGGCGTCATCGACATCTTTAAGGGCGCTGTAAACCTTGCTGCGAAAATCTACGGCGGCCAATTTCACATCCAATTTTGACTGGTCAATGGTGAGTTGCACGGTGTTCCACTGTAAGAAAGGCAACGCACTGTTGGCACTGAGTGTCCGGCTCGGGTTGCTAAACCATTGTGAAAACACCGCACTACCGGCATCCAATGTCGCTCCCAGCGAAAGTGTCGGGTAGAAATTCAGTTTCGCCACATCGGAACCGGCCAATGCCGCACGCAAGCGCCACTCGGCCGCCTGCACATCTGGCCGCTGAGCAATAACCTGTAGTGGCACACTGTTTGCTATCGCGACTTGTTGTTTTAAATCCAATGACTGGCGTTCGGACTGGCGATAATCCGGGGCGCGGTTAAACAGTAATGCCATGGCATTACGCGCAGCTTCCCGTTGCTGCTCAAGGCTTTGATATTGATTTTTCCTATCCAACAGGGTTTGTTGCGCCTGCAATAACTCAATTTCACTGGCATCACCCGCCGCCAGCCGTGAACGCACAATGTTGAGCGTATCTTGCGAGATGGCTAACGCCGCCTGTTGGTAGCCCAACTGCTGATTGAACTTAGCAATCTGCCAATAGAGATCCGCGGTGGTACCAATCAGTGACAGCGCCGTTTCCTGCCGGTCCTGCTCGGTGGCATTCACCAGCCAGGCCGATTGTTCACGGGCGCGGGCCAGTTTGCCCCACAAGTCCAGCTCGTAACTCAGCCCAAGCGAGGTGCTGTAGCTCTCGCGCGGCTGAGTATTTTCATTAAGCGAGCGAGTGTTGCTGCCCGCGCCAGTTAAGGTAACATTCGGTGTCATGTTGGTATTGGTCAGCCCTGCCGTCAGGCGTGCCTGTTGCAACTTAAGACCTGCGGCGGCCAAATCGTTATTACTGACCAACATGTGACTGATGCTGTCCGACAGTTGAGGATCGTCAAAATTCTCCCACCAGTGCACACTATGGTGCAGGTAACCGCCCCCGGTATCTTTCACTCGCCACTCATCGGGAACTGACAACATCGGCCGCTGATATTCGCTTTTCAGTAATGAGCCACAGCCCATAAGCAGCAGGCTTATCAGTAATATTGCAAGTTTAATCATCAATCTGCTCATTCTCGTGCCAATGCCTCAGTCGGATGCAAACGAGCGGCATTGCGCGCCGGGAAAAAGCCAAACCCCAAGCCGATAAGTGCGGAGAAACTGCAAGCCAACACCAATGGGGGCCAGGTGAAAATCATGGTGAACTCTTGGGTAACCCACGAGAAAATCACCCCTGCCAGCGCCGAGCCAACGATCCCTATCAGGCCGCCGAGAGTACAAATCACCACCGCTTCAATCAGGAACTGGGTCATGATGTCACCTGGACGAGCACCGACCGATAGACGAATACCGATTTCATGGGTACGTTCAGTCACCGACACCAACATGATATTCATCACGCCAACTCCGCCCACCAGCAGCGAAATGGCGGCAATCGAGGTGATCAGTAGTGTCATCGAGTCAGAGGTTTTTTGAATGGCCTTACTCATCTGGTCATTGCTCAGAATGAAAAAATCGCGCTGACCGTGGGCACTTTCCAACAGTTTTTCAACATCGCGCTGTACATTATTCAGGTTGTAACCTTCGCGCACCCGCACAGTTATTGACTCCAGTGGAATGTCACCTGAAATACGCTCGGTGAGTGAGGTATAAGGCATCCACGCGGCCAGTAAGCCGCCAAAGGATGAGCCTCCGCGCCTGGCGACACCGATCACGCGCAAGGGAATACCATCGAGTTGAACAATTTCGCCTAGTGGATTTTGCCCGGCAGCAAACAGCGTATCGCTAAGTTCCGGTTGCAGGATGACCACCGGCTCGCGCGCATTGACGTGGCTCTGGGTAAAACCATCACCCACAGAAAAATTCAGCCCTTTCACCTGAAAAAACCCGTGGCTGACGCCAGAGAGCGACACCATCACTTGTTTGTCGCCCCGCACCGCAGCGACCATTTTGCTCACCACTGGGGACAGGCTATCGACATAAGGTTGCTGACTCAGTAGCTCAATATCGGCCTGCGAGAGTGCGCGCTCAAAATCCGGGCGTGGTTTATCCCAGCCAAGCCCTGGGCGAATGTCCAGATTGCTGGTTCCCAATTGGCTAATTTCATTGAGAATTTCCTGACGAGCACCTTCTCCCACCGCCATAGAGGACACCACCGACGAAATGCCGATAATGATGCCCAGCATTGATAAAAAGGCGCGGATTCGATGCCCTAACAGGGCGCGCCAGGCCATTTTGATCGCTTCTCTAACACTCAACCACCAGTGCGGCCGACCGGTGGCAACCGGAGCAGGCAATGCAGCCTGAATCGCGCTGGTCTCTATTGCCTCATTAGTTCGATCGGCAATAATTTCTCCGTCGCTAATTTCGATAATGCGCTGCGCCTGATTGGCGATATTGCGGTCGTGGGTCACGATAATAATGGTGTGGCCGGACTGATGCAGACCATGCAAAATGCCCATCAGTTCCTGACCACTGCTGCGGTCGAGCGCGCCGGTAGGTTCGTCAGCCAGAATAATACCGGCGCCATTCATCAAGGCGCGGGCAATACTCACCCGCTGCTGCTGCCCACCGGATAATTGTGCCGGTTTGTGCAGTAAATGCTGCCCCAACCCCAGACGACGCAACAAATACACCGCGCGCTCATGGCGTTCGGCGGCGGTCATGGCGGTATAAAGCGCCGGGATAACCACATTCTCCGTGGCAGTTAAATACGGCATCAGGTGATAGCGCTGAAAAATAAAACCGATGTACTGGCTGCGTAATTGCGCCAATTGTTCACTGCTGGCCTGCCGTGTCGGGATATGATGAATCGACATCTCGCCCTGTGTCGGCTTATCCAAACAGCCGATGATATTCATTAGTGTCGATTTACCGGAGCCAGAAGCACCAATAATTGCCACCATTTCGCCGCAGTGGATCGACAATGAGATATTCTTGAGCACCGCTATGGATTCTGCGCCGGAAGTAAAATGACGATAGATCCCCTTGAGTTGAATCAATGGGTTATCGTTGGTATCAGCGGAATAGACAGCATTAATGTTCATTGCTGGCTCCTGCTGACGTTCCCAGCAACACCACTTGGTCGCCCTGCGCCAGCCCTGCTTTCACCTCGGCATACTGCGCATTACGCAGACCAACAGCGACCCAGCGCACTGACGTCTGTTTGCCGTTGATAATCTGCACCCGATAGCGCTTATCGGGTTGTTGCTCACCCAACGCAGACAGTGGCACTCGCAACACATTGTTTGCCTGCGCGGTGATAATGAATACCTGCGCAGTCATTGATGTGCGTAATAGCCGCTCTTGGTTGGCAATGTTGAATATGCCGTTGTAATAAACCGCAGAAGGTTGCTGGCTGTTCGCTGAGCCAGAACTGTCTTCGCGCAAACTTTCAGCCGACGCTTCCTGAATAGCATCCATCCGGCTGTCATAGCGACGCTCGGGGTCAGCGACCACATAGAACCACAAGGGTTGCCCTACACTGACTTTGAGAATATCGGTTTCTGAAATGCGCGTGTGTACCGTCATGGTATCGACATTCGCCAGCACCAAAATGGTCGGTGCAGTTTGAGAGGACACAATGGTTTGCCCCTCTTTAGTAACAATGCCCAGCACTTCACCGTCAATCGGCGCCATGATGCGGGTAAAGCCCAGATTGGCTTTTGCTGTTTCCATCGCCATTTGGCTTTGCACAATTTGTGCTTCATTTACATGCAATTGCGCTAGCTGGCTGTCATATTGCGCTTGTGCTTTTTCCAGCGCACTTTTCACGCCAGAACCTTCTTTTGCCAAGGTCTGTTGGCGGCGGAACTCGAGCAGGTACTGGCGTAACAAAGCCTGACTGGCCTGCTTCTGCGCCTGCGCGCTCTGTAATTCAGCTTCCGATTTACGTAATTCGTTTTGCTGCAAAGTCGGATCTATCTCAGCCAACAATTGACCACGGGTAACGCGATCTCCCTGTTTGACATACAGTTTGGTTAGCTGCCCGTTCACCTGCGCGCCCACATTGACCTGCAATGAAGGTTTTAAACTGCCGGTTGCCATGACATTCCGTTCGATATCACCGCGCCCAATGGTTTCAGTTAACGGTGGCACATCCTGCTGGCCACCCGATAGCGACAGCGCGATGACACCACTGACAATCAACAACAATGCGATCAATAACCCCAGCATGAGCTGATGTTTCTTATTTTTCAGGTTGATACGCATCAGTTAACCGCCGCAGGCGTCAGATGGTTTGAGGTCATCGGTTGAGCATGGCGCACCAATTGGCCGTCGTTTAAGCGGAAAACACGGTCAAACAGCGGTAACACACTTTCGCTGTGGGTCACGGTTATCAATGTTTTCTGATAGTCACGGCAGTGAGCGAGCAGAGTCTGCATCACCTGCTGAGCGGTTTCTTCGTCCAGGTTGGCCGTGGGTTCATCCAGGACCAATACCGGACAATCGCTGTACATAGCGCGAGCCAGTAATAAGCGCTGACGTTGCCCCAAGGAAAGTGCGGCGTGACTTTCGCGCACCAGCGCGTTGAGGCCACCGGGTAATTTTTCGATAACTTGGGTTAATTGCAGCCCTTGCAGTGAGCGTTCGATACGTTGGCGCTTATCGGTATCCAGATGTCCATCAAACAAAGTGATGTTTTGTAATACCGAAGCATTAAACAGAATGTCTTCCTGACTTTGCAGAAAGAACAGAGCGTGTGCTTGTTGGAAATCAACGGTTTCACCATCGACCAATACCTGCCCTTGCTGTGGTGGCATCAATCCTGCCATCACTTTTAGCAAAGTACTTTTCCCGGCACCGGACTCGCCGATAATCGCCACACTTTGCCCGCGCGTCAGGGACAGCGATAAATCACGCAATACCGGCTGGCTGGCATCGTAGGCGAAGCGAATGTTCTGATAGACCAATTTCTGCGTAAATGTCGGTGGTGCGGTCGGAATGGATGAATGCTTTTCCGCTGATGTAGACTGCCCGGCCGGAAACAGGTCGCGCGCGCGGATATCAATAACGTGCAACTGGTTTTTCTGCAAAATCGCATAGAAAATCTTGGTGATATAGGAGGTAAAAATCTCGCGCACAAAGCTATAGGCGAAGAACTCCCCCAGACTCAGTGCTCCCTGCTTCAGCAGCGGCAAAGCCAGCAGCATAAAGAACACCATTTCCAGACTGCCAATCAGCTGATACAGGCTATTTTTAACCTGATCGTAGATTTTCTTCTTCTGCAAGGTCGTGAATAACGACAGCGCCAAACCCGCAAATACCCCCTGGCGCTGGCTGGATAAACCGGCCGATTTAATGGTGGAAAAACCCTGAATGGTTTCCAGAATATAATCACTTTGCTCGGCACCTTTCACCTGTAACTGCTGGGTGTAGTAGCGGTCACGGTAGATGGCCCAAATACTGATAAGCCCCATCAACATGACACCAATAGCAGATACCATCGCCAGCAGTGGACTCATGTAGCACATCACTGCCAGCGCGATGGCACCAATTATCCAATCGGTACGCAGGCCATTATCCAGCTCGATTTTTTGCGTTGCCGCCATCTGCCAGTTCGAGAACCGGCTAAAGATGTCACCCGGCGCTCGCTTATCAAAGAAGTTCAGCGAGTGACTAAGCAAGCGAGAGAAACCCGCGACACTGTTAAGCACCACAAAGTGTTTGATATAACGCTCAGTGATATATCGCACGCAAAAAGCGAGTGACGTGGAGACCACAAAAGCCAGCAGAAAATAGAAATAGGGGAAATCTTTATCGCCCGCAGAAGAGAACACATCATTGATGGCGCTGCTGACCATGGTCGGCATAATAAACAGTGTCAGCGAGATCAAAAACGCCAACGTCATCAACCAATAGATACCGCGAATACTGGCAGTTTCTTTCAAGCTCATGCAATCGAGCGCACTGAGTCGCTTGCTGCGTTTAATCTGCTTCACCGCTTCCGGTGAGGCGGGCGTTTCCGGATCCAGTACCAGCGCATAACCACTGATTTCTGCTTTCAGTGCATCCAGCGGCAGTAACTGCTGCCCGATAGCCGGGTTCATGACGCAGACATAGTTACCTTTACGATACGCCAGCAGCACATAATGGCTGGCACCATAATGCAAGATGGCGGGCAGCGGTAAGGCCGACAGCTCTTGATGCTCAAACACCACCGGATAAGCCGGTATTGCCAACTCAGATAAAATAGTACAAAGCGTGGCCAGTGATGTGCCATGCCCAGAGGCAGGATAACGCTCACGCAAGCTTTCCAGCGGTGCATCGATGCCTTGCGTCTGTGCCAGCATCGCAATACAGGCCAAACCACATTCATTGGTTTCGCTTTGAAAAACTAGCGTTGGGATTATCTTTTCCATTTTCTACTATTCTTCGTCAGTGACATTATTCGTTAATAAAAAATAACGAATGTGAGTGCCATAACAGCCAATCTTGCGGGTGCTGCGTCATGGACTTTTCAATCAATTCAGGTAATTTACCTTTCACTTCCCGCGAGCTAACTGATGGATAAATATGTATTTTTATTTCTTCGTCGTAATACAGATAATAAAAAACCACCTGCGCTGAAAGTGCTCTGGCAAGACGAATAATGCCGCTGTGTAAATTGGCCGGGCGGTTAAACAGTTGGCAGGCCATTTTGGCTGTTTCTGCTGGCTGGTTATTGACGGTGTAATCCGGCGTAATATCAGGAAAAATCATAATATTTCGCTTATGCTCGGCCGCTTCCATAATGGCATCCATCAGGTTACCGGCGATGGCACGGCTGTCTGCGTGGATGGAACAATAGGAAATATTCACCCCACCCATTTGCCGCGCCTGCTCTTCATAAGCCTCAGCACTGGCTGAAACCACCACGGTTGCCTGACCCGGATAAGCATTCGCCCCCACCATACCGGCTAGCACATCGGAAACCATATGCAATGGCGCCAAAATAACCGGAGAACCGGCCTTATGCAGCGCACTAACCTGACGGTCTAACTGCTGAGTGCACGCCGCTAACTGGGCTAAAACTTGCCGGTTTTGACCATAAGTCGCTGCCAGTTCCAACACCTGACGGCGCTGTGCAATACCCATAAATTGCCGTGCTGATAGGCTAGTGCGACCATTGAGTAAACACTGGCTATTTGCCGCCGCCACACGCGCCAGATTTTTCTGACGCCGCGAAGCCAAACCGAAAGCCCGGCGCAAAGCACCGAGCATCAGCAAGCAGCGATAATCACCGTGCCGTAACAGCCAGATTGCTACCATGCCCTGCCCGCGTGCGAGTAAGCGCCCACTAAAAGCCAGCTTGTCGAGCTGGTTTCGCCAGGCAAAATAACCCCATACTGCTAGCAGTCTCATTATTTCTCCAGCGCCTTATCGTGCTCGAGTAAGGACAAGAGATGATCCGAGAATGCTGGGAATTCCCTGTCCTGCAACGCTATCCATTTTTTGCCAACAATAAAGGTCGGAGTCGCGTCTATCTTGTAATGCGCAGTCACTGCCGTCATATAGGAAATTAACGCTTTAACTTCAGCGGACTGGCTCACTTGCTGGTATTGAGCCACGTCAATATCGTTCGCTTTTAGCCAGGTTTCGAGTTGCTGGCTATCAGTAAGATCAATGTTGCCTTCAAGTACCGCTTTGTAAGCGCTTTGACGATGTTGCGGCTCAATGCCCATCACCGATAAGGTGGCAAAAATAGGTGAAAAACGCCCCAAGCCAGTGGCTTTATCACTGCTGATATGCAGGCGGATAAAACGAGTTCCTTCTGGCATGCGGTCTTCTAATTTAGCGACATTCTCTTCATTGATGGCGCAGTAATGGCAGCCATAAGAGAAGATCTCAATAATGCTGTTATCGTCTTTGATTGGGCTGTTTTCAATCTCACTGCTGCCGACAGAGAACAGGCTTTCCTGCGCATCCTGATTGAGGACGAAATAGTGGAAATAGGCCGTTGTTATCAATGAAGAAATAAGAATAACCAACAGTGTGTAGCCTATAAATAATCCCTTACTCCTAAAAATGTTGTTTTGCGTAGACATAATGAGTTTTATTCACAATCAGGGGTTTAGGTAAGACATAAATAATATTTATATCCGCGGAATAATTTTTCTAATATTTAATTAATGCGAAAATTCTTGAATTTAAGCATCAGTGACTCGTTAAAAAAAACAAATCAGGCAAGTACAGAAATCCCTCCCGCACTTACCTGGGATACGATTAAATATCGATAAAATTTAACGAATACTTAATTAACGACAGTTAGCAATGCTGCTAGGCGCAGAAGTTTGGCTTAATACTTTACCGTGTTTATCAGTACAAGTAGTAATAACCTGACAAGTCAAAGTTGTGCTGCCAGTCAACCATTCATAAGTATCTTTACAAGTTTGACCAGTACCACCAACGATAGAATTGGCATCAGCCATATTCATTTTTTTCATGATAAAATCCTTAAAAGAAATAAAAATAACAGTCTATTTATTTAATAGCCCATTGAAGTATGCGTTTCACTTTTAGGTTAAGGCCTAATATCCAAGTAATCTAACGCAACAGATTTATACTATACCAACACAACACATTACAACCTAAAAATAGTATTTATTTATTTTTAATAACCAATACAAATAAATACCACGGGAGCCTACTGCCATATAAAAATAGCAGTCACCTCTCCAAATTAAGAATATAAAAAAGCTAATTTAAAACTAGTTTTATATTCATAATAATCCATACACTCCGACAATGAATGTATATTAATCTACATTACATATAAGACATAATAACCACTCCACTACCGCTAAACGTGCCCGCATCAGGTAATGATGGTGCATGAAGTGTTGATTCAATGGGGAAAGATGTATTTCCCACACCAGCAGTTACTACAACTCCATTATACAAATCCTGACCCGCAACTTTCAGTGTCGATGTTAGATTACCATTCTGTCCAAGACTGATGCTTTTGTTACCTACGAGTGTCAATTTCAATGATGTATTAGCTGTACAATTAATCATTAGAGGCTCTGTTTTTACTGCACCATCAACAAGTTGCTGATTCATTGAACCATAATTTATATAGACATCGCCGGTGATATCACAGGTTTCTGGGGTCGGCGGAACCGCGCCACAGTAGGAACCAGGAATAGAATTACCCGAAAAGTTGATGTCATTAGTTCCTTGCCAATACATCACACCAAAACAAGTACTTGCCGCTCGCAATATATTTGTCGTGGTCGCCCAGCCGCCTGAAATACCATTTTTTGCAATAAATGCAGTTCTCATATCCTGTGCCGTCGCGCCACGAGAAACAGTAACTCGGGTAGAGGTATAGGAGGGGTTAGCACAAAGTTCATCCTGATCACTTGAATAATGGCATATTGCTACAGAGCAGGAGGCAGAATTACAAAGTTGAACACCGCCACTTTCCTCACTTGGCCAAGAAAAAGTACCGGTATATTGTCCATTAACCCGCGTTTGAGTCGAAACCCAGGCACTGGCCTGACTATAAAACGGAAATAAGAACAGCATGCAAGCGATTAGCCAGCAATATTTATAACTTAATTGCGTATTAGGCTGTGTCATTCGTTTAGGTTCCATTGTCTCTATCTGCATATTCACATTTAAGCGACTGATAATAAATTTCAGTGTTGACGTATGCATATTTAAATAAATTAGTGAGTTACTCTCATTAATAATATTGCAGGTTAAATGTTGCGACTGCACTGAACTCACCGCGTTTAATGGTGCGTTGAGTTATCGCATCCGGTTCGCCCCGGACATAAGCTTTTAAGGTAATAATATTATTACCCGTATCCAGTGCGATATCGTCACTCGATTGATTTAGATACAACGGTTTTCCTGCCAAGGTTTCAAGACCAATGGCGATTCCCATATCACTACTGTCAACTGCCAACAATCCGGGTAAATTAACACTGTCATTACCCGTAAAAATAATATTGGCCGTTGTGCCTAAGCTGATATCACAATCGACTAAATGTATTTGAAACTGTTTTCCTAATGTTCGCTGATTCGAATACAAGTATTTATCAACGACAGTACCAAAATTTAAACTAATAGCATCATCACCAGGACGAATCGTACAAGGCTCAGCAACTAATGCACCATGAAAACGCATATTGTCAGCAGCCAATGCAGGTATAGTCCAAAAAATATTCAGAATAAGTATACTTACAATAGTTTTCCTACAGCACATCAGCAGATTTAAATTAGTCATCATTTGATCCTATTGATAATCCACTAATAATGTAGCGGTAGCCTCAAAGCGTCCCTCACTTAATGTTGCGCCCGCGGCCTTAACAGGCACGGCTTTAAGTACCGGTGGGTTATTTTTGTCATAAGCCACTCGGGTATTAAGTGCAAAAGGAATACCATTTTTCAGTATACGAACGCCCAGATCCTGAACATCGGTTTGTATCGCTGCGGGATCAAATGTCGCCACGGAAGCACTGACAATCGTTATACCTAACTCCAGGCTGCTACTGACTGTTTCGCACGTCATGCTGTAAGGCACAGTCTGGGTATAATTGACGCCATCAATCTTGTTAACACCCAAATTTTCCCCGAAAGGCACATCTATTATGCTGCCGCCATTAATCACGCAAGGCGGCGGATTAATTAATGTCCCTGAGAACAGCATGTTGTCTGCATCGGCAAACGTACTACCGAGAGCCAGCACCACCGCAACAGAGCAGCGCGAAATCAGTGAATTAATGTTCATTTACTGATACTCCACAAGCAGGGTCGCTGTGCCGGCAAAATAGCCAGTGCTCAACGTTGCATTTGTTTGCTTGACCGGTACCGCCTGTAATACAGGAACATTCGGATAGGTAAAGTTGGATGCAGTATTCAGTGGAAATTCCAGCCCATTACGTATCAACTTGATCCCCAGAGCCGAATTGCTCGTTTTCAGGACACTGGTATCAAAATCGGCCCCATTACCTATAATGCTTAATTTCAATGCATTAGAGGCGGCCGAAGTACAGTCCAACGTATAATTAACCGGCTGCATGTAGTTGGTGCCATTGATATCTGATGTCAGGACGGTATCGCCAAAATTGACATTGATAGTGTTATTACCGTTAATCACACAAGGCGGTGCGGCAAAAATAGTGACCGAGACATTGACCGTCGCGGTCTTATTTAATGCCCATGCCGGGCTACTTAATAATGTTGCCGTCCCTACGATGGTTGTCATCCCAATCATGGCCAGCCGGGTCACTATTCCCCTACAATTAACAGCCATCCCACCTTCCTTCTTTATCATTTAGCCGGACATCCGCTCAGTCTTATTCTTATACGTCGTAGCGGAATGCACTGTTACTTGATACTTTCCACCACAGAACACGCGCTACCCGTACAGCCAAAGATCAATTTTGGGCGACCGCCGAAATCGTTAACATAGGTCAGCACTGGCTTGCTGCCTAATGCCGCAGCACTCACTTCCAACATGCCCTGCGCTTTGGGTGCAATCATCAGCGGCTTGAAACCTGCGGCCGTTTTGCCGGTTTTACTCTCACTGGCATCGACCAGCGTGATGTAATACGGCGTCGGGTTATTCACCTGATAGCGATCGCCCTGACGAGTCAGCTGTAACTTCTCCTGCCAGGGAGTCGACATATCGGCCTTTTGTGGCACTATGCCCGCAGGGCGGTAGAAAAGTTTGATACGCGTTTGCAAGGCAATCTGCAAAGTATTGGGCTTGTCCGACCGTGGTGGGATTTCGCGCAGGTTAAAATAGAACAAGGTTTCCCGGTCTTGTGCCAACTGATTTACCGCAGGCAAACTTTGTATTTTTAACTGGCTCATCGCGCCCGGTTCTACCCGCTGAACCGGTGGAACAACCGTCAACGGTGAATTGATTTTGTTACCCTGCTCATCTTCAATCCACCCCTGCGCCAGATAAGGTAATTCCTTATTCTGGTTGCTGATGTTTAAGCTGATCGACTTATCGCCACCATTAAGAATGGCCCGGGTTCTGTCCAGGGCAATCGCTGCTGTTGCTTGCTGAGTCATCAGTGCCGTCACCAAAATGGTGGTGATACGCAATTTGTTATTCAATTTCATTACTTTTTCCTTCGAATTCATTACTTTTTCTCTCGAATTAATATTGTCAGAACCTGGTGGCACCCAACGTTTTCGCTGATCTGAACGGGCACTGACCCGCAGGTTCATTACTCAACCTTTCTACTGTGATACCGCAGCGTTATCCCTCGCCGCTGTTGGCTGGCAAGGTAACAGTAGATTCGCCAATATTGCTGGAGAAAGCGCCTTCGGTAAGGTGATGCTGCATTGCGCCTGACCATTCCAGTTTACTGACATGGTTTCACCGGCTTTGATCCCACTGAGATAAGTGGAGCCATCGTCGTTAACAATGCCGGTCTCTTGCTGATTTTCATTTAACACGGTGGCCCCAAATGGCGGTGATGTGCCATCTGCCATACGTATCATCGCCATCGCTTTTTCGCCGGAAATCACATTAAAACGGCGA
This sequence comes from Yersinia artesiana, assembly GCF_902726545.1. Classification (GTDB taxonomy): domain Bacteria; phylum Pseudomonadota; class Gammaproteobacteria; order Enterobacterales; family Enterobacteriaceae; genus Yersinia; species Yersinia artesiana. The sequence goes on along the minus strand of NZ_CACVAD010000017.1, from coordinate 3,875 downwards.
TAACCAATTGCACCTTCGGTCAGTGTGACCTGTGCAACGGTTCCTCTGGCTTCAACATCATCAGCCAGGTTATCGATATCTATACTGGCCCGATTGCGGTAGTAGCTATTCACATCACCGACCACCGCTTTACCAAACTGGTTGGTGCGTATCGATGAGCCATACCCCTGAACCGGAACGCCAGATACACCTTGGGTATCCAGTAACAATCGGGTGCCACCAAGGGTATTTACCCGATGTAGAGCACCGCCTTCAGCCGTGATAGTTGCGCCGCCCTGAATACCTAAACCAACAGAAGAGTATTGCCCTTCCTGATAACTGGCATTGGCGTTGATATCCGCACTATTCCCTATGTGGTTATAGTTACCACTGACTAACACGCCGCTACGTGCTACCCCGGTATTGATCTGGTAGTTGTTGTGAGCATCCAGACGATCGGTATAACCCACTCGCTGACTATGTTCACTGCCACTCACCGTCGCGCTATAACTGATGGTTGCGCTGTTACCAAATGGCATCGACATGGACAAATACACGCCATCGTCATTGCTTTCGTTATAGCGGTTACGGTAAGCCGAGAAGGTCAAACTGACATTTTTCACTTTACCAATATCAAAATAACGCGAGAGTGACAGGTTATAGCGGTCATTCGCCGAGCGATCCCAATAAGTCTGATGGCTATAGTTCAGATACGCGCTCAGCCCCAGATCCTGAAATTGCTGGTTAAAGCTGATGGTGTACATCTCTTTATTGCCACCCACGTCATTGTTGCGATAACGCGCGTCGAGATATTCACTCATGCTCATAAAATTACGTTCAGAGAAGCGATAGCCCGCAAACGTCACCTGACTACCTGTTTCCTGAAAGTTTTTCGAATAGTTGACTCGATAAGAGCCACCACTCAAAGTGCCTTGTTCGGGTAAAGTGGCCCATGATTGGGTCATATCAACCGACACCGCACCCAATTCCATCAAGTCACGGCCAATCCCCAAAGATGCCGCTTGATATTCGTTTTCACCACTCATCGCGCCACCAAACAGTGACCAGCCGCTGTTGATCCCCCAGGAGAATTCCCCGGTGCCAAACACTGGCCCTTCCGCCCGATGCCCGATATCCGAAGGCTTGCCGGCAGCGATACGGTAACGCACCATTCCGGGGCGAGTCAGGTAAGGAATACTGGCGGTATTCACTTGAAATTGTTGAACTTGTCCGTCAAGTTCCTCTACCCGCACATCCAACGTACCAGAGACAAAACTGTTCAAGTTCTGAATACGGAAAGGGCCGGCAGCAACCAACGTTTCACTCAACACACGCCCTTGCTGACTCACTATGACCCGCGCGTTAGTACGGGCAACGCCGGTAATTTCTGGTGCATAGCCACGTAAATTTGGCGGTAACATATTGTCATCCGTCGCCAAACTCGCGCCGTTAAAACGGAAGCTGTCAAAGATGGACGAGTTGAGAAAATCTTCACCCAGCGTCAACTTGGCTCCCAAACTCGGGATAGCACGATAAGCGTAATAGCGGCTCCAATCCCATTGGCGCTCCGTCGATGAACCCGATGATTGGTCGACACTCATCTGCCAGTCAGCGCGGAATCGCCAGGCACCCAGGTTAGCGCCGGTGGTTCCGTTACCGCTTAACGTATTGTTATTGGTATTGTTCGTTTCCTGGCGGTTCAATTGCCCTAACAAGTTGTAATCAAACAGCACACCGGGAATACCCTCCTCCCAGCGAGAAGGCGGATCCCAATCCGGTTCGCTGTATTCCAGCCAGGCTTGCGGCACACTCAGGTACAGAGATGACTTTGCCAAATCACCTTCCACGGTCAGGCCGGGTAAGCTGCTAATATCCAGACACTCCCCATTACGCGACCAGATTAGTTTTTTGACGCTATCTTCTTTCAATGCCAACAGCTCAATTAGCTGAGGTGTTAAACACGCCTCACTTTTTTTTGCATCTTTTTCTGAGGCGTAGAACACAATCGGCTGTTCGCTAAGCTCCTGTTTGTTCATGCTAACCAACAAGTTATAATTCCCAGGCATGATGTAGCCGCGTTGGGAGAACTGGCTCAGGTCAAAATTAGCGCGATCCTTGGTATCCAGCACATCGGTATTAAACTGAATGTCATCGTTGGCCAGCACACCGTAAGTATTGCCACTTAATGCAATCACAATCAAAATTCGCAATAAATCACGACGGGCAAAACCGGAGGTGATGGAACGAGCGGATACCATGAGATATGTCACCTTACTCATTGAAATCAGTAATAATCCAATTTGAAACGAACGCTAGAATGATAATTTCCAGCACGCAGCGTCTTGCCATTGCCCACTAACCGCAGGGCATAATTGAGTTTCATCTCAGCAGGGATAATATTGATCTCCGGTGATGCCACCCCGGGATTCGAAACATAGCCTTTATCATCAATGATTTGCATTGCCACTCCCTCGGCTTCACCATTAACCGCAAAATTATTACCGTCCGCAGCACCGTCAAATGTCACAACAAAATGTTGCTGGTTCGACTTATCTGGATCGAGGTGAACTAGCGTGCAATCGAGCAAGCGGATCGCAAACGGGTGTTCATCCCCGACACCGTTCTGAACTAACTGGCCGATAGGAAAAATCGCCATATCAATCGTTTGTTCCAAACTACCGGGATCTATCGCACAAGCAGTATCAGTAATACTTCCTTCCATAGTCACGCGACCCCAATCGGTCTTCATGGGATCGGCCATTACCGGGATACTCAGCAATGACGCCATAAGTAAGGAAGGAGGCACTATCAAAAAAAATGACCTGGACATAAATCACCTAGCTCATCCAATCCGTCTCTTTTTCAAGAGAAAAAGACATGCGGATTTTCCGCATGTCCAATTAGAAAAGGGTGACTTATTGGTAAGCCAGGGTGAAGTCAGCAACGCTTGAGAAGCTACCTGGTTTGATAGCGTCGGATGCAGTGCTGCCCTGCAGGTAAGCAGAGAATGCCAGGGTGTTGTTGCCAGTAACCAGAGTCTGCTGCTCAGTCGCAGTACCCAAAGTAACAACAGAACCAGTACCATCAACGATTGCAATACCAGCACCTTCAGCGACGCCAGTGATACCCAGCAGGCCAGGGACTGCTGCTGATTCTGCACCGCCGAAAGTGGTGGTTACAGTTTTCAGAGTCGTGGTGTCACAGTTTTCCAATTTGATTTTGAAATCATGTGCAGATGATTTGCCGCCATTTTGCAGTGCCACGTTAGAGATTTGGCCCATTTCAACAGTCTGTGCATCTGAACCTGCTGCGATTGAGCAAGGTGCATCAATGATTGAACCATTGAAAGTCACAGTACCTTGGCCTTGATCAGCCGCGTTAGCCATAGAAGCAAAACCTAATACCAGACCAGCAGCCAAGATAGTTTTATTCAGTTTCATTACGTGATTCCTTTATACACAATTAAAATTTTGCCAGCCGAATTACCTTAATAAAATCAAGGTAAATACCGCATCGAAGTCGTTTGAAAAATATAAATTCATGCGGTTTCTTATCGATTAAATACGAGAAGATAAACCGTGAACTGCTTAGAGCCATAAAGTCAAAATGGAGGCATTGAAAAATGCCAGCATCTTAAGAAAACATTTAAATAACGATAGAGCCCTTTTTGTTCGACGCAGATAATACAAATATAACGTCATAGTTCATAGTTATTTAATTCAAACAGTCAAAATTCAGAGTGTTTATCTCAATTGACTAATTTAAAACAATAATATCGATAACTTTGATCGATAAACATTGTACCTTCGACATTTACCACTGCAAAACACAACAAATCGACACATTAGATCGCTAAAAGTCGCTTTGTCAAAATTAATGATTGCTTATTCCATAAG
>NZ_CACVAD010000016.1 GCF_902726545.1 Yersinia artesiana | reverse complement strand
CGAAACAGGCTTCGATATCGTCTTGCGAGTGCCCACACAGATTGTCTGATAAATTGTTAAAGAGCGTTCGTTACCTGCTTGCCTTGCGGCGAATCTTACGGTAACGCGGGAGGCAGATAATACGCTTTCCCGCTACAGAGTCAACCACTTAATCAGTTAATTTTCTCTGCTCTTCCCGGCCACTCTGTGAAGTTGCTCACAGCGCCGTGTCGATGGATGCGCATTATAGGGAGCCGCTTCAGAATGGCAAGGGTTTATCTTAAAGTTTTTTCTGACTGCCGATTATTTGAACGTTACGATTACTTGTGACGCATTTTTATGGCTTTCGGCAGGTCAGCCAGACTATTTAGTACCAAATCCGCTGCTGCCTCACCTTCCGCTGTCACAGGTTTGCCAGTGCGAACCAATACTTTAGTACCGATATTTGCAGCTAATGCTGCCTGCATATCTTCAATCTTGTCGCCAACCATATAAGAAGCAGCCATATCTATGTTCAATTCACTTTGTGCTTGCAGTAACATGCCAGGTAATGGTTTACGGCATTCACATGTTTCACGGAACTCAGCTACACTGCCATCGGGATGATGTGGGCAGAAATAGATACCATCCAAATCAACACCGCGATCAGCCAGCGACCAATCCATCCACTCGGTGAGGCTCAGGAATTGCTCTTCAGTAAAGATACCGCGTGCGATACCCGATTGGTTGGTGACCAAAACCAGAGCAAAGCCCATTTCTTTCAATTCACGGCAAGCATCAATAACACCGTCTATAAACTGAAAATTATCAATTTCGTGGACATAACCGTGGTCGACATTAATTGTTCCATCACGATCTAAAAATATTGCGGGGACGGGCTGAGTCACTTATCTACTCCTGAGGGCGGTTAACGCCTCTAGTATCGCATGTTTTATTACCGATTGAGAATGGAAGAGAATCAGTGTTGTCAGTTGACTTAGCCGTCTAGACGCCTTAACATCCAATCTATGCTTTGGTTTTTGCCAAAGCTTACTTTTTATCTAGCCACGGAAATGACGATAAAATAAGAATAATATGATTAAACTTTCTCACATCAGCAAAGTATTCCAGCAGGGTTCGCGCACGATTACCGCGCTTTCGGACGTGAGTCTACACGTCCCTGCTGGGCAAATTTATGGCGTTATTGGTGCCTCAGGTGCCGGCAAAAGTACATTGATTCGATGCGCCAATATGTTAGAGCGCCCTACCAGCGGACAAGTATTGGTCGATGGACAAGATCTCACGACCTTATCTGAAGGGCAGTTGACTCGCGCACGCCGCCAGATTGGCATGATTTTCCAGCACTTCAATCTACTTTCTTCCCGCACGGTGTATGGCAATATTGCGCTGCCGCTTGAGCTGGACAACACACCACGCGCAGATATAAAGAAGAGAGTCACCGAGTTGTTGGATTTAGTTGGGCTTGCCGACAAACAAGACGCGTATCCAGCGAATTTGTCCGGTGGACAGAAACAACGCGTTGCAATCGCCCGTGCTTTGGCGAGTAATCCTAAGGTTCTGCTGTGTGATGAAGCCACCAGCGCATTGGACCCAGCGACCACCCGCTCAATTCTGGAGCTGCTGAAAGATATTAATCGTCGTTTGGGCCTGACCATTCTACTTATTACCCATGAAATGGACGTGGTGAAACGTATATGTGATCAGGTTGCGGTTATCAGCGAAGGTAAATTGATTGAAAAAGATAGCGTCAGCGAAGTGTTCTCTCATCCGAAAACCCCACTGGCTCAGCAATTTATTCAATCAACGCTGCATTTGGATATTCCGGAAGATTACGCACTGCGTATGACTCAAGAACCCACCAAAGATCGAGTACCACTGCTGAAACTGGAATTTACCGGTCAGTCGGTTGACGCCCCGTTAATATCACAGGCTGTACGTCGCTTTAATATTGATATCGGTATCCTTAGCTCGCAAATGGACTATGCCGGCGGCGTTAAATTTGGTGTCATGCTGGCTGAACTGCATGGCGACAATCAGGATGGCCTCGCTGCCATCAAGTTTTTGCAAGATCATCATGTAAAAGTAGAGGTTCTGGGTTATGTCTGAGGCAATGATGTGGTTAATGGGCCGAGGCGTCTGGGAAACTCTAATGATGACGTTTGTCTCCGGCTTCTTTGGTTTTGTTTTGGGGCTACCGGTTGGGGTTCTGTTGTATGTCACCCGCCCAGGGCAAATTATTGCCAACAATAAGATTTACCGCACCCTGTCTGGGGTAGTGAACATCTTCCGCTCTATACCTTTTATTATCTTATTGGTATGGATGATTCCTTTCACGCGGATGATCGTTGGTACATCTATTGGCCTACAGGCGGCTATTGTGCCGTTAACAGTGGGCGCAGCTCCATTTATTGCTCGCATGGTGGAAAATGCTTTGCTGGAAATCCCATCGGGATTGGTTGAAGCAGCCCGTGCAATGGGTGCTACACCAATGCAAATCATCAAAAAAGTGTTGTTGCCAGAGGCCCTGCCAGGCTTAGTGAATGCAGCAACTATTACCCTGATTACCCTGGTGGGCTATTCCGCTATGGGGGGTGCAGTAGGTGCCGGTGGCTTAGGCCAAATCGGTTATCAGTATGGTTACATTGGTTATAACGCCACAGTAATGAATACGGTATTGGTATTATTAGTCATTTTGGTTTACCTGATTCAGTTCAGTGGCGATCGGATCGTAAAAGCCGTTACTCACAAATAGTTATTAATACATATAGTACCCAAAGGACTTGGGGTTACAGGTAGGTAGCAAACAACCTTGTAGCCCAAAGTACGAAGGGTATAGCGACTGCCTCACACAGCGGCGCATCTTAACGAATGTCTATAGAGGAAAGGATATGTCTTTAAAATTCAAATCTATCGCGGCAGTCAGTGCATTGATTGGTACTCTGGCCCTGGTGGGTTGCGGCCCCGCGGAAAAAGATCCAAACCACATTAAAGTTGGTGTAATTGTGGGTGCTGAACAGCAAGTTGCTGAAGTTGCTCAGAAAGTAGCAAAAGACAAATATGGTCTGGATGTTGAGTTAGTCACTTTCAACGACTATGTATTGCCAAATGAAGCACTGAGCAAGGGTGATATTGACCTGAATGCTTTCCAGCATAAACCTTATCTGGATCAGCAAATTAAAGATCGCGGCTATAAACTGGTTTCAGTGGGTAACTCATTCGTTTACCCAATTGCTGGTTACTCTAAAAAAATCAAATCATTGGAAGAACTGCAACCTGGTTCGCAGGTAGCACTGCCAAATGATCCGACTAACCTGGGCCGTTCTCTGTTACTGCTGGAAAAAGTCGGTCTGATTAAACTGAAAGACGGTGTTGGTCTGCTGCCAACCGTACTGGATGTGGTTGAGAATCCTAAAAACCTGAAATTGGTCGAGCTGGAAGCCCCTCAGTTACCACGTTCTTTGGATGACCAACAAATCGCGCTGGCAATTATCAACACCACTTATGCAAGCCAAATCGGCCTGACACCAGCCAAAGATGGTCTGTTTGTTGAAGACAAAGATTCACCTTACGTTAACCTGATCGTTGCCCGTGAAGATAATAAAGACGCGGAAAATGTGAAAAAATTCGTTCAGGCTTATCAGTCTGATGAAGTTAATGATGCAGCAAACAAAGCATTCAATGGTGGCGCAGTTAAAGGCTGGTAATGACCAGTGGGCCATTTTGCTGAATATTAGGTTTCCTAAATTCAGTGTTTGCTAAATATATTTCAAGACGGGCTACAGCCCGTCTTGTTATTTGCATAATAGATTGCTTCAATAGCGCCTCTTAAATAAAAAGGCTGAGGAATTTCTATGCGTGCGTTACCTCTGTGTCTGTTAGCCCTCTCGCTAACTGGATGTTCCATGCTTCAATCAAAGCCATCCACCACAGAAAACCCGGTTAAGCAACCGCCTCCGGTTACCAAAACCAGCCCTACGGCAACCCCGCGCCCGGCACCGGTAAAACTTTATAAAAGTGCAGAAGAACTGGTTGGAAAGCCTTTCCGTGACTTAGGTGAGGTGTCCGGTGAGTCGTGCCAATCCACCGTTCAGGACTCCCCGCCGAGTATTGCAACCGCCCGTAAGAGAATGCAAACTCGTGCATCGTATATGAAAGCCAATGCGGTCTTGCTGCATCAATGTGAAATCATTAGCGGTGTTCCCGGTTGTTATCAGCAAGCCGTATGTCAGGGTTCTGCACTAAACGTTTCATCAAAATGAGTGTGTTTTCCTTTAATCAGATTGGCGTTATCCGCTCGCCCTATAAAGAAAAGTTTGCAGTACCGCGGCAGCCTGGTCTGATTGAGGATGGCGGTGGTGAGTTACAACTCTTAGCGCCCTATAATCAAGCAGAAGCAGTTCGCGGTTTGTCTGATTTTAGCCATCTATGGGTGATGTTCGTTTTTCATCAAACCATGGATGGTGGTTGGCGGCCTACAGTTCGTCCACCGCGCTTAGGTGGTAATGCCCGAATGGGGGTATTTGCCACCCGATCCACCTTTCGGCCCAACCCGATTGGCATGTCTCTTATTGAACTGAAAGAGGTACGCTGCCAGGGAGGTGAGGTAACTTTGGTGTTAGGCAGTCTGGATTTGGTTGATGGTACGCCCGTGATTGATATCAAACCCTATTTGCCTTTTGCGGATAGCCAACCCCATGCACGAGCGGGTTTTGCTCAAACAGCGCCTGATGCAGACATGCAAGTTTGCTTTTCCAGCATCGCTGAACAACAGTTAGTAGAGCAGCAACAACGTTACCCGCACTTACGGCGTTTTATTACCCAGGTTTTAGCACAAGACCCGCGCCCTGCCTACCGCAAAGGCGTTAGTGAAAGCCGAGAATATGCTGTTTTGCTACTGGAATTTAATGTGCGCTGGCGGGTTGTTGGAAACCAAACGGAAGTGTTATCACTCGACCCATGCTAAATTTCACCCTGCTCTCTTTTGACAACCGGTACTCGCTGGTAAACTAAACCACTTTTTACTTTTTTGGCTGCCTCTATTTGTTGCAGCGCTAATGGAACCAAAACATCATGCGTACTAGCCAATATTTGCTCTCCACCTTGAAGGAGACACCTGCTGATGCTGAAGTGATCAGCCACCAGCTGATGCTCCGCGCCGGAATGATCCGTAAACTGGCCTCAGGTCTTTATACCTGGTTGCCGACCGGAATTCGGGTATTGAAGAAAGTCGAAAACATCGTGCGCGAAGAAATGAATAACGCCGGTGCGATTGAAGTCTCAATGCCTGTGGTGCAACCGGCTGATTTATGGCAAGAGAGTGGCCGCTGGGAACAATATGGCCCTGAGCTGTTACGCTTTGTTGATCGTGGCGATCGCCCTTTTGTGCTTGGCCCAACTCATGAAGAAGTCATTACAGACCTGATTCGCGGTGAGATTAACTCTTATAAACAGCTGCCGTTGAATTTCTTCCAAATCCAAACCAAATTCCGTGATGAAGTGCGCCCACGTTTTGGCGTGATGCGTGCGCGTGAATTCCTGATGAAAGATGCTTACTCTTTCCACACCACTCAGGAATCATTGCAAGAAACTTACGATGCGATGTATGCCGCATACAGTAAGATTTTCGAACGTATGGATCTGAACTTCCGTGCTGTGCTGGCAGATACCGGCTCAATCGGTGGCAGTGCATCGCACGAATTCCAGGTGCTGGCAGACAGTGGTGAAGACGATATCGTGTTCTCAACCGAGTCAGATTATGCTGCTAATATTGAGTTTGCTGAAGCGCTGGCACCGTCTGAACCACGGGCTGTCGCAACAGAAGAGCTGCGTATCATTGATACTCCGAATGCAAAAACCATTGCTGAATTAGTTGAGCAGTTCAACCTGCCAATTGAAAAAACAGTGAAAACCTTAATGGTTCATGCTCATGAAGAGAGTGGCCATAAGTTGGTTGCTTTGCTGGTTCGTGGTGATCATGAATTGAATGAAATCAAAGCCGAGAAATTGCCACAAGTGGCTAAGCCACTCACCTTCGCCACCGAAGAAGAGATTCGTGCAATTATCGGTGCAGGCCCTGGTTCATTAGGCCCGGTTAATCTGCCACTGCCGGTTGTCATTGATCGCAGTGTGGCGGTGATGAGTGATTTTGGTGCCGGTGCCAATATCGATGGCAAACATTACTTTGGCATTAACTGGGAGCGCGATTTGCCGCTGCCACAGGTTGCTGATTTGCGTAATGTGGTTGAAGGCGATATCAGCCCAGATGGCAAAGGCACATTGCAAATCAAACGCGGTATTGAAGTCGGTCATATCTTCCAGTTAGGTACGAAATACTCGGAAGCGATGAAAGCGACGGTTCAGGGTGAAGATGGCCGCAATCAAGTGATGACCATGGGTTGTTACGGTATTGGGGTTTCCCGTGTGGTTGCGGCAGCAATTGAGCAGAATCATGATGAGCGCGGTATTATCTGGCCGGATGCGATTGCCCCATTCCAGGTTGCCATTTTGCCAATGAATATGCATAAATCTTTCCGCGTTCAGGCGCTGGCAGAAGAGTTGTATGCCACCCTGCGTTCACAGGGTATTGACGTGATTCTCGACGATCGTAAAGAGCGTCCGGGCGTGATGTTTGCTGATATGGAATTAATTGGCGTGCCACACAATATCGTCATTGGTGATCGCAATCTTGACAGCGAAGAAGTGGAATACAAAAATCGTCGTGCCGGTGAAAAGCAAATGATTAAAACCAGCGAAATTATTGATTTCTTGTTGAGCCAAATCAAACGCTAATTGACTACGCGCTCAATAAAACCGCTGGCTAGTGAATAGCTACCAGCGGTTTTTTATTATCTCACCAATGCCCGTTATTGATTCTCGCAGCTTTTGTTCGCATTAAACTGAATGCCATCTGCTGGGATCAGCGTTTTATCGGACTGCCCTTCTTCCATGGACGGGCGAATATCAAAATGACCATTGAGAGTCAGGAATACCGGCTCACCCACTTTTTTGCGAGCTTTTAGATACCCCTTTTCCAATGCAATATTATTTTCCACCGGGAAAGTTTTGCCCGTGACACAATCGGTGAATACCGCAGCATCAGCGAAATATTTATACATACCGCTTAATGGCATTGGGGTTTTAGGTAAAGGCTGTTCGCTGGGTACTAACTGATAATTCAAATTAGATTCAATCGGCAGGCCTTGCTGATCAAGCATCACCAAATTTTTACCAACAGGTCGGAAATAACGTTTCTCTCCCTGGCCGCTGGTTAACACTAATTTATCTGCCGTCCGTGCCCACTTACCATATTCGGCAAAGGTTTGATCGCCCTCTTTACTACCCCGATAAATCTCTTTCAAAACAAATGTTCCATCGCTGTCGAGGAATAACGAGGTATCCAAACCACTGCAATCAGCACAGGGTAAAATACCCTGATAGCTTTGCTGCATCGGTTGTAAAGCCTGTTCGACCGGCTGATGCCGATTATTACAACCTAATAGTGACAGTGCACCTACTGCCAAAAATAGCGTTATTGCTAATTTACTCACAGTCATTCTCCCATACTGTGCCCGATATAAAAGGATGAAGCCGCCTCATTCACATAGGGGCTGATATCGGTATCAATCCTGATGTATTTTACCGCGCAGTGCTTTTGTCGCTCCTTTGCGGACTTTGCTTTCAACGCGCCTGATTTTTGAACCTTTAGTTGGTTTCGTCGCCCGGCGTGTTTTTTCTACCACCATCGACTGGCGAATTAATGCCACCAGTCGCTGCTGAGCTGCCTCGCGATTCATATCCTGGCTACGGTATTCTTGTGCTTTGATAATGATGACCCCTTCGGCGGTCATCAAGTGACTATTAAGCGATAATAACCTTTCTTTATAATACTCTGGCAGGCTAGAAGCTTTAATGTCAAAGCGCAAATGAATGGCTGTCGAGGTTTTATTCACATGCTGCCCCCCCGCACCTTGGGCGCGGATAGCCGTCAATTCAATCTCACTGTCGGGTAAGCTGACATTATTGGATATGATCAACACGCTTATTGCCCATCGCCTTGCCATTCATCAAAACTAATTTCCAGATTATTCTGATCATCAGATAACCAAATAGTTCCCTCTTGCAACGTGGCCTGTAATGACATATTGCGATTAGACAGCGCCGCCAATTTCGCCATTTGTTCATCATCAAGGAAGCGCAACCGAAGATTACGGTGCCCAGACAACTTTTCTTTAACTTGCGGCCACCACACTTTAGCGGCTCTTTCGCTATAGGCATAGAGCACAACTTGCTGTGATTGGTTACAAGCTTTACGCAACCGTTTTTCCTCGGGCAACCCCAATTCGACCCACAGTTCGATACCATTGTGATCATTGTGACGCCAAATTTCTGGCTCATCATCAGCACTCAGGCCTTTGGTAAACTGCAAACGCTCATCAGCATGACAAATCCATGCCAATAAACGCAGCATCATACGTTGGTCAGTTTCTGAGGGGTGTTGTGCAATAGTCAGGTTAACATCCTGAAAGAAATTACGATCCATATCGGCGATGTTAACTGCGGCTTTATGGATGGTTGCTTTTAGCGCCATGAGTGACCTCTTAATTATCTGGCTGACAGTGTACTTGATTAGGTCTGCTTGCAGCCAGCCCGGAGGAAAGAGAGTTATTAGTGGGATCAATACTAAAAAGAAAGCTTAGTTCTGACTCTAATATCTCTATCACTCCTGTGCTATAGTCCTTATAAGTTCAGAGTTTATCTTCGTAGGTTGACAGCGCGACGTTTCCGCAGAGAATCTACTGGGTTAAACTTTTCCGGGAGGATTACTGTGCAGCAATACTGTGAATTAGTACGCCGTTTTTATGCACAAATTGCTAGTGGTGACCAGGGCTACGTGTCAGATGCACTGGGTTGTGTATTAAAAGCATTGGACGAAGTTGCGGCTAATGACGCACTCCCGTCCTCCGTTAGGGAACAGGCGGCCTTTGCCGCCGCTAACTTATTGGTGAGCGATTATGTCGATGAGTGAAGAGTATCAACCCATCAATTGTGATGACTACGATAATCTGGAGCTCGCCTGCCAACATCACCTGATACTGACGTTGAAGTTGAGAGGCGGTGAGATCGTAGAAGGTAAAGCTTGCGATCTGCTGCTGAGAAAAAAGGTCGAGTACCTGATTGTCGAGCAGGAAGGGACAATGCGTGAGTTACGTCTTGACCACATAGCCAGCTTCAGTCACCCCGAAATCGGGACTGTAGTAGTAAGTGCATCATAAGTAGTAAGTGAGTCATAGTTTCTACACCTTTACTGACGGGCCGCTGAAAAGTGGCCCGTTTTGCATTCAAGGCTGACCAATCTGCTTTAAGGCTTTAAACTCGCGTAATAAGCGGCCAGATCAGAGATATCATCATCGGTTAAAGGCGTAACATAAGCCTGCATCACTCCAGCTTGCCCACCTGTCCGCTCTCCTTTTTTATATGCTTTTAATGATTGCTCTAAATACATGGCATTTTGCCCAGCCAAATTAGGATACATAGGAACGGAAACCTTGCCCTGAGCACCGTGACAAGCCACACAGCTGGCTGACTTTGCCCGCCCCGCTTCTACATCATTTTTTGCCAGTGCCGAAAAGCTACACAAACTGAATATCACTATGCTCACAACTCGTATCATCATTGCTCCTCAAAATAAACGCTCTTACTTATTCTTATTATTCAACTCCGGTTTGGCCCAATGAAGGTGCCAGCACGGTTCATTTTCTTTAGCCTGCCCAGCTTGAGTAACAAAGACACCTGCCGCGGCAATCAATTGCTCGCCAAAATACAGCAGTGGAATGCGTTCTCGCTGCCATGGCGGGATGCCTAGTTCTTGCCATATTTTCTTGCTTTGGCGTGAATGCTGCCGCCCGACAATTTTAATATCCCCTTGCAAACCAAAACCTATACGTATTTCATCGCCGATGGCTGGAACTTTAATGGCTTGCCCGCCCTCGGTTGCAAAGCTAAAGCTCAAGCTCAATACCCCAAGATCGGCAGGCAAAATCAAAGGGGCTGGTATAATCGCCTGTTGGTCAGATCCTGACTGAACTTTAGCCCAAGGCAGATGTGACATGGGTATCTCGGCCAGTGGCGATAACAGGTACAAGTATTGCCGAAAACGGCGAACCTGATGTACGCCAAGAGTTAATTGAGGTCCTGCATCCTGTCTGGCCATAGCCACTTCCAACCACAAACGTTGCAGTTGGCTCTGCGATGGCATTGCGGCTCCCCATTGTGCTAACCAACGGCGCAATATTGCCGCACGTTTAGCCTCTGAAGCCACTAATAACCCCTCGACAGACAGTGCTCCTTCTGCATTTTGCAGTTGTTGCAAATTATCCGCCAACAACTCATCCAATAGCTGCTCTTGTTCTGCACACAAACCGGCACTGCGTGCCGTGGCCTGAGCGAAGTGCGGCCAGCGCTGGGTCAATAAAGGCAAAACTCTTAATCGCAGGAAATTGCGATCAAAACGATCATCCTGATTACTGTCATCTTCAATCCACTGTAATCGCTGCACTTGAGCATAGTTCTCAAGTGTTTCTCGGGAGAATGCCAATAATGGCCGCCATAATTGGCTATGCGCAAAAGGCATTTTAGCCGCCATTGCGGATAAGCCAGCCGGGCCACTGCCGCGTTTGAGTGCCAGTAAGAAAGTTTCACATTGGTCATCTAAATGCTGGGCAGTAACTAACACTTCATTCGCGGCTAAATGTGAGGCAAATGCTTGATAACGCGCCGTTCTCGCCGCAGCCTCAATGCCAGAATGACGTGCATCAATAGTGACTCGCACCACTTCGAGCGGGATTTTCCATTGCTCACATTGCTGCTGGCAATGTTTTACCCAACTGTCTGCCAATGGGTTTAAACCGTGATGAATATGAATAGCGCGAATCATTAAGTCAGGGATAAGTTGATCACGCAGGCAAACCAATAAATGCAGCAGTACACTGGAATCCAAGCCACCACTGAACCCAACCAGCACATGGCGCTGCTCGCCCAACTGCGCGAACAGTGGGTTAAGTAAAACGTTTGGTGTAGCAGGAGTGGCGTTCATCTTATTCCGCAGTCAGTTCATAGAGCTCCAGAGGTAAACCATCTGGGTCATTAAAGAAAGTAAAACGTGCTTGTGTGTAGGGATCAATGCGGACTGCTTCGCAAATTACACCTGCGCCTTCAAGTTCCCGCACCGCCAGTTCAATGTCATCGACCTGAAAGGCCAAATGTCGTAAGCCACATGCTTCCGGGCGACTGGGGCGTGCGGCAGGAGACGGAAAGGAAAAAAGCTCGATCGTATACTGACCGTTTAGCGCCAGATCAGCTTTCCAGGAACCCCGCGTTTCGCGATAAGCTTCACTCATGAGGCTAAAACCTAAAACCTCACAATAGAATTTTTTACTCGCCTGATAATCTGAGCCAATTATCGCAATATGATGAACCTGACGTATTACTAACATATACCCCCCTACTTTATTATTTGCCATAAGAATACATTCCAATTCATCCCAAGCCAATATAATTATAATACTAAAAACAAATAACTCGCGACCCACTATAAATTGAAATGTATTTAGACAAGAAAATAATATATTTTATCAGGCTGACCAAAATTTATAGATAAGTGCAATGCGACGACCCGTGATACTTTAGCATTTAAACAACAGCACTAAAATAACAAAAACTTGAAAATATCCAGGAGGGATTATGTTTAAAACTAAATACATCATAATATCTTTAATCAAAAATACATGTTGGCTTACTTTAATTTGCATCACTAATTCAGCATTAGCTATTAATCCGGTAAATATCGTTTATAGGATTGACCAGCGTAACCCAGATGAAATTGCTCAGGCTGGAGGAATGTTTCCCCGTTTTGACTCAATCCAAAGCCCAGATTTATTAGATCATTTTTCAGGAGAAGCACCCTATGGATATACCAGTGGCTTTATTGCAACTACGACTTCATTAGAACAAGCTGTAGAACATGCCAGATTTAGTTTCGATCGGGAGGCAGATGGTGCATATCAAGAAGATTTTGAAACTTATCTTTATGCTATTCGCCCGACAGAAAATTTTTATAGTGTTGATGGGTCAATTATCCACGCCATAGATACCTCATCTCAAAATGTGGCACAGTACAGCATGCTAAGTGATTATTTGCAGGAGTGGGGGGGTATGGCGGAATGGGTGGCATATGGCGGTTTTACAGATAGCAGAATACTTTCTTATGCTGTACTTACCGGTACCATGCTTAACTGTTACCCTGAAACCGAACTGCACTCTGCCGGGTTCTGGGATAGTCACTGGGTGCCTTACCCTACTTATCTAACTGAATTTGATCAAGATCATAGCTCTTCAGAACCTTATTTAGCTATTGGCCCACCACAGGGATTTGTAATTATGGCGCAGAGTGAATCAGGCCAACAACTCCCCCTGGCACAATTAGCAGGAGCAGTATGCAATAATAGCCAAAACATAAATAATGTTGCAATGAGAAAGAAACGAACGGTTGAGGGAATTTGCAATAATAAAAAATTTATCACTTCAAGATATTTTTATGACAAGAAAGCTTTGGCCTCTGCTTTAACTTCACTAGATCTATGATTTCATTAGGAGCAATTAACAAACAATGACTAAAGGGATATTTTATGATTAAATTAATCGCCGCCGCAGCAAAGATATTATTATGCCACCCTGCTTTTTCAGAATATAAATTAGTGGGGAAAATTAATGGCCTTCGTCATTCAGAAGATAACTGTCACATTTCAATTAGGACCAATACTATGCCTGGCTACAATAATATTTGGCACTACATAGAGAAAGAGAAGATCTGTAAATTAGCACAGTTAGCTTATGTATTAGGAAAAGATATCACTATTGATGCTCAGGAAAACTCTAACCCAGACTATGCAAGTACAATAGTTGATATAGCGGTGACTGATACAACCATTCAATGGCCGCCCTATAATAAATCTAATCATCATTAAATATAAAAAATCCGGCGCTAACTCAGCACCGGATTTTCAAATATCATTTTTATGCCATTAACTCAGCAATAACCATAGTTCATCAGGCGCTGATAACGACGATTTAATAGCTCTTCATTATTCAGAACATCCAGATCACTGAGATCAGCCAGAAGCTGTGCTTTAAGTGACGCTGAAATCGCCAGATAATCACGATGCGCTCCACCTAAAGGTTCAGGGATAACGGAGTCGATCAACTTTAGTTCTTTTAAACGGTGAGCGGTAATGCCCATTGCTTCTGCGGCCAATGGCGCTTTATCGGCACTTTTCCACAAAATAGAGGCACAACCTTCTGGTGAGATAACGGAATAAGTGCTGTATTGCAGCATATTCACTTTATCGCCCACACCGATTGCCAATGCACCACCGGAACCACCTTCACCAATCACAGTACAAACGATAGGCACATTCAGGCGAGACATTTCACGCAGATTACGCGCAATGGCTTCAGATTGACCACGCTCTTCAGCGCCGACACCTGGATAGGCTCCTGGGGTATCAATGAAAGTAATGATTGGCAGCTTAAAGCGCTCAGCCATTTCCATCAGACGCAATGCCTTACGATAACCTTCTGGTGCTGGCATACCAAAGTTACGGCGAATCTTCTCTTTGGTTTCACGGCCTTTTTGATGACCAATGATCATCACGGGGCGACCATCCAGACGAGCGATACCACCGACGATAGCTTTGTCGTCGGCATAGGCGCGATCACCAGCCAGTTCTTCGAAATCGGTAAAGATATTAGCGATATAATCCAGGGTATAAGGGCGACGAGGATGGCGTGCCAATTGGGCAATCTGCCATGCACCGAGATCCGAGAATATCTTCCGCGTCAGCTCGACACTTTTCTCACGTAGACGCTGAACCTCTTCGTCCAGATTAATATCTAATTTTTCGTCTTGACGGCTGACTGCGGTCAGCGAGTCAATTTTCGCTTCCAGCTCTGCAATCGGCTGTTCAAAATCAAGAAAATTCAGACTCATAGCATTCCTATTTTAGTCAAATTCCAGTTCCACCTGCTCATTACCTACCAGCGTTCGCAAATCTATCAATAAGCGATCAGTGGGTGTCACGCGCCATGTGGCTCCAAACCGCAGCCGGGCGCGAGCATCTTCCCGTTGGTAATAAAGATGCACTGGGATCGTCCCCGCTCGATGGGGTTCCAACGACTGACGGAGACGGTTCAAAAGCTGGTCATCAATTTGCCTGTCGGTCAGCGATATAGCAAGCCCACGGGCATATTTTTCACGAGCTTCACTGATGTCCATTAACTCACGGGCGGTCATTTTAAGTCCACCACTAAAGTCATCAAAGCTGACCTGTCCGGTGGCTATCAGGATACGGTCTTTTTCCAATAAATGCTGATATTTTTCCAACGCATCAGTGAATAGCATGACCTCAAGACGCCCGGAACGGTCATCCAAAGTACAAATGCCAATACGATTTCCGCGTTTTGTCACCATAACTCTGGCTGCGATAACCAACCCCGCAGCCATGGTCATTTTGCCCCGATCCGTCGGGTGCATATCTTTCAAACGTAGCCCGCCGGCATAACGTTCTATTTCCTTCAGATACTGGGTGATCGGGTGGCCGGTCAGGTATAGACCCAGCGTTTCCCGTTCACCGTCTAAAACAATCTGCTCTTGCCACGGCGGCACATTAGCATAAGATTGCTCAACCTGCTCTGGTGCATCTGCCAATACACCAAACATATCAACCTGACCAATAGCTTCTGCCTTGGCATGTTGGTCTGCTGCCTTTAATGCCTCACCCAGCGAGCTCATTAATGCAGCCCGGTGCGGCCCCAAACGGTCAAAGGCACCAGACATAATAAGCTTTTCTAAAATTCGACGATTGAGTTTTTTCGTGTCAACTCTGGCACATAAATCAAATAACTCTTTGAAATAGCCGCCCTCTTTACGGGCTTCCAACATAGCCTCAATGGGGCCTTCGCCAACACCTTTGATTGCGCCGATGCCATAAACAATCTCGCCCTCATCATTTACATGGAAATGATACAGGCCGCTGTTGATATCCGGAGGCAGAATTTTCAACCCCATCCGCCAGCACTCATCAACCAGACCTACTACTTTATCAGTGTTATCCATATCGGCCGTCATTACCGCGGCCATAAATTCAGCCGGATAATGAGCTTTCAACCATAGCGTTTGATAAGAAACCAAGGCATAAGCTGCGGAGTGTGACTTGTTAAACCCGTAACCGGCAAATTTCTCTACCAGGTCAAAGATTTTAATTGCCAGCTCACCGTCAACGCCCTGACTTTTCGCACCATCTTCAAATACAGAGCGCTGTTTCGCCATCTCTGCCGGGTTTTTCTTACCCATCGCGCGCCGCAACATATCTGCGCCGCCGAGTGAGTAACCAGACAGAACCTGCGCAATCTGCATAACCTGTTCTTGGTACAAGATGATGCCGTAGGTCGGCTCAAGTACCGGTTTTAGAGATTCATGCTGCCATTCAATATCAGGATAGGATATCGCTTCACGACCGTGTTTACGGTCAATAAAGTTATCAACCATCCCTGATTGCAACGGGCCAGGGCGGAATAATGCCACCAGTGCGATCATATCTTCGAAGCAGTCAGGTTTTAGACGCTTGATAAGATCCTTCATGCCTCTGGATTCAAGCTGGAATACCGCTGTCGTTTCAGAACGTTGCAGCATATCGAAGCTTTTCTTATCATCCAGCGGAATGGCAGCAATATCAATTGGCTCTAAACCAGTTTTCGCGCGCCGAGCGTTGATCATCTCCAACGCCCAGTTAATGATAGTGAGTGTTCGCAAACCAAGGAAGTCGAACTTCACCAACCCGGCATATTCCACATCATTCTTATCGAACTGAGTAACTGGGTTATTCCCTTCCGCATCGCAGTATAGTGGAGCGAAATCGGTAATTTTTGTTGGTGCGATAACCACCCCACCGGCATGCTTACCGGCGTTACGCGTTACCCCTTCCAACTTGCGCGCCATATCAATCAGCGCTCTAACTTCTTCATCTGCCTCATAGATTTCAGGCAGTTGCGGTTCTGCTGCGAAAGCCTTCTCCAACGTCATGCCCGGATCTGGTGGAACCAGTTTGGAGATACGATCGACAAAACCATAAGGATGGCCCAGCACACGGCCCACATCGCGGATCACCGCTTTGGCTGCCATAGTACCAAAGGTAATTATCTGCGAAACCGCATCACGGCCATACATATCCGCAACGTGCTCAATCACCAGATCGCGCTTCTCCATGCAGAAGTCGACGTCGAAGTCAGGCATGGATACACGTTCTGGGTTTAAGAAACGTTCGAACAGAAGGTCAAATTCCAGCGGGTCAAGGTCGGTAATCTTCAGCGCGTAAGCAACCAAAGAACCGGCACCAGAACCACGCCCCGGCCCTACCGGCACACCGTTATCTTTTGACCACTGGATAAATTCCATGACTATCAAGAAGTAGCCGGGGAAGCCCATCTGGTTAATAACTTTTAGTTCGATTTCCAGACGTTCATCATAGGCAGGGCGTTTTTGTGCCCGAACTTCCGGATCTGGGAATAAGAATTCCAGTCGTTCTTCTAAACCTTGTTTAGACTTTTCAATCAGAAAGTCTTCTGTGCTCATATCCCCAGTTGGGAATTGGGGTAGGAAATATTCCCCAAGCCGGATCGTCACATTACAACGTTTGGCGATTTCAACACTGTTGATCAGCGCCTCAGGAATATCCGCGAACAGCTCACACATCTGCTCTTCGTCGCGCATAAACTGTTGCGGGCTATAGTTTTTAGGCCGCTTAGGATCAACCAGCGTAAAGCCGTCGTGGATAGCCACGCGGATCTCGTGGGCATCAAAATCTGATTCATCGATAAAACGCACATCATTGGTCGCCACCACCGGCAAACCACGTTCGGTTGCCAATGCCACAGCCGCATGAAGGTAGTTTTCTTCATCCGGGCGACCAGTACGGATTAACTCAAGATAGTAACTGTCAGGGAAATGCTCTTGATAAAACTCAAGACACTGATCAACCTGAGCATGATTACCCCGCAGAATAAACTTACCCACATCCCCCATCCGGCCACCGGACAGCAGAATCAGACCTTCTTTATGCTTAATCAGCCAGTCCCGGTCAATAATAGGACCAGCGGCGCCATAGCCACGTTGATAAGCTTCAGATATCAGTAAAGTAAGATTTTGATAACCTTCATTATTGCGTGCCAGCACAGTAAGGTGAGCTAATTCATCACCTAAGATTTCACTTTGCACATAGAAGTCTGCGCCGATGATGGGTTTAATCCCAGCACCATGAGCGCTACCGTAGAATTTTACCAAGCCACACAGGTTGGTAAAATCGGTAATGGCCAGAGCGGGCATGCCTAATGCGGCAGCTCTCTTCACCAAGGGTCCAATCTTGGCTAATCCATCGATCATGGAGTAATCGCTGTGAACACGCAGGTGGACAAAACGAGGTTCGGCCATATCCAGACACCAGAAATTAGTGGATTGAATCATATCCCTAGCAAATCATTGCTAAGGAATTATATCCATATGTTATGGATGTTGCTTTGTGGTTTACACTAAACCCAGCACACGTTTAACCGGGCCAAAACTGCGCCGGTGATGCTCAGTTGCCCCAAAAGTTATTAACTTTTCTAAATGGGCAGCGGTTGGATAACCTTTGTGTTGCGCGAAACCATATTCAGGGAATTGGAGATCCAGCTCAGTCATTTCACGATCGCGCGTGACTTTAGCCAGAATTGAAGCGGCGCTTATCTCAGCCACTCGACTATCACCTTTCACAACAGCCAATGATGGCATAGCCAGTTTCGGGCAACGGTTACCGTCAATCAAGACATAATCGGGCGTAATATGCAGCCCTGCTACCGCTCTTTGCATTGCCAGCATAGTGGCGTGCAATATATTAAGCTGGTCAATCTCTTCAGGCTCAGCGCGCCCAAGGCTCCATGATAAAGCCTTGTCTGTAATTTCGTCATAAAGTGATAAACGGCGCTTTTCACTCAGTTTTTTCGAGTCAGCTAAGCCCACTATTGGCCGTTTAGGATCGAGAATGACCGCTGCTGTGACAACGGCTCCCACTAAAGGGCCGCGACCAACTTCATCCACACCCGCAATCAGATTTGCCTGCGGGTAAATAAAAATATCAGTCATCGCCCTGCTAGCTCCAATACAGCCTGCGCGGCCTGTTCATCTGCACCACAGCGAATGCTCTGATGTAAAATCAGAAAACGCTCTTTCAAGGCCTCAACCGCCGCACCACCTTGTAATAACGGTAGCAGCGCATCGGCTAACTTTTGCGGTTGGCACTCTTGCTGCAACAGCTCTGTCACCAACTCTTCGCCAGCCAACAGATTAGGCAACGAGACGTAAGGAGTCTTGACCAGCCGCTCAGCCAGCCAGAACGTGAAAGGCTTCATGCGGTAACCGACAACCATTGGGCATTTAGCCAACATACATTCTAACGCGGCAGTACCGGAAGCCAGCAATGTCGCATCAGCAGCAATCATTGCCAGACGAGCATTGCCATCCAGTAAGTGCACTGCCAGGTCAGGTGCTGTTTCGGCTTTAATTCGCTCAAACTGCTCACGCCGCTTGCTGTTCACCAGAGGAACCAACACTTCCAGATTCGGCAACTGCTGCTGCAGAATAGCGGCCGTGCGCAGAAAATCACCACTGAGCATTTCTACTTCAGAATGGCGACTACCCGGCAATAAGGCTAAACAAGGTATATTTGCTGCAATACCAAGCTTTGCTTTTGCCGCATTTTTATCCGGTGTCAGTGGCATGGCATCAGCCATGGTATGGCCGATGAAACGGCAGGGAACATTGAAACGATCGTAAAACGCTTTTTCAAAAGGAAGGAAGGCGAGCACCATATCGGTGGCTTTGCCAATTTTGAAAACACGTTTTTGCCGCCAGGCCCACACAGATGGGCTGACATAATGAACGGTACGTATACCACGCTGTTTCAAGCGCCCTTCAAGGGTAATATTGAAATCAGGGGCGTCAATACCGACAAAAACATCCGGCGAGAGCTCACTAAAACGCTGAGTCAGCTCTTTTCGGATTTTCAGTAGTCGTGGCAGACGCTCTAATACTTCAACAACCCCCATCACTGCCAATTCTTCCATCTCAAACCAAGCTTCACATCCTTCAGCTTGCATCAGAGGCCCAGCCACACCAACAAAGCGGGCATCAGGAACCTGAGCTTTCAGTGCACGAATCAACCCGGCACCTAAGATATCGCCAGATGTTTCTCCGGCGACTAAACCTATAGTTAAAGGACGCCCGCTGTTTGAGGGGCGATCAACAGATGATGAGGTATTTTGCATAAGTCAGCGAATAATGCCGCGAGTCGAACGAGCAAAGAAATCAATGAATGCCTGGACTGCCGGATGTTGTTCTGCCAATTCAGCAATTTCGGGCTTCACTTCATCCAATGTCCGACCACTGCGATACAACAACTTGTATGCATTACGGATAGCATGGAGTGATTCTTTGTCGAAACCACGGCGCTTCAACCCTTCGATATTAATGCCGAATGGCGTCGCATGGTTGCCTTGAGCAATGACAAAAGGAGGCACATCTTGAGCAACACCAGAACAACCACCCACCATCACATGCGCACCAATCACGCAGAATTGATGGATAGCAGTCATTCCGCCAATAATGGCAAAATCGTCGATTTCTACATGACCACCCAATGTTGCATTATTCGCAAGAATACAACGATCGCCAATGATACAGTCATGAGCGATGTGGGCATTAATCATCAGTAAATTATCGCTGCCTACTTTCGTTAACCCACCACCTTGCACGGTGCCACGGTGGATAGATACACTTTCGCGGATACGGTTACGGTCACCGATCTCAACGCGCGTAGGCTCGCCTGCATATTTCAGATCCTGATTTGCTTCACCAATGGAAGCAAATTGATAAATCTGATTATCACAGCCGATTTTTGTTACTCCATTAACGACGACATGGGATTTCAGTTCCGTGCCAGCGCCGATTTCCACCTGGGATCCGACAAAGCAGAAGGGGCCAATATGAACACCAGCGCCAATAACTGCACCTTCTTCGACGATAGAACTTGGATGGATAACGGCAGTTTTGTCAATCACGTATCAGGACTCCTTGCTACGAGCACACATCATAGTTGCTTCACAAACAACTTTACCATCGACAGTAGCTACCCCTTTAAAACGGGTCAGTCCGCGGCGTGTTTTTTCGAAAGTCACTTCCATAATCATCTGATCGCCAGGGACGACAGGGCGCTTAAAGCGAGCGTCATCAATACCGGCGAAATAGTAAAGCTCGCCCGGTTCAAGCTTGCCAACACTTTTAAACGCCAGAATACCGGTAGCCTGTGCCATCGCTTCTAAAATCAACACACCAGGGAAGATAGGCTTACCTGGGAAATGGCCTTGGAAAAATGGCTCGTTAAAAGTGACGTTCTTCACTGCACGCAGAAATTTGCCTTCCTCAAAATCAAGGACGCGATCTACCAGCAAAAACGGAAAACGGTGCGGGAGTAGATCTAAAATCTCTTCGATGTGCAGAGTATGAGTGTCAGTAGTCAAAATACTCTTCCTGTCTAAAAAACTGATGCTATCAACAACACGGCCTGCATAGCCCCAAAAGGGAGGCATTAGGCAGGCCGCAAATTAGGAACTCGTTACACCCTTCGGACTTGAAGCTGCAACGGTGTCAGCTGCGTTCATTCACCAGCTTCCGATTCGCAACTCTAACTTCTTTGGGTATCTACTTTTGGCATCAATTGCCAATAAGTTTGATTATTTGCTCAGAGTTTCGGGCTTAAGTGATTATTCTTTATCGATTTTGCGCTCAATAGCTTTTAAGCGTTTATTAATTCCATCAATATTCATCACCAAAGCAGCGGTTTTACGCCAAACTTTATTGGGTTGTAGCGGAATACCGGAGGAGTATAACCCAGGTTCAGTGATTGGACGCATCACCATTCCCATTCCGGTGATTGTGACTTTGTCACAGATCTCCATATGACCATTGATCACACTTGCACCGCCAATCATGCAATAGCGCCCAACTTTGAGGCTACCTGCCATGATAACACCACCCGCAACTGCGGTATTGTCGCCAATCACAACGTTATGTGCAATCTGACATTGGTTATCAATGATGACACCATTACCAATAATCGTATTATCCAACGCACCACGGTCAATCGTTGTACAGGCGCCAATCTCAACCCGATCGCCAATATGTACAGAACCGAGTTGTGGGATTTTTATCCAGTTACCACGATCATTTGCATAACCAAAACCATCTGCACCAATGACCGTGCCGGATTGAATCAGGCAGTTTTGCCCAATAACAACGTCATGATAAACGGAAACATTGGCCCACAAACGGCTACCAGCACCAATGTGAGTATTCTTACCAATAAAACAGCCCGCACCGATAACCACGTTATCACCCAGCACTACACCGGACTCAATCACTGCATTTGCACCGATAGAAACATTCTTACCCAGCGTTGCTTGCGGAGAAATCACCGCACTTGGGGCAATATCTTGCGCTGGCTGAGGGGTGGTATCCATTATCTGAGCCATGCGCGCATAGGTCAAATAAGGATTTTTAACCACCAGGGCCGCCGATTTACAGAACGGTAAATCGGCCTCAGTCAACACCACTGCACCTGCATTGCAAGTTGCGAGTTGTTCCTGATAACGGCTGTTTGACAAAAATGTGATTTGCGATGGCTCGGCAGAATGCATAGAAGCGATGCCGGTGATGACTAGTGAGCCATCACCGTGCACCTGTGCATCCAACTGCTGGGCTAAATCAGCCAGTCGAATTGAAGGCATGTTTTATTTAACCTGTTTCAGCACATCAGCAGTGATATCTTTAGAAGGATCTGCATATGCAACAGCATTTGCATCAATCACTACGTCATAACCGCCTTTGCTAGCAACAGATTTAACAGCATCCTGAATACGGCT
The DNA here is from genome assembly GCF_902726545.1 of Yersinia artesiana. Taxonomy (GTDB): domain Bacteria; phylum Pseudomonadota; class Gammaproteobacteria; order Enterobacterales; family Enterobacteriaceae; genus Yersinia; species Yersinia artesiana. The sequence goes on along the minus strand of NZ_CACVAD010000016.1, from coordinate 71,631 downwards.
CAGGATTTTGTTACGCTCTTCCATCTGACGACGGCGATTATCTTGCTCAAAAGCCTGGGCTTTAGTAGAGAAAGTTTCACGCTGTTTCATTACGTCGTTTTCCAGTTTGGTACGATCACTGGCTTTCATGGTAGAACCGTCACGTTGCAGTTTCTGCATTTTAGTTTGCAGATCGCGCTCCATTCCTTGCAGTTCGGTTGCACGGCCTTTGAATTCATTCTCCAGCTGTTTAGCTACGGTTTCACGCGCAGGTAATTGTTGGAAAATGCTGGAAACGTTCACAATAGCAATTTTGTCTGCGGCTTGAACGCTGGCAGAAGCTGCCAATGCTAAACCTAGACCTGCGGCACACAACCACTTTTTCACTATAAACTCCTTACCATTACCTGTTTGTGTCAGAGACACCTTGAAGTGCACTTAATACTGAATAATACCAAAGAGAGCGTCAGCCTATACCAACGCTACTTCAGGTTATTTCAACTACCAGTGCTGTCTTTAAAATTCAGTACTGCTTCGCCAATCAATTACCAAGTTTTACCAATGTTAAACTGGAATTGTTCTGACTTGTCGCCTTCGTAATCTTTAATCGGTTTAGCATATGAGAACACTAAAGGCCCCAATGGTGACATCCATTGTAGTGCCACACCGGCAGAGACACGAATATTGCTGGCTTTACTGTAATCAGGAATACCTGCAGCTCGTGTTTGAGCAGTATTTTCCCAATTGGTATCCCATACAGTACCTGAGTCAATAAAGACCGAAGTACGTACGGAGTTCGAGTATTTCTCACTAATGAACGGTGTCGGTGTAATCAGTTCTAAACTGGCCACCGCCATCGCGTTACCCCCGACAGCATCGGTTGAATTTCTGACAGTTCCATCAGCATTATAGTACGCAGCTTTTGGACCAATGTTATTAGACCTGAAGCCACGAACGGAACTGGAACCACCGGCATAGAAGTTCTCGTAGAATGGCATTTCTTTCGAGCCGATGCCGCCACCGTAGCCCAAGCGACCACGGCCCAACAGCACCCATGAACGATCTTCATCTAATGGCTGGTATGCTGATGTATCGAATGTCACTTTGTAGAACTCATTATCTGAGCCTGGTACAGTTACTTTCGTATTCACCGATGATTTCACACCCGAAGTCGGGAAGAAGCCACGGTCAAGGTTGTTATATGTCCAACCCAGGTTCAGCGTGAAGTCATCAGTGGTAAAGCCAGTTGTGCCTGTATAGCCTGGGCGTTCGCCGACAGATTCGAGATAGCGCCACATTGCGACTTGCGGCTCCATATCGGACAGATCGTTATGGACGTAACCTAAGCCAACGCGCAACGAGTTATTTTCATTGATTGGGAAACCTAAAGTACCGTCAACACCATAGCTGCTGTTGGTATAGCCCGACAGGTCTGCGTTATCTGCTTTAAAATCATTATAGAAGATACGCCCGCCCAGACTGACACCATCAACGGTGAAGTAAGGGTCAGTCAAGGTAAATTCAGCATAGGTCTGATAGTCGTTTTTCGTGCCGTTAATACCGACAGTGTTACCCGTACCCAACCAGTTATCTTGCTGCACGCCAACCTGGAAGCTCACACCACTTTCAGTACCGTAGCCGATACCAAAGTTCAGGCTACCGGTATTTCGTTCCTTAACTTTGTAAGTCACATCGACCTGATCAGCCGTTCCCGGGACACGTTGAGTTTCAACATCAACAGTCTCGAAATAGCCTAAACGGTTCAGACGTTCTTTACCGGCTTCAACCTGGTCATTACCCAGCCATGCACCTTCCATTTGACGCATTTCGCGGCGCAACACAGAGTCTTTGCTGGTGTCATTGCCTTCGAAACGGACATTACGGACATAGAAACGGTTACCCGCATCTACATTGATATGCAGTTTGACTGTTTTATCAGCATCATTAATTTCAGGCTGAGATACGACACGCGGATAAGCATAGCCATAGCGACCTAACATCTTCTTGATGTCTTCTTCCATGCGCGTAACTTTACTGCCGTTAAACAATTCACCTGGCTCAATCTTGGTCAGTTTATCCGCTTCAGATTGATGGCCCGCAAGATTACCACTCACAACCACGCTGTTAAGCTTGTATTGGTCGCCTTCAGTAATATTGATAGTGATGTAGATACCTTTTTTATCTGGCGTCAAACTCACTTGGGTTGAATCAATGTTAAATCGGGCATAACCACGATCCAGATAGAAACTGCGTAAGGTTTCAAGGTCACCAGCCAGTTTCTGCTTCTGATATTTACGATCGCCAACCACGTTCCACCACGGCACTTCATCACGCAATTGGAAACGTGAGATAAGTTCATCCGTTGTGAAACTGTGGTTACCTACAATGTTGATCTGCTGAATTTTAGCAGACACACCTTCGGTAAAGACCAATTTTAGGTCGACACGATTACGTGGCAATGGCGTAACGACAGCCTTCACTGAAGCACTGTATTTACCCACACTGTAGTAGAAGTCTTCGAGTCCTTTTTCAATGTTAGATATAGTGGTACGGTCCAAGGCTTCACCAACCCGGACGCCAGAGGCTTCCAGATTCTGCTTAAGCATGTCATCTTTCACCGCTTTATTACCGGAGAAAGTGATGCTGGCAATCGTTGGGCGTTCTTTGACTTGAACAATCAGCGTATCACCATCGCGCAGGACGCGGACGTCCTCGAAGTTGCCTGTAGCAAACAACGCACGGATAGTTTGACCGATGTCATCATCACTGACGGTATCGCCTACGCGAACCGGCATATTAAGTAACGCCGCACCGACGGCGACCCGTTGCAGGCCTTCGAAATGAATATCTTTCACTACGAACCCGTCTGCACCGTATACGGTGGCGCTGCCAAACAGCAGCGACGCTATGAGCAACTTTTTCATCGCCATCGTTGTTATGCGTTCTTCCTAACCTATCCCCAGCCGTTAAAGACGGGAGAAATCATTGAAAAGTGCAAGCCCCATTAATAACACCAGCAAAATCGAGCCGATGCGATAACTGAAGTCTTGTACTCGCTCAGAAACCGGCCCACCCTTCAGCTTTTCTATCGCCAGGAAGAGCAGATGTCCACCATCTAACACCGGTAACGGGAACAAATTGATAATGCCCAAGTTGACACTGATCAGTGCCAAAAACATCAGGTAATACACCAACCCGTACTCAGCTGAAACCCCAGCACCTTGTGCAATAGATATCGGGCCACTCAAGTTATTCAGCTTAACATCACCAGTAATCAGTTTACCCAACATGTTTACCGTCAACCGCATCAACTGCCAGGTTTTATCCCCAGCTTGGTAGAGTGCAGTGAACGGACCATATTGGCGAATCGTTTTATATTCATCCGGAAGCGGTATAACTTTCGGCACTACACCCGCAAAACCTTCACTGCGGTTTTCTCCAACCGATTTTGTATCTGGTATCAAGGTTAAAGACAAGGGGGTACCGCCCCTTTCAATATCTAACACCAGCGCTTTACCGGGGTTATCTCGAACTTGTAAAACAAATGTTTGCCAACGATCCAGCAACTGTCCGTTAACTTTAACTACCCTATCCCCTGCTTGTAAACCCGCCTTTTCTGCCGCTGACCCTGGCTGGACTTCTGCCAAGACGGCTTCAATCTGCGGGCCACGCGGGATAATGCCTAGCGCAACCACAGGATCTTGTTTATCAGGCTCAAATTGCCACTGACGCAAATCGAGTGTCTTTTGCACCACATTAGCAGAGCCAAATGGGGCAACACCGACTTGCATTTGTTTGTCGCCAATTTTGCTAACTAAAGCCAAACGAACAGAATCCCAGTCAGGCGTTTCGATACCATCGACAGACTTAAGTTCCATTCCCGGAGAAATATTGGCTTGCGCAGCAATGGATTGTGGCGAAATATCACCCACAACCGGACGCACACTTGGGACGCCAATGATAAACACCAGCCAGTAAGCAATAATAGCAAAAAGGAAATTGGCAATAGGGCCCGCACTGACGATTGCAGCGCGTTGTAAGACGGTTTTATTGTTAAAAGATTGATGGCGAAATTCAGGAGCAACTGCCTCTACGCGCTCATCCAGCATTTTAACATAGCCGCCCAACGGGATAAGGGCGATAACATACTCAGTTCCCTGACGATCAGTCCGGCGCCATAGTGCTTTACCAAAACCAATCGAAAAGCGTTCAACGCGGACACCACAGCGCCGTGCCACCCAAAAGTGACCAAACTCATGCACTGTAATTAAGATCCCCAGTGCGACAATAAACGCGGCCAGGCTCCAGAGTATGCTCATCATATTCCCTAAACTCCCCGTCAGTGACGGATTAAAACACTAACAGCATTAAGCAGGCAAATACCGGCACAGCTGCGGTCAGGCTATCGATACGATCCAGTATCCCACCATGACCAGGAATCAAATGACCACTGTCTTTAATTCCCGCTTCACGTTTAAACATACTTTCGGTCAAATCGCCGAGTACCGAGGCCAATGCCGCAACCACGGAACAGATTAACAGTTTTTCTGGGATGATATCCAACGGAGCATATCGACCAAACAACCATGATATCAGAGCTGATGTCAGTAAACCGCCAATTAATCCTTCCCACGTTTTACCCGGTGAGACTTTAGGCGCTAATTTATGTTTACCGAATAATTTACCGAACATGTAGGCACCAGAATCGGCTCCCCACACCAAGAGCATCACATACAGCAGCCACCAGGCGCCGATATTGTGATCCTGTTCATAGCCATACTGGCGCAGTGCAACCATGCCCCAGAAGAATGGGACAATGGTCAGAATGCCGAAAATTATACGTAACAGACGTGAGTCGCGCCAGACCGATGCAGAACGTGGATAGGTCAGTACCAACAGCAATGCTGCAATCCACCACCCCATAGAGAGCCAGAGAGGGACACTCACTTGTGGAAGATGAGCTGAATGCTGGTACGCCGGTAAGCTAAGCAGCATTGATACCAACAAAAAGCCACAAAGTATGGCTAACCAAATACGCTGAGAACGACTGGCAAACCCGGCTAATTGCCCCCACTCCCACGCCGCAAGCATACAGACGACAAGAGTGACAATAGCAAAACCAACCGGCGGAAGCAGGAACAGTGCACCAATGACAACCGGAATCAAAATCAAAGCAGTTATGAGACGATACTTCAGCAAAAGTTCCCCCTAGGATGCAGTGGCATCGATAGGTGTAGTTCCCCCGAAGCGACGCTCGCGTTGTGCAAATGCATTCAGCGCACCTTCAAAGACATGTTCATCAAAATCAGGCCAGAGTACATCAGTAAAGTAAAGTTCAGCATAAGCGATTTGCCACAACAAGAAATTACTGATGCGATGTTCACCACCGGTTCTGATCACTAAATCTACCTCAGATTGTTCATGCAGGCAGATATATGAGTTTAGCGATTCTTCACAGATATCTTTGGGTTGCAATTCTCCTCGCTGTACCTGTTCAGCTAAGTGACGCACTCCCTGAATGATATCCCAACGGCCACCATAATTGGCAGCAATGTTCAGTCTCAGACCGTCATTATTTGCCGTTAACTCTTCTGAGCGACGGATCCGTTGCTGCAAACGTTCACTAAATCGACTGATATCACCAATGACCGATAAACGAACATTATGTTTATGCAGACTTTTTACTTCGCTGTCCAGCGCACGAACAAAAAGCTCCATCAGTGCGGTGACTTCTTGAGCAGGGCGATTCCAGTTTTCACTGCTAAAAGCATACAGCGTGAGCGCATCTAACTGATGAGTGGCAGCAAAACTGACCGCCCGACGAACTGATTTTACTCCCGCTTTATGACCGAAGACCCTTAATTTACCCTGTTTTTTAGCCCAACGCCCATTACCATCCATGATGATGGCAACATGGCGTGGAGTCAGGGGGGACAAGTTAGCCCTATCTTCATTTACAGACGACATAATGCGAACTCATTTCCTCAATAAATCAATTGTTCGTCCCGAACATTAGGCAGCAAGCGCACAAAAAAAGCCGTGTACCAAGTCACGGCTTCTTAAGTGACAGCCAAAATAGACGGTTTAAATACCTATTGGGCCACTAATCAACAGTCTATCTGTCTATTGACGGTGCAGACTATATCATCTCAGCCTTGACCTAACAAATTCCCACATCAGCCAATGAGGCTTTTAATTATTCAATTTTGCTATTGCCTGAACGGCTGCATCACGGGCTTTACGGTCAATCACCAATACCTCATCTACACTGGCTGGCTCTGGTAATGATAACTGCTCCACTACGATACGGTTAATCACTGCAATGTCAGTGAAACGAATTCTCGAATCTAAAAATGCCATGACAGAAATTTCATTGGCAGCATTCAGGGCGGTTGTTGCGGCCTGACCTGCATTAGAGGCATCAATAGCCAGCTTCAGGCAGGGATAACGTTGATAATCCGGTTCAGCAAACGTCAGTTCACGTATTTTGCAGAAATCCAGCGGTGCAACACCTGAATTCACACGCATTGGATACGCCATCGCATGTGCAATAGGTGTCCGCATATCTGGGGTGCCCATCTGTGCCAACACACTGCCATCATGGTAGCGCACCATCGAATGAATGACAGATTGAGGATGTAAAATAACCTCCACCTGTTCTGCACTCGCGTTAAATAGCCAACGCGCCTCAATATACTCTAGCCCTTTGTTCATCATTGTCGCAGAGTCGACCGAAATCTTACGCCCCATAGACCAGTTTGGATGCGCGCAAGCCTGGTCTGGAGTGACATCTGCAAATTGCGCTAATGGCGTTTCACGTAGTGGGCCACCAGAGCCTGTTAAAATAATGCGGGAAACACCATTCTCACTCAGTGAAGAATAGCCTAATTGAGACTGAACCTTTTCAGGTAAACTCTGAAAAATAGCATTATGTTCGCTGTCGATGGGGAGCAATTGCGCACGACTGTGCTTCACTTCATCCATAAAAAGCTTGCCGCAGGTAATCAACGACTCTTTGTTAGCCAGTAATACTTGTTTACCTGCACGGATAGCCGCCAGCGTGGAAGGCAACCCTGCGACACCGACAATAGCGGCCATCACCTGATCGACATCATCTATCGCTGCCAGTTCACACGCCGCTTTCTCGCCGGAATAAACCTCAGTTCGTGAACCCTTTTCTGCCAATAACAGGCGCAACGCTTTTGCCGAGGTTTCATCAGACATGGCTGCATAACGGGGGGCAAACTCGAGGCATTGTTGTGCCATCTGGAGGACATTGCGACCAGCGACCAATGCAGTGATTTTGAATAATTCGGGATTAGCGCGCACAACACCCAGAGTGCTGTTGCCGATGGAACCTGTAGAACCAAGAATAGTCAGTTGCTTCATGAGAGTGCTCTGAATAACTGTTTTTATGATAGGCGAGGCATTCACCAACCTGCATAGCAGGCAGTATAACGATTATCCCCAAACCCAACTTATGGCGTTTTACTGCCGATAACATTTTGTTTTAATGATATATTGATTGAATGAAGCATCAACTCAATAAAACATTGGGCCATCTAAAAACAAAGCGCCGCCTAAGCGACGCTATGCTGTTGTCGGTGAGGATTAGAAATCCATCAACTCAGTTTCTTTGGCCGCCAATGCTGCATCAACTTTCTTGATGAAAGCATCGGTCAGCTTTTGTATCTCATCTTGAGAACGGCGATCTTCATCTTCACTGATCTCTTTATCTTTCAACAAAGCTTTCACTTTTTCGTTTGCATCGCGACGCACGTTACGGATAGAGACACGGCCCTGCTCTGCTTCTGCGCGAACAACTTTAATCAAGTCCTTACGACGCTCTTCAGTCAATGCTGGCAGTGGAACACGAATAACAGTACCCGCAGAAGAAGGATTCAGACCTAAATCAGAGGTCATGATCGCTTTCTCAACGGCGGCGCTCAAGCTGCGGTCAAAGACGGTCAACGCCAGAGTACGGGAGTCTTCAACAACGATGTTAGCCAACTGGCGCAATGGCGTAGCAGTGCCATAATACTCAACCTGAATGCCATCAAGAATGCTCGGAGAAGCGCGACCAGTACGAATCTTACTAATATGATTCTGGAAGACTTCTAAGCATTTCTCCATGCGTACTTCGGTATCTTTTCTAATTTCGTTAATCACGTTGTGAACCCTTGAAAACTGGTTACTTGTCAGGCCATAACTTAAGTATAGCCGGTGAATATACAAACCAACAGTTGCTGGTTAAAGGGGCAAGCGTTCAATCCAGATGCCCCTGACAGTACGGGAAATCGCTTATTTAGCTACCGCTGCCACTTCTTTAGTGATCAACGTCCCTTCATTCTCACCCATCACCACGCGACGTAAAGCGCCAGGTTTATTCATGTTAAAGACACGAATTGGCAGGTTGTGGTCACGGGCCAAAGTGAAGGCTGCCAGATCCATAACTTTCAACTCACGCTCTAAAACGTCCTGATAGGTTAACTGTTCGTACAGTGTTGCGTCAGGATTTTTCACCGGATCTGCGGAGTAGACCCCATCGACTTTTGTTGCTTTCAACACAACATCAGCTTCAATTTCGATACCGCGCAGGCAAGCCGCAGAATCTGTAGTGAAGAATGGGTTACCCGTACCCGCAGCAAAAATAACCACGCGGTTGTGGCGCAGCAGGCTGATTGCCTCGGCCCAGCTGTAATTATCACACACACCGTTAAGTGGAATAGCAGACATCAGGCGGGCGTTCACATAGGCACGGTGCAGTGCATCTCGCATTGCCAGGCCGTTCATTACGGTAGCCAGCATTCCCATGTGGTCGCCCACTACGCGGTTCATCCCAGCTTGTGCCAAACCGGCACCGCGGAACAAGTTACCACCGCCAATCACCACACCGACCTGAATGCCCAATTCGACCAGCTCTTTCACTTCTTGAGCCATGCGATCCAAAACGCTTGCGTCGATACCAAAACCTTCTGCACCTTGCAGGGCTTCGCCACTAAGCTTAAGCAGGATACGCTGATATACGGGTTTTGCATTGGTTGCCATGGTGTTCTGTCCTAAGCAGCAGTAATAATATTGGGGAATTGACCATCAGAACTTCAGGTAATTTTGCACGTTGAAAACTGACCAGATTGAGGCTGTCAACGCACCTGTAGCTTGAAGTATAACGGGTATCGAATGGATAAAATGGAACCGCCTGATGGCGGCCCCATTTTTAGCATTAAGACTGTTTGCTCATTGCTGCAACTTCAGCAGCAAAGTCAGTCTCAACTTTCTCAATGCCTTCGCCCACTTCGAAGCGGATGAAGTTTACAACGTCAGCGTTGTTTTCTTTCAACAGATCGCCAACAGTTTTGCTTGGGTCCATTACGAAGTTCTGACCAGTCAGAGAAACTTCGCCGGTGAACTTACGCATACGGCCTTCAACCATCTTCTCAGCAATTTCACGTGGCTTGCCGGATTCAATAGCGATGTCCAACTGGATTTGGTGCTCGCGAGCAACAACTTCAGCAGGAACATCTTCTGGCTTAACGTATTCAGGTTTGCTTGCCGCAATGTGCATAGCAATGTGCTTAACCAGCTCTTCATCAGCGCCAGTTGCCGCAACCATAACACCGATACGTGCACCGTGCAGATAAGTCCCCAGAACATCGCCTTCCAGAACAGCAACACGACGAATGTTGATGTTCTCACCGATTTTAGCAACCAGGTTAGCGCGTTGTTCTTCGAACTTAGCTTTCAGAACGTCGATATCAGCGATTTTGTCAGCCAGAGCTGCGTTGATAACTTCTTCGCCGAATGCTTTGAAGCCAGCATCTTTAGCAACGAAGTCAGTTTCGCAGTTCAGTTCCAGAATCACACCGAATTTGCCGTCGGCTGATACTTTAGCCAGGATGATACCTTCAGCAGCGATACGGCCTGCTTTCTTGGCAGCTTTAGCCTGACCAGATTTACGCATATTGTCGATGGCAAGCTCGATGTCGCCGTTAGCTTCAACCAACGCCTTTTTACATTCCATCATGCCTGCGGCAGTACGCTCACGCAGTTCTTTTACCAAAGCAGCGGTAATAGCAACCATTTCAATTTCCTCGGTTCTCTTGTGAAAACAAGATCTCACATTAGATACGCAAAGGGGGCCTATAAAAGGCCCCCTAACCAACATATTCAATACCTGGTTAATAAGGGCTCACGACGAGCCTGACTTATTATTCAGCTTCTACGAAGCTTTCTTCCGCTTGAACGGCCAGATCTTGAGAACGACCTTCATTGACGGCAGTAGCAACAGCGCTCAGGTACAGTTTAACTGCACGGATTGCGTCATCGTTACCTGGGATGATGAAGTCAACGCCATCTGGATCGGAGTTAGTATCAACGATAGAGAATACCGGGATACCCAGGTTGTTAGCTTCTTTGATAGCGATGTGTTCGTGATCAGCATCAACAACGAACAGTGCGTCTGGTAAGCCGCCCATGTCTTTGATACCGCCCAGGCTGTTTTCCAGCTTGTTCAGTTCACGAGTACGCATCAGCGCTTCTTTTTTGGTCAGCTTGTCGAAGGTGCCGTCTTGAGACTGGATTTCCAAATCTTTCAAACGTTTGATGGACTGACGAACAGTTTTCCAGTTAGTCAGCATCCCGCCCAACCAGCGATGGTTCACGAAGAACTGGTCGCAGTTGTTGGCAGCTTCTTTTACCGCTTCGCTTGCTGCGCGTTTAGTACCAACGAACAAGATCTTACCTTTACGGGAAGAGATCTTTTTCAATTCAGCCAGAGCTTCGTTGAACAATGGTACGGTCTTTTCCAGGTTGATGATGTGAACTTTGTTACGTGCGCCGAAGATGAAAGGCTTCATTTTCGGGTTCCAATAACGGGTTTGGTGACCGAAGTGAACACCGGCCTGGAGCATGTCGCGCATGGAAACAGTTGCCATGATTAAAACCTCTATAGTATCAGTTGGGGTTATGCCTCCACGTGTCCCATAACGCCGACCCCATAAGCGATTGATGATAATCAAAAACTTTAGGGCACCCCGGCGTATGTGTCGACACGTGTGTGTTATTTACACATATGAGTGCGATTGGTATTACTCGACTAAACAACACTTTCTTATCAGGATATACCCAAGAAGAGAGTGCGGTTCGCCGGCGCGCTTTATACCATAAACAGCCACAACACACCAACTTTTGTTGAATTTAGTGTCGCCATTGCAAACGAAAGTTTGGCAGCAAATTGCAGGGCTGGTACCATTAGCAACAGATTTTTAGCGTAGATTTTTTATTAATCGATATTTACCTGCTTATTCATATCTATTTATTAACGGCGGCTGGTCATCTATAGCCCCTACGGACACTTTTGCATGGCAATCTCAATCAAAACACCTGAAGATATTCAAAAAATGCGCGTTGCTGGCCGTTTGGCTGCTGAAGTGCTGGAAATCATTGAGCCTCACGTCAAACCAGGCGTCACCACTGGCGAACTTGATCGTATTTGTCACGACCATATCACCAACCACCAGCAAGCTATTTCCGCGTGTCTCGGTTATCACGGCTTTCCAAAATCAGTTTGTATTTCAGTAAATGAAGTTATCTGCCACGGTATTCCAAGTGATGAAAAAGTCCTGAAAGATGGCGATATCGTCAATATCGACGTTACCGTGATTAAAGATGGCTTTCATGGCGACACATCAAAAATGTTTATTGTCGGCAAGCCTACCATTCTTGGTGAGCGCTTATGCCGAGTGACACAAGAGAGCCTGTATCTGGCCATCAAAATGGTTAAACCGGGCATCCGTCTGCGCACCTTGGGCAAAGAGATCCAGAAGTTTGTAGAAGCAGAAAACTTCTCAGTAGTGCGTGAATATTGTGGTCACGGCATTGGTGAAGGTTTCCATGAGGAGCCACAGGTTCTGCACTATGATGCTGATGATGGTGGTGTTGTGCTGCAAGCCGGTATGGCTTTCACCATTGAACCTATGGTCAATGCTGGCGATTATCGCATCCGCACCATGAAAGACGGTTGGACAGTAAAAACTAAAGATCGCAGCTTGTCGGCGCAGTATGAGCATACTATTGTGGTAACTGATAACGGCTGCGAAATAATGACGTTGCGCAAGGATGACACTATCCCCAACATCATAACGCACGAGTAATAATGATAAGCCGGCAGCCGCCGGCTTTTTTATGGGCTGCGTCTTTTACCAGGTAAGCATATGTCTGACAATCACACCGAGCACTCTGTACCTCCCGTGGTAACGAAGGTCATTCCTGAGCAGCCCGCATCTCCGACAACCTATCTTGATAGCGAGCTTAATTGTCCAGAGCTCAAGCAGCGATTGGAAACTTTCCAGTCCTGGCAGGCTGATGCATTCAATGGCGGAATCAGTGCGGAGACATTAATTGCGGCACGCAGTGATTACATTGATCGCCTGTTAGGTCGACTGTGGACATTCTATGGCTTCGATGACGTGCCAGAAACTGCGCTGGTCGCCGTCGGCGGTTACGGTCGTGGCGAGCTGCATCCGCTTTCAGACATTGATGTGCTAATTCTGTCCAAACAGCGCCTCAATGATGAACACGCGCAGCGCGTCGGCCAGTTGATCACCTTACTCTGGGATCTAAAACTGGAAGTCGGCCACAGTGTGCGTACTCTGGAAGAGTGTTTGCTGGAAGGCTTGGCTGACCTCACCGTTGCTACCAATATGATTGAATCGCGCCTCATTTGTGGCGATGTTGCTCTATTCCTACAGATGCAAAAACATATTTTCAGCGACAACTTCTGGCCCTCGCCAAAATTTTTCCATGCCAAAGTGGTGGAGCAACAAGAGCGGCATAAACGCTATCACGGTACCAGTTATAATCTGGAACCGGATATCAAAAGCAGCCCCGGTGGATTAAGGGATATTCATACTCTTCAGTGGGTTGCCCGCCGCCATTTTGGTGCGACGTCATTGAGTGAGATGGTTGATTTTGGTTTTCTCACTAAAGCCGAGCGCAACGAACTGATTGAAAGCCAAAGTTTTTTGTGGCGTATCCGCTTTGCCTTGCATTTGGTACTCACCCGCTACGATAACCGCCTGCTGTTTGACCGCCAACTGAGTGTTGCCCAACTTTTGCAATATCAGGGCGAAGGGAATGAGCCGGTCGAGCGCATGATGAAAGATTTTTATCGCATGACTCGCCGGGTCAGTGAGCTGAACAACATGCTATTGCAGCTATTTGATGAAGCCATATTGGCGCTGGATGCCAATGAGAAACCGCGGTCGCTGGATGATGAATTTCAATTACGTGGCGATTTAATCGATTTGCGTGATGAAAATCTGTTTGTTGAGAAACCTGAAGCCATTATGCGCATGTTCTATCTCATGGTGCGCAATCAGGACATCAAAGGTATCTACTCCACCACGGTACGCCGTTTACGCCATGCACGTCGTCACCTGAAGCAGCCACTATGTAATATCCCTGAAGCACGCAAACTGTTTATGGCCATTTTACGACATCCGGGTGCCGTTTCCCGAGCGCTATTACCTATGCATCGCCACAGTGTGCTGTGGGCTTATATGCCGCAGTGGGGCAGTATTGTCGGGCAGATGCAGTTTGACCTGTTTCATGCTTATACCGTCGATGAACATACAATCCGAGTGTTACTTAAACTCGAAAGTTTTGCCGATGAAACCACCCGCCCGCGTCACCCTCTTTGTGTCGAACTTTATCCGCGCTTACCTCAGCCTGAACTCTTGCTGCTCGCGGCGTTGTTTCATGATATCGCCAAAGGACGGGGGGGTGACCATTCAATATTAGGCGCGCACGATGTGCTGGAATTTGCCGAACAGCATGGGCTGAACTCCCGCGAGGCCCAGCTTGTTGCCTGGCTAGTCCGTTGCCATTTATTGATGTCAGTAACCGCTCAACGTCGTGATATTCAAGACCCGGCGGTGATACAGCAATTTTCAGCAGAAGTACAAAGTGAAACCCGCTTGCGCTATTTAGTCAGCCTGACCGTCGCTGATATTTGTGCCACCAATGAAAACCTGTGGAATAGCTGGAAACAAAGCCTGCTGCGCGAACTTTATTTCGCTACAGAGAAACAGCTACGTCGCGGAATGCAAAACAGCCCGGATTTACGCGAACGCGTTCGCCATCATCGGCTTCAGGCGTTAGCATTGCTGCGCATGGATAATATTGATGAAGAAGCGCTGCACCATATCTGGAGCCGCTGTCGGGCGGATTATTTCCTGCGTCATTCACCCAATCAATTAGCCTGGCATGCTCGCCATCTACTGGAACATGACTCAACCAAACCATTGGTACTGGTAAGCCGCCAGGCAACGCGTGGTGGGACTGAAATCTTTATCTGGTGCCCTGATCGCCCGTCGTTGTTTGCTGCGGTGGTGGGTGAGCTGGATCGCCGCAACCTGAGTGTCCATGACGCGCAAATTTTTACCAACCGGGATGGCATGGCGATGGATACCTTTATTGTGTTGGAACCTGATGGCAGCCCATTAGCGCAAGATAGGCACCCTATTATCATCCATGCCTTGCAGCAAGCGATGACCCGACAAAACTATCAACATCCACGGGTAAGACGTTTATCGCCCAAATTACGCCATTTCAGTGTCCCGACCGAAACCAATTTCTTGCCAACACATAATGAACGCCGGACTTATCTGGAGCTTATTGCTCTGGACCAGCCGGGCTTACTGGCACGCGTCGGTGACATTTTCGCTGATTTAGGGTTATCACTGCATAGTGCACGTATCACCACGATCGGCGAACGAGTGGAGGATTTATTTGTGTTAGCTGATAAGGATCGCCGTGCTTTAAGCATTGAAACGCGTCGTGAATTAGCACAACGGTTGACAGATACCCTCAATCCGAACGATAAACTGTGATACAAATAGCTTTTTAGTCATTAATTTTCTTACAATCGCCCCCAAGATCATTGATGTTATTGCTTACATTGCAATGGTTTCAAGTTCGAAGGGTATAACATCGGGAAAGAACAGTATGCAGCAACTACAGAACGTTATTGAAACCGCTTTCGAACGCCGTGCAGATATCACTCCGGCAAACGTAGACACCGTAACGCGCGAAGCGATTAACCATGTAATTGATTTACTGGATACCGGTGCCCTGCGGGTTGCAGAAAAGATTGACGGTCAATGGATTACCCATCAGTGGTTGAAAAAAGCCGTGCTGCTGTCTTTCCGCATCAATGACAACCAAGTCATGGAAGGTGCGGAAACGCGTTACTACGATAAAGTCCCAATGAAGTTTGCTGGCTATGATGAAGCCCGTTTCCAACGTGAAGGCTTCCGTGTCGTACCACCGGCAACCGTGCGTAAAGGCGCATTCATTGCGCGCAATACTGTGCTAATGCCTTCCTACGTGAATATCGGGGCTTTTGTTGATGAAGGCACCATGGTGGACACATGGGCAACTGTCGGTTCTTGCGCACAAATCGGCAAGAACGTTCACCTGTCCGGCGGTGTTGGCATTGGTGGCGTGTTGGAGCCACTGCAAGCTAACCCGACCATTATCGAAGACAACTGCTTTGTCGGCGCGCGCTCAGAAGTGGTCGAAGGGGTTATCGTTGAAGAAGGCTCGGTTATTTCTATGGGCGTATTCATCGGTCAAAGCACCCGTATTTATGATCGTGAAACCGGTGAAATCCATTATGGTCGCGTTCCCGCAGGCTCGGTCGTTGTTTCAGGCAATTTGCCATCGAAAGACGGCAGCTACAGTCTGTACTGCGCGGTTATCGTGAAGAAAGTTGACGCGAAGACCCGCGGAAAAGTCGGCATCAATGAGTTATTACGCACTATCGACTAAGATTGAAGATAGCGGGCTAATCCCCCGCTATTTTTTTGCCTTGTGGGTTAATCACATTCTTTGGCGAAAATTACCGTCATAATCATAAACTGTGGAATATAAAACTAAAAAGGTGGCGCTATGTATGACAATCTGAAAAGCTTAGGAATCACACAACCAGAAGATGTCGATCGCTATAGCCTGCGTCAGGAGGCCAATAACGACATTCTGAAAATTTACTTCCGCAAAGATAAAGGTGAATTTTTTGCTAAGAGTGTGAAGTTCAAATACCCACGCCAACGCAAAACTGTAGTTGCTGATAATGCTGGTCATGGCTATAAAGAAATCAATGAAATCAACCCAAATCTACGCTATGTCATTGATGAACTTGATCAACTGTGCAAACGCGATCAAGTTGAAGTTGATTTGAAACGTAAGATTCTGGATGACTTGCGTCATTTAGAGAGTGTAGTGACCAATAAGATTGCCGAGATTGAAGCTGACCTGGAAAAACTGACCAGCGGCCGCTAAATCGGTGGCATCGTTGTATCACTAAAGTCATTGTTGTTGCAGGTGAATAAACATCGCTCTCACCTGCAACTTCATGAGTAAAGGATTAATACCCTAAATAGCTCGAGTTAAAGCATGGTGGTATAATTATTGAAATAAACAGTTATTGAAATAAATAGTTATTGAAGTAGACGACCCCACTGCTCCACCCACGAAGCTGAAACAACCTCAGGTTCCGGATGTTCAATGGCATCAATCTCCAGCCTTTCGCCAATTCGTGTCGCACCCTGCTCTTGTAATAACTCATCAAATGCACGCCCGGCTCCGCAGAAGTTATCATAACTGCTGTCACCCAACGCAATGACGCCATAACGCAATTCTGGCTGAAATCCAACCTGATCACGGACAGCGACAAAAAGCGGAGCAATGCTGTCAGGGAAATCCCCCTGTCCGGTTGTCGAGGTCACCACGAGCACATAATGTTGACGATAATACTGCCAGGCTTCTAAAGTCCCCTCATCGAACACTTTGACCTCATGCCCCTGTTCTTTCAGTATGCTCTCGGCCTCTTCTGCAACTAACAGTGAGTTACCGTACACCGTGCCGACAAAAATCCCGACCTGAGCCATAAAAAACATTTCCTTTTAACGAAAAAAATTACGCACTATCCTGACTCGCCGTTACTGCAAACTCAACCCTTTCAAGATGAGGGGCAATATCCAGCCAACCAAAGTGTGACATCAGTTGTTGCCAGGATTCATCCCAACGCGCCGTCAAACTTAGTGGCACTCCGGTCACAGGGTGATTCAACTGCAAATGACTGGCATGAAGCATCAGCCGCGAGCAATCAAAATGCTTTGCAATCCCACGATTCTGACGCAGATCGCCGTGGGTGCTGTCACCGATGATCGGGTGGCGAATATGCGCCATATGCCGGCGAAGTTGATGCTTGCGGCCCGTTTCTGGTTTTAACTCCATTAAACTAAAGCGCGCAGTGTCATAGCGCCCGATGGCAATAGGTACTTCTACTTGAGACAGAGCCTGATAATGGGTCACTGAAGGCTGTGGTGCCTTATCGGGGCGAGCGAATTTATCCGCGATCTTGTCTAGCTCTTCAGTCATCTCATAATCAATAGTGCCATCTTCCAGCACGTATCCACGAACGACCGCATGATAGGTTTTCTGAATCTGATGTTGTTCAAATTGCAACGAAAGGGCACGAGCCACATCGCTGGACAGCGCCATTAGCAGGACACCCGATGTCGGGCGATCCAGGCGATGAACGGTATAAACATGCTGACCAATTTGATCACGTACCGTTTGCATGACAAAAACGGTTTCATTGCTATCCAACCAACTGCGATGAACTAACCAGCCGGCAGGTTTATTTACCGCAACTATATGTTCGTCTTGATAGAGTATTTCCAGCATTAGTGACTTTCTTTATTCAGCAGGTCATCGAGACGCTGTAGTTCTACCAGCAGTAAGGTGCAATCCGGGCGACCCTCGCCAGTCAGCGCTTCTTCAAAATAGGGTGTAATAGCAAAACGTGTGGGGAGTGGCCCTTTCGACTCCAACAATGCATACATTCGCGGGATAAGTACCCATTGCAACCACTGCTCAGCATCCATGGTGTCAATGCTAAAAGGCTCATTACTTTCAAAAGCCTCGGCTTGTGGCGGAACTGATTGCCAAAGATCAATTTCCCGCATGGCAAGCTCGATATTCTGTAGGCTCAGGCGCACCTGATTTTCTGTATTCATGATTATGCTCTCAACCAAAAAACAACCATTCACCGTGCTGGTTCAACGGCGGCCAAGCATACCATTGAAGAACAATATGCCCAAACTCACACCCTAGACGACAGAGGTGGATTGAGCAAAATGAAGATAAAAAAAGGGGTACTGTTTGACCAGTACCCCTCTATTCGTTTCATAGCAATCCAGCTAAAAGTGATGCTCCCTGCTCAATCCTTGAAAACTTTTCCGTGCGGTTATCCTAACCAGCAATCCATCGCGTTGTTCTACACCATCCCGGTGTCAATCCTGAAGTTATCCTAACCCACCAATCATCCTGAACTGGCTCTCAATCTCCATCCTGGAGGTGTCCTTTGTTTCTTCCTGAAACATCCCTTCACTCGTCCTAAGCAGTCCCTGTGTCCTTCATCCTGAAGTGGCACCATCCTGACACCTTCCTTTCCGCCAGATCCTATCGGGCAAGTAAAGGATCGCTTAATCGACAAAGAGAGACAAGGTACTGTAAGGAGAATGAAGGCGATGCTTTTATATATAAAAAAATGAATGTTTATAACAAAATGATTTTATTGAAGATAAATCTAATACAATAATTTCACATAAAAGGAATAGAAGTGATGTCTCACAACGCGTGTGCGAGATCTCTCACACGCGTTGTGCTCAAATGGGCAATAATCCTATCTTTCTTCAGGAAATACAGGACGTAATGCATCCAGAAAATGAGCAAGAGTCGATGCCAGTAAGGTCCGTTTTCCGCTACCAAACTCCTCTAACACAACATTACCACTGACATTACACAGTGAAGCCATGGTCATTTCCGATTCCGTTGTCGCTAAAAACAGTGTCGGCGAGAGTTTCAGCCTTTTCTGTGTCACCAGATGGCCAATGAGATTTTCCTGTAAACGGATGAAATCATCTTCGCTCCAGACCTGGAGCAAGGTAAAACGGTGATCACCTAAATCAGCTTTCATGTCTCCGGCATATTGCTGGGTATAAAACTCATGGATATCTGGATGAAGCTGAATCTCCAGTGCCCGTTCAATATTGGCAAGATTAGCTTCACCAACAAAAGGCTGCGGCAACCAAAACACCTGATTATCTTGAGTTTCTACATTACAGGGGGAAGGTACCCCATAAAGCTCCTCACTGGCTGGTGGCCGCCCGGTTTGCTGCTGCCATAAGTCAATATAGCGCTGAGTAAAGCTCTTGAGTGCCGTTGAAACGTTCTGATCCATTGTTAATTCTCTGTATCGCGGCGACTTGCGCTGCACCAAGGTAAAAGGCGTTGCCCTACTTAGAAATGCAGTTAAACGCGGCATAAATTGATAAACTACAGCTATTGTACCTTTCTCTCATCATGGTAACAGCATGTCTTCATATCAAGACCACAAGGCTCTGGCGGAACTGACGCTAGGCAAACCCACCGCGTATTGTGATCACTACGACGTGACCTTATTGCAGGCCGTGCCACGCAGTATGAACCGCGAACCTCTCGGTTTATATCCCGATAACCTGCCCTTTCATGGTGCTGATATCTGGACGTTATATGAGCTATCCTGGCTAAACAGTAAGGGCTTACCACAAGTTGCTGTGGGTGAAATTAGCCTAAATGCGGATAGCGTTAATCTCATTGAGTCAAAAAGCTTTAAACTTTACCTCAACAGTTTTAATCAAACTGCATTTACTGACTGGGAAAGTGTACGCACCACTTTGCAACAGGATTTATCCGCCTGTGCCCAAGGAGAAGTGAGTGTCACGCTATACCATCTGGATGAAATGACGCATCAACCGATAGCCAACTTCGCGGGAGAATGTCTGGATGAGCAAGATATTCGTATCGATAGCTATGAGTTCAATGCCGATTATCTGCAAAATGCTGCGGGTAAAAACCGCGTAGAAGAGAGCCTGGTCAGCCACTTGCTTAAATCTAACTGTCTGATAACTCACCAACCAGATTGGGGCTCAGTCCAAATCAGCTACAGTGGCCCGCAAATTAACCGCGAAGCCTTACTGCGCTATCTGATCTCTTTCCGTCATCATAATGAGTTTCACGAGCAGTGTGTCGAACGCATTTTCAATGACATTATGCGTTTCTGCCGGCCTGATACACTGTCAGTTTATGCGCGCTATACCCGTCGCGGAGGGCTGGATATCAATCCATGGCGTTCCAATACTGATTTTGTGCCATCGACCGGCCGCCTGGCGCGACAATAAATGCGGACACCTGCGCAACTTTATCACCAGCAGCACGTTAGTATTGGCAAAAAGTGAGCGACGACGTTAAGGTTATTTATAGGTTCCTTATGTTATTTTCAGTATAAAAATCAGTAATGGATGCTTAGTGGCCTCTCTGATATTCCACGGAACACAGAAAGCAGCACTCTGATACTCAGGCACTACCACCCCTTGGGGTGTAAAGGAGTAACTTTGATTACACATGTCAGCCCACTTGGCTCAATGGATCTGTTATCACAGCTCGAAGTGGATATGCTCAAACGTACAGCCAGCAGTGATCTGTACCGCTTATTCCGTAATTGCTCATTGGCTGTGCTCAACTCAGGTAGCCTGACCGATAACAGCAAAGAGCTTTTATCTCGCAATGAAACCTTTGATATCAATGTCCTGCGCCGCGAACGCGGTGTAAAACTCGAACTGGTTAACCCACCAGAGCATGCTTTTGTTGATGGTAAAATTATTCGCTCTTTGCAGGCAAACCTGTTTGCGGTCTTGCGTGATATTCTGTTTGTGAATGGTCAAATCGTAAACGCCGGGCGTTTCCAACATCTGAATATGGAAAGCTCCAGTCATTTGACCAATTTGGTCTTTTCAATTTTGCGTAATGCCCGAGCCCTACATCTTGACGAAGATCCCAATATGATTGTGTGCTGGGGCGGCCATTCAATCAGTGAAACCGAATACTTGTATGCCCGCAAAGTCGGCAGTCAACTGGGTTTACGTGAATTGAATATCTGCACCGGCTGTGGGCCGGGAGCCATGGAAGCACCGATGAAAGGTGCCGCAGTGGGTCATGCCCAACAACGTTACAGACAAGGCCGCTTTATCGGTATGACCGAACCGTCAATCATTGCCGCAGAGCCACCAAACCCGTTAGTCAATGAACTAATTATCATGCCAGACATTGAGAAACGGCTAGAGGCCTTTGTTCGTATCGCCCACGGCATCATTATTTTCCCTGGTGGTGTGGGAACAGCAGAAGAGTTGCTTTATTTGTTAGGTATTCTAATGAACCCGCATAATAAGGAGCAGGTTTTACCCCTGATCCTAACTGGGCCAAAAGAGAGTGCTGATTATTTCAGAGTCGTGGATGAATTCATCATGAACACTCTGGGTGATGAAGCACGCAAATACTACCAGATAATTATTGATGACCCAGATGAAGTCGCTCGTCAGATGAAAAAAGCGATGCCATTGGTGAAAGAAAATCGCCGTAATACCGGTGATGCTTATAGCTTCAACTGGTCTATGCGTATCGAACCGGACTTGCAGCTTCCTTTTGAGCCAACTCATGAGAACATGGCTAATCTGGACTTATCCCACAATCAACCCCCTGAGAAGCTGGCTGCCGCATTACGCCGCGCTTTCTCCGGCATTGTGGCGGGTAACGTCAAAGAAGTGGGTATCCATGCCATTGAAGCTCACGGGCCATTCAAGTTGCATGGTGATCCTCTACTAATGAAACATATGGACCAGCTGTTGCAAGGTTTTATTATCCAGCAGCGGATGAAGTTACCAGGCAGTGCTTATACACCTTGCTATGAAATCTGTAGTTAAAGAATAAATAGCCCTCAGAGATAGCGTTGGCACGGACTTTCGGCTGGCGCTACCTGAAGGTTACTTGAGCACTGTTAGGTTAGCTCTTTATAGCAAAGCAGGGCCAATAAATAACCCCTATGGGATAGGTTTTAAGACCGTTCATGCAAATCCACCTTCTTATTGTCGATGCCCTTAATCTGATTCGCCGCATTCATGCGGTGCAAGGTTCACCTTGTGTGAATGCTTGTCAGCATGCGCTGCAACAGCTTATTTCACATAGCCAACCAACACATGCTGTCGCCGTTTTTGATGAAGATGACCGTTCGGATAGTTGGCGTCATCAGGCTCTACCTGATTACAAAGCGGGCCGCTCACCGATGCCAGATAATCTGCAACAAGAAATGCCGCTGATCCGTGAAGCATTTCACTCATTGGGAGTTAATTGCTGGAGTTCGCCGGGCCATGAAGCGGATGACCTTGCTGCAACGTTGGCAATAAAAATTGGTGGGGCCGGGCATCAAGTTACTATTGTTTCAACCGACAAAGGCTATTGCCAACTATTGGCACCGAATGTTCAGATTCGCGATTACTTCCAAAAACGCTGGTTGGATATGCCGTTCGTCAAGCAGGAGTTTGGCGTTTTGCCGCACCAATTACCTGACTACTGGGGGCTTGCCGGGATCAGTAGCAGTAAAATTCCGGGAGTCGCCGGTATTGGAGCAAAAACTGCCGCGCTATTATTGCAACAAGCCAGCAATCTGGAGGAACTCTATCAAGAGCTAGACTCGGTGCCAGAGAAATGGCGTAAAAAGTTGCAACAGCATCAGGAAATGGCCTTTATTTGCAAACGAATAGCGACACTGAAAACTGATTTGCCATTAAGTGGTAACTTGCAGCAGCTACGTTTGAATCGGTGATGTCAGCATAAAAACAAGGGGCCAACTGGCCCTTTGCGTGTATACCCGTCATACTTCAAGCTGCATGTGCGTTAGCTACGCTCAATAACCCGAATCACTTACGACAGTAAGCTCATCGGGATTATCTCCCTTGCCGCCTTCCTGCAACTCGAATTATTTAGGGTATATATCACCAAATTTTAAAAACGCTCATCACGGCGGCCCGGCACACCAGACCAAATACGCCGCACATGCACCGTAACTTCTTCGCGGTCATGATAGAGTTGCTTAGCCTGAATATGGGCATTAATACCATTTTCTTTTAGCTGTTCATCAATCATTTCCAGATTCTCCGAAACAACTTCAAAACGTTTTTTCATCGGTAACTTCAGATTAAAAATTGCCTCGCGGCACCAACCATTGACCAGCCATTTGATAATGAGTTGCGTGACTTTGGCCGGTTTCTCCACCATATCGCACACTAACCAGTAAATATTGCTGCGTGTTGGTTCATATTTAAAGCCATCCACACGATGATGCGTAACCTGCCCGGTATCCATCAAACTTTGCGCCATAGAACCATTATCAATGGCCTGAACCATCATGCTTCGTTGGACTAACTGATAAGTCCAACCACCGGGACAAGCGCCTAAATCGACAGCATGCATACCACTGGCTAAACGCTCTTCCCATTCGTCTGCGGGGATAAACACATGGAAAGCTTCTTCCAGTTTAAGAGTTGAACGGCTTGGCGCATCAGATGGGAACTTAAGGCGCGGAATACCCATGTAGAACGGAGAGTTATTGTTGCTATAAGAATAACCAACATAACAACAACCCGATGCAATAAAGAATACATGCACCACTGGCCGATGAGGGTTCTCACGAGCAGACAGAATTTTTTGCTCACGCATTGCATTACGCAACGGCACCGTCAACTTACGGCAAAACTTAAGTAACTCTTTGCTTTCATTGGTATCAGCAACTTCAACGCGCAGTTCACCGGCTTTCTCGACAACACCGGTTAGCATACCAACAATTGGTGATACGCGATCTTCCGGCGGTAAGTCTTTCAGTAGCTCGCCCACAACCATCATTTGGCGGGCGAAAATCAATTCGCGGAATGGCACTTCACGAATCAAACGATCCGCATCTTCCAACTGATAGCATTCAAACAGCACATAACCGCTATTTTCTTTTACCCGCGCGAAACCAAAGATTTCGAGCTGTGCTGCTTTGGCGGTAATTTCCGCCGCACACTCTTTCTCAAAACCTGAGCGGCAATATAAAGCAATTTTATTATTCATGGCGTTCTGCCCTTTTTCTTAGACGCAGCGCGCCAACCAACATCAAAATCCATCCCGCCAGAAAACATACTCCGCCCACTGGCGTGATATATACCCACAATTTCAGGTGCGATAGAGCCAGGCAGTATAAACTGCCACTAAAGAGTAGCGTTCCGAGCGCTAACAAGGCTCCACTCCAATAAAACCAAATACTTATCTGCCGTTGCATGGCAACAGCGAGTGCCAGGATCGCCAATGTATGGAACCCCTGATACTCCAGCCCGGTGCGGATCCAGGCCATTTCATTCGGCCCTAAAGAGGCATTCAATACATGAGCACCAAAGGCACCGAAAGCAACATAGAAAAAACCGCTCAGAGCGGCAAATATCAGCATTACACGACCATTCATCGCCATTAACCTTGAATTGATATCGTCTGGGAACGAGTAAAATTAGTTTTCGTAGCGAAAACGCAGCTTTTCCTGTTCGCTAGCCGCTCTTGCCAATATCCACTGACGAAAGGCGGCTATTTTACCCAGTTCTGCCTGACTGTCATGACAAACCAGATAAAAAGCATTTTTACTCACTAGCACATCACTAAACGGGCACACCAATCGACCCGCTTCAATCTCAGATTGCGCCATAACGTTATTCACCAACGCAATACCTTGACCATGAACAGCAGCCTGAACCACCATCGCACTGTGGCTGAATATTGGGCCTTGCTGCACATTAATCTGCGGTACCCCCAATTGACGGGTATACGCCATCCAATCCCGGCGGGAAGTATCATGCAACAAGGTGTGATTAGCCAGATCTGCCGGTACTTTTAATCCATTCTCGCCCATTAGCAGGCTGGGAGCACAAACTGGAAGCAAAAATTCGGCATACAGGCGTTCAGTACGCAAACCGGTCCAATTTCCCCGACCATAAAATATCGCCACATCGACATCATCAGCGAGTTTATCCTCTTCCCGGTCTACCGCCTGAATTCTGACATCAATGCCCGGATAAGCCGCATTAAATCCGGACAGACGAGGAACCAACCATTGGATAGCAAAACTGGGGGGAAGACTGACGGTCAGAGCACCTTTCGCGCTGCGTGCCTGCAATTTGCGAGTGGCTTCATTGATGGAGGTAAAAATCTCTTTGATATCGAGGTAATAACTCTGCCCTTCTTCGGTCAGCAGCAAAGAACGGTTACGCCGACGGAACAGTTTTAGTCCGAGAAAATCCTCCAGTGACTTTATCTGGTGGCTAACCGCGGCTTGCGTGACAAATAATTCATCAGCCGCTTTAGTAAAACTCAGGTGGCGTGCGGCCGCATCGAAGACCCGCAAGGCGTTCAGTGGTGGTAATCGTTTTGACATGAATTGGATACTTTTTTATAACGGCTCATCTTCAGATGAAACCCTTTGTTTACTTATTAGTTTTTGTAATCCGAGACATTATAAATTGTCCGTTGATGATGCGCCAGCAAATACCTATAGTGGCGGCACTTCCCAAGCCGGAACGAAAAGTAGGTTTAGTATCCAGGTACTGAATTGCTTTTGGCTTTGTGGTTGTGATGTTGTGTTTGCAAATGGTCTGGTGTACCAGACATAGTAGCTAAGCTACTGTTTTTTTTCACTTCCTGTACATTTACCCTGTCTGTCCATAGTGATTTTATGCAGCACCGCTATTTTCGCGGTGCTTTTTTTTGGCCTTATTTTCAGAGCCCGCTTATTTCTTTTCAAAAACTAAATGTAAGCGCCACTTTGCATTGCACATAGTTATGCTTAAATTTAAGTTGTTGTAGCGGGTTTCCAAACCGGATCAGGCTTCTTTTTGAGAACAACTTCACGGCTTAACTACTTGCCTTCAGCCATTTCTTTGACTTCTGAACGATTAATTTGCTGTTCGGTGCCATTGGCATCGATATAACTTATCATGCCAGTTTCATCATCTACTTTAGGTTTACCATCAGCAACGATAGTGCGACCATCATTAGTGTGCATGACATAGTTGCTTGAACAGGCTGCTAAGGTAAAAGTGAGCATAAGTGCAGAGATTACGGCAGCTGTCTTTTTCATGGGTGACTCCTTGCAGATTAAAATGCTAAAAAAATCGTTTCCATTACCAGACAAATGGTTATGTCCGTTACTATTCAGCATAACCCTCTTGAGACATATTGCCAGCCACCAAGGCCATTAGTAGGCTAATTGTGGCTAAAATGAGACAGTTCCGAAGTGAACCAAAGGATGCGAACAACAGAATGAAGTCTTTTAATCCAACGGATTTTCGCCAGGAATTCCCGGCAATTAATGATGAAATAATCTATCTGGACAGCGCAGCGACGGCCCTGAAACCACGCGCCATGATTGAAGCAACACAGTTATTTTATCAGCAAGACGCCGCAACAGTGCATCGCAGTCAACACCAATCGGCGTTGTCATTGACTGCTCGTTTTGAAGAGGCCCGCCAGCAGGTAGCTGACTTTATCAATGCGCCAGACGCAGAAGATATTGTTTGGACTCGCGGCACAACCGAAGCCATTAATTTGGTAGCACAAAGTTATGCTCGCCCACGCCTACAAGCCGGGGATGAAATCATTGTTAGTGAAGCAGAACATCATGCCAACTTAATACCCTGGATTATGGTTGCCGAACAAACAGGTGCCCGAATCATTAAGTTGCCGATCGACTTGGATCATCTGCCCAACCTATCGTTATTGCCGCAGTTATTTAGCAATAAAACCCGCATATTAGCGCTGGGTCAGATGTCTAATGTGACAGGCGGTAGTCCACAATTAGCAGAAGCCATTGAACTCGCCCATCAACATGGCTGTATTGTTATGGTCGATGGCGCGCAAGGTATTGTTCATAGTCCCGCAGATGTTCAAGCACTTGATATTGATTTTTATGCTTTTTCCGCCCACAAATTGTATGGGCCAACCGGTATTGGCGTACTGTATGGCAAAGCTGAACTGCTAAAAGAAATGCCTGCCTGGCAAGGCGGCGGTAAAATGCTAACTCATGCCTCATTCGGCGGTTTTACCCCCCACGAAGTGCCCTACCGCTTTGAAGCTGGCACTCCTAATATTGCTGGCGTGATTGGTTTATCGGCCGTGCTTAGCTGGCTCGAACATATCGACCTGGACGAGGCCGAAGCTTATAGCCAAAATCTGGCGACGTTAGCGGAGAATAAACTGGCTCAATTGCCCGGTTTTCGTAGCTTCCGCTGCCAGCAAGCAAGCTTGTTAGCATTCACTTTTGATGGCGTTCATCACAGCGATTTAGTGACGTTACTGGCAGAACAAGGGATCGCGCTGCGTGCTGGGCAACATTGTGCTCAGCCACTAATGGCGGCGCTAGGAGTCAGTGGCAGCCTGCGCGCATCATTTGCGCCTTATAATACAGAAAACGACGTTGATACTTTGTGTTCGGCGATCGCCAAGGCTCTGGAATTATTGCAAGATTAACGTCGTTAATAAGAGAAAAAATAATGATAGCCCCACACCCGTTTGGTCACGATATTACTGCCGCCCATCTGCTTAAGACATTTAGTGCTTATAAACAGTGGGAAGACCGCTACCGCCAGTTAATCCTGCTGGCCAAACAACTTCCGCCATTGCCCGAAGCATTAAAACAAAATGAACTGGAGCTAACGGGGTGTGAAAACCGAGTGTGGCTGGGTCATGAGTGCTTACCGGATGGTCGTTTACATTTCTACGGTGATAGCGAGGGCCGCATTGTTCGTGGGTTGCTGGTCGTTATTCTGACTGCGGTGGAAGGCAAAACCCCGCAGCAGGTACTGGCAGAAGATCCCTTGGCACTGTTTGACCAATTGGGGTTACGGCAGCAATTAAGCACCTCGCGCGCCAGCGGTTTACAAGCACTGGCGCAGGGTGTGCGGGCGATTGCGGCTAAATATGTGCAATGATGGCTACTGCCCCTGACGGGCGGCTTTCGCCATCATTTTCTTCAATGCATGAGAAACGGCAACAAAGCCAAACGTGGCGGTGACCATGGTAGCCGAACCAAAACCTGAGGTGCAATCCATCTTCTTCGGCCCTTCAGCCGTGCTACGCGACGCGCACACCGAACCATCACTTTGCGGGTAAACTAATGGCTCGCTGGAGAACACACAGTCGATTCCCAATTTACCTTTGCTGTTTTTCACTACGTTAAAATCACTTTTTAGCCTTTCACGTAACTTCGCCGCTAACGGATCCTGAATGGTTTTCGCCAGATCCACTACCTCAATGCGAGTCGGATCAATTTGCCCGCCGGCACCACCAGTGGTCACTACCGGGATTTTATACCGGCGGCAATAGGACAGCAGTGCTGCCTTGGGGCGAACACTATCAATAGCATCAATAACATAGCTAAAGTTTTTATCTAAAAGCTCCGCAACATTATCCGCAGTAATAAAATCATCAATACAAGTCACTTGGCATTCAGGATTGATAGCTAAAATACGTTCTGCCATCACTTCTGTTTTAGCCTGGCCGACATTGCTGCGTAAAGCATGGATCTGGCGATTAGTATTTGTGACGCAAACATCATCCATATCAATCAAGGTGATCGCACCAATACCTGTACGCGCTAGCGCTTCAGCCGCCCATGAACCCACGCCACCGATACCGATAACACAAATATGCGCCTGCGAAAAAAGTGTCAGCGCTTGCTGCCCATAAAGGCGAGCAATGCCACCAAATCGCTGTAGATAAGCGTCGGAATAGGCTGTGTTCATAGACTTGTTACCTTCATAACTGATTACCTTTATAGCCTGTAGAAATAATACGAATACAAAAGCGGCCAATTGGCCGCCTGAGAAAGAGTAGAATCAATCACATCAACCGCTGACCTACTGGCCTTGATTCCTGACTAATAGTGAGGAACCATCGCCTGATTGAGCTGTTGCTTTGCCACTTTGATAAGCGGTAAACAGCGGCCCATTACTTTGCGCATTTTTTAACACCCAAACGCGGCCATAATGGTTATAGAAGCCAGCAGCTTGCCCTGCTTCGTGACCAATCCCCTGATAAATATCAAAATGTTGGCCTTTAATCGCGCCACCGACATCCAATGCCACCATCAAACGCATCTGATATTGCCCGGTGAATTTACCCTGATTATCCAATAAAGGAACTTCGGCCAACAGGGTCGTGCCCGGTGGGATCAGTGAACGATCAGAAGCAACCGAGGCTTTGGCAATCAATGGCACAGCACTGGCTCCTTTCACCGGCGCATACATTTCCGGCTTGAAGAAGACAAAGGATGGGTTCTGCTCTAATAACTCTCTAACTTCAGCTTCACTGTGAGTTTCAGCCCAATGACGGATAGCTTGCATCGACATATCCGCTTTCGCCACTTCCCCACGGTCAATCAGCACTTTGCCAATACTGCGATAAGCATGACCATTTTTCCCCGCATAGCCGAAGAAAGTCAGTGGTCGCCCATCACCATAATCAACATATCCACTGCCCTGCACCTCCATCATAAAGTTATCTACCAGCGAATTGGTGTACGCAATAACTAAATTTTTGTTATCCAATGCGCCCGCATATATAGCTGCGCGCTCAGGTAGACGCCCCTTTCCTTTGGCAGGCATACGATAAAGTGGGTGGCGGAATTCGCCTTGTGGGGTATAACGGGCCTGAAGCACCGGCGTGTAGTAACCGGTAAATTGTACATTACCGAAATTATCCACACCTTCCATCTGATAAGCATTCAAACCAAACAGGCTTAACTTACTGGTATCTGCTCCGGCTAACATCCAATTTTCTACTGCATTGAATGTACTGCTGTTGCGGTTATACAGACCCGGTGAAGATTGGTTAATCACTTTCACCTGATCAGAGAAATCTTTGGCGTTGACTGGCTTACCTGTTGCGTGTGGCTCATTCACCAGCTCCAGTGGATGCTCCAAACGCCCATCTTTATATTGTTGCCCACGATCGGTTGGCCGAGATTGGCAACCGGCCAGAACGGCAATCATTATTCCACTCAGTAGGTATTTGCCCCAACGACTTGTCATTTCACGCCTTCTCTTACTTATTTTATCTACCGGCGAACGATAACAAACGCCTATAGATAAAGGAATCAGCATGCAGAAAAAAATCCCCTGACGCTGTTGTGGGGAAAAAGGAAACAGATAGTTGATAAATTAATCGAAAAACCTTTTTTACCATAATTAAGTGGCAAAACTACTTGCAACAGATCTCATCCAGAGTATAGTGCGCTCAATCGGACGCGGGGTGGAGCAGCCTGGTAGCTCGTCGGGCTCATAACCCGAAGGTCGTCGGTTCAAATCCGGCCCCCGCAACCAATTTTTAATCATTTCATATCGCCATCAGACACCCTTACGGGTGTTTTTTTGTTTCTGGCATTCAAGTAAAGCAAGGGCTATCCCGCCCCCTGCTATATTTCGATTAATAGCAACATCCATTCATTAAAGTCGGGCCATCGCCCCACCATTAGCAAAATAAGCTTTGATACCGGCAAATATGGATTCGGCCACTTGTTGCTGAAAATGGCTGGTTCGCAACTTTCGCTCTTCTTCCAAATTACTGATAAACGCCGTTTCAACCAAAATCGATGGAATATCGGGTGCTTTCAACACAGCAAAGCCCGCTTGATCAACACGGTTCTTGTGTAGTTTATTAATTTTCCCCATGCGATTGAGCACTTCTTTACCAAATTTCAGGCTGTCATTAATCGTCGCGGTTTGCAGCAAATCAATCATGGTATGGTCAAGATAGCGGTCACCACTTTTGCTAACCCCACCAATCTGATCGGCCTCATTCTGTGTTTGCGCTAAAAAACGCGCAGCAGTACTGGTTGCTCCTTTAGTCGATAACGCAAAGACAGAGGAACCTCTGGCCGCCTGGCTGGTAAAGGCATCGGCATGAATCGAAATGAATAAATCCGCACGCAGCTTACGGGCTTTCGCTACCCGGACTTTTAGTGGGATAAAGACATCTTCATTACGCGTCATAAATACCCGCATATTTGATTCTTTCTTAATCAGCGCCTGCAACCGACGGGCAATTTGCAGCACAATATCTTTCTCGCGAGTTTTATTTCGGCCAATCGCCCCTGGATCTTCCCCGCCATGCCCTGGGTCTAACATAATAACAATCGGCCTGTCCCGTCCTGCCTTACCTGCTTTGGGGGCTTCTGCGGGCAAAGTGCGCTCTACATTACCTTTATTGTAATCTTCCAATAGTGCCAGTAACGGATCATCTTCCGCCGAGGTTTTCCCCTCTTGTGGATAGAGATCTACCACCAAACGATTTTTGAACTCGGCAAAAGGTTTAAGAGTAAACAGTTGCGGACTAATACTTTGCTTCAGCTCCAAGACCAGGCGAACCGTATTCTTATCAAACTGCCCAACCCGTGCCTGCTTAAGGTAAGGGTCACCGGACTGAACTTGCTTAGTCATCTCTTTCAATGCGCTATTGAGATGTACGCCTTCAATATCAACCACGATCCGATCCGGATTCGTTAGCGCAAATTGACGATATTTAAGCGGTGTATTGGATTCCAACGTAACGCGGGTATAGGTTGAAGACGGCCAAATCCTGACGGCAATAATATGGGAAGTAGCAGCAAATCCAACCCGACTGACACTCAGTAGCCAGGTCGCGGCAGCACCTTGTAGTAGACGCCGGCGCCCAGAATTATGATTTGAATCTGCCATGTAACTCCAAAGTAACTACCAAAATATGAATAAAAATCGAACAAAAAAAATTCACGAGGAAAAACTTTAACGAATCACTCCCACGCTGTCATCAGAAAAACATTTTTATGTTATTCAATTTATTAATACGTCTGTGCCATACATATGCATTTAATAGCAATTTCGTGCTTGCCATCTTGATCAAAAAAGAATAAAAATACAAAAATATCGAATAAAAATTCAAAGAGGGTCTGCCGTGAAGGAACGTAGTACTGAACTGGTCCAGGGATTTCGCCACTCAGTTCCCTATATCAACGCGCACCGCGGCAAGACATTTGTTGTCATGCTGGGTGGCGAGGCGATTGAACATGAAAACTTCTCTAATATCGTCAACGATATAGGCTTGCTGCATAGCCTTGGGATCAGGCTGGTCGTGGTCTATGGTGCCCGGCCACAAATCGACAGCAATCTGGCACAGCATCACTACGAACCTATTTATCACAAGCATATCCGAGTCACTGATGCCCGTACGTTAGAAATGGTTAAGCAAGCGGCGGGTTTATTGCAGTTGGATATCACTGCAAGATTATCGATGAGTTTGAATAATACTCCGCTTCAGGGCGCGCATATCAATGTGGTCAGCGGTAACTTCATTATTGCTCAGCCGTTGGGTGTGGATGATGGGGTTGATTATTGCCATAGCGGTCGTATTCGCCGGATCGATGAAGAGGCTATTCATCGCCAATTGGACAATGGCGCTATTGTGTTGCTGGGGCCAGTGGCAGTATCAGTGACCGGCGAGAGCTTTAATTTGACCTCTGAAGAAGTTGCAACTCAATTAGCTATCAAACTGAAAGCTGAGAAAATGATCGGTTTCTGTTCATCCCAAGGGGTGACAGATAGCGAAGGTAATATTATTTCAGAACTGTTCCCGAATGATGCTCAAAAACGAATTGAAGAACTGGAACAAGAAGGTGATTACAACTCAGGAACAGTACGTTTTCTACGTGGGGCCGTGAAAGCGTGCCGCAGCGGTGTACGCCGGAGTCATTTACTGAGTTATCAGGAAGATGGCGCTCTGGTACAAGAACTGTTTTCTCGTGATGGTATCGGCACCCAGATTGTCATGGAAAGTGCGGAGCAAGTCCGTCGCGCAACCATTAATGATATTGGCGGCATATTAGAACTGATTCGCCCACTGGAGCAGCAAGGTATTTTAGTGCGCCGTTCACGCGAGCAGCTTGAAATGGAAATAGACAAATTCACCATTATCGAACGAGATAATCTGACTATTGCCTGTGCCGCACTTTATCCTTTCCCCGAAGAGCAAATTGGTGAAATGGCCTGTGTCGCGGTACATCCGGATTATCGCAGTTCCTCCCGTGGTGAAATGTTGTTAAAACGGGTAGCGAATCAGGCGCGACAAATGGGGCTTAAAAAACTGTTTGTGTTAACCACCCGCAGTATCCACTGGTTCCAGGAGCGCGGTTTTACTCCCGCAGAGGTTGAGGTATTACCAATTCAGAAGCAGGAGTTGTATAACTATCAGCGCCGCTCAAAGATTTTATTGGCCGATTTGTAATCTGAAGGGGCATTCGCCCCTTCGATATTTTCACTTCAATTGATTCAAACGATCCACCAATCCGCTTACGCGAAGTGTAGGAGTACGTATCGCATGGCTTAATACTGTATCGCTGCAATACAGTGTCAAACGCTGGCGTGCGCGGGTAATCGCGGTATAGACCAATTCCCGAGTTAACACGGGCATAAATGTATTAGGTAGAACCAATACAGTATGTTCAAACTCCGACCCTTGAGATTTATGTACGGTCATAGCATAAGCAGTTTCATGGCTGGGAAGACGACTCGGCTGCACCGATTTGATATTGCCGTCTGGTAATTGGAAATGCACCCGCAACTCACCTTCAGGATCAGGTAAAGCAATACCAATATCGCCGTTGAATAAACCGAGTGCACTGTCATTAAGCCCTATCATCACCGGCCTGCCAACGTACCAACGCCCCGATGGTCCTGGAGTTCGCTCGATTAATCGTTTGCGATGCAATAGTTGTTCGATCCGCTCGTTTAAGCCACTGACACCAAATGGCCCAGCGCGTAATGCGCATAACAGTTGATAGCGGCCAAATGCAGCAAGTACATCCACCGCATGAGCACCGGCGGCTGCCAGTTCAAGATAGCGCTGATAACCAGCAGCACAGTCCTCCAGCAATACCTGATAATCATCGGAATCTGCCAGAGAAAAGCGCTCAACATCCGAATATGTACCGTTAAAAACGGTTAACGCATCACGGTATTTCCCAGCATTAACCGCTAAAGCAAGTTGCCCAATACCGGACTTTTCATCGAAGCGGTAGCTTTTGCGCAGCAAACACAAGCTATCACGGACATTGACGGTATCTGTCTCCACTTCACCAATCGGGATGTTTCCCACCAATGTGCATCCCGTTAAGCGAGTTAACTGTTTAGCTCTAGGCTCGCTGTAACCCAACTCAGCAAAGCGGCATATATCCCCCAGTACCGCCCCCGCCTCTACCGAAGCTAATTGGTCTCGGTCACCGAGAAAAATCACCTGAGCTTTGCTGGGTAATGCGGCAATAAGCCGCGCCATCATGGGTAAATCCACCATTGATGCTTCATCAACCACCAGCACATCAAGGCTTAGCGGGTTACCGCAGTGATACCGCAAGCGCTGGCTGTTAGGTTGCGCGCCCAATAAGCGGTGCAATGTAGATGCTTGATCTGGGAATAATTTGCGTTCATCGTCAGTCAGTGAGAGTTGGCGAATAGCGTTCCCCAGGGATTCAGTCAACCGCGCGGCAGCTTTACCGGTTGGAGCGGCAAGCTGGATACGTAAACGTTGCCCTTGGCTCAGTTGTATCAGCGCAGTCAATAGCTTGGCTACCGTCGTCGTTTTCCCCGTCCCTGGGCCACCGGAAATCACAGAAATACGCCGGGTAGCGGCTACCGCAGCAGCCACTTTTTGCCAGTCGACCTCATTTTCTGCCGGCCCAAATAGGCGATCAAGCGTATCTCTTAATAATGTTTCGTTGACGTCTCTGGTTTCGTTGTCGTCACTGCCTTGGTTAATAAGCGACGACGTATTGTCACTGGCAATAAAGCGCACCACATCCCCTTCGTATTGCCACATCCGTTGTAGATACAAACGGTTATTTTGCAACACTAAGGGGGTGGGCCGCGAACCATCGCTAACTGCCGGAGAGCTATTGAGTTTTTGTATCCAATGTAATGGATCTGGCGCACCGACAGCCTGCCACAGTGCTTGTGATAGCGCTGGCTGTCGGCCACCAAATAGTTGATCTGGCTGCAAATAACTCAATGGTAGACACACGTGCCCAGCGCCAGCTTCAGCACTGAGAACAGCGGCTGCCAGTTGCAGCATGGGATCATTATCACCGGCTATCATCCGCGAGAACTGAACATCCAGTGGCCGTAGTAAGTGGTCACGAACCGCTTGCTCCAGTAACGTCATCATATCGATGTACCCTCAGCGGATATCGCCATACCACTGTTGTCACTCATATGCGGGTCTACTTCACGGCCACTGAATAAACAATCCATCCCTTCGATGAGTTCTCGCTCTGGGCGGCAGCTAAAAATGCCATTCCCCGGATGTTGTTTATCAACACCACGTAGAAAGAGATAAATGACACCACCAAAGTCGCGCTGATAGTCATAATGACTCAACCGATGACGTAAATAGCGGTGTAATGCCAGAGTATAAAGCTGATATTGTAAATCATAACGATGCTCCGCCATGGCTTGGGTCATAGCATCGTGGGTATAGGCACTGCTATCCTCACCCAACCAGTTGGATTTGTAATCCAGTAAATAATATTTACCCTGCCAGCAGAAAACCAGGTCAATAAACCCTTTCAGCATTCCTTTGACTTGCTGAAAATCCAGCACCGGGCACTGGCGAGAGAGTGGGTCATAGCGCTTGATTAAGCTATCTAGCTCACGGGCTTGCAGCAAAGTGTCTATTGGCAAATAAAATTGCAACTCTGCTTGCTTGCTCTGTGGCGTCAATTGCGCCAATGTCACACCGGTTTCATTCAGAGGGGTTTGTACAATGTCATTTAACCACTGATACAGCATAGGTGACCACTGCTCACCAAAACCTTGTTGCTGTAACTGTTCTGTCAGCCAGTCTTGTTCAAGAGGCTGACTGAAATCCAAAGGCTCAAGTAAATCATGCAGGAAAGTACCGGGTGCCGCGCCTCTTGGGAAAGTATGAGGGGTTAACTGAGGCTCAGTTATTAATGCTTGCTCACCAACAGCGTCAGTATCCAACCCTGGTAATAACTCCAGTAATGGTACACTCAGCGCCGGTGAGGCTCCGCCTTTACTCGAACCATGCTGTTGTAGGCCGGAATAGCTGGTGACCCGCCAAAAATCGTTAATTTGGCGGTTAAACTGACGAGCGGCAAGGGCTGGCAACTCATCCTGCTGCGGCTGCCAAGGTGTCTCATCCAGTTGCCCGGCTTGTGAAACAGAAATCTCTCCATCTGCCAGCGCCGCCAACTCTGCCAGTTTATCTGCAAGATACTGCGCATCTCCCGCCTGACCTTGTTGCACCAGATAGCCTAACGCGCTGAGATGCATATCACTTTCACCCTGTTTTTTTCGCCCCCCTTTAATCAGCGGGGCAATACCTATGCTGCAATGATAAACCGCACGGGTAAGTGCTACGTATAATAACCGTAAGTCCTCAGCCAGACGTTCTTCCTCCGCCAAAGCCTGACTTTCTTCATCAGAATTCAGATCAAGTAATGCTTCAAAGCTGTGGCGATCATGGTAAAGCACATCTTGCTGCTGGCGGAAATTGCCCACAAAAGGTAACCAAACCAGCGGGTATTCCAATCCTTTGGATTTATGGATAGTAATGACTTGCACCAAATGGCGATCACTTTCCAAACGAAGTTGTTGGTTATCAGACTGATGATTCGGTTGTGCTATTTGTTGTGCCAACCAACGGATTAGTGCGTGCTCACTATCAAGCTGTGATGCTGCTTCTTGCAATAACTCCCCCAGATGCAGCAAATCTGTTAGCCGCCGTTCACCGCCCTGAGTTGCCAGCAAATTCTCAGCTAAATGGCGCTGAGCCATAATCTCCCGCAGCATCGGGAGCACTCCACGGCGCTGCCAGTGTTGGCGATAACCATCGAACTCATCAACCAAAGCATCCCAAGCCCGCTCATCGTGATTCAGCTCATCCAACATTCGCGCATCCAGCCCCAAGATGCCGGTCGCCATAGCGCTGCGTAATGCCCGCTCCTGCTCGGGAGCCAAAACAGCCTGTAATAGCCACAGCAGATCTTTGGCCTCCGCAGTATCAAATACGCTGTCACGGTTGGAGAGATACACGGATGGGATAGCCAATGCACTCAGGGCATCGCGCACCAGTGCCGCCTCTGCCCGGCTCCGCACCAATATGGTGATATCTGATGCCTGAACCGGCCTTGAACTTGTGGCTGTCACTAATTGCGCCAGGCCTTTTTGCCCGGCAGTAAGCCAGTCTCGGATTTGGACGGCACATTGCCGAGCCATTAACTGTTGGTACTCACTAACCCCTACACCTTCCCCAGGCTGCAACCAGAAAGACATAGCTGGCTGTTTTTTCCCTTTTATTTCAAATGATAAATGTTTATTTTTTTGTGCAGGTGCCACATTTATAAAGGGAATTTGCTCAAACAAAAAAGGAATATCGACCAGACTAAAAAGTCGGTTGACTGATTGCACCATTGGGAAGGATGAGCGCCAGTTAGTCTCTAATGTGTAGTGGGCACTTACTTCTGAGCGAGCACGAATATAAGTAAAAATGTCGGCACCACGGAAAGCATAAATAGCCTGTTTAGGGTCACCAATCAGCAATAGGCCACACTCTTCTTGCCCACCATAAAGTGTGTGGAAAATACGGTATTGTTGCGGGTCAGTATCTTGAAACTCATCAATCATTGCTACGGGATAACGAGTGCGAATGGATTGAGCCAACAATTCTCCGCCAGGTTGTTGCAATGCCGCATCCAGTTTACTGAGCAGGTCATCAAACCCCAACTCTGCCCTCTGGCGTTTTTCTTGCTGCACAGAGATTCGTATCTCGCTGATAGCCCGGGCTAAAATCAGATCTCTGAGTGTCAGCGGTTGTTCGAATATACGGTCTATAGCATGGAAGACATCGTGCTGGGGAGCCTCACCCTTTTTGGTTTTTTCAAATAATACTGATTGGCGAAATTTCTCTAACTCTTTGGGTAACTGATAATCACCCGTTTCTTGTTCAGCCCAGCTACCGACTTTTTCCAGCCAGTTAGGTAAATATCGAGCACTATAGCTGCGTTTATCAACACCAGACCCACTAATTAACGCCTCTAACTCTGGAGCCGCAGCGCGCCATTGCGCCTTAACTGCATCAATTTGTTCCACTATCTGCTGATGTCGACTGAGTATCGTTTCATCATCACCGGGCGCTTGTCGAAATTTTGGCGTTTCACCTTGTAAGTAAGCAGAAAGATCTTTAAGTAATGCCTCCGGCCCGCTCCACTCCTGACTAACCGCTCTGGCGACAGCCAACGGGAGTGGGTAGCAATGACGCCGCCAGAAATCGGCGCAAGCTTGCCTACGTAATGGCAGCTCATCTTGCACCAAGGTTTGCTCGAATAAGATACCCGATTCAAAGGCATTGTTAGCCAGCATTCGCTGACAAAAACCATGAATAGTATAAATTGCCGCTTCATCCATCTGGCGCTCAGCCGCCAGTAATTGTGCTGCGGCCTCACTCAAATCAATGATTTCAGCTAACAAAGCCTGATGCATTGGGTCATCACTGACTCCCCGAACGCAAGCGATTCTTAACTCATGAATATTGTTACGAATTCGCCCTCTTAACTCTTCAGTTGCCGCCTCGGTGAAAGTCACCACCAGGATTTCCTCGACCATTAAGGGGCGACGAAACGCCGCCTCCCCGCCTAAGCCAAGCAACAATCTGAGATAAAGAACCCCGATGGTAAAAGTCTTACCAGTACCGGCGGAAGCTTCAATTAGCCTCTCGCCATACAAGGGGAGCGTTAGCGGTTCCAGCCGCTGGGGAGTCATTGATGTCATGGAGCCAATACCTTCTGCGGTAAGGTTGCTTGCAAGGCTGACGTTGTTGGGTAGGTCGTCCATCCTTTAAGCACCGCATACCCCCCTTCGGTTTGCCCCTGACCTTTAACCTGAGAAAGCAGTGCCAAGCCTTGTGGTTTGATAACCGCTTGCTGGAAGAAATCTGCCAATGCCGTGTTCGTCAGCAGTTTTACCTGAGCAATCATTTTCTCACGGCTATCAAAGGCAAAATTATTGCGATTAAAATCATTGCTGTATCGGCTAGCTTCTTCATCCAGCGTTTGTGGGCGTTGCAGTAATTGGTTGATTAACGCTTGTTTATATTGCTCAAAATCAGTCAGTTTCATTTCCCGCAGCCGCTTCTCAGCTTGTGGGTAGAACGCAAGATAGCGCTGATAAAGATAATCAGGCTGCTTGCTATTACTTTGCAGTAAGAAGCCTAAGCCCCATTGACGCCCAACTGACATTGGGAAGGCAAATACCGCGTAGCCAAGTTGTTCTGCGGTGCGCAGTTGATCATAGAACCACGGCTGCACAATTTGCCCCAACAAGGCACTGTAAGCCATACCCTCAATTTCGGTATAACCCGTCGGCACATAGACGGCTGCCAGTGCAGCGTCAGAGCTGCTACCCAGCCGTTCCATATTGGCAAGTTGGGCTTTATCAATAATGACATCCTCACCAGTCCACCAGGTTGTTCCAGTCAAACTGAGTTGTTTTTTCAATGACTCGGCCAGAGATGTCACTTGCTCGGCAGTCATATTACCTACTGCTAAGACTTCTACCGCAGACTGCTTGAGCAGGTCATCGCGATAAGTCACAACATCTTGCACGCTGATGCTGTCCAGCAATTTACGTCGCTCGCTACGTTCTGCATAAGGGACATGAGACAGTAACTTCGCTGGCTGAATAGCCAATTCATAAGCCTTACCCTTCTCGGCGACTTCCAATTGCTCACGATACCAAGACTTAGCTTGTGCCAATCTCTCTTTTGTTGGCGTGAAACTGGAATAGCCTTCAACCAAAGAAGTCAGCAATTGCGGCATCCGCTGAGTGAAGCCATTTGCACTGACATACAAGCCATTATTCGGCGCGGTCGAGAAGCTGATCCCACCGATTGAAGCCTGATAACTCAGCTCATCCAATGACAGCCCAGCCAGATAGTCAGTCAAAGCAAAAAGAACCTGATGACGGGCGGTGTCCAGTGCATGTGGATTACGGAAAGCAACGGAGATATCGGCTTTAGGTTCGTCAGCAAAATACTGACTTGGCATATAGAACACCCGCAGCCCTGGCTGTTCAGCCACTTTCTGTGGTCGGGTGATATTCTTATCGGCTTTGATTAAAGAGAAGTTATCCGGAATATACGGGTTAAGTGCCGGTAAACTCAGCGTGATATCTTTCCCCAATTTCTGCCATTCTTGCATCTCTTGCGGGCTGATTTTGTTGACCTGATAAGGGGCATCAACAAAATAAGCGACTTTGTTATGAGGTTCTTCTGGGCTGACAAACCAGATACGGGCATTTTCCGGTGTCATTTCAGCCAGTCGTGTAGCAATGGCTTTCGGGTCATACTTGTCAGCCAGATAAGGGGCATCAAGCACATGCTCGACAGGCACCCGCAGCATCATATCCACCAGCCACTCAATGTAATCCATATCCCGCGTGATTGAGGGATAGCGGAAATCCAGATTTAATACATGGGCGATTTCATCAAAATAACTCTTTTTAATGCCATCTTTGTGTAGCATGTTGATGTAATCGAAAATGGCCGCTACCACGATATCCCGATTAGCCAGGCCTTTATCGGTAAGGGATACTGAAATGGAGAATACGCCGCCATTTCTGTCTACCATCGGGTCAGCACCTGCATTGATTGCATCAGCCAGCCCCTGTTTTTGTAACCAGTCAGACAAGGTATCTTTGCTGCGATTACCTATCAAATAACTGATATAGGTATCTGTTTTACTACGAAATTCTGCGCTGTTGTTTTCAATACGGAATTCGACTTTCAACTGTTTACGCGGTTGAGCCGGCACATAATGAATAATAATACCGGTTTGATCTGGTGTGACCGCGGGTACTGTAATCGGTGGTACTTTTGCATCCCGATTCGGAATTCGACCAAAGGTATCAGCGGCTAATTGTGCTAATTGCTCCAAAGATTGATTGCTATACAGTACCCCCACCATCAGATTGGCCGAGTAGTAGCGATGATAGAAGCTCAGAAGCTCATCATGTAATTTACCATCTGGCTTATCTTTAAGTGTGTCCAGATTGCCACCGGAGAAACGCGCGCTGGGATGAGCTGGATTAAGTGTTTCCGCATTCACCTGCGCCATCCGCATGCCATCGCGTGAACGAGCCATCGTCAATTCTGCATTCACCGCATTGCGTTCACGATCGGCATTAATGGGGTCTAGTAGCGGCTCCGCAATAGCATCAGCCAAACGGTCAACCGCCGGGGCCAATGCATCATTTTCAATTTCAAGATAATAAGCGGTTCGATACGAAGCCGTACTCGCATTATGGCTACCACCATGCTTTTTCAAGAACTCAGAGAAACTACCTGGCTCAGGAAAACGCTTAGAACCCATCAGTAACATATGTTCTAAATAATGGGCTAATCCCAGTTGGTTATTAGGATCTTCCAGTGATCCAACAGGCAATGCCAAAGCAGCTAAAGACTTCGGCGCTTGTTCATCAGAGACTAACAACACTGTCATACCATTAGGCAATTTTATTGCCTGATATTTACGCAGATCATGTTCACTTTTGTGAATAACTTCTGCCAGTGGTTGCCATGCAGGAGTGTCGGCCCAACTCAATGGGGCCAGCAGACCTAATAAGAAAAATATGCCAATGATACGGGCAAACTGTTTATGCATTCCGTTTCTCCCCTAACCCCTTAAAATTGCCGCTAAAACATATATCCGGCTTCTGGTATTCAATCTGCACTAAAATCTGGTTTGGTCATGCACAGCTATCACGCCTTATTATGGCGAGCTATGGGTAATAAATAACGTTCAGTTTCGTTTAATATCGTGTCGAGATGTTGATTATCCATCAGGCGGAATACCCGTTGTATATAGTTATCCTCACCTTCTCCGGCAATCCGTTGGTCACCTTGCCAAACCTGTAAAAGTTTCATTCGGGCTTTGGTTTGTGTTTCTTCATCCCACAAAATTTGACCAGACTCGCGATCAAAGCACTGACTCAACCATGCCCAGCCGCTTTTACTCAGTAGTAGTAAAGGTTCGCACATACCTTGCTGATAGCCACTGATTAACTGCTGTAAATATTGCCGGGCTTCATCACAATCCAGTGGGGCATAACGCCATGCGGTTCCTTTACGGCCATACATTCGGCTGTCACCCTCACCGCCGGCGGCGCAATACGCCACATGTTCAATCCACAATAAAAGCCCATCGACCGCTGTCAGTGCCGCGGGTCGCCAGCGAACCAAGCCATCTTCCTGAATTTGATGCATCCATCCAGTCAGGGTGGTATCCCCAAACTCAATATTTAGTTCAATACTGTGACTATCTTTGCGTTCAGCACGAATTTGTTCAGCTAATGGCAGCATTTCTTCTTGCTGGCTTTCCCAGTAAAGCTCGCCGAAAGAACCATAAGGAAGGTTACCCGCCGCACGGGCATGGGTGAAGACAGTATTGATATCACTTTCTTCTATCAATGCATCCAATAGTTGAGTATTAAACTGATAACGGTTGAGATTATCCAAAGTAAAGGGTTCTTCATCGGGCAGTTCCGTTTCTTCAATAACGAAATTCACCCCCAACCGGCGTTGGAAAAATGCCCTCACAGGGTGGCGATAAAAGCGGATTAATTCATCAAGAGTGATTTCAGGTAAGGGTTCTGGCGGCAGAGGCTGAGTAAATTCTGGGTGTGCCGCCCCTCGGGACTCAGCAGCAGGTAACCATTCAGCGGCATAGCTTTGTAACTCACTATTTTGGGTAAAATTCTCTGCTGCAAACGGCATACGCGCATGCCAGCAGAGTAAATGTTGAATGACCCGTTTGGCACTGTCATCTGCACTGAGTTCTTCATCACCTGGCAAGTGATAACTTTGTGAAATGTATTCAATCAACTCACTAACCAGAACTGAAGGATAGCGCTTACTGTTGTCTTGAATCGAGCGTCCGATATAACTGATATAGAGTTGCTGCTGGGCGGAGAGTAATGCTTCAAGGAACAGATAGCGGTCGTCATCACGGCGGCTACGGTCACCACGGCGAACCTGTTTAGCCATCAAGTCAAAACCCAACGGCGGTAGTGTTCGTGGGTAAACACCGTCATTCATCCCTAATAAGCACACCACTTTAAACGGGATTGAACGCATTGGCATCAGTGTACAGAAATTGATTGGCCCCGCGAGGAAGCGCTGGCTAATACGTTCATTGTCCAGGCGCGAAGCCAGTTCATCCCGCAACAGATTCAGTGGCACGATATCCGGATATTGGGCAGCAATACCATAGCTGATAACCTTCTGCCATTGCTGCTCAATCAGAACCAGCACCGCTTCAGTATCATTATCGGGCTCAAAGAAGGTCTCTAATAATTGACGGCATAATGGTAGCCATTCACTCAGTGAACGAGATTCGCTTAATTGCTGTCGCCACTGGCTCAATTGCATCAACATATCCGCTAATTGCCCGGCAAGCTCAGCCGCTAAACCGCTGGATTCGTCATAGGGCAAAACCCCTTGCC
This sequence comes from Yersinia artesiana, assembly GCF_902726545.1. Taxonomy (GTDB): domain Bacteria; phylum Pseudomonadota; class Gammaproteobacteria; order Enterobacterales; family Enterobacteriaceae; genus Yersinia; species Yersinia artesiana. Next base: position 28,090 of record NZ_CACVAD010000016.1, on the reverse strand, counting down.
AGTCACCGGCATTGCTGTCCATAGCATAACCCAGCAGCATACGAGTCAGGCCAAAATGCCAGGTATGCTGACCGGTTGCGGGCAGAGACAACTCACGCACATTGTCATCATCTAATCCCCAGCGGATACCTGACTCGCCAACCCATTGCCGTAAACGGCGCAATCCATCTTCGGTAATACCAAATTTATTGGCTAAAGCGGGCACTTCCAGCAGGGTTAATACCTGCTCAGAAGTAAAACGGCTCTGGGGCAAATCAAGTAGAGAGATAAAAGCCTGAAGTGCGGGATGTGCCTGGCTAGCCTTGCGGTCTGAAATCGCAAATGGCAAATAGCGATCCCCTGTAGCATTACCAAATGTGGCCTGAATATAGGGGGTATAGCTATCAATGTCAGCGACCATGACAATAATGTCACGCGGAGTCAGTTCAGGGTCGGCCTCCAATAATCGCAGCAGATTATCTTGTAAGACTTCAACTTCGCGCTGAGAGCTGTGGCAGACGTGTATGCTTAGGGAGCGATCCCTGAGATCTAAAACTCGCTTTTGGTGGCTATGCGCTAATGTCTCTGGTGTAGTACCAATAACGGCATGGTCTTCAAGCTCCAGCATATCGTGTTGAATACCATGTAATAGGTTATCAGGTTCGATATCAACAAAAGCATGAACCTCTTGGATCTCATCAACCTGGGATAACAGATACATGTGGTCACGGCCAAGTCGCCCCCATGAGGCCAATAACGGGTTACTAAGGTCTTGTTCACCATCAGCATTAAATAGTTGCTCCGCCCGCTCAGGGTCACGGAACAATTTTACTTCCAGCGATTCACGATAATGCCTGCGTTTACGGCTTTGTAATTTCGCCAGAAAAGCATAATCCTGAATGTCCCCCCAGAAATAACGGCACGGGTTAGTAAACATCAAATGGATATCGATGTGTTTACCCAGTGCTTGTAAGGCCTGTAAATAGATTGGGGGTAATGCGGATATACCACAGATGAATACTCGTTTGGGCAACCCTGCCGGACAAACATCGGATTCAAGAAGTGTGCGAATAAAACGCTGATAGAGATTGGCGCGGTGCCATTCCGGTTGTTCTAATTGGCGGGTATAGCGCGTTAATTCAACCCACAGTAAAGCTTGCCACTGCTGGGCATCATCCAAATTATCAATGAGTTGACCACGTTCCCAGCTCTCAAGCCATTCAGGGCGATACACCAGATATTGGTCAAACAGGTCAGCGACTCGTGCCGCAAGTTGGTGAATTTTACGCTTATCGCTATCGTCGCTTAAATAGCGTTTCATCGCAGAAAATACCGGATTTTCCAATAAATCCGGTAATAACCACATGAGTTTCCATGTCATGGCATCTTTGCTAAATGCGCTTTCTTTTGGGATGCCGGGTAACACACGGGTAAACATTTCCCAGATAAAGGTTGCTGGCAATGGAAATTCAATATTAGCTGCAATGCTAAATTGTTGAGCCAATTGCATTTGGAGCCATTGAGCCATACCAGGGCTTTGCACCAGTACCACTTCTTGCTGAAAAGGGTTATCCAACGGTTCTCGTTCTATCAGCGCAGTTGTTAGCGCTTTGAGTAAATCCAATTGATTAGAATGATAAACCGTGAACATGATGACTCCCTTAAGGCACTATGGAGAATATCCATAAATGATTAAACCAGCTGATTATCACTTGTGGATAAATCCTGAAGTTTAATACTCTAGCTTGATAATGAATGAGCGCAATAGGTTATCGTCATTATCCTCTTTATAGCCATACGACTAACTACCCTCACTCGTATTACAAAACCAACGACTTAATTCTGCCTGCTGCTTCGGCTGTATTCTCAGGGTGAATGTAAACTCAGTGCACTCCCCGTCAATTCGCTTTATAAACTGACGGTATTGCCAGTGAGGTTTGATTCCAGAGATAAGCGCCTTAGCAGACTTGTCACCACCACTGTCAATATGTTGATTAAGCAAAGACCACGCTTGCCGTTGCTGCCATAAAGAAGAGAAACCCTGCAAAAGTACCTGATGGTATTGCAGCAATCCCAGCAGCGAGACTGAGAAAAAAAGTGCTGCAATTAAGGCCTCTGGCAGGCTAAACCCCTGTTGAGTATGATTTTTAGCATGTTGTGGCGGGTCACGATATCTGACTAAATACAAAATTTAGCATCCTTGTCCGGGCAAAAATCTAGCCAACCATGAGCAGCTTTCATCAATCGATACTGCCCTTTATTTCCTTGTTCTGAATTCAGTTTAGTTCGCTGGTAGAGCATCAAAGGCGGCTGAGTTCCGAAAGATTGGCTCTCTCCTCTAAGAATAAAAAAGCCAGCCAGCGATGACGGTCTAATGCAGGCTTTTAAGCCATATTGTGGCTGCTCATGACAATGCCATACTGCTCCCCTCTGCCACGGCAAGCTGAATGACCAACTCTGGGTTACGCCCCAATTCAATGAAGATGCCGCTTGATTAAAGGCACGTAAGTGGTGCTGTTCCTCCACGGTAATTCTCTGAATATTATCCAATTGCCGATGTAAAGCTGATAGCAGAAATAAACCAAGTGCAAAAAGAGTAGCGATGGCAGCCAAAGTACTCGTCCCCTGCTGTTGTTCCAGTCTCATAAATTATTCCCGCGAATGGTATAAGTCAGTCGGCGGTGTATCTCTGGATGACCTTTTTTTTGCCCCGCCAGTTGCACACGATAAACCGGTTCTGCGGTTTGCAGCAGCAATCGGTTAACAGAAAAATGCGTTATAGTGATTTCTTTCGGATCAAACAGTTTTTCCCAACCGCTGCCCGAACAATTCAGTGCGCCACGCTGACCTTCCAATGCTTTATTACGCAGACGGTAACCAAAGTATTCAGATTCCTGATGTTTCTCCCCTTCCCACCGGCCATTGCGATTGAGGTCATAAGCAACAATCAGGCAAGAGTTTGAGGCTTCATTTGGGTAACTAGCTGTTGTAATTGCCTTTCCCTGACACTCGCCGTGACAAAATCCCGCCCGCCGAAGATCCTTTTCCAGGGCCGCCATAATTTGGCTTAGCGCCAGCTCCAGATGATAATGTTGCTGCAATATTGATATTTGCTTGTGTAATTGGGGGAAAACTTGTGTGGCGGCCATAATAATCATGCTGCCAATACTCAGTGCCAGCATCATTTCTGGCAGGGTAAAACCGGCCCTGTATTTCTGCGAAAAATGCTCAGGTACAGAGGCATCCAGCTTCTTTGCTATTTCTGGCATAAATGAATCCCTGCTATTGATTGCCCCTCACTACATAGCCGGATTCGCCCACGGCTAGAGATAATTAACCGGATACGCCCGGCCGGGTTACTGAGCACAATATTTCCTGCCTGCGCCGTGTTTCTGATGCCATAAAAACCGATTTCTTTATTTAAAGAAATCGTCATAGAAACATTAGAATAAGGTGGAATAAATATTTCCCCCTCTAATAATGAACAAGCTCCTGTTGGCTCATTGCCACTGCCTAAACACCCCTGTTTGTCTTGCCGTATCCACAGTAATGTTGTGCTGTTGCTGCGATTAGCCTTGGCCTGTAAATGTGTTAAAAAAGCAAGTAACTGGCGAGCACTGTCCGCAAGTCTTTCCCGTTGGCGGTAATGGTGCCAACTCTGTACCCCCCATACAGTCATCATACCGGCCAAGGCAATGACTAATAGCAGTTCAATAAGGCTAATACCTTTTTGTTTTTTAATAATATTTCCACTGATCAAACGCAGTTTATTGAGTCGTAGATTGGTTTTCATGGCGTGAGTTTACGTCGTGAAAAATTGAGATCCAGTAGCGCTTAATGAAGGCTGGAAGTGGTACGCAAAATTTTATTTATAGCGACATAAATACCAATAAAGGTGCGGCGCGCTTCGCAATTTTTTGCCAGTAGACGTAGTAGATAAAATGAAAGGAATGGCTATTAAAGGGGTTGTTGCAGGCTAAAAATTAGTGGTATATACCCTAAATAATTCGAGTTGCAGGAAGGCGGCAAGAGAGATAATCCCGATGAGCTTACACAAGTAAGTGATTCGGGTTATTGAACGTAGCCAACGCACATGCAGCTTGAAGTATGACGGGTATAAACCGGAGCCATTTGGCTCCGGTTTAACATCAGATAGCAATCGGGGCTTTGATGCCAGGGTGAGGATCGTAACCTTCAATTTCAAAATCTTCGAAACGATAATCAAACAATGAAGCAGGTTTACGTTTGATAATCAGTTTTGGCAGAGCCCGCGGTTCACGGCTTAATTGCAGGTGAGTTTGCTCAATATGGTTGCTGTATAAGTGCGTATCGCCCCCCGTCCAGACAAAATCACCCACAGCCAAATCACATTGCTGTGCCATCATATGTACCAGTAATGCATAGCTGGCAATGTTAAATGGTAAGCCGAGGAACACATCGCAAGAGCGTTGATATAGCTGACAAGATAGCTTGCCATCAGCCACATAAAACTGGAAGAAAGCATGGCACGGTGCCAAAGCCATTTGATCCAACTCACCCACATTCCATGCAGAAACGATAATACGACGGGAGTTTGGGTCTTGCTTAAGCTGCTGCACTACCTTACTCAGTTGGTCAATCTGGCGGCCATCAGCAGCGCCCCAAGCGCGCCACTGCTTACCATAAACCGGGCCAAGATCACCGTTTTCATCGGCCCACTCATCCCAGATTGAGACGTTATTTTCCTTCAGATAACCAATATTGGTATCGCCGTTGAGGAACCATAACAACTCATGAATGATGGAACGCAAATGGCAACGCTTGGTGGTTACCAGTGGGAAACCATCTTGTAAATTGAAACGCATCTGATGCCCAAAAATCGACAGCGTTCCAGTACCGGTGCGGTCATCTTTGGTCGTGCCTTCTTCCAGCACTTTTTTCATCAAATCCAGATACTGTTTCATGTTACCTCACGAAAGTTGTTGCGCAGGACGGCGATACGCCCAAATCATCATAATGATACCGGCCAGAATCATAGGTACAGAGAGGATCTGCCCCATGCTGATCACGCCGTCGAACAAGCCAAGCTGGGCGTCAGGCTGGCGGAAACATTCCACAATAATACGGAACGCGCCATAACCAATCAGGAACAGGCCTGAAACACTGCCCATGGGGCGCGGCTTGCGGATAAACAGGTTCAGGATGATAAACAGCACCACCCCTTCCAGAATCATTTCATATAATTGCGAAGGGTGGCGCGGCAATACACCGTATTGATTAAAGATTGCCTGCCACTTAGCAGGGTCGGCGGCAACAATCGCAATATCTTCGCCCCGAGAAGTCGGGAACAGCATCGCCCATGGAGTATCCGTGGTGACCCGGCCCCACAGCTCGCCATTGATAAAGTTACCCAAGCGGCCAGCGCCTAAGCCAAATGGAATCAGTGGCGCAATAAAATCAGCAACCTGGAAGAAATGGCGCTTGGTGCGGCGAGCAAACCACAGCATCACACAGATAACACCAATCAAACCGCCGTGGAACGACATGCCGCCATCCCACACCTTAAACAGATACAGTGGATTATCGAGGAACAGCGGCAGGTTATAGAACAGAACATAACCAACACGACCACCGACAAACACCCCGAGGAAGCCGGCGTAAAGGAGATTTTCGACTTCTTCTTTGGTCCAGCCACTGCCCGGCTTATTGGCCCGACGAACCGCCAACCACATAGCGAAGACGAAGCCCACCAAGTACATCAGGCCATACCAATGCAGGGAAACCGGGCCAATTGAGAAAATGACCGGATCGAATTTAGGAAACGCCAGATAGCTATTGCTCATCTATCACCACGAAATGTCTCATATTTTGAGAAAATGAATATACTTGCCCGGTTAGGGCCACAAGTTGCGCATAATAGCATAGCCCAAGGCCACTCAGGGGAGCCACAGTAGGTAAAGTTCTGTAACATTACTTTCCGCCGCGAATCAAACCACCTAACCCTCTACGCTCCATAAATGCCGCCGTGAGATGGCGTACATCCGTGGTCATTTGGGCGTTTAATACCCGCTCAGCCAAAGCTTGTGCATCCACTAAATCAATATTGCGCAGCAGATATTTAATGCGCGCCACACTGCGGCCATTCATGCTGAGGTTGCGATACCCCAGCCCAACCAGCAACAAAGCGCCCATCGGGTCGCCCGCCATTTCACCACATAAACTCACTTGCAGGCCATACTGTGTCGCCTGAGCCAAAATGTGACTCAGCACTTGTAGCATCGCCGGATGCAAGCTGTCATACAGCGAAGCAACACGCGTGTTATTACGGTCTACCGCCAGCAAATATTGCGTCAGATCGTTAGTGCCGACCGAGATAAAATCGACTCGTGATTTCAGATACGGCAGCATAAATATCATGGCTGGCACTTCAACCATCACACCCAGTTTAGGCTGGGGCAATTCATAGCCCAAAACTTCCTGAACTTCACGACCAGCACGATCAATCAAGCGTTTTGCCTCATCGACCTCTTCTAAACTGGTGATCATCGGCAATAAAATACCCAGATTACCGGTTCCGGCATTAGCCCTAAGCATCGCTCTGACCTGGATCAAAAAGATCTCTGGCTGATCGAGTGTGACACGGATACCACGCCAGCCCAGGCAGGGGTTTTCCTCACTGATCGGCATGTAAGGAAGCTGTTTATCGGCACCAATGTCCAGAGTCCTGAGTGTGACTGGTTTGTTCGGGTAAAGCTGCAACATACCTTGATACTGTGCCACCTGCTCTTCCTCTGATGGGAAGCCACTTTGCAGCATAAAGGGGATCTCGGTGCGATAGAGGCCCACGCCATCCACTCGCCCGCCCAACAGTTGTTCATGTTCCGGGCTAAGGCCCGCATTGAGCATCACCTGGATCCGCTCACCACTTTTCAGCGCGGCGGGTTGCTCAACATCATCTTCAGCCAGCTTACTAAGTTCAATCTCTTCCGTGACCAGCCGTTGATACTCTTTGACCAGCACCGGTTCAGGATCAACCAGCACTTCTCCGCGATAACCATCAACAATCAGTAACCGCTGATTCAGCAGCGCAGGTTGAATATCTGCGCCCATCACTGTCGGGATCCCCATGGCGCGCACCAGAATGGCGGCATGGGAGTTAGCAGCCCCATCACGCACCACCACACCGGCGAGGCGATCTTGTGGTACTTCAGCTAATAGTGTGGCGGTGAGTTCATCGGCCACCAGAATAAAACGCTCAGGCCACTGGCTGGCACCAGAAGTGCTGTCGTCGAGATGAAACAACAAGCGCTGGCCCAATGCCCGCAGATCACTGGCGCGCTCGCGCATATAAGTATCTTGCAAGCTGGCAAACTGCGCGGCAAATTGTTCGACGACTTGCTTAACCGCCCATTCCGCCACTGATCCGGCGTCAATTTGAGCGAAAAGTTCGCGCTTTAGGCGAGCGTCATTGAGCAAGTGGGAATAGAGATCGAAAATCGCCGCGCTCTCTTTTTGTGAGCTGGCGGCGAAACGCTTACTGAAGCGGCGGAATTCGGCCGCGGCCTCCTCCAGCGCTTGTGTCAGGCGTTCACGCTCTTGAGCAGTATCGAGTGTCGAGGCCTCGTAAACCAAATCGAGGGAAGGCTGCGAAGTATCCTGCCAGCCCTCAGCAACCGCAACCCCGGGTGCCGCAGCCAGTGCGCGGATACGTGTTTGGCGGTATTGGCCAAAAATGGCATTGAGCTGAGATTGAGAAAGAATACCCGCCAGTTGTGTTGCCAGCGTGACCATGAACGACTCTTCGCTCTCATCAAACTGACGATGTTCACGCTGCTGAACCACCAGCACACCAAGCAATTGGCGGCGATAAATAATAGGCACGCCGAGAAATGCCCGGAAGCGATCCTCTTTAACCTGGGGAACATATTTAAAACTGGGGTGGCTCTGTGCATCGGCCAGGTTAATAGGCTCGGCCAGGCGCCCTACCAGCCCGACAATCCCTTCGTCAAAAGCCAGCGTAATGGTGCGACCACGGGGCTTTTTCAAACCCCGTGTCGCCATCAGGTAATAACAACGGCGGTCATTATCTGCCAGATAAATCGAGCAGACTTCCGTGTCCATCGCCAGACAGGTTTCATTGACCAACAGCTCTAACGCATCCGTTAGGCTGGTTGCCATCGCCACTTTCTCAACTATTTCTCGCAAACGCGTGAGCATGATCGGCTTAACTTAACCTCTTTTACGGCGATAAGCGGGCGGTACCCGTGGCGGAGCTGCCTCCTGCACAGGCATTACGGTTGGAGCAAACTCTTTCATCACGCGACGATAAACATCCCGTTTAAAAGACACCACCTGACGCACCGGATACCAATAACTGACCCATCGCCAGCCATCAAACTCCGGAGTACTACTGCGTTGCATGTTGATATCGGCTTCATTACACATTAACTGTAGTAGAAACCATCGCTGTTTTTGGCCGATGCATACCGGCTTTGTATCCCAACGCACCAAACGTTTTGGTAATTTGTAGCGTAACCAGTTACGAGTTGAAGCCAGAATTCGGACATCTTTTTTGTTAAGTCCTACTTCTTCAAAAAGTTCACGATACATTGCCTGCTCTGGTGTCTCACCGGGGTTTATCCCCCCTTGGGGAAACTGCCAGGAGTGCTGACCGTAACGCCTGGCCCACAACACTTCGCCCTGCCGATTACAAATTACGATACCCACGTTCGGGCGGTAGCCATCATCATCGATCACCGGACTACCTCGATAAGCTTAAAACTCAAAGATGCTCTGATTGTTTCACACTAGCAACAGGCGGTAAACCACTGCTTATCCGCCAGCGAAACCTGATAACTCTGGGATAACTCACAGATATTGGCAAAGTTATAAACACCCTAAGGGCCGCGCGCGCCATTTTATTCACTTTTTCTGTGGATATAGGTGTGTAGAACTCTAGGGAAAAGCAGGTACAACTCATTTTAACGTAATTATACGACAAAAATACCAGAAAAAATAAATGATTAATTTCAATAAAATAACAGGTTTCCCACAGGTATTTACTACCTCAAAATGTGATCTATATCCGTTTTGGATCTGAGTCTGGCTAAAGATCCATCAATGTGGTTTTTATCCACAGATAATGAGGCAAAGTTATGCAAAAAAAGGCAAAACGCGCAAAAAAACCTGCCGTCAAGGCTGTAAATTGAACCAGTGATCGTGATTTATTGAGGTTATCCAATAAATCTGTGGATAAATAGGTGTAAGATCCTGTTCATTATTCCTGTCAGCAGGTGCACAAGATAGCTCAATTGGAAGTATTTATCGGGCGGAAGGAAAGAAAACTTCCGTTAAATCATGCTATTATTTGTTTCTGCTGGACGGGATAACAATACATCTACGGTCACTTTTATTTCAGTTCACTTTTTAACCGACTTTAGCAGGTTTTCATTTTATGTCTGTTTATTCACTGCCCCCGGCACCGCCCACTGATGAATATCAACTTTTTCAACGTGCTGAAGCACTCTCAGGTTTTACTCTCGGCGAATTGGCAAGCAGAGCGGGCTGGAACATTCCGGCCGATTTAAAACGGACAAAGGGCTGGGTTGGTATGTTGCTGGAATTCTATCTGGGAGCCAGCGCGGGCAGTAAACCTGAACAGGACTTTGCCAATATTGGTATCGAGCTGAAAACCATTCCTATCAGCGCCCAAGGTAAACCGCTGGAGACCACTTTCGTCTGTGTTGCCCCCCTGACCGGTAATAGCGGCATCACCTGGGAAAGCAGCCATGTACGGCATAAATTGGCCCGCGTGTTGTGGGTGCCTGTTGAAGGTGAACGGCAAATTCCGTTAGCACTGCGCCGGGTTGGCGCTCCTTTATTGTGGAGCCCGAATGAGGAAGAGGAAGAATTGCTGCGCCGCGATTGGGAAGAGTTAATGGATCTTATCGTTTTGGGCAAAGTTGAAACTATTACGGCTCGTCATGGCGAAGTCTTACAGCTGCGCCCGAAAGCGGCCAATAGCCGCGCATTAACTGAAGCCATCGGCGAACACGGGCAGCCCATCATGACCTTACCCCGTGGCTTTTATCTGAAAAAAACCTTTACCGGCCCAATGCTGGCCCGACACTTTTTGCTTTAACGGATGAATCCTATTATTCCGCTTAACCAATAAACGCGTATAATTGTATCTTTGTGTTTCCGCAAACTCCGTAATTTCCGTAAGGTGTAAGGCACAATGTTTGAATGGATTGCCGATCCAAATGCCTGGTTGGCGCTAGGCACACTGACTATCCTCGAGATCGTTCTCGGCATAGACAATATTATTTTCCTTTCTTTAGTGGTCGCAAAATTACCTAAAGCGCAGCAAAACAAAGCCCGTCGCCTTGGTTTGGCCGGTGCGATGCTTATGCGTTTGGCATTACTGGCTTCTATCGCCTGGGTTATCCGCCTGACGGAGCCGTTGTTTACTCTGGCCGGTCATGGCGTCTCGATGCGGGATCTCATTTTGCTGTTGGGTGGCTTGTTCCTGATTTGGAAAGCCAGCAAAGAAATTCATGAGACCATTGAGGGCAGTGATACCGACCATAGCAGTAATGTCAGTTCTTTCTTTGCAGCTATCGTGCAAATCATGCTGTTGGATATCATCTTTAGCCTGGACTCGGTGATAACTGCGGTAGGGCTGTCAGATCATCTGTTCATTATGATGGCCGCAGTCGTTATTGCCGTGGGCGTAATGATGTTTGCTGCCCGGCCGATTGGTGAGTTTGTTAACCGCCACCCCTCCGTCAAAATGCTGGCATTATCTTTCCTGATTTTGGTCGGGTTTACCCTGATGTTGGAAAGTTTCCAGATTCATATTCCGAAAGGCTACATCTACTTCGCCATGTTCTTCTCAATGGGTGTTGAAACCCTCAACCTCATGCGCGGAAAGAAAAATAAGCCAGTAAAATAAAAATATCTCGGGTGCGATTCGTCGCGCCCCTTTCCCACTATTTTCTGCACTTTTTCTTTGTCCTCTTCCCCCTGCCGCAGTGCTTAGTTATAGTCGGGTAAGGCGGGTTTGACTTAGCCTGATAACTTCAGACACAAAGGAAGGTCGGCAATGCAATATCATCGTATCCCCCACAGTTCATTAGAAGTAAGCCTGCTGGGTCTGGGCACCATGACTTTTGGTGAACAAAACAGTGAAGCCGATGCCCATGCTCAACTGGATTATGCCGTTGCAGCCGGTATTAACTTGATTGATACCGCAGAAATGTACCCGGTTCCCCCAAAACCAGAAACCCAAGGGTTAACCGAGCAATACATTGGTAGCTGGCTCAAAGCCCGCGGTAGTCGAGACAAAATTATTTTAGCCAGCAAAGTCTCCGGGCCATCACGCGGCAACGATAAGCCCATTCGCCATGATATGGCACTGGATCGGAAAAACATCCGTGCCGCGCTGGATGCCAGCCTTAAACGCCTTAATACCGATTATCTTGATCTTTATCAGCTACATTGGCCGCAACGAGAAACCAACTGTTTTGGTAAACTGAATTACCGTTACACTGAAGATAAGACCATTGAAAATAAAACAAGTGAAAATAAGGCACTAGCCACCCTGCTTGAGACACTGGAAGCGCTGAGCGAGCAGGTGCGCGCCGGTAAAATCCGTTATATCGGCGTATCAAATGAAACACCTTGGGGGGTGATGCGTTATCTGCATCTGGCAGAAAAGCATGCTTTACCGCGTATTGTGTCGATTCAAAATCCCTACAGTTTGCTTAACCGCAGTTTTGAAGTCGGTTTGGCCGAGATAAGTCAACACGAAGGTGTGGAACTGCTGGCTTACTCTAGCCTGGCGTTTGGTACCCTGAGCGGTAAATACCTTAATGGTGCACAACCTGCCGGGGCGCGTAATACCTTATTTAGCCGATTCACTCGTTATACCGGGCCACAAGCTCAATTAGCCACGGCTGAATATGTGGCGTTAGCAAAACGTCATGGGCTGGATCCCGCGCAGATGGCACTGGCTTTTGTACGCCAGCAACCTTTTGTTGCCAGCACATTGCTGGGTGCAACCACGTTGGAACAACTGAAAAGCAATATTGATAGCCAGAATGTGGTGTTAAGTCAGGAAGTATTGAATGCATTGGAAGAGATTCACACCCGCTTTACCTTCCCTGCGCCTTAATCCTGTCTCTCTTCAAATAGCCAAAAGGCCGCTGGATGCGGCCTTGAGGTTAATGACAAAGTGCCCGTAGCGGTGAAAACAGGCAGATCGTAAAGACGCCGTCAATACATCCATGTAGGCTCGACCCGCGCCATCCTTGGCGCGGACGCTTTACTCTTCTGCCTGCCTTCACTTTGCAAGATCGAGTTGTCGGGGTTTGTCTGTAGACAGCTTATGTAACCTTTCAAATCATTCAGCGGCTTTATGTCGCTGTTGACGCCACTGCCAGCCCCAAAGTAACGCAATTGCCAGTGCGAATATCACGCCGAAACCAACCCCCACCGCTATCACCGGCACGCCAAGTTTCACGACCACTGAGAACAAACCTAACATCAGCAACATCGCGGTGTTTTCACCGAGATTTTGCACCGCAATGGCATTACCGGCACCGACGCTATTCTTGCCGCGCTCCTGCAATAAAGCATTAAGCGGAACCACAAAGAACCCGCCCAAAATCCCGATGATAATCAGCAGCAGATAGGCCATCGGCATACTGTGTTGCAGAGCAAAAATCGCCACTGCCACACCAATTAGTACACCCGCCGGTAAGCAGCGCTTCACGGTTTTCAGTGTGACGAAACGGGCCGCAGCTCCTGCGCCCACAACAATCCCAATTGCCACCATCGCATTGAGCAATGTAGGGGTGGCATTATCCGTGATCCCCAGCGCGATAGGCACCCAGAGCACCAACAGGAAACGCAGAGTAACCCCTGCCCCCCAAAATAGACTGGTTCCCGCCAATGAGAAGCGAGTTTCACCATCGCGCCATAAGACCCGGCAAGCAGTAAAGAAGCTGCCGGTCATTGCCAGAGGTCGCCATGAGCTGCCTGAACGAGCAGCAGCCAGCTTTGGGATAAACATATTAGCGACCACCGCAATGGCATATACCAGTGCGCACACACCCAATGCCGCGCCCAAGTGCCAGTCTGCCAACACGCCCCCCGCGACCGAGCCGAGTAAAATAGCGGCGATGGTTGAAGCTTCCATCATACCGTTGGCTTTAACCAACTGTTCGCCAGAGGTGATTTCACCCAAAATACCATATTTAGCGGGTGAATAGGCCGCAGCCCCCACGCCCACCAGGCTATATCCCAGAAACGGATTAAAACCAAAACAGATAACCAGCGCACCGGCCAGCTTCAAGCCATTCGCCACCATCATCACTCGCCCTTTGGCAAAGCTATCGGCAAATTGCCCGACAAACGGAGCCAGAATGATATAGGTCGCGACGAATGCCATTTGTAAAATAGGCTGACTCCAGTCGGGATATAACTGCTGCTTAATTAATGCCAGCGTAGCAAAAAGCAGTGCGTTATCACCAAAAGCCGAGAAAAACTGCGCACATAGAACCGCTATCATCCCTCTGGATAACAACGGCTTATCTGCTAATGCTTGCTGACTCATGCGCTCATCTCCGGATCTTCCGCCATTTTACTTAATGTCACAAAGTCAGGTTTGCCGCTCCCCAACAGAGGCAAGGCTTTCACCACCCGAATGTCGCGCGGTACAGCCAGTTCAGGCACACCGCTTTCCCGCGCTGCTTTAACTAATTTCTCGCGTGTTATCTCACTGTCGGTGGTAAACAGCACCAAGGCTTCCCCTTTGGCGCTATCTGTTTTCGTGGCTGCCGCATGCTGCCCTTCTGGTGAAATTCGCAGTACAAGCTGCTCGACACTTTCCAGTGATACCATTTCTCCGGCTAATTTAGCAAAGCGCTTCATGCGGCCACGAATGGCGCAGAACCCTTGTTCATCGATAGCCACAATATCACCGGTGTCATACCAACCCGCTTCCTGCTCACCCTGTATATTTTCAGCGGAGGGTTGCTCCAGCACGCCCGGTTTCTCTACTCTCAGGTAACCGCGCATAATATTCGGGCCGCGCAATTGTAAGCGCCCGCCCTGTTCGATTCCCGGCGCAGGGATCACGCGAGATTCCATGCCCGGCAAAATGCGGCCCACAGTATTCACTTTTGCCGCCATCGGCACGTTAATTGCCACGACTGGCGCGCATTCTGTCACGCCATAACCTTCCAAAATACGAATACCAAACTTGTCCTGCCAAATCTGCTTGGTGCTATCAGCCAGCTTTTCAGCGCCAGCTACCACATAACGCAAGTGGGCAAAGTCATATGGATGGGCAAAGCGGGCATAATTCCCCAGGAAAGTGGACGTACCAAATAATACGGTACAGTTACGGTCATACACTAATTCTGGCACCACCCGATAATGCAGCGGGCTTGGATAAAGAAATACCCGGCTGCCGGTCATTAGCGGTGTGAATAAACCGACCGTCAGACCAAAAGCATGAAACAGTGGCAGTGATGACATAAAGCGATCACGCGGCGTAAAGTCTGCAATGGTGCGAATCTGTTCAACGTTTGCCAATAAGCTGGCATGTGAATGCACCACGCCTTTCGGGTTGCCTTCTGAACCGGAGGTAAACAAAATCAAGGCACTATCATCGGCCTGTTGTGGCACCATCGCCCGACGTGGGCAGCATAAATGGAATAAAATCCATAATTTATCAGCCAGCGTAACCGTATCTTTTAAATCTTCCAGATAGACCCAATTGGCCTCTGTGACTTGTTCAGGTAAATGTGTCAGCTTGCCTTTTTCCAGGAACTGGCGCGAGGTGATAATAGTCTTCAGGGACGCAGCAGTGATGGCACTTTTCAGGCCTTTGGCACCGGAGGTGTAGTTAAGTAGCGCCGGGATGCGGCCACGGAGGGTCGCACCGAAAATCGCCGCAGCCGTGATAGTCGCATTGGGTAATAGCATCCCCACATGCTCTCCCTGCGCAGTAAAACGTTGCAGGATACGGCTGACACCTAAGATTTTCTTTAGCAGAGTTTGATAACTATCTTCTTTAAAGGAAATATCTTCGATGCACGGTTTAAAACGCCCATAACGCGTTTGTGCGGATAGCAACGCTTCAAAAAGTGTTTCCCGTGGCACGATAGCCATCCGCGCCGCCATCATAATGGCGTGTAAGCGCTCACCCGCCAGCACCCTGCGGTCACGGGCACGCGGTGCTTGTGGCATAGGTAAAGTGGTCGCGGGCAGTACATGAATACTGATTTTCGGGAACCAACGGACTTTTAACACCTCCCCCAGTCGCCCAAAGCGGGTAAATTCAGGGCCTTCCAGACGGATAGGAACCACCGCTGCACCTGATTTCGCGGCAACAAATGCTGCACCATCATAGATTTTCATTAATGAGCCGGTCACCGTGATGCGCCCTTCGGGGAATATCACCACCGGCCTGCCCTGTTCGACCATTCTAACCAAGTGTTTGATTGCCATTGGTTTGGTCGGGTCAAGCGCGACAAAGTCCACATAGGGTTTCAACCAACGCATATACCAGCTTTCAGTAATGTTGGAATAGACCGCAAATACCGGTTTTATCGGGAGAAACAGCGCTAACAAAGCCCCATCAAGGAAAGAAACGTGATTAGGCGTGATAATCAGTTTTGGATGCGAAAACTGGTCAGTAATACCATCAATGGTGACGCGAAATAACCCACGGAAAAGAGCGCGCAGCAAACGATAAGCCATGTCTGTTTCTCTATAAGTCGATGAATATACACAGGAGAGAATACTATAGTATGAGAGAGAATAGCGCGAAGAGGGTGCCGCAGAGGTAACAAATAAAAAAAAACCTACGCATCTGCGTAGGTCGGTGCAAATAAAAAACTGGCTTTAACACACAGCGTATGTTGATTACTCACCAATTAATACCTCTGGGATCACTACTCTATCCGTTTAAGTGAAACCTCAGCCAGCAAGCAATCGCAACATTTACGTGCAAAGTGTAACCAGGAGTGAACATTGTCAGAAAGACGAAAAGGTTTGTAATTCATTGCGGTACATCCGATGCACCAGTACCGCTGAATAAGTACAACTGTATTAATACAGTGCCACCTCAACCAGACAACTCATCGCATTCGGGCCTTGGGTCAAACGAGAAGTGCCAATATCTAATGTCAGGACATTAGGATTACCGGATTGCTCAACTTGATGTTGTTCGCTACCAAAAGGCTGCTTGCCACCAAAGCCGGGATCAAACCAGGCCCCCGTTGCCATTAGCACCACACCACGTGTCACACCGTCAGTAATGCGTACCCCCGCCAGACAACTGCCGCGTAAATTACTCACCTGAACTTGACTGCCTTCCGTTATTTCACGGTGAGCAGCATCCTGTGGGTGCATATAGAGGGTTTCGCGACCGGCGGTTTTATTCCCCTGCGCCAAGGGAGCAGGATCAAGCTGGCTATGCAGACGATCACTCGGCTGGATAGAAATCAAATGCAGCGGCCATTGCTCAGCCTGCGGCGCACCCAGCCATTCAATAGGTGGCTTCCATTGGGCATGCGGGGCAAAATCCTCATATTGATAACTGGCGATTTTTTCACTGAATAATTCAATTTTACCGCTCGGCGTCTGCAGAGGATTAACCTGCGGATCGGTGCGGAAAGCATCGAAGAAAACGAACTCTTTCTGCGGAGCCGGTAAATCCACATGTCCCCGTTGCCAGAACGTCTCAAAATCAGGCCATTCCACCTCATGGGGCTGTTGTGCGACACCGCACTCCTGATAAATATGTTTGATCCACGCCATTTCATCGCGCCCTTCAGTAAAGGTGTCGCGATAACCTAGCCGCTCAGCTAAGTCAGCGAAAATATCAAAATCGTGCCGAGCCTGATGTTGCGGGGCAATGGCCTGATGCATTGCCAATACATAGCGATCCCGAGACGATCCACCAATATCATTGCGCTCCAGCGAGCTGGTCACCGGCAACACGATATCTGCCATTTTCGCCGCGGGTGTCCACCAGATATCCTGCACAATCACGGTATCCGGCTTTTGCCAGCCCTCCACCAGCCGGTTCAATTGCTGATGATGGTGGAAAGGATTGCCGCCCGCCCAGTGCACCAAATGAATGTCCGGATAGTTATGAGTTTCCCCCTGAAACTGATAAGGCTGCCCCGGTTGCAGCAACATGTCACAAATCCGCGCCACCGGAATCGCCAGCCCCGCTGGATTTTTCCCCACCGGCATACTTGGCCCTGGGGTATCAATTCTGGGATTACCCACACCATTCATTGAGCCGTGACCAAATGAGAAACCGCCGCCGGGTAAGCCCACTTGCCCCAACATGGCCGATAACGCAATGACCATCCAGTAAGGTTGTTCACCGCGATGCGCGCGCTGGATGGAATAGGAGCAAGTCATAAAGCTGCGCACACCAATAAGTTGCTGTGCCAACTGACTAATTCTTGCCGCCGGAATACCGGTAATGTCGCTGGCCCAGTCCGGCGTTTTCGCTACGCCATCATTCACTCCGCGAATGTAATCAGCTAATTGCTCATAGCCCACACAATGAGAAGCCAGGAAAGCCTTATCCTCCCCCTCAAGGCGCTGAATTTCATACGCCAGTGCCAACATCAGTGCCACATCGGTGTTAGGGCGAATGGGGATCCATTCTGCATTCACAAAGTCCGGGCAATCATCGCGCATCGGGCTGATATTAATCACCGGCGTGCCCTTTTGTGCCAATTTCTCCAGCCAGGGTTTTAATGAATGTTCCGCCGAACCGCCAGAGGACACCTGAGCATTTTTCAGCGCCAATCCGCCGAAAGCGATAAACAGTTCGCAGTGCTCCACCACACTGGGCCAGGAGGTCACCCTGCCGGTCAGTGGGCTAAAAGTCCCGATGACATAAGGTAAGAAAAACTGTGCCGAACCCCAACTGTAGTTACCCAACTGATCAACACCACCACCGCCACTGAAATAGAAACGCCTGACTAATGAGCGAGCGTGATGTAAACGCCCAGCAGAAGACCAGCCGTAGGAACCGGTAAATAGCCCTGATGGGCCATACTGATCTCTCACACGGCGATTCTCTTCTGCGACTAAATCCAGCGCGACATCCCAGTCCACCTCAACAAAATCTTCCCGTCCACGTAAAGTGCGATCACTTTTTTCACGTTGCTGTAGCCACGAGCGACGCACGGCGGGTTTGCGAATACGTTTGTCGGAATACACCATCGGGGTAATGGAATCCAATAATGGTGAAGGATTGGGATCATCAGCAAAAGGTTCACAGCGGATCAGTTTGCCATCTTCGACAACTGCGGTATAAGCGCCCCAGTGGGCAAGCTGGGGGTAACGGGTGATGGACATGGCGATCTCAGGCAATTGAATAGATCATAAAAGTAACATTCACATGAATGTAAGCCCAAAGCATAATTTTGACTAAGCATAATCGTTTTGGACTAAGCTACCGCTGGCTATTTTGTTGGCCGATATCTGGTGGAGTGACTCTGTTTGTCACCAATTGCGCGCCATACTCCTAATTTTCTTTTCTGTGGTCTTTTCTCACCAAGTTGCGATCATCCCCCCTTGCAGATAGCTTCGTTTTCCGTAAAACTGAGTGATGTAAGCGATTACCCTGAAAATCTCTGGAAGAAAAATGGCCACTATTAAGGATGTTGCCAAGTTGGCGGGTGTTTCCGTCGCTACGGTATCTCGTGTTATCAATAATTCGCCCAAGGCCAGTGAAACATCAAGAAAGGCGGTATGCAGCGCCATGGAGCAGTTGCAATATCACCCGAATGCCAATGCGCGGGCGCTAGCGCAGCAATCCACAGAAACCGTCGGTATGATTGTTTCTGATGTATCAGATCCCTTCTTTGGTTCTATGGTCAAAGCGGTAGAGCAAGTGGCTTATGCCACCGGTAATTTTCTATTGATTGGAAACGGTTACCATGATGCAGAAAAAGAGCGTCAGGCTATCGAACAATTAATTCGCCATCGCTGTGCCGCACTGGTGGTTCATGCCAAAAAATTATCTGATGAAGAATTGACGTCATTAATGCAGCAAATCCCTGGCATGGTATTGATTAACCGCACCCTCCCCGGTTTTGAAACCCGCTGTGTGGCGTTGGATGATCGTTATGGTGCCTGGCTGGCAACCCGTCATCTGATTCAGCAAGGGCATAAACGAATAGCGATTATTTGCTCCAATCATCAAATTTCTGATGCCACTGATCGTCTGCAAGGTTATCTGGATGCTCTGGAAGAGTTTGGTATTGCGGTTGATGACCGTTTAATTTCCTACGGTACGCCGGATGAAATCGGCGGTGAACAAGCCATGACCGACTTACTTGGTCGTGGCCGAAACTTCACTGCGGTCACTTGTTATAACGACTCGATGGCTGCAGGGGCATTGTCTGTGCTCAGCGATAACAGTATTGAAGTGCCACAAGAGATCTCACTGATCGGTTTTGACGATGTGTTGATCTCCCGTTATCTGCGCCCGCGGCTGACCACCATTCGCTATCCCGTCGTGGCGATGGCAACACAGGCCGCAGAATTAGCACTGGCGCTAGCCAATAACACGCCACTTCCTGAAACCACCAATATGTTCAGCCCAACACTGGTGCGTCGCCATTCGGTCGCCAGCCCGCAAGCATCGGTTGATGATTGAGATGCTGGCTCACTATGATTAAATCAATTCTAACGCAATAAGTTCTGCAATGGTTTGGCGGCGGCGGATTAACCGCGGCTGCCCCTGTTCAAACAAGACTTCTGGCAATAATGGCCGGCTATTGTAGTTTGAAGACATTGAAGCACCATAGGCCCCGGTGTCATGGAATACCAGATAATCGCCAATGTTGGCGGCGGGCAATTTACGAGTCTCTAGCCCGCCCCCCGCTTCCTGAGTAAACACATCCCCCGATTCGCAAAGCGGGCCAGCAACCACAGTATCAATCAGCGGTTGGTTGGCAAGTGAGCGCCCGTCAGCTGGTAATACTGAAATATGGTGGTAACTGCCATACATGGCTGGTCGCATCAAATCATTGAAGCCCGCATCCACCAAGACATAGTGCCGACGCCCCATATTTTTCACCGCCCGAACCTGCGCGATTAACACTCCAGCTTCAGCAACCAGGAAGCGACCGGGTTCAATTTCAAGATTGACGGGATGACCTAAATGCGCGGCAATCCGCTCGCGCGCGCTGTTCCATAAGCCGTAATAATGCTCGGTATCAATCTCATCATCGCCAGATTGATAGGGGATTGATAACCCACCGCCGGCGGAAATAGCACTGATATCCTGCCCTAGCGCAATCACCTGCTGCACCATGGCATCACACACTTGTTCCAAATGCTGATAATCAACACCGGAACCAATATGCATATGTATCCCCACCAGGGTTAATCCATATTGTTGAATTTTCGCAATGGCTTGCGGCAAGTCCTCATGCCAAATACCGTGTTTGCTGTTTTCACCGCCGGTATTGGTTTTCTGACTATGTCCGTGACCGAAACCTGGATTAACCCGCAACCAAACCGGGTGACCGGGCGCATGCTGCCCCAGTTGATCGAGCATATCAATGGAACCCGCATTAACCGGAATGTTTAATTCCGTCACCCGCAGTAAGGTAGCCTGATCCAGCAAATCGGCAGTAAAGACAATCTCAGCAGGTTCTTGCCCCGGTTGAAAACCAGCCTGCAACGCGCGCTCAATTTCCCCCAGAGATACCGAGTCAACTTTCACACCTTGCTCATGCATCAAGCGCAAAATATGAATATTCGAGCAGGCTTTCTGGGCAAATCGAATCACATCAAAATGACGCAATTGATTGATTTTTTGAGTGATAATTTCGCCATCATAAGCCCATACCGGGCAACCAAAACGTTCGGGTAAGGTAATCAGGTTTTGGGCGGTCAGTGCCGAAGAAGTGTCGTTAAGGGCGCGCGGCATAGGTCTTCCTAATAATTGGGTCAATATACGGGGCGAAAATAAGGATTTCGCTGATGGGTTATTATTAACAACATCGTGGGTGTGAAGAAAATATCTATTTACCCTTAGTCTATTCATTTATGATATGGGTTAGATTAAACAGTCACCACCGCAGGAGAGCTGTCATGCCCACTATTTCCCTACGACAAATAGAGATTTTTCATGGTGTTATGACTACCGGTAATCTGACTGAAGCCGCGTTATTACTCCAAACATCACAACCTACCGTCAGCCGCGAATTGGCTCGTTTTGAGCAATTAGTCCAATTAAAATTGTTTGAACGCGTGCGCGGGCGGCTATACCCCACAGTGCAAGGTCTGCGCTTATTTGAAGAGGTTCAGCGCTCCTATTATGGGCTTGATCGTATTAAACAGGCTGCCGAAGGGATACGCCAATTCCAGCATGCGCAGCTTTCTATTGCCTGCCTGCCAGTGTTTTCTCAGTCATTGCTTCCAGCGGTGTGTAAACCTTTTATTGACCGCTATCCGGAAGTTAGTCTGAGCGTTATCCCGCAAGAATCACCTTTATTAGAGGAATGGCTTTCGGCCCAGCGGCACGACCTCGGCTTGACTGAGAATACGCAAACCCCGGCGGGCACGGTGCGCCATGCGCTGATGACCGTAAATGAAGTTTGCGTATTACCCAGTGGCCACCCCTTGCAGGAAAAAGCCGTACTGACTCCGCAAGATTTTCAGGGCGAGAACTTTATCAGCCTGTCAGTCACCGACAGTTACCGACAGTTATTGGATAATCTCTTTACTGAACAAGGCATTAATCGAAGATTAGTTTTGGAAACTCACAGCGCAGCTTCAGTTTGTGCCATGGTGCGAGAAGGGGTGGGGGTTTCTATTGTTAATCCATTAACCGCTCTGGATTATATTGGTGCTGGAGTCAATGAAGGTGTTTGCATTCGGCCATTTAGTGTTGATATTCCTTTTACTATCAGCTTGATACAACCGATACATCGCCCATCATCCAGCCTGGTCGATACCTTTATCGAGCATTTAAAACAGCAGGCAATCACCTTCCAACAACGTCTGGCGACGGTGATTGCCCAACAGTGTTCATCTCTTAATTAAACCGCGCTGATCTTACCGGCGCGCGCGCGGGAAAACGTAAACAGGCATAGCAGCAAACCAACAACCGCCAGTGCTGCGGCGGCCAGCGGGACGACGGTCAATCCCAATCCTTTGGCAATCACCACACCTCCGACCCACGCGCCTAAGGCATTGCCAACGTTAAAGGCCGCAATATTCAGTGTTGAGACCAGATTAGGGGCTTTTTTACCGTAAGCGACCACATTAATTTGCAAGGCAGGCACGGCTGAAAATGCCGCAGCAGACCACAAGAAGAGTGTCACTTCCGCGGCCAGTAATGAGTAACTTGTCCAACTAAATAGAGCGGAAAATATCGCGATGAGTAAGAAAGTCATCGTCAGACTCACGGATAAACGCCAGTCCGCCAACCGCCCACCCACAATATTGCCCAATGTCAGGCCCACGCCCATCAACAACAAGGTCCAACTGATGCCATGCTCAGAAACCTGAGTCACTTCAGTCAGAATTGGGGCGATATAAGTAAACAGGGCAAACATCGCCGCGGCAAAAAAGACCGTCATCAGCAAAGATAACCAGATCCCCCCTCCGCGCAGCGCAGCAATCTCCTTACGTAACTCGGTTGGGGCTTCCTCCTGAGAAGAAGGCAACTTGCGGTAAAGTGCTGCCAGTGAGAATAAACCGATGACCGACACCACCCAGAAGGTCGAGCGCCAGCCGAAAGCTTGCCCCAACGCCGTTCCCAAGGGAACCCCCAGCACATTGGCGAGTGTCAGGCCGGTGAACATTAGAGCCACTGCGGATGCCCGCCTGTTAGGGGCCACCAAATTAGAAGCAACCACGGCACCAATACCAAAAAAGGCCCCATGGCTCAGTGCGGTAATAACCCTGGATAACATCAGGAAATCATAACTGTATGCCAATGCACACATCAGGTTACCAATGATAAAAATCACCATTAATAACAACAATGTCTTTTTGCGCGGCAATTTAGCGGTCAGGACAGCCATGATAGGCGCGCCGATAGCCACTCCCAATGCATAACCACTGATTAACCAACCTGCCGTTGGAATCGAAATGTGCAGATCACCCGCCACCTGAGGCAGCAGCCCCATAATGACAAATTCAGTGGTTCCAATAGCAAAAGCACTTAGTGCTAATGCCAGTAGCGCAACAGGCATAATAAAGCTCCCAGGCAGATCAAAATGTTGCCGGTAAATGATTAATTAACCGGTATGTTGTAGTGAATAGAAAAGGTAGATGAGGGCCGAATTGCCGGATAAAGCCGCAATAACCCTATTATTTATAATTATTTAATTTGTATACCCAATCGAATGCCAGGTGACGGGTACAGATAGAAATAGCATGAGTTAAGGAATAATAACCAGTAATGAACAGAGTTATAAATAGCATGATAAGTAATATATCTCTCTATTCATTGATAACTAAATGAAATTTAAAATAATTTAAGCTCTGTGCCAATAATAAAAATATGTTTGAGAATGTAACCGCTCAGCTAACACCGCTGCGGTTTCAAGCCGGCAGGCCCACAAACTAATTGGAGGCGCAGCAAGGCAGCAAATAAACGAATCCCGATGAGCTGACTCAAGTCAGTGATTCGGGTGAGTGAATGCAGCTAACACCGCTGCGGTTTCAAGTCGGCAGTGGGTGGGTAGTAAACCACTCCACCAGAAAGTCCAACATCGACCTTAATGTGGCTGGCATTTGCCGACGTGAAGTATAGATACCGTAAATTCCCATCTCTTGAGGCTGATAATCGGGTAATAGCTTGATTAACTCACCACTGGCAATATACGGCGCGGCAGAGTAACCAGGCTGCAAGGTGATTCCCGCCCCTTCTAATGCTCCGCTGAGTAACACCACTGACTCATTGGCACTGAGATTTCCGCCTACCGCAACTGATGATTTGACGCCTTGTTGGTCAAAATGCCATAAACTTTTGCCAAAATAAGAGTATGTCAGGCAGTTGTGGACGGCCAAATCAGCTGGGGTTTTCGGCGTTCCTTTGGCGGAAAGGTAACCCGGAGAAGCACAAACAACGGAATGGCAGATAGATAGCGGACGAGCGATTAAGTTTGGATCTAAATCATTGGTAATACGCAGCGCTAAATCAATACGCTCTTCCACCAGATTGACAGCTCGGTTATTCATCTGCAAATCCACTGCCACTTGTGGATGACGGCGTAAATACTCACTAACAGCAATAACTAATGCACTTTGTCCAAGGGATTGAGAGCAACTGATCCGCAATAAACCGCGCAGTTCTTCATTTTCTTGCCCCTCGACTAAATCCATGTCCTTAGCAAATTCAAGCATATGCCGACAACGCGCCAGGGTCGCTTCCCCCGCATGAGTTAAACTTAACTTACGGGTTGTCCGGTGTAACAAACGAGCGCCTGCCCACTGCTCCATCTCAGCCAAATAGCGTGTCACCATAGCCCGCGACATCTCCAAAGCCTCTGCAGCGGCAATCATACTGCCCCGCTCAACAATGGTGACGAATACCTCTGCTGCGGTAATTCTATCCATAATTAGCTCGATTTAAGCAACAAATAATTGTCCATTATCGAGTTTTTCTATCGATATAAGCAATCTATTATCTAGCCCATCCCCCAGTGACTCTCAGGAATACAAACATGTTAAATAAAACACTATTACAAATGGCCTTTGCGGGCCTGACAACTTTCGCTGCTGTCTCAACAGCTCATGCCGCTGAACAGCTAAAAATGGAAGTCTATAATCCCGGAGAAAAAAGTATCTTCCCGGTATCATCTGAAATTATTAGCGGTAAAACAGAAGTGGCTCTGATTGATGCGCAATTTCAGCGCAATGATGCTGAAGCGCTAGTGAAGAAAATTAAGCAAAGTGGCAAAAAGCTGACCACTATTTATATCAGCCAGGCAGATCCTGATTTCTATTTCGGCCTTGATGTCATTGCCCAAGCATTCCCACAAGCTAAAGTGATCGCCACACCGCAGACTATTGAAGAAATTAAGGCCACTAAAGAGGGGAAAATGGCTTATTGGGGCCCTATTCTCAAAGAGAATGCTCCAACACAAGTCATTGTTCCACAAGAATTGCAAGGCAAAAGCTTTACTGTTGATGGGCAGGAAATTAACGTCGAAGGCTTAGATGGACCATCACCAGAAAAGACATTTGTCTGGATCCCGTCATTAAAAGCAGTAGTCGGCGGTGTTGCGGTCTCAGGCAATATTCATTTATGGGTCGCCGATACTCAAACTCCTGAGTCTCGCCAGAATTGGCTGACGACACTGGGAAAAATCAAAGCATTAAAACCCATTATAGTGGTTCCGGGACATTATCTTGATAACGCACCACAAACATTGGAATCAGTGACATTTACTCAAAACTATTTAACCACGTTAAATACAGAAATTCCCAAAGCAAAAGACTCAGTTGAACTGATAACAGCAATGAAAAAACATTACCCCGAACTGAAAGATGAATCCAGTTTGGAATTAAGTGCCAAGGTACTTAAAAACGAAATGAAATGGCCGCAGTAAACGGCTAATGCTATTCGTCACTTACTAGCCAGAAAAGACAATAGAGTAAGATACGATGACCGCCACGAAGTTACATTACATTTTCGATCCATTTATGTGGCTGGTGTTATGGCGCCGCACCACGGGTACAAGCTGCGCAAGATATTCCGAAGCTCACTCTGGTATTACACGGCGACGGAATGAGTATTATGGAACCCCGTCTGGCTGGCGCAAATTATTAACAACTGTCATGGCACATTAAAAACTAACTGCGACCTCCTCATGAACATGTTGAGGGGGGCGTACAGTGGCAGGTAAACAAAAACGTGCCACCGACTGGTTAAGCTGAAATATTTGTTTCTGCAACACTTCTGAGGCTTGAGTGGATTGCTCGACTAAATCAGCATTCAGTCGGGTGACGTCATTAATCATTCCTACCCGAGCAGTGATATCTTCAATACCCTTACTTTGTTCTTGTGATGCAGTCGATATTTCAGCCATCAAATTAGTCACTTTTATGACCGCTCCAATAATTGCGCGTAAGTTGTCACCAGAACGCCCCACCATATCAGCACCTGCCGATATGGATTTTGAAGAGTTACCAATAAGGCGTTTAATATTTAGAGCAGAATGACCACTTTGATGCGCTAATATTCCCACTTCACGTGCAACAACAGAGAATCCCCGCCCGTGCTGACCAGCATGAGCAGCTTCAATTGCCGCATTTAAGGCCAAAATATTGGTCTGAAAAGCTACCGATTCAATCAAAGTGATAATCTCGGCTATCTCCTGCGATCCCGCAGAAATATCAGCCATCGAATTCACCACGCCAGACATCATATCTCCCCCTTGACTGGCAATAAATTTGGCTTCAATCGCCAATTGATTCGCCTGATCAGCACTCTTAGAATTCTGTTTTACACGTTCAGTAAGTTGATACATATTTTGTGTCGTGGCAGCCAGTGACTCTGTTTGTGATTGTGTTTGCTCAGAAATACGATGGCTGCCTGCGGCGATTTGATTTACGCCAGTCAGAATAACATCGACACCACCACGTACCTGGCTAACCAATGCAACTAAGCCTTGTTGCATCTGGTATATACTGACCGCCAACAGCCGAACTTCCCGGCTGGTAAAAGTGTTATGCTCAATCTGATGGGATAAATCCCCCGCAGCAATCACATGAATTTGGGCAATCAGATAATTAAGCGGCCGAATGACCCAGCGAGTCACACCTAACCAAACAGAGAATGCAAGGCACAATAAGATAATCAAAGCAATGATAACGGCCTGCTTTGCAGAGGACAAAGAAGCGAGCAATTGGTTATCCATTTCCGTGCGGTTATTTTCGCTTTCCTGCAGATAACGGTAATACTTTTCAGTAAAATCACTTTGAAAACCCTGAATAGGGACTTCAAAAAAGACATCAATATTGTTGTTTTTGACCAATCCCTGACTAATTTCTGATAGACCTTGATATAACTGTAGATAACTCTCCTTCACAGCAATGAACTCAGGCCGATCATCGTGCGCAGAAACCAATAACAACTGACTGAAATCCTCTTGTGACTGCCGCATAGATTGTGTTGCTTCACTCAAGAGACTTTGCCAACTACCTTCAGAACCGGTCTCTTTATCCTCCATATAATAGATTCCTGCTCGATTGAGTTTATCGCTAGCGATTAATAACTCCATTCTTGCACGATCCATTAATACTTCTTGCTGATGGCTATGGCGTGTTTTTTCAACATTAGCTTTTGTGTTATCTAATATATGAGATAAAAATCCGATGGAAAATAATTGGAGTAAAGAGAATAGACTAATAACCAAAACAAGACCCGCCAGGATACCAAATCTTCCATTCGTAAGTGAGCTTATAGATTTAACACCAGGAACGAGTTTCATAACAAAAAGCCAACGTGAGAGAGCATTATTTTTTACACTTAGCTATGATAGATACGGCAATATTACCTCCCCAAGATGACAAACATATTTCAATCAATAAAAAGACATAGTTATGTGTCAGTACGAGTCAATAAACGTAAGCTATTAACAGGGTGTCCCTGTGATTGTTCCATTAAAATAGTATTTTCATTCAACTGATAAAAAACAGGATGACTTACGCCATAAGGTGTATTTAGGAAATCATTCAAATAGCAATCGTTGCCATCAACAATAGAAAGAGATAACACCTTACCAATAAATATATTTTGCTTAACATCTTGCACATTAAACATTATATCTCGCCTGGCCTTCAGATAATCCCTCCCGTCATATACGTCTGCTGACACATCTATTTTTCTGTCTAAAACACTAACTCTTGAGCAAATATGATAGCCTTCCTTAAAATCATTAAGATCATAATTGACTTCCCAGTATCCTTCCAAGCCGTTCATGGGGTGATAAAATGAATAGATTCGACCCAATACATACCCTATCCCTACACTAAGAAAAACACTTATATACATTATTTGTATTATTTTTTTTCGCATTTCAGTCCTCTATCCTGATATTGACAAACAATATGC
>NZ_CACVAD010000015.1 GCF_902726545.1 Yersinia artesiana | reverse complement strand
GGGAAATTTGCCAGTTTATTCACTTTTTCACTGATGGATTTTCGATATCTGACATCTATTGAAAGTAACTGCTTAACTTTTAGGTGGGTACAATTTGATACCCATATATAACCCCCCGTTATAAGTAGATTTCAATAGACGAACATGTATATAGGAATAGCTAGATTAGCCTGAGATATGCGGATTTACTGGGTTTGATGTACTTCGGGAGATACTGCGAGACGTTAAGTTGGAGCGGGTGAAGGGAATCGAACCCTCGTATAGAGCTTGGGAAGCTCTCGTTCTACCATTGAACTACACCCGCTTCGGTGTGAGGTTTGCATTATAACCGGTTCTTTGACGTGGGCAAGCGAAGATATAGCCTAAGCGCCGGTATTTTAAGCGATTAGATTAAACCAAGTATAACTATCGCTGTTTTGTTTGATAAAAAGGGCGCCGAAGCGCCCTAATAGATTTACCGTTAACCGGAATCACTTATTTTACCGGGCGCATCGCTGGGAACAAGATAACATCGCGAATGGTGTGGCTATTGGTAAATAACATCACCATACGGTCGATACCGATACCCAGACCCGCGGTCGGCGGCAAGCCATGTTCCAGTGCGGTAACATAGTCTTCGTCATAGAACATCGCTTCGTCATCACCAGCTTCTTTGGCGCTAACCTGATCAGCAAAGCGCTGTGCCTGATCTTCAGCATCATTCAGCTCGGAGAAACCATTACCAATTTCACGGCCACCGATAAAGAATTCGAAGCGGTCAGTGATAAACGGATTATCATCATTACGACGTGCCAACGGTGAAACTTCTGCTGGGTATTCAGTAATGAAGGTTGGTTGAATCAGGTGGCTCTCTGCGGTCTCTTCGAAAATTTCGCATTGAACGCGGCCCAAGCCCCAGCTCTTCTCAACTTTAATACCCAAAGACTCGGCGATAGCTACCGCTTTATCCATATCGTCTAAATCAGCCACGTTAGTTTCTGGACGATATTTGCAGATAGCTTCTTTCATAGTCAGTTTGGCAAAAGGCTTACCGAAATCGAATTCCTGATCACCATACTGCACCACACTACTACCCAGCACGGTTTCAGTCAGTGTCCGGAATAACTCTTCGGTCAGCGCAATCAGGTCTTTGTAATCCGCATACGCCATATAGAGTTCCATCATGGTGAACTCTGGGTTATGACGTGGTGAAACACCTTCATTACGGAAGTTACGGTTGATCTCAAACACACGTTCAAAACCACCAACCACCAGGCGCTTCAGATACAACTCTGGGGCGATACGCAAGTACATATCGATATCCAGCGCATTGTGATGAGTCACGAACGGACGCGCTGAAGCACCACCAGGAATCACTTGCATCATAGGGGTTTCGACTTCCATGAAGCCTTTTTCCACCATGAAGTTGCGGATAGCTGACATCACTTGCGAACGAACTTTGAATGTATGGCGAGATTCGTCGTTAGCGATCAGATCCAGATAACGCTGGCGATAGCGGGTTTCCTGATCAGCCAGGCCGTGGAATTTATCCGGCAGCGGGCGCAGTGCTTTGGTCAGCAAACGCAATTCGCTACAGTGGATAGACAGCTCGCCCGTTTTGGTTTTAAACAGCTTACCGCGCGCGCCCAGGATATCGCCCAGATCCCACTTTTTGAATTCTTCGTTATACACGCCTTCCGGCAGGTCATCGCGAGAAACGTACAACTGGATACGGCCACCGACATCTTGCAGCGTCACAAATGATGCTTTCCCCATGATACGGCGAGTCATCATTCGGCCAGCAACGGTCACTTCGATATCCAGCGCTTCTAATTCTTCATTTGTTTTTTCGCCGTACTCAGCATGCAGCTGGTCTGAGAGGTGCTCACGGCGGAAGTCATTAGGGAAAGCAATCCCTTTTTTCCGCAGTGCAGCCAGTTTTTCCCGACGAGCTTGTAACTCACTATTGAGTTCTTGCGCTTGCTCAGCACCTTCTAATTTTTGCTCTGACATCTCAGTTCCTTATAGCCCGGCTTTCAAACTTGCTTCAATGAATTTGTCCAGATCGCCATCCAGTACCGCTTGCGTGTTGCGTGTTTCCACACCGGTACGCAAATCTTTGATACGGGAGTCATCCAGTACATAAGAACGGATCTGGCTACCCCAGCCAATATCAGACTTGTTATCTTCCAGCATCTGTTTATCAGCATTTTTCTTTTGCATCTCAAACTCATACAGCTTTGCTTTCAGCTGTTTCATAGCTTGATCTTTGTTCTTATGCTGAGAACGGTCATTCTGGCACTGAGTCACAATATTGGTCGGAATATGGGTAATACGTACCGCAGATTCTGTTTTGTTGACGTGCTGACCACCCGCACCAGATGCGCGGTAAACGTCAATACGCAGGTCCGCTGGGTTGATTTCGATATCAATATCGTCGTCAACTTCTGGATAGACAAAGGCAGAACTGAACGAAGTATGACGGCGGCCACCAGAGTCAAACGGGCTTTTACGTACCAGACGATGCACGCCAGTTTCAGTACGTAACCAACCAAACGCATAATCACCGATAATTTTGATAGTGGCTGATTTTAAGCCTGCAACATCACCATCAGATTCTTCAATGATTTCGGTTTTGAAGCCTTTGGCTTCAGCCCAACGCAGGTACATGCGCAGCAGCATGCTGGCCCAGTCCTGAGCTTCTGTACCACCGGAACCGGCTTGCAGATCCAGATAGCAGTTGGCGCTATCATACTCACCAGAGAACATTCTGCGGAATTCGAGTTGGCCCAGCTTGCCATCAAGGATATCTAACTCAGCAACCGCTTCGTTAAATGTCTCTTCGTCGTCAGCTTCAATAGCCAACTCCAGCAAGCCAGTCACGTCGTCCATACCTTGATCCAGTTGATCAATGGTGGTGACAATCTCTTCCAGCGAGGCGCGTTCTTTACCTAGAGCCTGAGCGCGCTCAGGTTCATTCCAGACGTCGGGCTGTTCCAGCTCAGCGTTTACTTCTTCCAGTCGTTCTTTCTTGGCATCATAGTCAAAGATACCCCCTGAGAACGGCTGTCCGATCAGACAGGTCCTGAATTCGGTTTTTTACCGGGTTTATTTCAAACATGGTTTAAAGTCTTACGTTAAGTCGTAGATGACGGAATGTCATTATACCCGCCATACTTCAAGCTGCATGTGTGTTGGCTGTCTTCGCTCACCCGAATCATTGACTGCCTATTGACCTTAAAATAAATAGACTCGTCGGGATTTACTCAATTGCCGCCTTCCTGCAACTTGAATTATTTAGGGCACAGAATTAGTAATTCTAACGGATCTATACGACGGTTTATAGCTTGTTGACTATATTTGTAGCTATCCCCTTCCTATTTGCTGCTGCAGCTGTGTTAGCGGCTCTCACTCACCCGAATCACTGACTAATGTCAGCTCATCGGGATTCATTCGTTAGCTGCCTTGCTGCAACACCAACTACTTTGGGTATAGAATAATATCGTGGTTTACTAATACGGCCACAGGTGTTGAATCAGCAACTGGACACTGCGGTTACCGCGATACTCATTAATATCAAGTTTATAAGCCAGCTTAACTTCACGCACACTGCTATCCGGCCATAAAGTCGTATCAATATTAAACGCGATACCATCCAGCAGAGGCCCACCATGCAAAGGCTCAACCATAAGTTTCAGGTGGCGTTCACCCACCAGCCGTTGTTGCAAGATACGGAATTTCCCGTCAAATGTGGGTTCAGGGAAGGATTGCCCCCAGGGGCCACCATCTCGCAGCAACTCCGCTGTTTCCAGTGATAATTCGTTGCCCTTCAGTTCACCGTCTGACCAGATAACGCCCTCCAACTGCGAGGCGTCCATCCATTCACCGACTAAATCTGCAAAGCGCTGACGGAATTCATCGAATTTATCCTGTTCCAGCGATAACCCCGCCGCCATCGCATGGCCACCAAATTTCAGCATCAATCCTGGGTTTAAGGTATCCAGGCGCTCAAGAGCATCCCGCATATGCAGCCCTGCCACACTACGCCCCGAGCCTTTCAGTAAACCGTCACCTGCTGGGGCAAAAGCAATAACCGGCCGATGAAAACGTTCTTTAATACGCGAGGCCAAAATCCCGACCACCCCTTGGTGCCACTCAGGGTGGTACATCGCGATACCGTAAGGTAATTCAGTGCTGGTGCGCTCTAATTGGTCACACAGTTGCAAGGCTTCAACCTGCATACCCTGCTCTATCTCGCGGCGCGTTTGATTAAGTGAATCAAGATCAATTGCCAGTGCTCTGGCCTGAGCAATATCGTCACTGAGCAACAACGCCACCCCGATGGACATATCATCCAGACGCCCAGCCGCATTAAGCCGTGGGCCGAGGGAGAAACCCAGATCGTTGGCTGCCAATTGGCGCGCATCGCGGTTGGCGACTTCCAGCAATGCACGAATACCTGGCCGGCATTTCCCCGCACGAATACGGCTTAGCCCCTGATGCACCAAAATGCGGTTATTGGCATCCAGTGGCACTACATCAGCAACCGTTCCCAGTGCTACCAAATCCAGTAACTCAGCCAGGTTAGGTATCGCTAAAGCTCGCTGTTCAAACCAGCCACTGTCTCTAAGACGTGCACGTAATGCCAACATTAGATAAAAGGTGACGCCCACTCCAGCCAGTGATTTGGAGAGAAAATCACATCCAGCCAAATTGGGATTGATGATAGCTTCTGCTGCTGGCAAGGTTTCCCCCGGCAGGTGATGGTCGGTAACCAACACCTGGATACCCAAGGCGTGCGCCAAATCCACTCCCGCATGAGAAGAAATACCGTTATCGACAGTGACGATCAGTTCTGCACCACGGGCGGCAACTTGTTCGACAACTTCGGGACTCAGCCCATAGCCATCTTCAAAACGATTTGGCACCAGATAATCAATATTACTGCCACCCATGCTACGCAAAGCGAGCACTGCCAACGCCGTGCTGGTTGCACCATCGGCATCAAAATCACCGACAATCACAATACGACGCCTGTCAGCCAATGCTTGTTGCAACAGAGTGACACCAGCATCAATACCGTCGAGTTGCTGCCAGGCAAGCAGACCTTTGACACCGCGTTCCAGTTCTTCTGCGCTTTTTACACCACGGTTGGCATAAAGACGGCGCAACAGTGGATGTAACTGCGTGGGCAAATGGCTATCATCCACCGCCTCACGACGGCGAAGTTGAGTTTTCAATGTCACGGATGATTAACCCGCCGCTTTTGAGGAAGCCTGGTGCTTATTCAGCATCTGTAACATTTCTTTTGGCTCCAGATAACCCGGAACGACTGTACCGTTTTGCAACACGATGGCCGGTGTGCCCTGAATACCAAACTGCACACCTAACTTATAGTGCTCAGAAATATCGGTTTTACAGGTGGCAGGTGAGATATCGGTGCCTTTCATTGCATCATCGAATGCTTTGTTGCGATCAGCCATACACCAAATCGAACGCATGTCTTTTTCTGCCTGAGAGCTCAGCCCCTGACGTGGGAAGGCCAGATAACGTACAGTGATCCCCAGCGCGTTATAGTCACTCATCTGCTCATGCAACTTATGGCAGTAGCCGCAGGTGATATCAGTAAATACCGTAACAACGTGTTTTTCCTGCGGTGCTTTATACACAATCATTTCTTTGCTCAATGCTTCCAGCTTTTTCACCAACATCTGGTTGGTCACATTTACTGGTTGGCTACCGCTCACATCGTACAGCGGTCCTTGCAACAGATGCTTACCGTCAGCAGAAATATAAAGCACGCCGTTGTCAGTCATCACGGTGCTCAAACCGGGGATAGGTGATGGTTGGATGTCAGCTTGTTGAATATCCAGTTTTTTCAGTGTCTGTTGGATAGCAGCATCATCAGCATGAGCCAGCCCCGTGAATGCAGCGATAACGATCGGCAGCAGCAATAAACTCTTTTTCATTTATAAATCCTATCTTTTCCACCCGACATGGTTTTCATAAAAAACAACTAGGCGCGCGGATGATGTTGTTGATGTAGCAACTTCAAACGTTCAGTCGCTACATGGGTATAAATCTGGGTTGTCGACAGATCACTGTGGCCCAGTAACATTTGCACCACACGCAAATCCGCACCGTGATTTAACAGATGCGTGGCAAAAGCATGCCGCAATACGTGGGGCGAAAGCCGTTCACTATCAATACCGGCAAGGATCGCATAGTGTTTGATGCGATGCCAGAAAGTCTGCCTCGTCATTTGCTGACTGCGGTTACTGGGGAACAGCACATCCAGCGACTGACCGTTGATGAGCCACGGGCGGCCATGCTCCATGTAATTCTCGATCCAGTACACCGCCTCTTCACCCAAGGGTACCAGGCGCTCTTTATTTCCTTTACCGATAACTCGCACTACCCCTTGGCGCAAACTCACATCGCTGATGGTCAGCCCAACGAGCTCCGACACTCGCAGACCGGTGGCATAAAGCACTTCCAGCATGGCCTTATCGCGCAATTCCAGCGGGATATCGACATTGGGAGAGTTAAGCAATGCATCAACCTGTGCCTCACTTAAATCTTTTGGTAAGCGCTGCGGTAACTTGGGTGATGACAGCAAGGCTGTCGGGTCATCTTCACGCAATTTTTCGCGGTATAAATACTGGAATAACCGACGCATCGCACTGAGCAAGCGTGCCGAGCTGGTGGCTTTATAACCGCCCTTAATGCGCTCTGCAAGGAAAGACTGCAAGTCCTGCGAATCGGCGCGCAATAAATCACGGCCATGATGTTCTAACCATCCGCTCAGCGCATGTAAATCCAAACGGTATGATGCCAGTGTATTCTCTGCCAGATTCCGCTCCAGCCATAGGGCATCAAGAAACTGTTCAATCAGCGGGTTATTTTGCTGTTGCATGACTGTTTCTCTCTTTGATTGGATGGGCAGCCATTATGCCTGATGACGGAACAAATCTGGTACACTCGATGCTATTCCTTATTAGTAATGCTATGGCTATACATCATGAAGATTGGTCTCTTTTACGGCTCCAGCACCTGCTATACCGAAATGGTGGCAGAAAAAATACGCGACATCCTCGGTGAAGATCTGGTTGATTTACATAACTTAAAAGATGTCAGCCCTCGCCTGATGGAAGAATATTCCATTCTAATTTTGGGGATCCCTACCTGGGATTTCGGCGAATTACAGGAAGATTGGGAAGCCGTTTGGCCGCAATTAGCACAGCTTAATCTCAAGGGAAAGATTGTCGCCATGTATGGTATGGGCGATCAATTCGGTTATAGCGAATGGTTCCTTGATGCTCTTGGGATGCTGCACGACCATATTGCCCCACTGGGGGTGAAATTTATTGGTTTTTGGCCGACAGATGGGTTTGAGTTTACCAGCCCGAAACCACTCAGTGCTGACGGCAAACATTTTGTCGGACTGGCGTTAGATGAGGTTAATCAATACGATTTGAGTGAAGAGCGCATCGAACAGTGGTGTGATCAAATTCTGCTTGAGATGGATGCCCTACTTTAATCGGATAAACGGGCACCCACCGTGCCCGCTTGCTGCCCCCGTTTTCACCTCTGCTATTTTACTTCCATAAGCGGAGGGTAACACCTTCACTTTCCAAGGTATAAATTAAGGTGTCGGCGAGACTTTCCTCATCTTCCGCCAGCCAGACTAAGGGCTTCACTAATCACTCCCTTCATCAGAGCCAAATGAATGATGCAGCAGGAGGCACAATTGCCGCCATTCCTCTTCAGACATGCTGTCAGCCGCCAGCCATAAGCGCTTACGGGTTGAGCGATTACTTGTCTGTTGTAAACTCAATAACACGCCATAACGGGTGATCCACGGCTGCTTAATGACGACCCACTCGTGCCGTTTCCATAGCACTATATTGCCGGGTTTCAGCCTGATCTCACCTTGGCAAGACGTAATATTTTTCTGGCTGCGGATACACTCAAACACCACTAACGTCAGTAATATCAACCACAATGCGGTATAGCCCTGCGGCCAAGGCGCAACTAGCGTGAGTGTGACCAGGACGCCATGAGCTAATAGAGAGAAGAGTTGAGTGTGCCAGGATATCCGCAGGTCACATCGCCACTGGGCCACGGGCTTTATTTCGTGTTTGAATCAGTTTGACCATTTGACGCAGCTCGCTATCCTGCGGTTCCCCGTGATTCATCAACCAGTTAAATAAATCTGGATCATCACACTCAAGCAAACGGATAAAAACCTGTTTCTCGTTATCACTCAAGCCATCATATTCATGCTCAAAAAACGGCATGATAGAGATATCCAGTTCACGCATACCCCGACGGCACGCCCAATGAATACGGGCTTTATTATCGATTTCCATGTCCTGATTGACTCCTCAAAAAAGGATGCTGATAGGCTAAAGGCGGGATTATGCTGTTTTTTCAATCATACTCAGCACTCCGCCATAGAATCCGTGGTTATTGTACCTCAGATATCGTCGAATTCAGATATTGAATAATAATGGTCATTCCGTGGAATTACTGCTTGCAAAGCTACCCGGCTATTTTACCATTGAGACATCGGTTCACTGTGCCGTGCTGATAGGTACCACTTATCCGCAGGTGCTATTTATTTTGGGTAAGCCATGGCTAATAACACTCCATTTGCTGCACAACCACTGGTCGCCTCTTCTGAGCTGCCACTAACATTGATCTCCCTTGATGACTGGGCGCTGGTGACGTTAACGGGCGCTGACCGCGTAAAATATCTGCAAGGGCAAGTCACGGCAGATATTGATGCACTGCCCGCAGATCAGCATGTGCTATGTGCCCATTGTGATGCCAAGGGGAAGATGTGGAGCAACCTGCGATTATTTTATCGTGGCGAAGGGTTAGCCTTTATCGAACGCCGTAGTGTGCTTGATAACCAGTTGAGCGAGCTAAAGAAATATGCGGTGTTCTCCAAAGTGGTGATTGCCGCACAACCTGATGCCGTTTTACTCGGTGTGGCGGGCGCGCAGGCAAAAGCTGCGCTGGCGGAGGTTTTCGCCGAGTTACCTGATACTGAGCACCCGGTAGTACAACAAGGTGATAGCACACTGTTACATTTCTCTCTGCCCGCCGAGCGCTTCCTGCTGGTGACCAATGCCGAACAAACGCAACTGTTAGTGGAAAAACTGGCTGACCGCGCGCAGTTTAATAACAGCAAACAGTGGCTGGCGCTGGATATCGAAGCAGGTTTTCCTATCATTGATACCGATAGCAGCGCGCAATTTATTCCGCAGGCAACAAACATTCAGGCATTGAATGGCATCAGTTTCAGCAAAGGGTGTTATACCGGGCAGGAGATGGTCGCCCGCGCAAAATATCGTGGTGCCAATAAACGCGCACTCTACTGGTTGGCAGGTCACGCCAACCGAGTGCCGGCGGCCGGCGAAGATTTAGAGTGGCAATTAGGTGAAAACTGGCGTCGTACCGGTAGCGTATTGGCCGCCGTTGCGCTCAGTGATGGCACTGTGTGGGTTCAAGCGGTGCTGAATAACGACTTGGCGGCAGACAGTGTGCTGCGCGTGCGTGATGATGAGCAAAGTGTGCTTACAATTCAACCGCTGCCCTATTCATTGACCGAAGATAAGTAATACACGCTGAGGCCGGTTATCCGGCCTCATAATCAACTATTAGACATACAAATAGATCGCCATAAAGTGGCAAACACTGCCGCCCAACACAAAACCGTGCCAAATGGCATGGCCGAAGCGAATGCGCTTAGAGGCATAGAAAATCACGCCCAACGTGTATAACAAGCCACCAATCGCCAATAATGCTAACCCGCCAATCTCAAGTTTTACCGCCAGTTGATAAATCACAATCAATGAAAGCCAGCCCATCGTCAGGTAAGTCACCAGTGACAGCACTTCAAAGCGATGTGCAAAGGCCAATTTGAAAATGACGCCCACCAGTGCCAACCCCCATATCACCGCCATCAAACCACGGGCCAACGGGGAGTCCAACCCCACCAATAGAAATGGTGTATATGTCCCGGCGATTAAGAGGTAAATGGCACAATGGTCAAACTTCTGTAGCCAGAGTTTCGCCTTGCGATGTGGGATGGCGTGATACAACGTCGAGGCTAAAAACAGCAGAATAATACTGCCGCCATACAAACTATAACTGGTTAGCGCCTTGGTATCGGCCCCATTATCTAACGCCTGCACCAATAGCAAAACCAAACCAATAATGCCAAACACCACGCCAATACCATGACTGATGCTATTGGCTATTTCTTCTGCCCACGGATAGGACGGTGTTGTCGCTACTGTGGGAGTGGCCGAGGCCGTGGGTATAGCTGATTTATTCTTCAATACTAATTATCCTGAAAATGAATCGTTATCTCATCCGATGAGCGCAATAGTTATTCTAAAGTTGTACAAAAAGAGTGCGCACAGATTAACTGAGAATAATTCCAGTGTACACGTGTACGCTTAAATATTCTGTCAGTACATGTAACCCGCCGTGTCTGTGGTTCAAATTAGGGTGACAAATCCACTGGGAGCAGCAACACTGCTGCCATGCCAAACGAAAGGTAATAGAGGGTTATTATGTCATTAGCAGTCTTGGATTTTGGTCCACTGACAGAGACTATTCAGTTTCTGATGGAAATCGATAAACTAAAAGATATTCAGCGGCGCACTAAAGTGATTGCCAGCTTACGTCAGGAAAATTCAGCCGAGCACAGTTGGCATTTTGCCGTAGCGGCAATGAGTCTGGCTCCCTATGCTGGCCCAGACGTCGATATCAATCGCGTGATAAAAATGGCGCTGCTGCACGATATTGTCGAAATCGATGCTGGTGATGTCATCGTTTATGATTTGGCGGCCAGAGCCGCTATTCATGAGCAAGAGGTCGCTGCCGCCAAACGCTTATTTAGCCTGCTGCCACCCGCATTAGGCGCACAATTTACCGCGCTGTGGAATGAGTATGAAGCGGAAGAAACTGCCGAAGCACGCTTTGCCACAGTGCTGGATCGCATTCTGCCCATGCTGATTAACCTGCATACCGAGGGCCAAAGTTGGCTAGAAAATGGCATCCGGTTGCAGCAAGTGCTGGATCGCAACCAATTGGTTGCCGAATGCTATCCTGAGATTTGGCAGCATTTGCTGCCACAGTTGCAGGCGGCGCAGCAAAAAGGTTGGCTCAAATAACTGAATACTCGCTTATTTCCCGCCGGCTAAATCCAATACACTGCCAGTGACATAAGAGGCATGGTCTGACAGCAACCAGACGATTGCCTCTGCCACTTCTTGTGGATACCCGCCACGTTTCATTGGCAGTGAGCTTTGAACCCGTTCAACTCGCCCCGGCTCACCGCCGCTGGCATGTATATCGGTATAGATTAAACCCGGACGAACGCCATTCACTCGGATGCCCTCTGCCGCCACTTCCAATGATAAACCGGTGGTGAGTGTATCAATGGCCCCTTTGGAGGCGGCATAATCGAGATATTCACCGGGAGCGCCCAGACGGGCGGCGGCAGAAGATACATTAACAATCGCACCGCCATTACCACCGTGGCGCAATGCCATACGCTTGACAGCTTCGCGGCTACATAAAAAGTAACCCGTCACATTGGTGCTCAATACCCGATTAATGCGTTCAGCAGTTAACCCTTCGATGCCCGATTGGGTAAACAAAATGCCAGCATTATTGACCAGTGCGGTGATCGGCCCAAGCTGGGCTTCAAGTTTTTCAAATAGTGCAACTACTTGCAGCTCATCAGCAATATCGGCTTGTAACGCCACCGCTAACCCACCGCCAGCGGCGATTTCTGCAACCACCTGTCGGGCAGCTTGTTCATCATTGATATAATTTACCGCAACCCGATAACCGTGCTTTGCTAATAGTAATGCCGTGGCACGGCCAATGCCACGACTGCCTCCTGTCACTAATGCGACTTTTTTATGCATCCCTCGGCTCCCTGCTCAACCATGAATTTTTTGCCAAATTAACACCCCAACCAGCACAGAATTATTCATTTGCAGCGGCGGTGTGCGCAGTGTCAAACGGTCTTCTTCAAATTGGTAATAGCGAACCTGCTGACTTCCGACCCAATTGGGAAATAAACTGCCTTCGACAATATGAGTGACGGTGGCAAGCTGTTCATCAATTTCATATCGGCCAAAATAGGTCAATGCACTGAGAAAGGCATTTTTTATTTCAGTATCACTGCCTTGCAACCAGTCTGCAGAAGCAAACTTTGTTCTGCCGCTACTGTACAGTTGGGCAGCCATCGTGCCTTGTTTTTCATAATTAATCCGACCAGACATCTCCTGCCCCATCGGATAATGAATACTGTTATCGGGTAACACAAAGTGCTGCGATACCAGTGACCAGCTACCGATAAATTGAGTGCTTACCATAAATAATCACGCTCACTATTTGTATAACGAAAAATAAGCGTAGTCATTGATAAGAGTAGATACCAATTATCGCCATGATATAAACAGCAAAAGGGCCGCTTGCGCGACCCTCAGACTGCTGACAAACCCGATAACTCGATCTTGCAAGGTGAGGACAGGTAGAAGAGTAAAGCGTCCGCGCCAGGGATGGCGCGGCTCGAGCCCCCAGGGATGCTTGTTTTTACAAAAGAAGTACGGCGTCTTTACGATCTGCCTGTTTTCACCACTACAGGCACTTTGTCATTAACTTCAGGGCCGCTTGCGGGCCCCTTTGTCATTTACTGCAAGAATTATTCGTAGTCGCTTATTGGTACGCATGAGCAAAACAAATTACGGTCACCGTACACATCATCCAGACGTTTCACGCTCGGCCAGTATTTATTCTCCATCACACCTGCCACCGGGAATACTGCCAGCTCACGGCTGTACGGATGCAGCCACTCACCAACCAGCTCAGCTTGAGTATGTGGCGCATTCACCAACGGGTTGTCTTCCAGTGGCCATTCACCACGAGCCACTTTCTCGATTTCCGCGCGGATAGCCAGCATGGCGTCGATAAAGCGGTCTAACTCAACTTTACTTTCTGATTCAGTCGGTTCCACCATCAGCGTGCCCGCCACCGGGAAGGACATGGTTGGCGCATGGAAGCCAAAGTCGATTAAGCGCTTGGCGATATCCATCTCGCTGATACCTGTTGCTTCTTTCAGTGGGCGAATATCTAAAATACATTCGTGCGCCACACGGCCATCATGGCCGGTATACAGCACAGGATAGGCCTCTTTCAGGCGAGTTGCGATATAGTTGGCATTCAGAATCGCGACCTGACTGGCTTGTTTCAGCCCATCAGCCCCCATCATACGGATGTACATCCAGCTGATAGGCAAGATTGACGCACTACCAAATGGTGCCGCCGAAACCGCGCCCTGTTGGGTCGTCATTCCATCAATTTGTACCACACTGTGGCCCGGAACAAACGGCGCTAAATGTGCTTTAACACCAATCGGCCCCATACCTGGGCCACCACCGCCGTGTGGAATACAGAAGGTTTTATGTAAGTTCAGGTGAGAAACATCCGCGCCAATATAGCCCGGAGTGGTTATTCCAACCTGCGCATTCATGTTTGCGCCATCGAGGTAAACCTGACCACCAAACTGATGCACAATCTGACAAACTTCGCGGATGGTTTCTTCGTACACGCCATGAGTCGACGGGTAAGTCACCATAATACAAGAGAGTTCATCACCTGCTTCACCCGCCTTCTGGCGCAAATCGTGCAAATCGATATTCCCTTGCTTATCACAGGCCACCACCACTACTGACATACCGGCCATTTGTGCCGACGCCGGGTTAGTGCCGTGAGCCGAGCTTGGGATCAAACAGATATGACGGTTCGCCTGATTGCGGCTTTCATGGTAACGGCGAATCGCCAGTAACCCCGCATATTCGCCTTGCGCGCCAGAGTTTGGCTGCATACAAACCGCATCATAACCGGTCAGTTGCACCAACCATTGTGACAGTTGACCAATCATTTGCTGATAACCCGCAGCTTGTTCCGGCGGGCAGAAAGGGTGCAATTCAGCGAATTCCGGCCAGGTGATGGGGATCATCTCGGCGGCAGCATTCAGTTTCATGGTGCAAGAACCCAGCGGGATCATCGCCTGATTCAGTGCCAAATCTTTGCGTTCTAAACGATGCATATAACGCATCATTTCGGTTTCGCTGTGGTAACGGTTAAATACCGGGTGAGTCAGAATCGGATCCTGACGCAACATGCCCGCTTGAATCGACTGGCTATTCTGGCTGACTTTGGCATCAAGCAGGTCAATATCTAAGCCATGATTATCACCGGCTAACAAGGTGAAGAGAACTTGAAGATCTTCACGCGAGGTAGTTTCATCCAGCGTGATACCTACTGCGCCATGAATATCAGTTCGCAGATTAATACCAAAACTCAATGCGCGGGCCAATACAGCAGCTTTGTCTTTCACTTCGACAGTCAATGTATCGAACCAATGTGCGAAGCGCAGTGTCAGGCCAGCTTGTTGCAAGCCCGCAGCCAGAATATCAGTCATGCGATGAATGCGACCAGCGATGCGCTGCAAACCTTGTGGGCCATGATAAACCGCATACAAGCTGGCGATATTGGCCAGTAAAACCTGAGAAGTACAGATATTGGAGTTGGCTTTCTCGCGGCGAATATGTTGCTCGCGAGTTTGCATCGCCATGCGCAATGCGGTGTTACCAGCAGCATCGCGAGAAACCCCGATAATCCGACCCGGCATTGAGCGTTTAAACTCGTCGCGGCAAGCAAAGAATGCTGCGTGTGGACCACCGTAGCCCATGGGTACCCCAAAACGCTGAGCAGAGCCAAACACCACATCAGCCCCCTGCTTACCCGGTGCGGTCAGCAGCACTAGCGCCATAATATCGGCAGCAACGCTGGTAATGATTTTGCGTTTTTTCAACTCAGACAGTAGTGCTGAGTAGTCATGCAGTTCGCCCGTGGTGCCGACTTGTTGCAGCAACACACCGAACACGCCTTCTAACTCCAGCACTTTTTCTGCGCGGTCAACAATCACTTCAAAACCAAAGGTTTCTGCGCGGGTCAGGACGACATCCAGCGTTTGCGGGTGGACATCATCGGCGACAAAGAAACGATTGGCGTCTTTGAGTTTACTGGCACGTTTAGCCAATGCCATAGATTCTGCGGCTGCGGTGGCTTCATCGAGTAAAGAAGCAGAAGCCAGATCCAGGCCAGTCAAGTCTTGGGTCAGTTGCTGGAAATTCAGTAATGCCTCAAGGCGGCCTTGTGAAACTTCTGGCTGATACGGAGTGTAAGCCGTGTACCAACCGGGGTTCTCCAGCATATTACGTAGAATAACCGGCGGCGTCAGAACCGGGCTATAGCCCATGCCGATATAGGATTTATAGCGCTGATTCTGGCTGGCGATCCCTTTAAGTTCCGCCAACGCCTGATGTTCTGTGGCAGCTTCCCCCACCGGAGGCGGGCTTGGCAATTGGATATCTGCCGGAACAATCTGCTGGATCAATGTACTTAACGAGTTGGCGCCAACAGCGGCCAACATCTGTTGCTGTTGTTCAGCAGAGGAGCCGATATGGCGCTGAATAAAAGCATCGTTATGTTCAAGCTGGCTGAGATTCTGAGTCATGTGCTACAAATTCCTGAATAGGGCATGGGACGGGAAATATTTGATATTATTTATTAACCGCGCCTTGGAGAGGTTTTAGAAGTACTCACAAAGCCGAACTAAGGGGAAACACGTCGTTCGGGTCGTAGTGGCGTAAGCCACCGGAGCGCCCGTAGACGTGGTCAACCCTTAGCTCATTGCACTGATCACTCACCTCAGGCTTTTTTCATCTACTCGTCGATAGTCGCCTGATAGGCTTCGGCATCTAACAAACTATCCAACTCACTTTCATCAGAAGCTTTGATGCTAAATAGCCAGCCATCGGTATAAGGCGCGCTGTTCACCAACTCTGGGGAACTTTCCAGCTCAGCATTCACAGCGATGATTTCACCACTGATTGGCGCATAAATGTCAGAAGCAGCTTTAACGGATTCAGCAACAGCGCAATCGCTGCCAGCGGAAACTTCACTGCCCACTTCTGGCAAATCAACAAACACCATGTCACCCAGTAGCTCTTGCGCATGCTCGGTGATCCCGACGCTGTACACACCATCACCATCGGCACGAACCCACTCATGAGATGACGCATATTTCAAATCTGCTGGTACATTGCTCATTGCTGCTCCTTAAAAAGGGTAGAGCCAAAAAGGTGTGGCTCGTAGAATTCAGAATACTCTAAATAATTACAGCGCGACCGGTTTACCCGCCCGCACAAAACCCGGTTTTGTGACCCGCACCGGCATCTCACGGTTACGGATTTGCACTACTGCATTTTCACCTATCCCCGCAGGGACACGGGCCAGCGCAATACTAAAACCCAGTGTAGGAGAGAATGAACCGCTGGTTATCACGCCAACATGCTGATTGCCCGAATCATCAGAAAAATGCACCGGCAACTCATTACGTAATACACCTTTTTCGGTCATGATCA
This sequence comes from Yersinia artesiana, assembly GCF_902726545.1. Lineage (GTDB taxonomy): Bacteria > Pseudomonadota > Gammaproteobacteria > Enterobacterales > Enterobacteriaceae > Yersinia > Yersinia artesiana. The sequence goes on along the minus strand of NZ_CACVAD010000015.1, from coordinate 77,620 downwards.
AACCTACCAGTTGTTCAGTCCCGTTAGCACGCTGCTGCTCCAGTGCTTCACGGCCGATAAACTGACGGTCTTCTGGCAACCAGGCCACTGTCCAACCCATATTGGCGGCAAGCGGCGAAACGCCTTCGTCCATCTCCTGACCATAGAGGTTCATACCGGCTTCCAGGCGCAAAGTGTCACGCGCACCCAAACCTGCGGGTTTCACACCGGCAGCCAGCAACTGTTGCCAAAATTCGACAACCCGCTCTTTAGGCAGCGCAATTTCGTAACCTGCTTCGCCGGTATAACCGGTGGTGGCGATAAACAAATCATCAACCTGAATACCAAAGAACGGTTTCATTCCTGCGATCGCTTGTTGTTGCTCAGGAGTGAGTAAGGTCGCGACTTTCTGTTGTGCTGTTGGGCCTTGCACTGCCACCAGCGCCAAATCATCACGTACAGTGACATCAACCTGATACGGCTCAGCATGCTGAATGATCCAGTTCAGATCTTTTTCGCGGGTAGCGGAGTTAACCACTAAACGGAAATAGTCTTCGCGTAGGAAATAGACAATCAAATCATCGATAACACCGCCGGAGGCATTCAGCATGGCAGTGTAAAGGGCTTTGCCCGGTTGGGTCAGTTTGGCAACATCATTAGCTAATAGATAACGCAGGAATTCACGGGTACGGGCACCGTGCAAGTCGACAATTGTCATGTGCGAAACATCAAACATACCGGCACCCTGGCGCACGATATGGTGCTCGTCGATTTGGGAACCATAATGCAATGGCATCATCCAGCCATGAAAATCTACCATGCGCGCACCGCACGCCACGTGTTGGTCATACAGCGGGGTCTGCTTAGCCATCTACTCTCCCTCAATATACCCTTCGCACTTGAAGCCGTAGGGGCGTTGGCTACGTTCATTCACCCGAATCACTTACCGGTGTAAGCTCATCGGGAATTCATTCGCTTGCCGCCTACCTACAACTCCAATTGCTTTGGATATAACATGTCATGAGTGTTTTATACCGGCTTCATCCCCCAATAAAAACAGGCATGAACACCGTTACGCAAACGATACCTTTTGCCCAACGTTATCACTGAATTCATCAGGTAACCATAAGCTAAAATAGGCGATAACCAGAGTTAGGACGACAAAAGGCTGGGGTATTGTGCAGAGTTTTCCACTGTAAAAATGCGCCAAGAGGCACATAATTAACAATTAAACCGTAAAAATAGCGATGTTATATAACGAAACAACCAAAACCCTGTCAGAATCAACTTATCAGGCTTTGGTTATGAGTGAAAAAAACTAATGCGAAAAGTGGGCTGAAATTAGATTATTTCAACTGAGGCGGGTTTTATACCCTGGTTATTCATCGAGCCAATCGGGCAAATCATTTAACCCCATCGCCTGACGCACTAACTGCGGTTTGATGCCCGGCAAGTTATCAGCCAGTGTTAACCCGATATCACGCAGCAGTTTTTTAGCTGGATTGTTACCGGCAAATAAATCACGAAACCCTTGCATACTGGCGAGCATCACCGCCGCACTGTGTTTACGGCGACGTTCATAGCGGCGTAAATAAAGGTGTTGACCAATATCTTTGCCCTGACGCTGCAAGCGCCGGAGTTCTGAAACCAATTCAGCAGCATCCATAAAACCTAAATTCACCCCCTGCCCGGCCAATGGATGCACAGTATGGGCGGCATCACCAACCAGAACCAACCGATGAGCGGCAAAACTGCGCGCATATCGCCCGGTCAGTGGGAAGGTTTGGCGCTCGCTTTCAAGCTGACATTGCCCCAGCCGCATATCAAATGCCATGCCCAACTCGCGATTAAACTGCTCAGCGGGCAGTGCGGTTAACTCGGCGGCACGCTCAGGTGAGACTGACCAAACAATCGAGCTAAGATGCGGGTCGCTAAATGGCAGGAAGGCTAAAATGCCGTCGCCATGAAACACCTGACGTGCCGTGGCCTGATGGGCTTCTTCCGTGCGAATAGTGGCCACCAGCGCGTGATGAGCGTAATCCCAAAATGTCAGTGGAATATCAGCATGTTGGCGCAACCAAGAGTTGGCCCCATCGGCCCCGACCACCAGTTTGGTGCTCAGCATCCGGTCATCCGTTAAGGTAATGAATGCTTCACTTTCGCCCCAAGCTACCTGTTTGATACTGGCGGGGGCCAGCAAGGTGACATCAGCCAATTGGCTTGCCCGTTGCCAGAGCGCCTGCTGAATAACCTGGTTTTCAATAATATGCCCAAGATGGCTGAAACCATACTCATCGGCGTGGAAAGCAATTTTGCCAAAACTGTCTTGGTCCCACACTTCCATGCCACTATAAGGGCTGGCGCGTAGAGCCAGGATGTTCTCCCACACACCAATTTTTTGCAGTAAGCGCTCACTGGCGGCATTGATCGCCGAGACCCGAAGTGCCCACTCACCGGTCACTGGCGCAGGTAGCGGTTCTTGTTCTGGCTGGTATTCCAGAATGGCGATGCGCAGACCGCTGCCTTGCAGCCCGCAAGCCAGTGCCAGGCCGACCATTCCGCCACCGGCGATTACCACGTCATATGATTGCATACCGAGATATATCCCATGAAAATATAAACTTTATTTACCCGATAGATTTCTCGATGCAGGAAGCAACGTGAAAGATGACGGATAAAACTAGCGACCGACCCATCCCAGCGTGCGCCGCGCGAAAGTATCACGGATGGCAGGCATATGCTCCATCGACATCAAAGCAAGATTGCGCCCAACCACCAACGGCCCATAGCGGTTGGCAAACAGACGGATTAACCCATCAGTGATACCAATGGTTGCCTGTTGATCCGGTTCCCGCCGCTGTTGATATTGACTGAGCACCTTATAATCACCGGGATCATTCCCCGCCCGCGCGATAGTTTCTGCTAATGACATCACATCACGCAGACCGAGATTAAACCCCTGACCGGCAATCGGATGCAATGTTTGGGCGGCATTGCCGACTAATGCCAGACGATGGCTAACATGGCGCGTGGCAGTGAGCAATTGCAGCGGGTAACTGTGGCGTTTGCCAGCATGGAGCATTCTCCCCAAACGCCAGCCAAAAGCGCGCTGTAACTCCGCCAAAAAACGGGCATCATCCCAGCTATCAACCTGTGCTCTATCTTCTTTGGCATGACACCACACCAACGAACTGCGCCCCTGAGACATCGGCAGCAGCGCCAACGGCCCATTACGGGTAAAGCGCTCAAAAGCACGCCCGTTGGGTAGCTCAGAAGTCGTGACATTGGCGATCACCGCAACCTGTTGATAATCCTGCTGCTGCCACTGAATGTTACAGGCCTGAGCCAATGCGGAATGAGAGCCATCCGCCGCCACCAACAGTTTAGCGTGAAGCTGTTGGCCGTTATCCAATGTCACCGTGGCAGATTCAGCCGTGCGAACCACATCAACCATTTTGGCCGGGCAATGTAGGGTCACTCCCGGCGCTTTCTGTAACAAGGCAAATAGCCGCTTACCCGCATCATGCAACTCAATGACCTGACCCAGCGCCGGAACACGATAATCTCGCGCCCGCAGATTCACAAAGCCGGAATGACCACTATCACTGACGTGAACATGTTCGATGGCGGTGGCACAATCGGCCAGAGCCGACCAGAGGCCAATACTAGCCAATTGCTGGCAGGTGCCGTGCGCCAGTGCAATGGCTCGGGCATCAAAACCCGGATGCTGCCTGCTATCAGGACGCTGCGCTTCAACCAGCGCCACCGGCATCTTCCCATGTGTAAGGGATGAAATAGCCAGCGCCAGTGTTGCACCGGCCATACCGCCACCGACAATTATCACGCTCATCAGTTATCTCGCTGCCGCCATAAGAGCTTCAATCTCATCGGGATCTTTTACCACACTGGCGGTCAGATTTTCATTACCCTCTGCGGTAATCACGATGTCATCTTCAATGCGAATACCAATACCACGATATTGCGGCGGAACATCGGCATCTGGCGCAATATATAAGCCCGGCTCAATGGTCAACACCATACCCGGTTCAAGAATACGACCACGCTCACTGTTGATATAATCGCCGACATCATGCACATCCAACCCCAGCCAGTGGCTCAGGCCGTGCATAAAGAATGGCTTGTGTGCCTGTTCAGCAATGAGCTGCTCGACATCTCCTTTCAGGATGCCCAAATCAACCAAGCCGGTGATCATAATCCGCACAACTTGCTCCGTGACTTCGCGGATACTGGTGCCTGGTCGGAACAGCTCCAGTGCTTTGTTGATGGAGGCTAGCACGATGTCATAAATCTCGCGTTGCGCTGGACTGAATTTGCCGTTAACCGGGAAAGTACGAGTAATATCACCGGCATAGCCCTGATATTCACAACCGGCATCAATTAGCACCAATTCACCATCCCGCAGTTCACACTCATTTTCGGTGTAATGCAGAATGCAGCCGTTCTCACCGCCGCCGACGATGGTGTTATAGGCCGGATAACGCGCACCATGACGGGTAAACTCATGCAGAATTTCCCCTTCCAGTTGGTATTCGAACATTCCTGGGCGGCATTTCTCCATCGCGCGGGTATGGGCTAGCGCGCTGATTTCACCGGCGCGGCGCAGCACAGCAATTTCTTCTGCTGACTTAAACAGACGCATTTCATGCAGCCATGGCCGCCAGTCAGTCAAAGTTGCGGGTGCGCGTAGATTTTTACGAAAACCGTTACGTAACTTTTCCAGAGCAGCAAAAACAATTTTATCTGCATAATCATATTGCCCCTGCGCGTGATAAATCACATCAAGGCGATTAAGCAGTAAATAGAGTTGCTCGTCGATTTCATCGAAAGGTAATGCGCGATCAACACCCAACTTCTCAGGTGCGGCCTCTTGCCCTAAACGGCGGCCAAACCAGATTTCAGCGGTTAAATCCCGCACCCGGTTAAACAGCACACTGTGGTTGTGAGTCTCATCGCTTTTCACCAGAATCAGCACCGCTTGCGGCTCATTAAAGCCCGTCAAATAGCTGAAATCGCTATTCTGCCGATAGGGATATTCGGAATCGGCACTGCGCGTGGCCTCTGGTGCGGCAAAAATAATAGCAGCACTGCCCGGTGCCATCTTCGCCAACAGCGCTTGACGGCGGTTCTGGTATTCTTGCTGAGTCATTACACTCTCCTGAAATATCCGATTTTCATCATTTAACGCATGACACTGATTCGTCTAGTGTAATGTCGGCTTACGTATTTCCGGGGCTGTCGGTTTTTCTTGAGTAAATTCGATATGACACAAGATGGCCGCGACACGGACATATTCGATGACTTCTTCCAATGATTGAGCCAGCTCTTCCTGATCTTCATCTTCGTCATACCCTAGCTGAGCGATATTACGCAAATCATCAATAGCTTCACCCACTTCATCTTTCACTTGCGCCAATTTCGGTTGCAGCATTCCAAGCCCTAGCAGGAAATGGTTTACCCAACCGGATAATGCATCAGCACGGTCAAAAACAGTCACCTCTTCTCCTTCAGGAATCAGCAACTGGAACATAAAACCTTCGTTTTCCAGCGCTTCTTGTGTTGCTTCATGTAACTGTTGTAACGGCAAATTCAGAGCTTGTGAAAAGGCGACACCCTCATTGGTCAGGTCATGCACCAGTGTACGCCAGCCATCGTCTTTACTGCCTCCACAGAGCATGCCGCTGATCAGTCCATGCATTTCAGCAGGGGTTAATGCCACTGCTTGCTGGTTCAATGCCAGGGCAAGTGATTGGTAAGTTGGTAATGTATTCTCTATAGACATGCGTATTCGTCATCGTTGGCAGGATAAGTTCGTGTTATGCTACCACCAAGAAAGGTCGCTATACCAGAAAACGCAACACCCTATATCCTATAGATTTCAAGATACAGAAAGCGGCAAAGCCTCTTGTCACTTGAAAAACAATGGATATATACCCTAAATAATTCGAGTTGCAGGAAGGCGGCAATTGAGTGAATCCCGTTGAGTTGACGCCAGTCAATGATTCGGGTAAGCGAGAGTAGCCACGCATATGCAGCTTGAAGTATGACGGGTAAAGGGGTTGAATCTTGGTATCGAGATATATATAGTGACGCCCGCTTTGCAGCTACGAGCATTTTGCCTCTGGTTTTCAGGGCTGGCGCGAAATTAGTCAGGAAGGTGGCATGTCTGCACAACCGGTAGATATTCAAATTTTTGGTCGCTCGTTAAGAGTTAATTGTCCGCCAGAACAACAAGATGCGTTGAACATGGCCGCAGAAGATCTTAACCAACGGTTGCAAGATCTGAAAGTTCGCACTAGAGTCACCAATACTGAGCAGTTGGTTTTCATCGCGGCATTGAACGTATGTCACGAATTAGCTCAGGAAAGGTTGAAAACACGTGACTATGCATCCAATATGGAACAGCGTATTCGGATGTTACAACAGACCATTGAACAAGCATTGCTTGAGCAGGGTCGCATCTCTGAACGTCAGGATGCACAGTTTGAATAAATCGCTGTTGAATGATAGATTCAGCAGTGAGTAAAGAATTTCTCTGAGGTGTTCGTCAGCGGGCCAGTCCCCTGAGCCGATATTTAATACCAACAGAATGTAGTGCCTCCGTAACCGGTGCGCATGCTCGGTCCGCCGAGAAGCCTTAAGGTTGCGACGCTGCGTTCACCTTGAACCATGGGTTCAAGGGTTACAGCCTGCGGCGGCATCTCGGAGATCCCTTTCTTATCGTGTAACACGTATTTACGGTTACCACGTTCGTTCTGATACAGGCAGTTTTCTTTTTTAAGTTAATAAAATGCCTCTAAATCCGCAGCATGCTCTTGAGCGACAAAAAATTCGCAGTGAAATCCGTGAGCGTCGGCGTCTTTTGACTCCTGAGCAACAACAACAATCCGCCAATCTCGCCGCCAGACAAATCGCTTCCCACGACAAAATTCAGCAAGCCAATACTATCGCACTATTTCTCTCTTTCGATGGCGAGTTAGATACCGCTCCTGTTATCGAATTACTGTGGCAGCAGAAAAAACAGATTTATCTGCCGGTACTTCATCCTTTCTGTCCCGGCCATTTGTTGTTTCTCCACTATCGTCCTGATAGCCAGCTCATTCGTAATCGCCTGAACATTCTGGAGCCTCAATTAGATGTACGCGATGTCTTGCCATTAAATCGACTGGATGTCGTGATAACGCCGCTGGTCGCGTTTGATCAAGATGGGCAGCGCTTAGGTATGGGGGGAGGATTCTATGATCGTACGCTGCAAAACTGGCAGCAAGGTGGCCCCTATCCTATTGGTCTGGCTCATGATTGCCAGCAGGTAGAGCACTTACCGAGTGAACATTGGGATGTGCCGTTGCCAGAGATTGTGACACCAACAAAAGTGTGGCGGTGGTGAGATGTGCTGCGCGACGATATAAAAAAACACCCGATATTTTATACATAACGGGTGCTTAGTTATATCAGTACAACATCTATCAATAGAGCAAACGCGCGCGGATAGTCCCCGGAATCGCTTTCATTGCCTGCAAGGCTTTTTCTGCATTTTCCGCATCATCAGTTTCGACATCAATAACGACATAACCGATATCAGCACTGGTTTGCAAATACTGCGCGGCAATGTTGACGTCCTGCTCAGCAAAGATTTTGTTGATGCTGGTCAGGATGCCTGGGCGGTTCTCATGGATATGCAGCAAGCGGCGAGTGTTATCACCGTGAGCTGGCAGAGAAACTTCCGGGAAGTTAACCGCAGACAGCGTTGATCCGTTGTCGGAATATTTCGCCAATTTACCGGCCACTTCATCACCGATATTTTCCTGCGCTTCCTGAGTTGAACCACCAATATGCGGAGTCAATAACACATTATCAAACTCGCACAATGGTGAATTGAACGGGTCTTTATTGGTTGCTGGCTCTTCAGGGAAAACGTCTATTGCCGCACCCGCCAGATGATTGCTCGCCAGCGCATCACACAGTGCCGGGATATCAACCACCGTTCCGCGTGAAGCATTTATCAACATCGCGCCCGGTTTCATCAGAGCCAACTGCTCAGGGCCGATCATATTCTTGGTGGAGTGATTCTCTGGCACATGCAGGCTAATCACATCACTCATATTCAGCAAGTCAGACAGATGACGTACCTGCTGTGCATTCCCCAGCGACAGTTTATTTTCAATATCGTAGAAGAACACTTTCATGCCGACACTTTCAGCCAGAATCCCTAGCTGAGTCCCGATATGACCATAGCCGATAATGCCCAGTTTTTTACCACGGGCTTCATAGGAACCGACTGCCAATTTGTTCCACTCGCCACGGTGCGCTTTGGCATTGGCGGATGGAATCCCGCGGAACATCAGCAGTAACTCGCCCAGTACCATTTCGGCTACCGAACGGGTATTGGAGAAAGGTGCATTGAATACCGGCACACCACGTTTAGTCGCCGCTTTTAAATCAACCTGATTGGTACCGATACAGAAACAACCTACTGCAACCAATTTTTCTGCGGCAGCAAAGACTTCTTCGGACAGATGCGTGCGCGATCGGATCCCGATGAAGTGAGCATCACGAATAGATTCTTTCAGTGATTCGGTGTCTAAGGCACCTTTATGATATTCAATATTGCTATAACCGGCTGCACGCAGATTATCAACCGTGCTCTGGTGCACCCCTTCCACTAACAGAAACTTAATTCTGTCTTTCTCCAGTGATACTTTTGCCATGTCCCCGACCCTATTTTCAGACTTCAGATGTGGCTGCCGATATCGAATGAATCCGGTCAGCACCCAGTCAACATAACAAATATTTCGCATGCAGCAATACAAACGATTGCCTGACTGTCAGCATAACAAACAGTGCAAATGTTAATTTATGGAATAAAAAACTAGCGGAGAGAGAGTTAATGGCAGGTTAATAAAATGAAATGAGTAAATGTGATATATATCACCAAATTTAACCATTTTAAGAAAAGATATTTAAAGGCAAAAATTATCAGGATGAAGTGACCAGACCTCATCCTGAATACACATTAGCCGATCACTTAAGTTCTACTGTTTTAACACCATCGGCAGTGCCAATCAGCGCTACATCTGCGCCTCGGTTGGCAAATAAGCCCACAGTGACAACACCGGCAATATTATTAATTTTATTTTCCAGTGCGATGGCATCCAAAATAGTCAAATTATGGACATCTAAAATAACATTGCCGTTATCGGTCAAAACATTCTGGCGGTATTCAGGTAACCCGCCTAATTTCACCAGCTCGCGCGCCACATAAGAACGGGCCATCGGGATAACTTCGACCGGCAACGGGAATTTACCCAGCACATCAACCTGCTTGGAAGCATCGGCAATACAGATAAATTTACGAGCAATGGCTGCAATGATTTTCTCGCGGGTCAGAGCTGCACCGCCACCTTTGATCATCTGCATTTGGCTGTTAATTTCATCAGCACCATCGACATAGATATCCAGCTCGTCGACTTCGTTGCAATCAAATACCTGAATGCCATAACCTTTCAGTTTAGCGGTTGAAGCATCAGAGCTGGAAACTGCTCCTTCGATCTGGCCTTTGATGGAAGCGAGAGCATCAATAAAATGCGCCGCAGTAGAGCCGGTGCCGACCCCAACGATAGTACCGGGTTTAACATATTCTAATGCTGCCCAGCCCACTGCTTTTTTAAGTTCATCCTGAGTCATGGTAAGTTCACGCCTTGATGTGAAAGAAAACCTGACGTCATTATAGAGCATATAAATGATAAAACATCGCAATAAAGCCAACTCAAGTGATGGTTAATTTTAGCTGGATCACAGTTATGCCGGTTTATTTGTGGCGAGCCACTCGGCATTCCAACATAGATAAATGACCAAAATGTGGCATAGTGCGGTATTAATTTAATATTTGGAGAGATGACTCCGATGAAACGCCCAGACTACCGTACGCTACAAGCGCTGGACGCGGTGATCCGTGAACGCGGTTTTGAACGCGCTGCACAAAAACTTTGCATCACCCAATCGGCGGTATCTCAACGCATTAAGCAGTTGGAGAATCTGTTCGGTCAACCACTGTTGGTGCGCACTGTGCCCCCCCGTCCGACTGAACAAGGGCAGAAGCTGCTCGCCTTGCTGCATCAGGTCGAATTGCTGGAAGAAGAGTGGCTCGGCAATGATAACGGCGGTGATACACCGCTGCTGCTGTCATTGGCGGTCAACGCCGACAGCCTGGCAACCTGGCTCCTGCCGGCATTAAAACCGGTGTTGGCAGACTCCCCTATCCGGCTGAATTTACAAGTCGAAGATGAAACCCGAACTCAAGAACGGTTACGTCGTGGCGAAGTAGTGGGTGCAGTCAGTATCCAGCCGCAACCGCTACCAAGCTGCCTGGTTGATCAGCTCGGCGCACTGGATTACCTGTTTGTTGCCTCGAAACCCTTTGCAGAACGTTATTTCCCCAATGGCGTGACCCGCTCGGCATTGCTGAAAGCACCTGCGGTGGCCTTTGACCATTTGGATGATATGCATCAGGCGTTTTTACAGCAGAATTTCGATTTGTCACCGGGCAGCGTGCCCTGCCATATCGTTAACTCGTCAGAAGCGTTTGTGCAGTTGGCAAGACAAGGCACTACCTGCTGTATGATCCCGCATCTGCAAATTGAAAAAGAGTTGGCATCTGGTGAGTTGATTAATCTGACGCCGGGATTATTGCAACGGCGAATGCTGTTCTGGCATCGATTCGCGCCAGAAAGCCGGACGATGAGAAAGGTGACTGACGCCCTGTTATCTTACGGGCGTCAGGTATTGCGGCAAGACTAGCTTATTTGGCGGCAGGCGCTGGCGTGTTAGAACTGGTTTTCAATTCAAATACCACATCAACCTGATCATCGAAATGAATAGTCTGCTGTTCGTAAGTTTGGGCGGCATCAGTGGCTGGTGCAGCCTCAGCACTCTTGAACATACGCGCTACCGGCATTGGCTGGTAGTTAGCAACATGGTAACGGATGCTGTATACCTGCCCTAATTTCACCTTAAATCCGTCAGCCAATGCACCTGCCTGACTAATGGCATTTTCAATGGCTTTTTTACGTGCCTGTTCACGGTAAGTGTCCGGATTGGCGACACCCAACTCCACTGCACGAATCTCATTCAGACCCGATTTTAGCGCGCCATCCAGCAACTCATTCAACTTATCCAGTTGGCGCAGTGTCACCTGAACCTGACGTACCGCGCGGTAGCCTTTCAATACAGCTTCACCGGTTTTTTGGTAATCGTATTCAGGTTGGGTGCGTATATTGGCAGCATTGATATCTTTTTTCTCAATGCCACTCTTACGCAAGAAATCAAAATATTGTGCGACGCGGGTATCTGCCTGTTTTTTGGCATCTGCGGCATCTTTGGCAGAGACACTCACTTCAATGGCAATAGTAGCGATATCCGGTGTTGCATCAACACTGGCAGTACCGGAGGTAACAACATGCGGCCCTTCTGGCACTTCGGCGGCTTGAACTTGTAGCGCCAAAGGTAACGTCCCTAATCCCATCATTGCGGCCAAAGCCAATGTCTTCAACTTCACGGAAGCCTCCTAAGATAATCATAATAAAACTATACCCTAAATAATTCGAGTTGCATGAAGGCGGCAACTGAGCGAGTCCCCTTGAGTTGACGCCAGTCAATGATTCGGGTGAGCGAAGACAGCCAACACCCCTGCAGCTTGAAGTATGACGGGTATAAGACAACCGTAGCATATCTGACTCAATTAGGGATTCGGATTAATGATAAAAACTTATAGGTTTAATCCCTGTCGTGCTAACTGAAAAGCGATAAACCACATCACGCCTCCCACCAGCAAATTGATGACCCGCTGTGAGGCAGGACGATTAAGCCACGGCGATAGCCACGCCGCTAACAACGCCAGAGCAAAAAACCAGGCAACTGAGGCGCTCACGGCACCAAAAGCAAACCAGGGCCGAACATCAGGTAATAACTGGCCTCCCAAGCTCCCCAGCACTACAAAGGTATCCAGATAAACATGCGGGTTAAGCCAGGTCACCGCCAATAATGTCACGATAATGCGCCAGCGCCCTTGTGCACCAGCGGCAACCGCAGCAGATGAGCTATCGCCACGCCATGCGGCCATCAGCGCCCCCCAGCCATACCATAACAAAAATGCTACGCCGCCCCAGGTGACCAGTGCCAGCAGCAAGGGAGAGCGGTTCAGTAAGGCGCTACCGCCAAAAATACCGGCGCAAATCAAGATGATGTCACTAAGGGCACACAATGATGCACTCATCAAATGATGTTGCCGCTTAATTCCCTGATTCATCACAAAAGCATTTTGCGGCCCAAGGGGGAGGATCATAGCTGCACTCAGGGCAAAACCTTGCAAAAATACGGCTAACATACTGTTACCTTTAAATAATACTCAAAACTGATTGAGAGAATTGGAGAGGAATTAGCAGCATAGTACGGGGATAAAACCATCAGAGGAAATTGATATTTCTTATCTACTATAAGTAAAACTAATAATAGGAAAACTAAAACGCATACGTGAAAAAGAAAGAAAAAACAGGCCAAGAATAGCCCGCGCAGACTGCTGACAAACCTCGATAACTCGATCTTGCAAGGTGAAGGCAGGTAGAAGAGTAAAGCGTCCGCGCCAAGGATGGCGCGGCTCGAGCCCCCAGGGAAGGGTTTACGGCGTCTTTACGATTTGCCTGTTTTCACCGTTACGGGTACTTTGTCATTAACCTCAACGGGCCCAAAATAGCCTGTGTTGATTATGTGAATTACTTATCCGATTTTATGCTGTCGGAGCAGATTCTGCTTTATCAACCTGATGCAAATGCACATCCATCTGTGGATATGGAATGCCGATTTTGTGGGCATCCAATGCGCGTTTGAAGTTTTCCATCAGATCCCAATATACTTCCATGGCATCGCCATTGGTGGTCCAGACACGCACGGTAAAGTTTAATGACGAGGCCGCCATCTCATTTAAACGTATCGTAACGCCTTGGTCATGTAGGATGCGTGAATCAGCCGCAATGATGTCACCCAACACTTTCTTCACCACATCAATGTCAGCATCATAGGCGACGCCAATGACCATATCAGTACGGCGGTTGGGTTCACGGGTAGTATTGATTATATTGTTGGCGATGATTTTACCATTCGGTACAACAATGATTTTGTCGTCAACCGTCCGTAACGTGGTTGAGAAAATCTGCACCTGCACCACGGTACCGGCTACGCCACCCAGATCGACGTACTCACCCGCTTTAAACGGACGGAAGGCCACCAGCAACACACCTGCGGCAAAGTTAGACAGAGAGCCTTGCAGCGCCAAACCAACCGCTAAACCGGCAGCACCGATGACAGCAATCACTGACGCGGTTTGCACCCCAAGACGCCCCAGAACCGCCACAATAGTGAAAGCCAGAATACTGTAACGCACCATTGCCGCCAAAAAATCCGCAACAGTGATATCAATTCCGCGCAATTTCATCACTCGGCCGAGCGTGCGTGATACCACTTTGGCAATGATCGAACCCACAATCAGAATCAATAAGGCTGCGATCAGATTGACCGCATATTGAATCAGTAACTCCTGATTATTCACCAACCAGGTACTCGCTTCATTGATTCCATCAACTACGTTTAATTCTTCCATTTAAACCACCCTACAAAAAAGTCCCCGCTGGGGAGATTACGCAAAAATTACCGCCATTGCTAACCACTATGACAGCCATGCCTGTTTAGGGTAACCAACAATAGGCCGTGTTGCCAATTTTGATAGCCGGTGAACGGATACGGATAGATAGCCCACTATCAGTTCACCGTTACATCCATACCGTCAGCGCTATAAACGAAAAAAGGCCCCGCAGGGCCTTTTCAATCAGTCAAAATAAGACTGAATTACAATACGTCGACAGCGTTCAGTTCTTTGAATGCCAGTTCCAGACGGGTAATCATTGAAGTCTGAGCGGCACGCAGCCATACGCGTGGATCGTAGTATTTCTTGTTCGGCTTATCAGCACCTTCTGGGTTACCCAGTTGGCCTTGCAGATAGCCTTCGTTCTTTTTGTAGTAATTCAGAATACCTTCCCATGTTGCCCACTGGGTATCGGTATCGATATTCATTTTCACTACGCCGTAGCTTACTGCTTCTTTAATTTCAGCAGCAGTAGAACCTGAACCGCCGTGGAACACGAAGTTCAGGCTGTTGTGCGGCAGATTGTGTTTCTTAGAAACATAATCCTGAGAATCACGCAGAATAGTTGGGGTCAGTTTCACGTTACCTGGTTTGTAAACACCGTGCACGTTACCGAAAGAAGCCGCGATAGTGAAACGTGGGCTGATTGCGTTCAGTTTTTCGTACGCATAATCAACATCTTGTGGCTGAGTGTACAGAGAAGATGCGTCCATGTGGCTGTTGTCCACGCCATCTTCTTCACCACCGGTGCAACCCAGTTCGATTTCCAGCGTCATACCCAGTTTTGACATACGAGTCAGGTACTTGCTGCAAATTTCGATATTTTCTTCCAGGGACTCTTCAGACAGGTCGATCATGTGAGAAGAGAACAGTGGTTTGCCGGTTGCAGCGAAGTGTTTTTCGCCCGCATCCAACAAGCCGTCTAACCATGGCAGCAATTTCTTGGCGCAATGGTCGGTATGCAGAATAACTGGAACACCATAGTGTTCAGCCATCTGATGCACATGGTGCGCACCAGAGATAGCACCCAAGATTGCAGCGCCTTGTGGCACGTCAGTCTTCACGCCTTTACCTGCGATAAATGCTGCACCACCGTTAGAGAACTGAACGATAACTGGCGCACGCACTTTGGCTGCTGTTTCCAGCACTGCGTTGATAGAGTCGGTGCCGACACAGTTAACCGCTGGCAGAGCAAAGTTGTTTTCTTTTGCTACTGCGAACACTTTCTGCACGTCATCACCTGTGATGACACCTGGTTTTACGAAATCAAAAATTTTAGACATGTACGTTGTCCTGTTTCGTCGACTGAAGATAGCAGCTATCCGAGAGGATAGGCCCTAAATGTAAATCGGTTTTCGCCAGCCTAAAGCTCACAGCTTCATTAGCTAAAAAGCGAAACATTGGCTAAAAGCGAAACGGGCGGCTCTCGCCCCCCGTTATCTAAATTACTGCTTAGCGCGCTCTTCCAGCATCACAACTGCTGGCAGTTTTTTCCCTTCTACGAACTCAAGGAAAGCGCCGCCGCCAGTGGAGATGTAGGAGATTTGGTCAGCAATACCGAACAGATCGATTGCTGCCAGAGTGTCACCACCGCCCGCAATTGAGAATGCTTCACTCTCTGCGATGGCGCGAGCCACGATTTCGGTCCCTTTACGGAAGTTAGGGAACTCGAACACACCAACCGGACCATTCCACAGAATGGTTTTGGCGTTTTTCAGGATCTCAGCCAGACGCTCCGCAGATTCGTCGCCCAAGTCCAGAATTTGTTCGTCATCTTTGATTTGGTTAGCTGGTTTCAGCGTTGCAGTTGCAGTTTCAGAGAACTCGGTCGCAACACGCACATCGGTAGGTACTGGGATATCACAAGTTTCCAGCAGACGTTTCGCTTCTGGAATCAGGTCTGCTTCATACAGAGATTTACCGACGTTATTGCCTTGAGCGGCAACGAAGGTATTGGCGATACCGCCACCAACAATCAGTTGGTCTGCAATTTTAGACAGCGCACCCAATACAGTCAGTTTGGTTGAAACTTTAGAACCGCCTACGATGGCAACCATTGGACGCGCTGGGTTACCCAGTGCTTTGCCCAAAGCTTCCAGTTCTGCTGACAACAGCGGGCCAGCACACGCGATAGGGGCAAATTTACCCACGCCGTGAGTAGAAGCCTGTGCGCGGTGAGCAGTACCAAAAGCATCCATCACATAGACATCACACAGTGCGGCATATTTTTTGGCCAGAGTTTCGTCGTCTTTCTTTTCGCCTTTGTTAAAGCGAACGTTTTCCAGAACAACCAACTCGCCAGCTGCAATTTCAACGCCGTCCAGATAATCTTTCGCCAAACGTACCGGAGCAGACAATTTGTCTTTCAGGTAGTTAACGACTGGCAGCAAGGAGAACTCTTCATTGTACTCGCCTTCGGTCGGACGACCCAGGTGAGAGGTAACCATTACTTTAGCGCCTTGCTTCAATGCCGTTTCAATGGTCGGCAGAGATGCACGGATACGCGCATCAGAAGTCACTTTGCCATCTTTTACCGGAACATTGAGGTCCGCACGGATCAGCACGCGTTTGCCAGCCAGATCCAGATCGGTCATCTTAATTACAGACATGGTGAATCCTCTTGTTGATTCTCTTTAAAGTTGCATAAGCTGCACATCAACGTTGATAAAACCGCAATAAAACACGGAAAAACAATACGTTAGCATGCAATACTAGAAACCACTTCTGGCCATCGCCAATGTCGTATCCAACATTCTATTGGCGAAACCCCATTCGTTATCGCACCATACCAACGTCTTAATCAGGTGCTGCCCGCTGACCCGCGTCTGGGTGCAATCAACAATCGCACTGTGCGGATCATGGTTAAAATCGGTCGACACCAATGGTAATTCCGTATAGTCAACTATACCACGAAATGAACCTCTTGCTGCCTTTTGCAAAAGCTGGTTAACCTCGGCTACACCAACCGGGCTTGTAACGCTGACGCTTAAATCGATCGCCGTTACATTGATCGTTGGCACCCGTACCGAGATAGCTTCAAACCTGTCACAAAACTTCGGAAAAATACGGGTAATCCCTGCTGCCAGTTTGGTATCAACCGGGATAATGGACTGGCTTGCTGCTCGGGTACGGCGTAAATCCTGATGATAAGCATCAATAACAGGCTGGTCATTCATTGATGAATGAATGGTGGTGACAGTGCCGGACTCGATGCCAAAGGCCACATCCAACAACTGAATAATAGGAATAATACAGTTCGTAGTACAGGAGGCGTTGGAAACAATTCGGTGATCCGCCTGTAAATCCTGATGGTTAACCCCATAAACCACTGTAGCGTCCAAATCATGTCCACCGGGATGGGCAAACAGCACCTTTTTGGCACCGGAGGTTAAATGCGCCTCGCCATCGGCACGGCTACCATAAACACCGCTACAATCCAGAACAACATCAATTCCTAACTCACCCCAGGGTAACTGCCCTATTTCTGGCTGATGTATCAGCCGGATAACATCGTCCCCGACGTATAATTTGTCACATTCCTGACGAACATCCCAGGCAAACCGGCCATGGCTGGAGTCATACTTCAACAGATGGGCCATCCCTTCCGCATTAGCCAACTCATTAATTGCAACGACTGAAATCTCGGCCCGACGACCTGATTCATACAATGCGCGTAAAACGCTACGACCAATACGGCCAAAGCCATTTATTGCTATGCGGATTGTCATGTTACTCCCTGTTTCTGGTTATTATCATGCAACCCCATAGCGTACTTCAGCGCACCCTAAGATGTTAATCGTCTTATCACAATTCAGCCAGAATACTCCCGGCTTTTTCCTCAGCGAAATCGGCTGAAATGGGAAATGAATCATGACTGAAACGCTTCAGCCAGAATAAACCAAACTAATCATAAAAGGAATATCTGCCTGATAAAGGGCACAATTCATCCATCAATTGGCGAAAAAAAAGACCGCCGGAGCGGTCTTTTAACAGGTGCATTACCGAGATTCTCATCACCATTTACAGTGATTCATCGCATTGGTAACGTCATGCTGTTTGAACAAAAACTATTTCAACAACGCCTGAGCTTTGGCCACCACGTTTTCTACGGTGAAACCAAACTCTTTGAACAGCAACTCAGCTGGAGCAGATTCACCAAAGCTGTGCATCCCCACCACTGCGCCATTCAGACCGACGTATTTGTACCAGTAATCAGCAATACCGGCTTCAACGGCAACGCGCGCGCTAACCGCAGATGGCAATACAGATTCACGGTAAGCCGCATCTTGTTTGTCGAATGCATCTGTTGATGGCATAGACACCACGCGCACTTTACGGCCAGCAGCAGTCAGTTGGTCAGCAGCAGCAACCGCCAATTCAACTTCAGAACCAGTGGCAATAAAGATCAGTTCAGGTTGACCGGCACAATCTTTCAGCACATATGCGCCTTTAGAGATATTGGCTAACTGCTCAGCAGTACGTGGCTGTTGTGCCAGGTTCTGACGAGAGAAGATAAGCGCGCTTGGGCCGTCTTTACGTTCCAACGCATATTGCCACGCTACCGCAGACTCAACCTGGTCACATGGGCGCCAGGTGCTCATATTTGGTGTCACACGCAAGCTTGCCATCTGCTCAACTGGCTGATGGGTTGGGCCATCTTCGCCCAGACCGATAGAGTCGTGGGTGTAAACAAAGATGCTACGGATTTTCATCAGCGCGGCCATACGCACTGCATTACGGGCATATTCCACAAACATCAGGAAGGTTGCGCCGTAAGGGATAAAACCACCGTGCAGAGCAATACCATTCATGATGGCGGACATACCAAATTCACGCACACCGTAGTGGATGTAGTTACCCGCCAGGTCATCACTCAGAGATTTAGAGCCAGACCAGATAGTCAGGTTGCTTGGTGCCAGGTCGGCGGAGCCACCGAGGAATTCAGGCAACACTTTACCGAAAGCTTCCAGCGCATTTTGTGATGCTTTACGGCTGGCAATTTTGGCAGGATTAGCTTGTAACTCTTCGATGAATTTCTTGGATTCAGTCGCCCAGTTAGCTGGCAGCTCACCGCTAACGCGGCGTTTGAATTCAGCAGCCAGTTCCGGATACGCTTTAGCGTAAGCGGTGAACTTCTCATTCCAGGCAGCTTCTTTGGCCTTACCAGCTTCTTTAGCATCCCACGCGGCATAGATATCCTGTGGAATTTCGAATGCTGGGTATTTCCAACCCAATGCTTCACGGGTCGCAGCAACTTCATCAGCACCTAACGGTGCCCCATGTGAATCATGGGTGCCAGCTTTCTTCGGCGAACCAAAACCGATAATGGTTTTGCACATCAGCAATGATGGTTTGTCGGTAACTTTGTGGGCTTCTTCGATGGCCGCTTTGATGGAATCAGCGTTATGACCATCAACACCACGAACCACATGCCAACCGTAAGCTTCGAAACGAGCAGCGGTGTCATCGGTGAACCAGCCTTCAACATGACCGTCGATAGAGATACCGTTGTCATCATAGAATGCCGTCAGTTTACCCAGCTTCATGGTACCAGCCAGTGAGCAAACTTCATGAGAGATGCCTTCCATCATGCAACCATCACCCATAAAGGCATAAGTGTGGTGATTAACGATGTCGTGGCCTGGGCGGTTAAACTGTGCGCCCAGTGTGCGTTCTGCAATGGCAAAACCCACGGCGTTGGCAATGCCCTGACCCAATGGGCCAGTGGTGGTTTCTACGCCAGCAGTATAACCATATTCAGGGTGACCTGGCGTTTTAGAGTGTAACTGACGGAAGTTTTTCAGTTCTTCCATTGGCAGATCATAACCAGTGAGATGCAGCAGGCTATAGATCAACATGGAGCCGTGACCATTCGACAAGACGAAACGGTCGCGGTCAGCCCAGTGTGGATTGGTTGGATTATGGTTCAGGTAATCACGCCACAGAACTTCGGCAATATCTGCCATGCCCATAGGGGCGCCGGGGTGGCCGGAATTCGCTTTTTGCACTGCGTCCATGCTGAGTGCGCGGATCGCGTTGGCAAGCTCTTTACGAGAGGACATGTTTTACTCCAGGTCGGATTAAAAAAGCGTTCAAGGTTACCATTTTCTCAGACTCAGCATTGAAACGGCAATCACTAAAACCAAATGAGCTATAACTTCCATATTTATAACCAATGGAATCTGCTGATTTTCAGAATAAAGCTATAGTGCTCACGCTGACAGAGCATTAATCTTCACTACCCATTGTCAGTCATAGTGCGCAAGAGTAGTGGAAGTCGCGCTGGCGCAATAGCTATTAATGCAATTGCTGTAATGTAGCAATAAATACCACATAACCACAGGAAGAAAGTGTTATGAAAATTCGTACCTCAATGATTGCACTGAGTCTGACAGCATTACTTAGCGGCTGCCAAAATATGAATACCGATGGCTTGATGCAGTCCGGTGCTCAGGCCTTTCAGGCGGCAACTCTGAGTGATGCTGATGTCAAAAATCTCAGTGAGAAATCATGTGCGGAAATGGATCAAAAGGCCCAAATAGCCTCCGCTGATAGCGATTATGGCAAACGTCTGGCTAAAATCTCGGCCGCATTAGGTGATAATATCAATGGTACGCCAGCTAACTATAAGGTTTACGTCACTAAAGATGTGAATGCCTGGGCGATGGCCAATGGTTGTATCCGTGTTTACAGCGGCCTGATGGACATGATGACCGATAATGAAGTGGAGGGCGTACTCGGCCATGAAATGGGTCATGTGGCATTAGGCCATACCCGCAAAGCCATGCAAGTGGCCTATGGCACCACCGCTCTACGCACTGCGGCTGCCTCCGCTGGTGGTATTGCCGGGCAGCTGTCTCAATCTCAGTTGGCCGACATTGGCGAGAAACTGGTGAATGCCCAATTCTCACAAAAACAAGAAAGCGAAGCGGATGATTACTCATTTGATTTGCTGAAAAAGCGCGGTATCGATCCAAACGGTTTAGTCACCAGCTTCGAAAAACTGGCGACCATGGAAGCCGGTCGTTCCAGCAGTATGTTTGATGATCACCCCTCCTCACAGGCCCGCGCCGACCATATCCGCCAGCGCATTGCCGCCGAGAAATAAGCAGTTACGCCCAATAAATACAAACGCCCCACAGCAGGGGCGTGAGTTCTATAACTCATATATGAAAGCAGCTACTCGTTATCCCCAGCCAGATTAACTTCAATCTGATCGCCATTAACTCGCACGGGATAGGTGTTCAGATCACGATCCCCCGGCTCGCGTAAGCATTGCCCGGTTCGAATATCAAACTGTGCGCCATGCAAAGGACACTCGATGGTTGAATCGTCAACAATACCCTGACTTAACAAAGCATAAGCGTGCGGGCAAATGTCTTCCATGGCAAAGTATTCCCCCGCCACCAGATAGATACCTATCCTTTTACCCTCAGCCTGAGCGGAGAAAGGAAAGTCCGGCTTGACGTAATTGACCTTACAAACAGTTAACCACCCCATTTAAACGCCTCCACATACCAATGCAGCACAGATAAAATCACTTATATCAGTGTGGTTGAGATTGGGCCAATCACCAGTAGGGGTAGAAACAAAAAGGGCAAACCTGAGTTTGCCCTTAAGGTGCTGTTAATCAGTCACTAATACTTATTCATCTTCGAGATAAGTGTAACCGTACAGACCGGTTTCAAACTCTTCCATAAATTGAGCTTGTAACTCGGCATCCAGATCGGTTTCTTTCACTTGTTTGGAGAACTGTTGCAGCAATTTCTTTGGATTCAACTGCACATATTCCAGCATATCTGCCACCGTATCGCCTTCATCTGTCTGCTCGACCTCTACCGCACCGTCAGGGAAGACAAATACATCGACTGCCGAGGTGTCGCCGAACAAATTGTGCATATTGCCCAGAATTTCCTGATAGGCACCGACCATAAAGAAGCCCAGCAGCGGTGGGTTTTCGGCATCATATGGCGGCATCGGCATGGTGGTAGCCACCCCGTCGCCGTCGATATAATGATCGATAGTCCCGTCGGAATCACAGGTGATATCCAACAACACCGCACGGCGCTCTGGTGGCTTATCTAGCCCTTCCAATGGTAAGACGGGGAAAAGCTGATCAATACCCCATGCATCCGGCATTGACTGGAACAGCGAGAAATTCACATATAGCTTGTCAGCCATACGTTCTTGCAGCTCATCGATGATTGGTCGGTGTGCACGGTTGCTCGGATCCAACTGCTTTTGGATCTCATTACAAATGCTTAGATACAGCTCTTCAGCCCATGCGCGCTGTGTCAATTCCAACATACCGTGAGCGTATTGAGTATGCACATCATGCAAATCCATCTGGCTGTCGTGCAGCCATTCGCGCAGAGAACGGCGATTTTCCGGCTCTTGCATTTCTTGCCAGGTTTCCCACAAACTTTCCAGCGCGCGTGGCGCATCATCCGCTGGTGGTTGTGGCTGTGACTCATTGAACTCATTACGTTCCACGCCGATAACATTGGAAACCAGCACGGTATGATGCGCGGTAACTGCGCGCCCCGACTCGGTAATCACGGTAGGATGTGGCAAACCATGTTCATTACAAGCATCACCAATCCCCCAGATAACGTTATTGGCATATTCATTCAAGCCATAGTTAACTGAACAATCAGATTGGGAGCGCGTCCCTTCGTAATCCACACCTAAACCACCACCGACATCGAAACACTGGATATTGACACCCAGTTTGTGTAATTCCACATAGAAACGGGCAGATTCACGCACACCTGTGGAGATATCACGGATGTTGGACAGCTGAGAGCCTAAATGGAAATGCAGCAATTGCAGGCTGTCCAGACGACCGGCTTCACGTAACATATCAACCAACTGCAACACCTGAGTCGCAGACAAACCGAATTTGGATTTTTCACCACCGCTCGCCTGCCATTTACCGGAGCCTTGTGATGCCAAACGCGCACGGACACCCAAGCGTGGAACGACATTCAGACGTTCGGCTTCTTCCAGTACCATTTTGATTTCTGACATCTTTTCGATAACCAGATAAACCTTATGGCCCAGTTTTTCGCCGATTAATGCCAAGCGGATATATTCACGGTCTTTATAGCCATTACAAACGATGACTGAGCGCGTCATACCAGCATGTGCCAGAACCGCCATCATTTCGGCTTTAGAACCGGCTTCCAGCCCTAACGGTTCACCGGAATTAACCAGTGACTCAATAACCCGGCGATGCTGATTAACCTTAATCGGATAAACCAGGAAGTAATCACCTTCATAGCCAAACGACTCGCGCGCACGTTTAAATGCACCATTAATTGAGCGCAGGCGATGCTGTAAAATTTGTGGAAAACAGAATAACGCAGGCAGGCGTTGTCCCTTTTCACGCTGCATTTCTTTGACCAATACAGCCAGATCGACACGTGCCTCGCGATTATCGGGATCAGGGCAAACACTGATATGACCGAGTTCATTGACGTCATAATAGTTGCCACCCCAGTAGGCGACGTTATACGTGCTCAGCATCTTACTGGCATTACAATCATTCATGGCAACCTCCTGCATGGAGCGTAAAGAAACATGTGCGCCCGCAGCTGACGGACGGCCAATCAAGTTATCATCAGACATAATTCGCCTCTATTGCGATACTGACGATAAAGTCAGCCACTATCGCAGCTACAACCAACAAGGACAACCCGCGTGAATGCCAAATTGGCAGAATATTACGCTGGAAAGCGCGATCCACGA
Source organism: Yersinia artesiana (assembly GCF_902726545.1). Lineage (GTDB taxonomy): Bacteria > Pseudomonadota > Gammaproteobacteria > Enterobacterales > Enterobacteriaceae > Yersinia > Yersinia artesiana. The sequence goes on along the minus strand of NZ_CACVAD010000015.1, from coordinate 54,180 downwards.
ACGGTTTATCTCAGCTATTCATTACCCAAAACAGGGTAAAACACGTTTAAATGTAAAATACGTTTGACTGTAAATACGTATTAAGATTTTGTGAATCGGATTAGCCGCAAAGTCCTCAAGCTAGCCAGACTCAGTGCTGTAGGCGGTAATTAACCGGCCCGCGAATCCTGCGTCGCACCCATATGGGTGTAACATCGCCTTGATGGTGTACAAGAAAGGAAGGTTGCAAGGGGGGATTGAACGTCAGAACGACGCAGCTGTTGATGTGCAGCAACCAGTAGACAACGGATCATTAATCCAACCACCTCCACGCATGCCGCTCATGATGAACGGGCAAGACTTAATATAATAGACATAGGTAACAATATGATGACGCTGCCATTTTAGTGCTCATCGTAACAATGCGCTCATAAGATTGAGTGCCATCACTAAAAACCTCACAATGAGCTAATGTCATCTTCTGCCATCTTCATCATTGCGTATCAAATAAGCTGCGCGCGCAGTTTATACCTATAACGCGAGCAAAATGCAAAATGAAAATGGCCTGCAAGTGTATCAAGCAGTAAATAAATCAACTGACAACCAAAGCAAGAAATATCTTGATGCAAAAAGGGCTGGCATTAATAGCAAAAGCTGACCTAAAATAGACGTCCAGATGTTAATACATCCATCCATTTTAATTGCTAGAATGTCTGTGTCGTTATCATCATTATGACGGACTTCTAAAGGGATAGACTGCTAAAGGCTTTGCCTAAAGGGGCGTTGTAAAGCGCAATGTAACAAAAAGCCCATGCAAACCACGGCTTTGGTTGCTTGACTTCAATGCTATGCAGTGACATTTCACTTGTATTCAAGGTAAAGAAAATAATGGCTAAACACCTATTTACGTCGGAATCGGTTTCCGAAGGACACCCTGACAAAGTTGCCGATCAAATTTCCGATGCCGTGCTTGACGCAATTCTTGAACAAGATCCAAAAGCACGTGTTGCCTGCGAGACCTATGTCAAAACGGGTATGGTATTAGTTGGCGGTGAAGTCACCACTAACGCGTGGGTAGATATCGAAGAGATCACCCGTCGTACTGTGCGCGAAATCGGCTATGTTAATTCTGAGATGGGTTTTGATGCTAACTCTTGTGCCGTTTTGAGCGCTATTGGTAAGCAGTCTCCTGATATCAACCAAGGTGTTGACCGTGCCGATCCACTGGAGCAAGGCGCAGGTGACCAAGGTTTGATGTTCGGTTACGCCACCAACGAAACCAGCGTTTTGATGCCCGCGCCAATTACTTATGCTCACCGTTTGGTCGAGCGTCAGGCTGCTGTACGTAAAAATGGCACTTTGCCATGGCTACGCCCAGATGCAAAAAGCCAGATTACCTTCCAATATGATGACGGCAAAATTGTCGGTATTGATGCGGTAGTTCTGTCAACTCAGCATTCAGATGATATTAGCCTGACCGATTTACAAGAAGCGGTGATGGAAGAAATCATCAAGCCGGTTCTGCCAGCCGAGTGGCTCACCAAAGAGACCAAATATCATATTAACCCAACCGGCCGTTTTGTTATCGGTGGCCCAATGGGCGACTGTGGTCTGACTGGCCGTAAAATTATCGTTGATACCTACGGCGGCATGGCACGTCATGGTGGTGGCGCATTCTCTGGTAAAGATCCATCCAAAGTGGACCGTTCTGCTGCCTATGCTGCTCGCTATGTGGCAAAAAATATCGTCGCGGCTGGTCTGGCTGATCGTTGCGAAATTCAGGTTTCTTACGCCATTGGTGTTGCAGAGCCGACTTCCATCATGGTGGAAACCTTCGGCACCGGTAAGATCGCGGAAGATAAATTGGTCGCTCTGGTGCGTGAGTTCTTCGAACTGCGCCCTTATGGCCTGATTCAGATGCTGGACCTGTTGCACCCAATCTATCGCAAAACAGCCGCTTATGGTCACTTTGGTCGTGAAGAATTCCCTTGGGAAAAAACCGACAAAGCCGCCTTGTTGCGTGATGCTGCCGGCCTGAAATAAGTTTCATCCGGTCAGTTCAAATTGCAAAAACCCCGCCAGCCGGGGTTTTTTTATGCTTGATGTTTATGACTGCCGATAACGCTCAATCACGCTGAATATTGCCATTCCTGCCACCATCGCGGCGGTAAAGATAATGCCTTTGTACATCCCAGCGCCCAGTAGCACCAACGCCGGCCCTGGGCATATCCCCGCCAGCCCCCAGCCAATACCAAATAACATACTGCCACCGATTAAGCGGCGATCAATACGGGTGGATGTTGGTAATTGAAGAGGATATCCAAGCAAACTGGTTTTGCGCTTTTTAGCCCAACCAAAACCAAGAGTCGCGACCACCACTGCGGCGGCCATCACCAGCGCCAGCGATGGGTCCCACAAGCCACCAATATCCAGAAAACCAAGCACCTTCGCTGGATTCGCCATACCTGCGATTATCAGCCCCAGACCAAAAACCAGCCCGGCAAGTAATGAGAAAAGTAAATTCATATTCCCTTCCTACGTCTAAGCGAATAGATGGCGAACAAGCCACACGGTTGCAAAACCGGTAAGCATAAAGCTTAGTGTCGCCAGCAATGAACGTGGTGAGAAACGCGCTAAGCCACAGACACCATGTCCGCTGGTGCAACCGGCACCGTAGCGAGTTCCAATCCCCACCAATAATCCGGCCACGATCAGAACCGGCAAACCTGCATCAATCTGAATCACCGGCAGAGCCGTAAAAAGTGAATAAATGGCAGGGGTCATAATCAGGCCTAAGAGGAAAGCAACGCGCCAGGAAGTGTCCCCCATTTTGGGTGGCAATAATCCGCCTAAAATGCCGCTAATACCGGCAATACGGCCATTGCAAAGCCATAAAATTGTCACGGCAATGCCCAATAGCGCGCCACCAGCCAGTGCACTGAAGGGAGTGAAATTAGCCCAATCGATAGTCATACGCCCTCCTTCTCTTGTGGGCAATAAAGCTGATACAGCACCTCAAGCAGTGCCAATACTTTACTATCAGCGATCGAATAAAATATGCGTTTCCCCTCTCTGCGGGTGTTCACCAGCCCATCACTACGCAGTACAGCAAGTTGTTGCGAGAGTGTCGGTTGGTGAATACCCAGAGCCTCTTCCAGTTCGCCGACCGCCTTTTCTCCCTGACTCAGTTGGCACAGCAACAACAACCGATCTTCATTTGCTAATATTTTCAGCACATCACAAGCCTGCCCTGCCGCATATCTCATCAGATCCATACTGATGGTTTTATCGTTATTCATATGCATCTCTAATGCTTCAGTTTCATTATATATTTTTATATTATATATATTTGCATAATGATCAATTGAAAATTGTCCGACCTACTGGCTTGCATCTGGCTATCTGCCGTTTTATTCTTCCGCGATATGAGTTCATTAAGAATCCCCATCGCGCTACAGCAAGCAGTTATGCGCTGTTTGCGCCATAAATTGCAGCTGGCAAATCAGCATCTTGGTACCGATTATCCGGAGCCAAAAATCAACTATCATCAACGTGGTACCAGCGCGGGCAGCGCTTATCTACAATCCTTCGAAATTCGTCTCAATCCAGTATTATTACTGGAAAATCAACAGCCTTTTATTGATGAAGTTGTACCTCATGAATTGGCCCATTTGCTGGTTTATCGCCAATTTGGTCGGGTTCCTCCCCACGGTAAAGAATGGCGTTGGATGATGGAGCATGTGCTGCAAGTCCCGGCCAGCCGTACGCATCAGTTTGAAGTCACCTCGGTGCGCAGTAAGACTTTTAATTATCAGTGCAAATGCCAGCAACACACCTTAACTATTCGCCGCCACAATAAAGTTCAGCGCGGTGAGAGCGAATACCGCTGCCGCCAATGTGGTGAAAAACTGCAATTTATCGCGACAAAAAGCTGTTAAAAATTAACGTTAATTGTTATAAAACAGCAGGTTAATTTGCCATTCATGACTATTATCTATAACCTGCCTGTTTTTCATTATCAGGCTGTTTTGAGATATGTTACGCAAACTTCTATTCCTGCTGGTTTTGTCCTCGCCACTACTTCCACTCTCCGGTTACAGTCAAAGCATTAATAACTTTTCTCAGGCCAAAGCTGTTGCTGCGAAAATTAATCAGGATGCACCCGGCACCTTTTATTGTGGTTGCAAAATTGATTGGCAAGGTAAAAAAGGGGTTCCGAATCTGAAGAGTTGTGGTTATCAACCGCGGAAGAATGCCCAACGTGCAGCACGGATTGAATGGGAACATGTCGTCCCGGCTTGGCAATTTGGCCACCAGCGCCAGTGCTGGCAGCAAGGTGGGCGCAAAAATTGCACCAAAGATCCGATCTATCGCCAAATAGAAACTGATCTGCATAACCTGCAACCCGCCATTGGCGAGGTGAATGGTGACCGCAATAACTTCATGTATTCCCAGTGGAATGGCGGCAACGGTCAATATGGTCAGTGCGAGATGAAAGTCGACTTCAAAAATAAGCTGGCTGAACCTCCTGCGCGCGCACGTGGTGCAATTGCCCGTACCTACTTTTATATGCGCGACCAATATCAACTTCGGCTCTCCAGCCAACAAAGTAAGCTGTTCGAGGTGTGGAGTCGTCAATATCCGGTGACCAACTGGGAATGTCTGCGTGATGAACGGGTGGCAAAAGCACAAGGGAATCATAACCCTTATGTACAACGCGCTTGCCAGCAGCAAAAAGGCTAATCTAGTATACTGGTCAAAGTTTTCGTTTCAGGGCACAAAACAACTTATGCGCATACCCCGCATTTATCACCCGCAGCCTCTACAGGCAAATACCGAATTGGCGCTTAGTGATGAAGCCGCCAATCATGTCGGCCGCGTGCTGCGAATGACTGAAGGCCAAAGTCTGCAATTATTTGATGGCAGTAATCAGGTTTTCGCAGCTGAAATTATCCGGGTGGATAAAAAAAACCTGATTGTCCGATTGGCCGAAGGGCAGTGGGAAGACCGTGAATCCCCGTTAAATCTACATTTGGGCCAGGTCATTTCCCGTGGGGAAAAGATGGAGTTTACGGTTCAGAAATCTATTGAGCTGGGTGTCAATGTGATTACTCCGCTGTTTTCCGAGCGCTGCGGCGTTAAGCTGGATGGCGAACGTCTGGCAAAGAAAATTCAGCAGTGGCAGAAAATTGCTATTGCCGCCTGCGAACAATGCGGGCGCAATAAGATCCCGGAGATCCGCGCAGCAATGCAGCTATCTGAATGGTGTGCAGAGCAAGATGACAGCCTTAAGTTGAATCTGCATCCGCGTGCCAGCAACAGCATTAACACCCTTCCCTCGTCACTCAACAAAGTGCGTCTGTTGATTGGCCCGGAAGGCGGCCTTTCTGCTGATGAAATTGCCATGACCTCGCGCCTTGGATTTACTGATATCCTGCTAGGGCCGCGAGTGCTGCGTACCGAAACTACTGCCCTTACCGCAATCACTGCTTTGCAGGTGCGGTTTGGCGATCTGGGATAAAATTCGTTCCCGTTAGGAGAGAAGAATGATCAAGCTCGGCATCGTAATGGACCCAATCTCGTCCATCAATATCAAGAAAGACTCCAGCTTCGCTATGCTATTGGAAGCACAGCGCCGTGGTTGGGAACTGCATTATATGGAAATGGGCGACCTTTACCTGCGCGGAGGCGATGGCCGCGCCCACACTCGCTTGCTGAGTGTGAAACAGGACAACAACGACTGGTTCAGTTTTGGTGCAGAGCAAGACGTACCACTGCATGACCTTGATGTCATTCTGATGCGCAAAGATCCGCCGTTTGATACTGAGTTCATCTACGCCACTTATATTCTGGAACGTGCGGAAGATAAAGGCACGCTAGTAGTGAATAAACCACAGAGCCTACGTGACTGTAATGAAAAGCTGTTTACTGCGTGGTTCCCTGAATTAACGCCAGATACGCTGGTCAGCCGTAGCAAAGATCATATCCGCAAGTTCCATCAGGAACATGGCGATATCATTCTAAAACCTCTGGATGGTATGGGCGGCACCTCAATATTTCGCGTGAAACAGGATGACCCTAACCTGTCGGTTATTATTGAAACGCTGACCGAGTTGGGCAGCCGATTCTGCATGGCACAAAACTTCCTGCCCGCGATTAAAGAAGGCGATAAACGCGTGTTGGTGGTGGATGGCGAGCCAGTGCCTTACTGCCTGGCACGTATTCCGGCGCAAGGTGAAACTCGCGGTAACTTGGCAGCCGGTGGCCGTGGCGAAGCCCGCCCACTGAGTGAAAGTGATTGGAAAATTGCCCGCGCTGTTGCACCAATACTGAAGCAAAAAGGCTTGATTTTTGTCGGCCTGGATATCATCGGCGATCGCCTGACTGAAATTAACGTCACCAGCCCGACCTGCATATGCGAAATTGAAGCCGCTTTCCCGGATGTGTCGATTACCGGCATGCTGATGGATGCAATTCAAAAGCGTCTGGACGAGCGAAAAACCAAAAAATGATTTGAGCGCTACTTGCTGCGGCCTCGTAGAAGTAAGGCCCAAGGATGGGCCGTGTCATGAACGCAGCTAACAACCCTGCGGCTTCAAGAACGAAGGGAAAACCCCAAAGTCATTGACGTTGCAGGTAGGCAGCAAGAGAGCAAATCCCGATGAGCTTATTTTAAGTTCTACAACAAGTAAGTGATTCGGGTGCGCGAACGCAGCTAACAACCCTGCAGCTTCAAGGACGAAGGGGAGCCGTGACTTTATTCGCATTTATCCGCATACTGGCAAGAACTTATCCCTTAACTCAGCGAATCCTCTATATAACATAATGAATTTACAGCATCATTTCCTTATAGCTATGCCTTCACTTCAAGATCCACACTTTATGCGCTCGGTTATCTATATCTGTGAGCATAACAAAGAGGGTGCCATGGGTTTGGTGATTAACAAGCCGATGGAACAGTTCACTGTAGAAACTGTACTGAAAAAACTAAAAATAAGCCCAACGCCACGAGATCCCGCCATTCGGCTGGATAAACCGGTATTGGCTGGCGGCCCGCTGGCAGAAGATCGTGGGTTTATCCTGCATTCGCCACAAGAAGGTTTTGGCTCCAGTATTCCTATCTCACCAGATACCATGATAACGACCTCTAAAGATGTATTGGAGACGTTAGGGACACCGGAACAGCCGAAAAACTTGTTGGTAGCCCTGGGGTATGCGGGTTGGCAGCAGGGGCAATTGGAACAGGAGTTGCTGGATAACGCCTGGCTGACCATTGAAGCAGATACGCATATCCTGTTTAACACCCCGATTGCTGAGCGCTGGCAAGCTGCGGCCAATAAGCTGGGTATCAATATCTTTAATATCGCTCCGCAAGCAGGACACGCCTGATGGCTAATCGCACGATTGTCGCCTTTGATTTTGGTACTAAAAGTATCGGCGTCGCTATTGGTCAGGAAGTCACTGGCACCGCCCGCGCGCTAACCTCCTTTAAAGCTCAGGACGGCACGCCAGACTGGCAGAAAGTTGAAAAACTGTTGAAAGAGTGGCAACCAGATTTAGTTGTCGTTGGGCTGCCACTGAATATGGATGGCACCGAGCAGCCGCTAACGGCGCGCGCGCGCCGGTTTGCCAACCGCCTGCATGGCCGTTTCGGTGTACAAATTGCCTTACAGGATGAACGGCTCAGCACTGTCGAGGCTCGCGCTAATTTGTTTGACAGTGGCGGCTATCGCGCGCTGGACAAAGGCAGTGTCGACGCCGCCTCTGCGGTCATCATTCTGGAAAGTTGGTTTGATGAGCAAGCGGGCTAAATACCTCACTTTTCATATTCTGTCGGCACAATCCTACCCAGTATTTCCTGCATGAATGGCACCCATGCCCGCACAATTGTATACTGGATGGATGCCAATCAGCGGCTCAAAATATTGCACACCCTACGCGGGTGTTTTTTACATTTATTGAGGTTTTCTCATGACAAAAGTAACTGTTGCTGCGACTCAAATGGCCTGTTCCTGGGACCTGCCTAAGAACATTGAAAATGCCGAGAAACTGGTACGTCAGGCTCATGCCAAGGGTGCACAAATCATCCTGATTCAGGAGCTGTTTGCCGCACCTTATTTCTGCATTGATCAAAGCCCTGAGCACTATGCACTGGCCCAAGAGCTGGACAATAGCCCACTTATCCAACATTTTTCCAAGCTGGCAGCCGAGCTGGAAGTGGTATTGCCATTGAGTTTCTTTGAGAAAGCCAACAATGCCTATTACAACTCACTGGTCATGATTGACGCTGATGGCTCCGTACTGGATGTGTACCGCAAAACTCACATTCCTAATGGCCCGGCTTATCAGGAAAAACAATTCTTTATCCCTGGCGATACCGGCTTTAAAGTCTGGCAGACCCGCTATGCCAAAGTCGGCGTCGGTATCTGTTGGGATCAGTGGTTCCCGGAAACTGCTCGTAGCCTGGCATTGCTGGGGGCAGAAATCATTTTCTATCCAACCGCTATTGGTTCTGAGCCTGCTTATCCTGACATCGACAGCCAACCGCACTGGACTCGTGTTCAGCAAGGCCATGCAGCCGCGAACCTGGTACCAGTGATTGCTTCTAACCGCATTGGTACTGAGAAAAGTAAATATATCGATGGTTTGGAAATGACCTTCTACGGCTCTTCATTTATTGCAGACCAAACCGGCGCTCTGCTGGCTCAGGCCAACAAAACCGACGAAGCTGTGTTGGTTCACCAGTTCGATTTGCAGGAAATCGCTGCTCAACGCGCGTCATGGGGCTTATTCCGCGATCGCCGTCCAGAAATGTATCAGGCACTTGCCACTTCTGACGGTAAAACCCGGAGATAATGTATGTCTGTTAAAGATCCCGTGTTACAAAACGCTGCGTCACAAGCCCTGCCGGGTACTCCGCAGCAGGATGGTTTCTTTATGCCAGCCGAATGGGCAAAGCAAGATGCCGTCTGGATGTTGTGGCCATATCGTCAGGATAACTGGCGCGGTAAGGGTATTCCCGCTCAGCAGACTTTTGCCAAAGTAGCGGAAGCCATCATCCGCACAACCCCAGTATTTATGGGGGTTCCCGCTGAGTTTATGGCGCAGGCCAAAGCAACCCTACCGGCCAGTGTCACACTGGTGGAAATGGCAAGCGATGATGCCTGGATGCGTGATACTGGCCCGACCATGGTCATCAATGGTGCAGGCGAACGCCGCGCGGTTGACTGGCAGTTCAATGCCTGGGGCGGTCTTAACGGCGGTTTGTATGCCAATTGGCAGCAAGATGAAAAAATTGCCGTTCAAGTGAGTGACTTCTTGAATAATGCCCATTACAGCGCACCCTTAGTGCTGGAAGGTGGCTCTATTCATACTGATGGCGAAGGCACTTTACTGACTACCGCAGAGTGTTTGTTGAACCCTAACCGCAACCCGCACTTGAATCAGGTGCAGATTGAACAGTTACTGCGTGAATACCTTGGTGTTACACATTTCATCTGGTTACAAGACGGCGTTTATAACGATGAGACCGATGGTCACATCGACAATATGTGCTGTTTTGTCCGCCCTGGTGAAGTCGCCCTGCATTGGACTGACGATCAGCAGGATCCGCAATACGCGCGTTCTGTTGCCGCCTTTGAAGTTTTATCCAATGCAGTTGATGCCAAAGGCCGTAAGCTAAAAATCTGGAAGCTACCCGCGCCAGGCCCACTGTATAACACCGAAGCCGAGACTTTCGATGTGCTGTCCAGTGATGCCGTGCCGCGTACCGCCGGTGAGCGGTTAGCCGGCTCTTACGTCAACTTCCTGATCAGCAATCAACAGATTATTTATCCGCTGTTGGATAGCCGCACTGATGGGCTGGCGCATGATCTGTTGCAGCAGATATTCCCTGACTATGCAATTGTTGGCGTCTCTGCTCGCGAGATCCTCTTAGGCGGCGGTAATATTCATTGTATTACCCAGCAGATCCCAGCCGCCTAGTTACCCTTCGTACTTGGAGCCGCAGCGGTGTTAGCGGCTCTCACTTACCCGAATCACTTACCATTGTAAGCTCATCGGGATGCATTCGTTTGCTGCCTTGCTGCAACACCAATTACTTTGGGTAACATCTATTTTAATGAGAGCCGCAGCGGTGTTAGCGGCTCTATCTCCATTGACTAACATGCTTCATTAACTGACATGATGTTCTGCCAATACACCCTGTATTTGTCGCTGCGCCATGCCCTGCTCAAAAGTTTGCATTCCCCATTTTCCACCGCTCTGAATCACCGAGGGTAGCTGGTAGGTTTTACCTTCACGAATCAAATGACTGACCGCCGTGGTTTGCGTCAGTATCTCAAATACGGCGATACGTCCGCTGCTCACTTTATGACACAATTTTTGTGCGATAACTGCGCGTAGGCTGGCCGCTAATTGCGCCTGAATTACCGCTTTTTCTGCCACAGGAAAAACATCCACCAGCCGATCGATGGCTTGAGTCGCAGTGCGAGTATGTAATGTCGCCAATACCAAGTGCCCGGTTTCAGCGGCCGTCAGTGCTAAACGAATCGTCTCTTGATCCCGCAACTCTCCCAATAAAATGATATCGGGATCCTGGCGCAATGCCCCAGTGAGTGCGCTACTGAAAGAATGAGTGTGACGGCCCAACTCCCGCTGCTGAATCAAACATGATTTACTGCTATGAAGAAACTCGATCGGATCCTCCAGCGTGATGATATGACGCGCCTGCTTCTGATTCATCGCACTGATCATCGCGCTCAATGTGGTAGATTTCCCACTGCCTGTCGCCCCGGTCACCAAAATTAAACCATTATCTTGCTCGATTATCTGACTAATAATATCTGGAGCATCCAATTCATCTAATGAGGGATTACTTGCAGAAATCACACGAAAAGCTATCGATTGCCCGTGCTGTTGCTGAAAAACATTCGCCCGTAGCCGCTGTCCGGCACTGGTGGTACAAGCACAATCTACCTGCCCATTTTGCTGCAACTGCCGTTGTTGCACCTCACTCAAGAAATGTTGGCTTAAGCCGTTAAGCCAACTGGCATTGACGCGCGGCCAGTGAGTAAAGGTTTTCAGTTCACCATCAATGCGCAATACCGGATGATAACCGGTACAAAGGTGCAGATCCGATGCATTATGATTTACACTATCCGCCACCTTATTAGCAAAATCCTGTTCGTTGAAGCCACCATCGGCATGTTCAGGTTTTTCTAAATCAATGCATTTGGTGGAAACACCCCTAAATTCAGGGTTATCCGAGTCTGTGTTTTTATCATCCAGACAGGTGAAATCCATATCAAACTCCTGGGTCCATATGAGCACAATTGAGCAGAATCTACAGGATGTCAGAGCGAAAATCGCAGCCGCTGCACGCAACTGCGGGCGCTCTCCAGAAGAAGTGACATTGCTTGCAGTCAGTAAAACCAAGCCTGTGAGCGCTATCGAAGAAGCCATCGCCGTTGGGCAATATGCTTTTGGTGAAAACTATGTGCAGGAAGGGGTGGATAAAATCCACTATTTCGCGAAAAGCGCCCATGTCTCCCAGCTTGAATGGCACTTTATCGGCCCGCTGCAATCCAATAAAAGCAGATTAGTCGCCGAGAATTTTGCCTGGTGCCATACCGTCGATAGGCTCAAGATTGCACAGCGCCTAAGTGCTCAACGCCCGCCAGAAATGCCAGCACTGAATATCCTCATTCAGGTCAATATCAGTGATGAGCAGAGTAAGTCCGGTATTGCACTGGCGGAGCTGCCCGCTTTGGCGGCCAGTATCAGTGAACTGCCTCATCTGCATTTGCGCGGGCTAATGGCCATTCCGGCACCTGAAACAGATTATCAACGGCAACTGGCGGTATTTGAGCAAATGAATCAAGCGTTCTTGACTTTAAAAGCCAGCTACCCTCAGATGGATACGCTTTCCATGGGGATGACGGATGATATGGCCGCAGCTATTGCGGCCGGCAGTACTTTGGTGCGCATTGGTACCGCGATTTTTGGCTCCCGCGCCCGCGCTTAACCCCCGGTGGCTTCAAATACAAAGATGGCCCCAAAGTAGTTGGAGTCACGGCAAGGCAGCAAAGGAGCGAATCCCGATGAGCTTACACAAGTAAGTGATTCGGGTGAGTGAGAGATGCTAACACCGTTGTGGCTTCAAATACGCAGGGGATGAGGAGAACTGATTTAATGCAACATCGCAACATTACATTCATTGGCGCTGGCAATATGGCACGCGCAATTATCGCGGGTTTAGTGGCAGGTGGTTACCCCGCTAATATGATCAGCGTTTGTGCGCCTTCAGCTAAAAACCGTGATGCGCTTGCCGCCGAGTTTGGTGTTATCAGTAGCGACAACAATATTGCTGAAGCGAAAAAAGCAGAAGTGGTTGTTTTAGCCGTTAAGCCACAATTAATGGCTGCGGTATGCCAACCCTTGCAGGAGAATATCGATTTTACCGGTAAGCTGGTGCTGTCTATCGCCGCTGGTGTGCAGGTAGCCCGTTTCTATGCGCTGTTGGGCGATAATCTCAATCTGGTACGAATCATGCCCAACACACCATCGCTGGTGGGGAAAGGAATGAGCGGCCTGTATGCACCACTGCAAGTCTCACAGGATGACCGTGATTTCACAGCTTCACTGATGAGCTCAGTGGGTAAAGTTTGCTGGGTTGATGATGAGAACGGCATCAACAGCGTTATCGCCGCCGCAGGTAGTGCTCCAGCTTATTTCTTCCTGTTTATGGAAGCGATGCAGCAAGAAGCCGAACGTTTAGGTTTTGACAGTGAAACCGCCCGTATGCTGGTGCAGCAAGCGGCATCCGGCGCAACAGCATTAGTGGAAGCCAACCCGCAATTACCACTTTCAACATTGCGTGAACAGGTAACCTCTAAAGGGGGGACGACGGCCGAAGCAATCCGGGTATTTAACGAACAACACTTACCTCAAATTGTTTCCAGTGCCATGCAAGCTGCCATTGTGCGAGCAAAAGAAATGGAAAAGCTGTTCTAACAGCGGCAAAATTTACAAAACACGACACTGGCCCTGATACTTTCCCGTTAAGATAGGGGCCGAGAAAGCAGGCAAATAGGCGGTCTATTTACCTGCATACCTATTGAATTAAGGATTAAGGCAACTCATGCTAACGCTGACTTTTCTGGCCAAAACGGTTATTGACCTGTATGTGATGGTACTGCTGTTGCGCATCTGGATGCAGTGGGTTCACAGCGATTTCTACAACCCATTCTCACAATTTGTGGTGAAAATAACCCAACCGATTGTCGGCCCATTGCGCCGGGTCATCCCTTCTCTGGGGCCGATCGACAGTGCATCGCTGCTGCTGGCGTTCTTGCTGATGACCATCAAGTACCCGCTGCTTGTGCTGATTCAGAGCGGTTCAATGTCACTCAGCCTGTATAACTTGCTGTTTGGTATTATTTCATTAGTGAAAGCGGCCGGTTACCTGATTTTCTGGGTGATGATCATTCGTGCGCTAATGAGCTGGGTCAGTCAGGGTCGTAGCCCAATGGACTACCTGCTGTATCAGTTAACCGAACCTTTAATGGCACCGATTCGTCGCATTTTGCCCGCGATGGGCGGCATTGATTTCTCGGCGATGGTGGTTATTCTGATCCTGTATCTGATCAACTATTTAGGTATGGATCTGCTAGGCGAGCTTTGGTTCGTGCTGTGAGTGCAGTTACCCCATTGCTGGACGGGCTGGCGCTCAGGCTATATATTCAGCCAAAAGCCAGCCGTGACCAGATAGTCGGTTTACACGGTGATGAGCTTAAAGTCGCCATTACCGCCCCACCCGTTGATGGTCAAGCTAATGCCCATTTGATCAAGTTTATCGCTAAACAGTTCCGGGTAGCAAAAAGCCAGGTAATTATCGAGAAAGGTGAGTTGGGGCGGCATAAACAGATCAAAATCGTTAACCCACAACAGATCCCGCCTGAAGTTGCGGCGCTGCTCGAATGATAAATACTTCCCGCTAGAATAATGAAATTCAGGACTCTTCCATGCAAAAAGTAGTATTAGCCACCGGTAACCCCGGCAAAGTGCGTGAGCTGGCAACCTTGCTGGCCGATTTTGGTTTGGATGTCGTCGCGCAAACCGAACTGGGCGTCGAATCTGCCGAAGAGACCGGCTTAACCTTTATCGAAAATGCCATATTGAAAGCGCGCCATGCCGCACAAACTACCGGTTTACCGGCGATTGCTGATGACTCTGGCTTGGCCGTTGATGCTTTGGGTGGGGCGCCTGGGATTTATTCCGCCCGCTACGCCGGTGCTGATGCCAGTGATCAACAAAACCTTGAGAAGCTGCTGGTCGCGTTGAAAGATATTCCTGATGAACAGCGCGGTGCCCAATTCCATTGTGTGCTGGTCTATATGCGCCATGCGGAAGACCCAACGCCATTGGTATTCCATGGTCAATGGCCGGGTGTGATTGCTCACCAACCTGCTGGCGCTGCTGGATTCGGTTATGACCCTATTTTTTATGTTCCGGAACTGGGTAAAACAGCCGCAGAGTTGAGCAGAGAAGAAAAGCACGCGGTTTCCCATCGTGGTCAGGCACTGAAACTGATGTTGGATGCCCTGCGCAATGCTTAAGTTCCCCCCACTTAGCCTCTACATTCACATTCCCTGGTGTGTGCAGAAATGCCCTTACTGTGACTTTAATTCCCATGCGCTGAAAGGAGATGTCCCCCACCAGGAATATGTAGAGCACTTGCTAGCGGATCTTGATGTCGACGTGCCTCTGGTCAGTGGTCGTGAGATTAGCACCATTTTTATTGGTGGCGGCACGCCAAGCTTGCTCAGCGCCGAGGCGATGCAACAGTTACTTGATGGCGTTCGAGCCAGATTGCCACTGGCAATTGATGCTGAAATCACCATGGAAGCCAACCCCGGTGCCGTGGAAGCGGATCGCTTTAGCGGCTATCAGCGCGCCGGTATCAATCGCATCTCAATTGGGGTGCAAAGCTTCAGTGCCGAGAAATTAACACGGCTGGGGCGGATACACGGGCCGGATGAGGCCAAGCGGGCCGCAGAACTGGCAACCTCACTGGAGCTGCGCAGTTTTAATCTGGACTTAATGCACGGCTTGCCGGATCAGTCATTGGAAGAAGCACTGGATGATTTGCGCCAGGCCATCGCTTTAAATCCACCGCACCTGTCTTGGTATCAGTTGACGATTGAGCCAAACACCGGCTTTAGTTCGCGCCCTCCTATACTGCCGGATGACGACGCGTTGTGGGATATCTTCCAGCAAGGGCATCAGTTATTGAGTGCCGCCGGGTATCAGCAATATGAAACCTCGGCCTATGCCAAACCGGGTTATCAATGCCAACATAACCTAAACTACTGGCGCTTTGGCGATTATCTGGGAATTGGCTGCGGTGCACACGGTAAAATCACGTTTAGTGATGGGCGAATCCTACGCACGATAAAAACCAAACATCCCCGTGGTTTCATGCAGGGCAACTATCTGGATAAGCAGTACGAGGTAGAAGCCGCTGATCGGCCTTTTGAGTTCTTTATGAACCGTTTCCGCTTACTGGAAGCTGCGCCACGAACAGATTTCACCCATTTTACCGGATTAGCTGAAAGCACAATTCGCCCACAACTGGACGAGGCATTAGCGAAAGAATATTTAATCGAAACAGAGGAATACTGGCAGATCACCGAGAAAGGGAAGTTATTCCTTAACTCGCTGTTAGAACTGTTCTTGTAACGCTACCTGTTTTATAGCGATAAGTGAGAAAAACAGGTTCAGATGACATTCACAACCTGAACCTGTTAAATCCGAAGCATGTTATTAGTTTAATGCTTTGAGTAAATCCTTACGCTGCTGCTCCAGCGCCGTCACACGACCACATACCTCGTGCCCGAATTGCTGGAAATCCTGCTCCTGATTATTCCATTCGTTTTGGATAGCCTGCTGCAATCCACCCAGATTGCCCATAATGGCCTGCAATGGATTATTACCGCCACCGCCACTGGTCGCCTGCTTAACCCCCATTTCATTGAGACTGTCTTGCAACACACCGCCCATGCTCTGTTGCACCAACTGACGACCGTCTTTTTCAACCTCATCAATAGCTTTATGATGGAAAGTTAAGCCGTCGCTACGTTTCTCAATAATACGGCTCATTTGTTGTTTAAGCTGATCATTCAGCGTTGTGAGCCGGTTGCGCACATTGCTGTTGCTGCCCAGTTGCTGAACAATCACTTTATCCAATGAAACCCGCGCTTTTTCCAGGCGCTGCTGCGCCCCTTGGTCTATCCACGGTAAATCTTTGCGCAAGGCCGTCTGATAGCGGAAAGCCTGCTGGCGCTGCGCATCGGTCAGAGTTAATGTCTTGCCATTACGGGTAACATCACCGTCGGGCGAAATCTGCAAATTACCGCTGGCACCCTCCACCTGTACGGATTGCGGGCTGATAATCACATCATCCTGCGGCTTTACGCTGCATTGATAATCAGCTTGTGCCTGCCAAGCAGTCAGCATCAACACTGCCAGGCCGACCGTTCGTAATGCTTTCATTTTAAGTAACATAAGACTCCTGAGAAACTGTACCATCCTGCATTTCTATGGCTATTTATAACGCGCTAATCCCCACCCTGCCATAATTTACTTTAGGCATGAAGGGGAGCTGTCCTAAAAAATGGAGCGACCAATCCGCTGTGCCAGTAGCTCTAAGGCAGCCGTTCCGGCCAGAGAGTTCCCCGCATGGTCTAATTCCGGTGACCAAACCGCAATACATAACTCCTCAGGCACAATGGCGATAATCCCGCCTCCGACCCCCGATTTCCCCGGCATACCGACGCGGAAAGCAAATTCACCAGCTCCATCATACATACCGCTGGTAATCATCAGAGCATTGATTTGCCGCGCTTGCATTGGTGTGATGAGCGAGCCATGCCCACTAATACTGCGCCCCTGATTTGCCAGATAGACAAAGCAGCGAGCCAGTTCGACACAACTCATGCGCATGGCGCAATAGTGGAAATAGGTCTGCAGTACCGTCAGGACATCGTTATTGAAATTACCAAAAGACTTCATTAGATAGGCAATAGCAGCATTGCGATCTGAATGCTCAAATTCCGAGCGCGCCACACGCGGGTCGTAACTAATGTTGTCGTCATTCACTAACTGGCGCACCACTTCTAACATCCTTTGCTTCGGTGCACTCAGGCGGCTTTGTAGCATATCGCACACCACCAGCGCTCCCGGATTAATAAACGGGTTGCGCGGTTTACCCTTTTCTAACTCTAGCTGCACCAGCGAGTTAAACGGCTGGCCTGATGGCTCTTTACCCACTCGCTGCCATATTTCCTGCTCGCCATAACGGGATAATGCCAGCGTCAAACTTAATACTTTTGAAATCGATTGAATAGAAAAGCGCTCATTAGCATCTCCGGCCTGATATATCGTGCCATCCAGTGTACAGACCGCGATACCCAATTTATCAGCCGAAACTTCGGCCAGGGCGGGGATATAATCCGCCACTTTCCCTTGACCAATCAGCGGGCGCACCTGCTGCAAGATATCTGCCAGCAAGGTATTATCTAAACCTGTTGTTACCCCTAAAGCTGCTGCCACAACAATGCTCCCAATCAATCTCCGGTAACCGTTTCCGCTAACTGCGTCTGATAAAAACAAAGGCGCCTGCATTAGGCGCCCTTATCAATTATCTACCGTTAAAACGGAAGATCAATCCCACCAGATATCAAACAGTTCACTGGTTTCAACATTTTTCAATTTACGAGCTTCCAGCCATTTAGTTACCAGTGCACGGTGTTCATCGGTGCAATGACCAATCTCTTGCAGGCAAATCAGGCCTTCCCACTGCAAATAGCCGCTACCATCAAATGCCAGGCCATTGGCTTCAATGACTTCATCGATAAAAGCATCGACAGTTTCATCAATAACATCCACACCAGTGCCTTCAGGGAAGGTCCACTGCACAGAAAAACCTAATTCCTGAAACTCGTCGATATGCATTTTTTTGCGTAAACGACGACTACGATTCTTAGCCATTATTCTTTCCTCTCAAACATCAGATCCCAAACGCCATGTCCCAGGCGCTGGCCGCGTAATTCAAATTTTGTCAGCGGACGCGAGTCCGGACGAGGAACATAATCATTCTGTTCTGAAAGATTGCGGTACCCACTCGCACCTGACATCACCTCCAGCATGTGCTCCGCATAATGCTGCCAGTCGGTCGCCATATGGAACACGCCACCCACTTTTAATTTACTTTTTACTAATTCGACAAAAGGTGTCTGGACGATACGACGTTTATTATGGCGTGCTTTGTGCCATGGGTCAGGGAAAAACAACTGAACCATATCCAGCGATGCATCTGGGATCATATTTTCCAGCACTTCGACCGCATCATGACACATAACTCGCAAGTTATTCAGGCCCGCTTCATGTGCTGAAGCCAGGCATGCGCCAACACCCGGAGAGTGTACTTCTATCCCCAGAAAATTCTGCTGTGGATTACTGGCAGCCATAGTGACCAGCGAGGTTCCCATGCCAAAACCGATTTCCAATACCACTGGCGCTTCACGACCAAACAAGGCGGTGAAGTCAACAGGGGTTGGCTGATATTCTACGCCCATCACCGGCCAGTAGTTATCGAGCGCCAGTTGTTGGCCTTTGGTCAGGCGCCCCTGACGGCGGACAAAACTACGAATACGGCGCATCGCGCGGCCGTTTTCATCAAATTCCGGAGATATGACGTCATTTATCATGGTGCTTTCTGTCTGTTGGTTGCGTATACGAACGCGCATTATGCAAAGATACGCCAGTTTATCAACTCTGGCGGCCATAAGTACAAAATTAAGCGGTAAATAACCAATTAATATGCATTAAAAGCAGCTAACACCGTGGTGGTGTCAGGAACGATGGGGGTTTACAGCGTGATAACTCTATGCTGCAATCCAGCCCTAATTTATTTCTCTGCCGGATATCGATACCTGCTTATGATGCAAGCGCAACAATTCGCGCACGTGGTACTTGAGTGGTACCAACGCTTTGGCCGCAAAACATTGCCATGGCAATTGGATAAAACACCGTATCAAGTCTGGCTATCAGAAGTGATGTTGCAACAAACGCAGGTTGCGACTGTCATTCCCTATTTCCAACGCTTTATGCTGCGTTTCCCCGATATTCGTGCTTTGGCCGCTGCTCCGTTGGATGAAGTTCTGCATTTATGGACTGGCCTGGGTTACTACGCCCGCGCCAGAAACCTACATAAAGCCGCCCAAACAGTTGTTGAACGTCATCAGGGTGAATTCCCGACGACTTTTGACGAAATACTCGCATTACCCGGCATTGGCCGTTCCACGGCTGGCGCGATTTTATCGCTCTCTTTAGGGCAGCATTTCCCTATTTTGGACGGAAATGTTAAGCGAGTTCTGGCTCGTTGCTACGCCGTTGAGGGATGGCCGGGTAAAAAAGATGTCGAAGGGAGACTGTGGCAAATCAGTGAGAATGTCACCCCAGCCAAGGGAGTGGGCCAATTTAATCAGGCAATGATGGATTTAGGCGCTATTGTCTGCACTCGCTCCAAGCCCAAGTGCGAACTTTGCCCATTGAATATAGGTTGTCTCGCTTATGCCAACCATAGCTGGGCGCACTATCCAGGTAAGAAACCCAAGCAGACGATACCGGAAAAAACGGCCTATTTTCTATTGCTGCAAAACGGCTCTCAGGTATGGCTCGAACAACGCCCACCTGTTGGGCTGTGGGGCGGATTATTCTGTTTCCCGCAATTCGCCGGGCAAGAGGATTTAGATAGCTGGCTGCAACAACGGGGCATGGCCGCCAGTGAGTTGCAGCAGTTAACTGCTTTTCGTCACACCTTCAGCCACTTCCATCTGGATATTGTTCCAATGTGGCTGGATGCGGCATCAACTCGTGGATGCATGGATGATGGAGCAGGTCTCTGGTATAACTTAGCACAGCCACCGTCGGTAGGATTGGCCGCCCCAGTTGAGCGTTTATTACTTCAGTTAGCAAAAGAAGAGCTAGCAAAAGAAGAATTGGCAAAAACTAAGTTAGCAAAACCATAACAGGCAACACCGCCGTCTACCCAAACAGTTTTATTTGACGTCAGTCATAGAAGAGGATTTAGCATGAGCAGAACGATTTTTTGCACGTTTTTAAAAAAGGAAGCTGAAGGACAAGATTTTCAGCTGTATCCGGGCGAAATCGGCAAACGTATCTATAACGAAATCTCGAAAGAGGCCTGGTCACAATGGATAGCTAAACAAACCATGCTGATTAATGAGAAGAAACTCAGCATGATGAATGTAGAAGACCGCAAATTGTTGGAACAGGAAATGGTCAATTTCCTGTTCGAAGGGCAGGATGTTCATATTGAAGGTTATACTCCGCCGAGTCAGTAATCACTCGGGGCCAACGCACTGGTAACGTACCGTATGACGGGTATTACCCTAAATATATCGAGTTACAAAAAGGTGGCTAACGCACGGGTAACTTGAAATATGGCGGGTAAATTCCTCATTAAGATATGGCTTGTAAGATGAAGAAAATTTTAGCTTTGTTGGTCATTGCACCTTTGTTAGTGTCTTGCTCAGGCAATAAAAATCAGGCAGATAACGAAGCCTTTATCAAAGACACTAACGGTTTTGAAATTTTAATGGGTCAGTTTGCCCATAACATTGAAAATATTTGGGGATTAAAAGAAGTCTTAATAGCGGGTCCGAAAGATTACGTTAAGTATACGGATCAATATCAAACCCGCAGCCATATCAACTTTGATGCCGGTACTATTACAGTTGAGACTATTGCCACGACCGATCCGGCGGCTCATCTACGCCAAGCGATCATTACCACATTATTAATGGGCGATGATCCAGGCTCTATCGACCTCTATTCTGATGCCAACGATATCCAAATCAGCAAAGAACCGTTCCTTTATGGGCAGGTACTGGATAACAATGGCGAGCCTATTCGTTGGGAATGGCGAGCTGCACATTTCGCCGATTATTTACTGCAAAACAAAATGCAAAAACGCACGTCTGGTTTGCATGTTATCTGGTCGGTGACCCTGCAATTAGTGCCTAACCATCTGGATAAGCGAGCTCATAAATATCTGCCGCTGGTGCGCCAATCAGCCGAAAAATATGGTGTAGAAGAATCACTGATTCTGGCAATTATGCAAACAGAATCGAGCTTCAACCCTTATGCAGTGAGTGGCTCTGATGCGCTAGGTCTGATGCAGGTTGTTCAGCACACTGCCGGGCGGGATGTATTTAAAATGAAAGGTAAAAGTGGTCAACCTAGCCGCAGTTATCTATTTGACCCTGCAAATAATATCGACGCAGGTACGGCCTATTTATCTATCTTGCAAAATACCTATTTAGGCGGTATTCAAAATGCCACTTCACGTCGTTATGCGGTAATTACTTCCTATAATGGCGGTGCTGGTAGCGTGTTGCGGGTATTCTCCAGCGATAAGAACCAAGCGGTTAATATTATTAACAATATGGCACCAGGCGATGTATTCCAAACGCTAACCACTAAACACCCATCTGGTGAATCTCGCCGTTATCTGGTGAAAGTGAATAGCGCTCAGAAGAGCTACCGCCGCCATTAATACCGCTGCAACCTTAGTCTAAAAGATATCAATGGCACAGTTCGCTGTGCCATTCAAACTGCTGACAAAATCAAATGAAGGGGAAGCGTGCCGTTGGGGTCGTAACGGCGTAAGCCGTCGAAGTGCCCCTAGGTACGATAGCCCCTTCGCTCACCGAGTTATCAACAGCTTTGTCATTAACCCCCCATTTTTATGGCTAAAATTGTGATCAGCGGATAACTGTGTACATTTGAATAACAACCATTCGCAATAAAAAGATTATAGTATCGCTCACTATTTTCGATCCACTACTGGCAGATTGAACAAATGGACCTTGGACTTACCGTTTTTGAAATGGTGGCTATCTTCTCCACTATGGTCATTGCCTATATTATTTTTGGTATTACTGGTTTTGGTTCCGCGTTAATTGCCAGCCCGGTTTTAGCACTATTTATCCCCGTAGCAAAGATTGTCCCATTGTTAGCCATTATTGATATGGTTGCCGCAATCACCAATGTAGCGCGTCATAGCCGCCATGCAGATATTGCTGAGCTCAAGCGCCTGGTGCCATTGATGATTATTGGCAGTCTGATAGGCGCAACGGTACTGCTGCGAACCCGCCCCGATATTTTGCTATTGGCGTTGGGCATATTTGTCATTTTATATGCAATTTATTCCCTCAGCCGACGCAAACCACAAAAGCAGTTCAAGCCTATAGCCGCCATTCCTTTTGGCTTAATTGGCGGTATCTTCAGTGCATTATTTGGGAGCGGCGGGTTTATCTATGCTATTTATTTATCCGGACGGATAGCCAGCAAAGACAATTTACGGATTACGCAGACGACACTTATTGGCCTAAGTACCCTTACCAGAGTGATTTTATTTGCGCTGGCCGGAGTCTATATGGACTTGTCAATTCTGTGGATGGTATTGCTATTAGCCCCTGGGATGTTAGTCGGATTGGCGATTGCCAATAAAATCAGCTTAGGGATCAGTCGTGAACAATTGATTAAGACCATAAACATCTTACTATTGCTTTCAGGTACTGTTTTATTGGTACGTTATTTCGGTTACTGATTATCCTGAGAGGGATAAACTATAGTATGACAGCCGACATTCTCATCGGCTGTCATACTGTTTTCAGGTTACTGAATAATGACATAACCAAAAATACGCCGCCACTCCACATCACCTTTTTCGATATAAACACCCTGCAATTCCGGTGAGAAGCCCGGTAATAAATTGATCCCCTCCTCTAATGCGAGGAAATAACGCTGTACCGCCCCACCCCATATTTCTCCCGGTACAACACACAACACACCCGGCGGATAGGGCAACGCACCTTCGGCAGCAATACACCCTTCTGCTTCAGCAATAGGTTTCAGTTCAATATTATTGTCGCGGACAAACTGAATATTGGCATCCTGCGGATTCATAGCAACCTGCGGGAAGCTGGCTTTTCGGAACATATCCTTTTGTAGCTGCTTCACATCATAACGAACATACAGGTCATGCATCTCTTGGCATAACTGACGCAAGGTATATCCGCAATAACGCTCTTCATTTTTACGATATATCGTCGGCAATACATCACACAGCAGTGCATCTTGTTCAAGATAGCGCTCAAACTGCACTAACATATCAACCAGATGAGCCATTTTGCTTGGATTTTCCGCCGGTGTCAGCAGGAACAAGATCGAGTTCAGATCGCATTTTTCCGGCACAATGCCATTTTCGCGCAGGAAAGTCGCCAGTATCGCTGCTGGCACACCAAACTGGGTATATTGTCCAGTACTGGCATCAATACCCGGCGTGGTCAGCAATAACTTACATGGGTCAACCAAATATTGGTCTTGGTTATATCCTTCAAACCCATGCCAGCGCTCGTTAGGCTCAAAATTAAAGAAGCGAGCATCATTGGCAATAATATCCGTATCATAATCCTGCCAATTTTTCCCCCTCACTGTAGGTGGAATAAATGGCCGCAACATTGAGCAGCGCTCTAATAATAATTTACGGGTCTCGATACCGAGTTTGACACAACCCATCCACATACGGCGGCCACTATCGCCAGAGTGTATTTTCGCATTGATGTCCAATGCCGCAAATAATGGATAAAACGGGCTGGTCGAGGCATGCATCATAAATGCATTGTTAAAACGCTTATGGTTACAGTGGCGCTTTTGCCCTTTGATGTGGTTATCTTTTTTATGTACTTGTGAAGTTTGGGAAAAGCCAGCCTGCTGTTTGTGTACCGACTGAGTCACAATAATCCCAGGATCGTTTTCATTTAATTCCAGCAATAACGGCGAGAAATCTTTCATCATTGGGATAAATTGTTCATAACCCACCCATGCCGAATCAAACAAAATGTAATCACATAAATGACCAATACTATCAACCACCTGCCGTGCGTTATACACCGTACCGTCATAGGTACCTAACTGAATGATAGCCAATCTGAATGGCCGTGCATCACCCGCACGGTCAGGGGCAACCTCACTCAATTGCTGGCGCAAATAGCGCTCATCGAAACAGTGTGCATCAATACCGCCGATGAAACCAAACGGGTTACGGGCAGTTTCTAAATAAACAGGCGTTGCCCCTGCTTGAATTAGTGCACCGTGGTGGTTGGATTTATGGTTATTTCGGTCGAATAACACCAAATCACCACGGGTCAATAAAGCATTAGTAACCACTTTATTGGCTGCTGAAGTCCCATTCAGAACAAAATAGGTTTTATCTGCATTAAAGACTTTAGCTGCATATTTCTGTGCGTCTTTTGCCGCACCTTCATGGATAAGTAAGTCGCCCAATTTGACATCAGCGTTACACATATCTGACCGGAAAATTGTCTCACCATAGAATTCAAAAAACTGACGGCCAGCAGGGTGTTTTCGGAAGAACTCACCGCCTTGATGCCCAGGGCAAGCAAAGGTTGAGTTTTTCATCTCGACATATTTCTTTAATGTTGAGAAAAAAGGCGGTAACAGATTTTTTTGATATTCACTGGCGGCAGCCTCTACCTGAGCATTATAAAATGCCTTATTTGCCTCACCGAGTGTGATAACGCCTTTAATTAGGGGCAAATACTCCGCAGAAACCGTCTGTTCTGCCGTGACAGCAACAAAAGTAGGAATAGCAAAGCCCAGATCATATAGCTTTGACAATATACCGGCATTCGCATCTTCTACCGACATCACCACGGCGGCAACATCCGTAAAATCAGTCTGATTGAGATATACCATTCCACGCTGGCTTTCTATATAAGAAGCCAAACGAGCACTTGTTGCTATTTTTAATTGTGTCATGTCACTTACTCTCAAACGGTCAGGTATGAGGCTGCCACTTTGGCATGTAGGTAGCATCACATTGAGTAGCTTTTGTGATGCCGGCAAATTGATATCTTAGACATACACGTCTCCCGGCCAAAGGAAAGCCAGAATAGTGAATGAACTGGTCTCAGCATCGACCAATAGACATCAGTAAAATCAGAGGGTTGGCTCTATTTTTAATAATGCCTAACAGTGAGCAACACGTAGCCTTACCGCATGGAAGGGATAAGAGACTTAATAGAAATGGAGCAGAAGAAGTGGCATGTGAGGCGCTGAATATGCATTGGATAGTGTGAAAATGTCATAACCGCCCCCACTTAAACTCTCAAAATGGTATGAACTAGCCGAATGAATAGTAACGCTAAATTCGCGCAATAATTACATGTTTAGGGGATCGATTCAACCCTTGAAACTTAATAAAAATGCATATTTAGTGAATATCTAAGCTGTTGTTATCTAACGAACTGAAAAATAAAAAATCTATAAATCAAGCAGATGAAACAGTGAGTTATGATGAAAAAATCATCACACCTACATTTTTTAGCGAGTTTCGCATGAAAAGAGAGCAACTGATCGCCTTTATATGAGAAACTCATTGACGATTTGGTGCCAATACGGTTTAATGCGCCCCGTTGCCCGGATAGCTCAGTCGGTAGAGCAGGGGATTGAAAATCCCCGTGTCCTTGGTTCGATTCCGAGTCCGGGCACCATTATTCATAACCTGTTTGTTAAGAAGTAAGATTTTTAACAGGCATGACAAAGTACCTGAATCATCATCGTAAAGTAGGCTGTAATCGCTACACCTTGGTTGAACATAGAGTACGAAGAAACCGAAGAGTGCTAATGCATCTTCGGTTTTTTTATGTCGATTCTTTGCAAAGATTGGCAGTTTTTTATCGTAACTGTCAATTTCCTATTCAAGGAAAACGGTAATTACTGCTTTCAATGCTTAAAATATCTTAAAACCATTTTCTAATCTGAAAAAACCTCTTCCTATGCCAATCTTAGACTGTCTATACTCCCTTCAATATATTCCAGAGTAACCGCGACACTTGAATGCCCGAGCAAAGACTGAACTGCTTTCAGATTACGATCCGATGATTTCATCATCTCAGTAGCGATAGTATACCGAAATCGATGTGAGCTAATCGTACAGCGGCATTCAACTGAAAGTCTGCGGAAGAAAGAACGTAATGGTGGATTATCCATATTTTCAGTGACAGACTCTTTTCTCCCGTCAAACCGACTGATATTGAATAACTGATCCATCTGATTAGCCCCCTTGTCTATCGTCGCTGCAACCAGCCGCTCCAGTCTCGGACGTAACACTCGGACTATCGGTACCCGATGTTCTTTATGATTTTTCGAGGCTTCTGGTCGTAAATTAATCCATCCCTCATCGAGATTTATCTATTATCCCGACACACTCTTTCCGCTCCCTTGCGTCCATTACCAGATATATTTTTTTATTTCAGATTGAGTTAGCGTTTTTTTCCGTTTTACATCGGGTCTGGCGATAACACCATTAAATGGATTTTCTTTATGTGAAACAAAATCATGTAAAAGTGCATGATTAAAAATAGCTCTCATATGAGCTACTTTATTGTTCCAAGTGATAGATGAGAGTTCCTACTCATTTAAAACATACCGTCGCCAGTTCAATACAATTAGCCGACTCACTTCACCAGGCAACAGATGATCTCCGGTATAACGTCTAAAGGAATTGATTACCTTGCGATAACTCCATTCAGTTGCTGGCCTCAATGACTTACTAAAAAAATAGTCCTGAAGAATATCGTCATAATTAGCCGAAGTCATTTCTATCTCCATATAGATTTATTGAATGCCTTATTAAATATCTATTTATTAGCTGACAGCCACTTACTGTCATTGGGAATAATCCCATGAGTGAAAATAAGAGTAAGCGGGATCATATAACCGAATATTTTGATAAATCGGCTATCCTTTTTTTCATTTTCATATTTACGGTAAATATAGATACCCTTACCGTTACGATAATGATGACGGTTTAGTGCAATGATGTGATGGACGCTCCTCCCTAACATAGCCAATGTCATACTTTTACTGACTGCATTAATCTGGGAGTAACATCACATGAACAAGATCAGAGTTGTTGGTATCGATATTGCCAAATCTGTTTTTCAGGTATGTGTCAGGATGGTTGATGGCTCCGTTGCCTGGAACAGAAAAATATCGCGTCAGAAATTGCTGGATACGCTTCGCCAGTTTGAGTCGGGTACTCTAATTGCGATAGAAGCCTGTTCAACCTCTCATTTTTTGGGGGGAATCCTCAGTTCTATGGGGTATTGCGTAAGACTCATACCTGCTCTGCATGTGAAAGCGTTTGTCAGAAGCCAGAGGAATAGCTGGCCATTATTGAGCAGTACCTGACCGGTGGTTAAGATCGCATAATTAGCATTGATAATGACAGACACTAAGTAGATAGTATATTCTAGTAGCCTTCCAAAATTCGAATCCTATAAGCCATGGTTTCAGTAAAACTTCACAACGGGCAGACATTCAGTTCCGAGCTTGGCACCTCACTGCTGGACAGTGCCAAAGCAGCAGGCATCACCTTGGAATACAGCTGTCGCACGGGTCGTTGCGGCGTGTGCAAAGCCACCGTACTCAGCGGTAATACTGAAGCCCACAGGGAAGAAACATCACTGACTACCGAGGAAGTTGCAGCCGGAATAATTCTCACCTGCTGCCGCCATGCCATAAGCAATGTAGAGATTGATGCCGAAGACATTGGCGCTCTGGGCGACGTCGAGGTCAAAACTCTCCCTTGCCGCATCGATACGATCACCCGTCTGACCGATAACGTTGTGGAAGTGATCTTGCGGGTTCCTCCCGCCAGCAAGCTGCATTACCTTCCGGGTCAATATCTGGACGTGATCGGTGATGGCGGTCTGCGCCGCAGCTACTCTATTGCCAATGCCCCACGCGCCGACGGCAAACTGGAACTGCAGATCCGCGAAGTCAAGCAAGGCGCGATGTCAAGCTACTGGTTCGGCAGCGCCAAACCGAATGACCTACTTCGTCTTGAGGGCCCACTCGGCACCTTCTGCTTGCGAGACAAAGACGCCAGCACAATCGTGTTTCTCGCTACCGGCACCGGCATTGCGCCAGTGAAGGCGATGCTTGAGCAACTGCTAAACAACCCGAATCTGGCAGCAGGCAAGAAAATTCTCATATATTGGGGCGGGCGTACCGTAGGCGACATTTATTGGGTTCCCCAGTTAGAGGGCCTGAACGCGGTGTTTATTCCGGTATTGTCGCGAGCCAGCGCGGACTGGCAGGGGCGTACAGGCTATGTACAGACCGTCCTGCTGGATGATGGAATCGACCTCACCCAGGCGGTGGTTTACGCCTGTGGTTCGGAAAACATGATTCATTCCGCCCGTGAAGCATTGATTATTGCGGGGTTACCTGTCAAACACTTTTACTCCGATGCATTCGTGAGTTCGAACTAACAAGGAACGGTTATGAAAGCGGTCATTCTAGCAGGTGGGCTCGGCACGCGTTTAAGCGAAGAGACCGGTACGCAGCCCAAGCCTATGGTTAAAATCGGCGGCAAGCCGATTCTGTGGCACATCATGAAAATGTACTCCTCCCACGGCATCAATGATTTCATCATTTGCTGTGGTTACAAGGGTTACATCATCAAAGAATACTTCTCCAATTACTTCCTGCATACGTCAGACATCACGTTCAACATGCGCGAAAACACCATGAAGATTCACGACCAGCGTGCTGAAGACTGGAATGTGACGTTGGTCGACACGGGCGAAACGTCGATGACCGGTGGTCGCCTTCGCCGAGTGGCAGACTATGTGCGCGATGATGAGGCTTTTTGCTTCACCTACGGCGATGGCGTGGGAAGCATGGACATCAGCGCTGCCATCGCCTTCCATAAGAGCCACGGCAAAGCTGCCACGCTCACCGCGACCTTTCCGCCAGGCCGCTTTGGTGCCCTGGACATCAGTGAAAGCCAGGTTCTGAACTTCAAGGAAAAACCTAAAGGCGATGGAGCCATGATCAATGGCGGCTTCTTCGTACTTTCTCCTCAGGTGCTGGATTACCTGGAAGGGGACAGCACGGTCTGGGAACAGGGCCCGCTGATGAGCCTCGCCGAACAGGGCCAACTGATGGCCTTTGAGCACCCGGGCTTCTGGCAACCGATGGATACCCTGCACGACAAAAATCTGCTTGAGAAGTTGTGGCAGAGTGGTCACGCGCCTTGGAAAATCTGGGACTGAGAACGATATGAAAGCTTCTGTCTCCGCTGACTTCTGGAAAGGCAAAAAGGTTTTTCTCACCGGCCATACTGGCTTCAAGGGTAGCTGGCTAGCTTTATGGCTGCAGGGCATGGGTGCTCAGGTGAAAGGCTTTGCCTTGGCACCGCCAACTACGCCGTCACTGTTCGAACAGGCACAGGTTGAACGGAGCATAGAGTCGCAGATAGGCGACATTCGCGACCTGCATGCCGTTACAGAGAGCATGGTTACCTTCAATCCGGACATCCTGATTCACATGGCAGCTCAACCGCTGGTTAGGCTGTCGTACCGTGAGCCTGTCGAAACCTACTCCACCAACGTCATGGGCACCGTTCATGTGTTGGAGGCCGCGCGTAAGTGCCCCGGCCTACGTGCCATCGTGAATGTCACCACCGACAAATGTTACGAGAACCAGGAATGGGAATGGGGCTATCGCGAGAATGAGCCCATGGGTGGCCACGATCCGTACAGCAACAGTAAGGGCTGTGTGGAATTGGTCACCAGCGCTTACCGCAACTCGTTCTTCAATGCCGAACACTCTGCTGCGCTGGCCTCGGCGCGCGCCGGCAATGTAATCGGGGGGGGCGATTGGGCCGACGACCGGCTGATTCCGGACATCCTGCGTGCTGTCGAACAGAGCAAGCCCGCTGTCGTGCGTAACCCGAAGGCCACCCGCCCTTGGCAGCACGTACTTGAGCCGCTAAGCGGTTACCTTGTTCTGGCACAGCACCTATGGGAGCATGGCCAGTCATTTGCTCAGGGCTGGAACTTCGGTCCTCGCGACGAAGACGCTCAACCTGTCGAATGGATACTCGATCACATGGTGCAGGCGTGGGGGGATGGCGCTAGCTGGCAGCTTGACAGCGACCCGCAACCGCACGAAGCACGCTATTTAAAACTGGACATATCCAAGGCCCGCACTCACCTGAAGTGGGAACCAACATGGGACCTGGAGACGACGCTGACTCGCATCGTCAACTGGCATCGCGCCTGGTTGCAGAGCGATGACATGCATGCCCGTTGCATAGAAGAAATCAATAGCTACATGGCAGCCATGCCACTGGCACCTAACCGATAATTAGCTTGAACAGGAAATACTATGACCCCCGATATGCTCCGTCAGGAAATCAGCCAGCTCGTTGAGCGCTACGCCCAAACTGCCTTGGCGGCTAAACCTTTTGTCGGGGGCGAAACCGTCATCCCTCCATCAGGTAAAGTAATCGGCGTACGTGAACTGCAACTGATGGTTGAGGCCTCGCTGGACGGCTGGCTGACCACTGGTCGTTTCAACGCTGAATTCGAGAAGAAACTGGCTGCGTTCCTTGGCGTGAACTACTTGCTGACCGTGAACTCAGGTTCTTCGGCCAACTTGGTTGCGTTCAGCACCCTCACTTCACCGAAACTAGGTGATCGTGCAATCAAAAAAGGCGACGAAGTCATTGGCGTCGCTGCGGGTTTCCCGACTACCGTCAACCCGATCGTTCAGTTCGGTGCGATCCCTGTGTTCGTCGATGTTGAAATGAACACCCACAACATTAATGCAGACTTGATCGAAGCGGCCATCACGCCGAAGACCAAGGCCATCATGCTCGCTCACACCTTGGGCAACCCATTCAATCTGGGCAAGGTGAAAGCGTTGTGTGAAAAGTACAACCTATGGCTGGTCGAAGATTGCTGTGACGCGCTGGGCGCGACATACGACGGCAAGATGGTCGGCACCTTTGGCGACATCGCCACTCTCAGCTTCTATCCTGCCCACCACATCACCATGGGTGAAGGTGGTGCAGTGTTTACGAACAACGCCCAACTGAGACTGATCGCCGAATCATTCCGTGATTGGGGCCGTGACTGCTACTGCGCGCCAGGTTGCGACGACACCTGCGGCAACCGTTTCGGACAGCAGTTCGGTAGCCTGCCGCAAGGTTACGATCACAAGTATGTGTACGCACACTTGGGCTACAACCTGAAAATCACTGACATGCAAGCCGCCTGCGGCTTGGCCCAATTGGATAGCGCGCCGAAATTCATCGAGACCCGCAAGCGTAACTTCAAGCTGCTGAAAGAGCGTTTGGCCAGCCTCAGTGCCTTCTTGGAAATCGCCGAGCCTACACCTAACAGTGAGCCATCTTGGTTCGGTTTCCCGGTTACCTTGAAAGAGACTGCTGGCGTCAAGCGTGTAGATTTGCTGAAGTTTCTTGATCAGAACAAGATCGGTACCCGGCTTCTTTTCGCAGGCAACCTGACTCGCCAGCCGTACTTCCATGATGTGGAATACCGCGTGGTGGGCGAGCTTACCAACACAGATCGCACCATGAACCAGACCTTCTGGCTTGGCGTGCAACCATCGTTGGGCCAGGAACATTTCGACTATGTTGGTGAAAAACTGGAAGAGTTCTTCGGGATCGGTTTCTAACTTATGAAAGCATCGGATGCAGTAGCAAAAGTCCTAGCGGACACCCAAGTCATCTATGGTTTTGAGCTCATCGGTGGAATGATCACCCATTTGGTGGACAGCATTAACTTGCTTGGCAAGACCAGATTGGTATCAATGCACCATGAGCAAGGCGCTGCCTTCGCTGCATCTGCTGTCGCACGTGCGACGAATCACAAGGTGATGGGCGTGGCATTGGGCACTAGTGGCCCGGGTGCCACGAACCTGATCACGGGAATTGCCGATTGCTGGTTGGACAGCCACCCGTGTCTGTTCCTGACCGGCCAGGTCAATACGCATGAGCTCAAAGGGGAACGGGCCATCCGTCAACAGGGTTTTCAAGAGCTCGATAGCGTCGCGTTGGTGAGCAGTATCACCAAGTATGCTCATCAAGTCGGGCACATTGATGAACTGATCCCCTGCTTGCTCAAAGCGATTACCATCGCTCGAGCAGATCGCCCAGGCCCTGTGTTGCTGGACATACCCATGGACATCCAGCGAGCCGAGGTGGACGACGCGGTATTGGATGAATTATTAAGCGTCTGGGCCTATGAGTCTTCGTTGGCCTCGGAGCAAAGCGCCCCGTACGACGATGTATGGGCGTTGTTGGAAAAAGCGCAGCAACCAGTGTTCCTTATTGGTGGCGGCGCAGTGAATATGCCAGGGTTCAGCCAATGGTTGGGCGAGGTCAGTAAACTAGGCATCCCTCACGTCGCAAGCCTTAAGGGTGCAGAGAAACTCCCCGCCAGCGGGCATTACCTTGGAATGCTCGGGGCCTATGGCACCAGAGCGGCTAATTATGCAGTGCAGAACTGCGACCTGCTGATAGTGTTCGGCAGCCGCATGGA
Organism: Yersinia artesiana; assembly: GCF_902726545.1. Taxonomy (GTDB): domain Bacteria; phylum Pseudomonadota; class Gammaproteobacteria; order Enterobacterales; family Enterobacteriaceae; genus Yersinia; species Yersinia artesiana. The sequence goes on along the minus strand of NZ_CACVAD010000015.1, from coordinate 21,664 downwards.
TGTGCGCCAAACTGGCGCAAAGACGGAAACCTTCGCGCACAATGCGCGCATTGTGCAGTTCGACCTGGACGCTGCCCAGTTGGATAACAGGGTAAAGGCACAACAGTCGATCAATGCTAACCTTGAGGCGGTATTTGCCTCATTCGTCAACTATGCTCCAAACCTTCGATCCGCCCCCACTGCTTGGCAAGCGCACCTAGCGCAGGTGTTCGAGCAGTCGTTCAAGGACGAGTACACGGACTGGAGTATCAGCCCTTTCGAATTGTTCAGTACCCTCAACGAACTGACTGAAGGTCAAGCGCTAGATTACGTCGTTGATGTGGGCAACAACCAGATGTGGGCCGCGCACACCTTGCGCCTAGGCTCTCGTCAGGCCATGCACCATTCCGGCGGCCTGGGTACAATGGGCTTTGCCATTCCCACTGCAGTGGGTATCTGCATCGCTGGCGGCAAGCCAGTTGTGGTGATTACTGGTGATGGCGGCGCCCAACTGAATATCCAGGAGCTGGATATCATCGCCCGTGAGCGTCTCCCCATCCTCACTGTGGTATTGAACAACCACTCCCTGGGCATGGTACGAGGCTTTCAGGAAATGTACTTTGAGGGTCGTAACTCCTCAACTTACTGGGATGGCTACACATCGCAGTTCCAGGCACTGGGTGCTGCCTATGGCATCGACTCGCGGAGCTTGAGCGACCTGGAAACCTTCAAGGCAGCGGTGTCTGAGTTTCTGGCGAATGGAAAGCCGATGCTGATTGAGGTGTTGATGCCAGATGCGCGGGAGTGCCGACCACGTCTGGAGTTCGGCCGCCCCATCAACGAACAGTCGCCGCTACTGGAACTGGGTCAATGAAACTCGCCATCCTGGGAGCGAGCAGCCATATCGCCAAGGACCTGATAGCCAGCATCCCGTCGACGACTTATCAGTGCACCCTGTTCGTCCGTGCGACCAGCACGTTGGATGCCGAGCTTCAAGAGACTGCGGCGCGCAAGGGATTTACCGTCGTCACCTACGACAGCTTTGATGATAGCGACCAGTTCGATGCGATTATCAACTTTGTTGGCGTAGGCGATCCGGCCAGAGCGTTACAAATGGGCCAAGCCATTTTTACCGTCACCGAACACTATGACAACCTTGCTTTGGCCTATCTGCGCAGCCACCCTGAGTGCAAATACATCTATCTCAGTAGCGGCGCCGCCTATGGCTCCAATTTTACAGCCCCGATCACCGAGACCTCGACTGCAGTTTTTCCAATCAATACCCTGTTGCCCCAGCACTGGTATGGCGCTGCCAAATTCCAGACCGAATGTCGCCATCGAGCACTGCCGGATGCGGCTATCGTCGATGTTCGAGTATTCAGCTATTTCAGTCATCGTCAGGCGCGCGAGGCACGGTTCTTCCTTAGCGATATCCTAAGGGCACTGCATGCAGGGACGGTTCTGGAAGTTGCCCCGGACGACATGCTGCGGGACTACCTTACCCCGGCTGACTTCATGCAGTTAATCGACCGAATACTGCAGGCTCCTGCATGTAACAGTGCTGTGGACTGTTACAGCCTCGCGCCCGTAGGGAAATTTGAGTTGCTCGCAGCTTTGGGCGAGCAGTTCGGCCTGAACTTTACGATTGTAGGTAAGCAGCCCCAGGTGAATGCCACAGGCCAAAAGACTCATTACTATTCGTACAATCGCAAGGCCGAGCAATTGTTCGGATATGTGCCCGCCGATTCTTCGCTGAGCGGTGTGATGTATGAGATCAGGCAGGCGCTGTATGCAGAAGGCTGAAAAAGCATGCCCACGGATTAGCGCACTTCTAGAGGTAAAGCTGGTCCGTTTTTTGTTGGTGGGGGTGATGAATGCGGCGTTCGGCTACGGCTGTTTTGCTGCCTTTCTCTACCTCGGTCTGCATTACAGCATGGCTCTGTTACTGGCCACGATCCTCGGCGTCTTGTTCAACTTTAAAAGCATCGGTGCCTTGGTGTTTGGCTCGAAAAAAAATAGTCTCATCTTCCGTTTCGTGGCCGGGTACACCGTTGTCTACGGTGCCAACGTAGCAGGTATTGCTGCGCTTACATCACTGGGCGCGACCCCCTATCTAGCTGGCGTCGCATTAATTGTGCCGATGGCTCTACTCTCATTTGTCATTAATAACAGGTATATATTCAATCATGCGTAAACTCATCAGCATAGTGACACCTTGCTACAACGAAGAAGCCAATATTGATGAACTTTACCAGCGCATCGTCGACGTTATGGTACGCCTTGATTACGATTATGAACATATCTTCATCGATAACTGCTCGACTGATAACAGCATCGTCAAGTTGCGTGCATTGGCTGCCCAAGACAAGCGGGTAAAGCTCATCCTGAACGCGAGAAACTTCGGCCATATCCGCTCGCCGTACTATGCTTTGCTTCAGGCTCGGGGCGACGCCGCAATATTGATTGCCTCTGACCTACAAGACCCGCCCGAAATGATCGAAGAGTTCGTGAAAAAGTGGGAGGAGGGTTTCAAGACAGTCATGGCGGTGAAACCGGAGAGTGAAGAGTCGCGCCTAATGTTCATCGCACGCCGTATCTACTATCGCTTCGTCACGCGTATCTCCGAAGTGCCATTGGTGCAGAACGCCACAGGAGCGGGTCTATTCGACCGGGCCGTTCTGGACATACTGAAGAAGATTGACGACCCTTACCCGTATTTCCGTGGTCTGCTGTGTGAGATAGGCTTCCCGATCGCGACCGTGCCATTCAAGCAGCCGCGGCGCATGCGTGGCATAACCAAGAACAATTTCTACACGTTGTATGACATTGCCATGCTGGGTATTACCAATCACTCCAAAGTGCCGCTACGGTTGATGGTGATAGGCGGCGCAATGCTCGCAGGGTTCAGCCTGTTAGCCGCATTTGGGTTCTTGATTGCGAAGTTGGTATTCTGGGACTCATTCCAAATGGGTATCGCGCCATTGCTCATTTCTCTGTTCTTTTTCAGCTCGGTACAGATCCTGTTCTTGGGAATGCTTGGGGAGTACTTGGGCTCGGTTCACACTAAAATCCGCAATATGCCGTTAGTCATCGAAAGCGAACGCGTGAATTTTGACTAACTGCTCTGGGGAATGCATTGAAATCTATAATTAAACCAATTACATATAGTGATACTAAAATGAGCGCTTATCCAACATGGCGGATGACGTTTGCCGCCGACTGGAAGCTGATAATCATCGGGGCGATTGCGACTTTCTTCCTCGCAAGCATTTTCATGAGTGGCCTACCCGACGGCTTGATGCCCAACCTGACAACCCCCTATGCCTATGCGGGTGATGGATTGTTCCATGCCTGGATGGCGCAAAGAGTCACGGAAGGCTGGCTATTCGATAACGTCCGAAGTGGTTATCCATTCGGTTCAAGCTTCCTGGATTTCCCAGGTTCAGATTCGGGCGCTCACTTATTGATCAAAGTATTCGCTTTGATGAGTGGCGGCTGGGTGGGGGGAGTGAATCTATTCTTTTTATTTGGATTTGCTTCCTGCTTCGTTGCCACCTACGTGACCGCTCGGGCTTTCTCTCTGAATCGCAGCTTTGCCGTGGCGATGAGCGTCCTTTACACATTTGTCCCCTTCCACTTCCTTCGGTTAGGGCATCTTTTTTACACTTGGTATTTTGTCGCCCCGCTGTTTTTCTATCTGGCATTAGATATATACCTGACCTGCGGGCCTACCTATTACACCGGACTTAAATCGACGCTTCGCAAACTCGTGGCGTCCGCTGCAGGCATGCTGGTTCTCGCCTCCTTTGGAGTGTATTACGCTTTATTTGGGGTGATTATTCTCGCCACAGCCGGTGTCATGAGCGCTATCAAATCTCGACGCTCCCACGGTGCGAAAAAAGCGGCGCTACTCATCAGCGCAACCATTTTGGGTGTGATGTTAAACCTCGCGCCTAACGTGCTAGGGACTTATCAGGACGGTCCTAACCAGGAGATGGCTCAGCGTTCAATTGCCGAATCTGAAAAGTATGGGCTGAAGATGATGCAGTTGTTGATGCCGCGGTTAGACCACCGGATTTCGCAATTTAGACAGGTCGCCCAGAAGTATCATAGTAACCCTTTAACCAACGAAAATGCGACTTCGTCGCTGGGTATCATCGGTGCTGCCGGTTTTATGATGGCGTTGCTTTACCTAATCTTCATCCCTGCACGGACGGGATCCGATGATAAGCTTCGCCTTCTGGCGGTCACAATATTTGTGCTGTTCCTGTTTGCAACTGTAGGCGGCTTAGGTTCGCTATTTGCCATGGTCATTTCCCCGTTGATAAGGGGTTGGAACAGAGACAGTATTTTCATCGCTTGCGGCGCCTTGCTTTTCTTCTTCATTTCGCTCCAGCTTTTATTGCAGAAGAAAGCACCTCGGCTTGCCAATCAGTCGGTAGCCATTGCAGTAGTGCTGATGTTCGTGGGCTTGTACGACCAGACCGCGCCAATCTGCAAAAACTGTAATACGGCCGTTAAGGCTTCGTTCGATAGCGACAGAGACTTTATCCACTCTATCGAACAAGCGCTCCCTGCGGGGGGGGCGGTTTATCAGTTGCCTTACATGGGCTTTCCTGAAACACCGATAATGCACCACTTGAGCAGTTACCAAATGATGGCTGGCGTGCTACATTCGAAAGACCTGCATTGGAGCTACGGCGGTACGAAGGGACGGCCAGGTGATTTGTTCTATCGTGCGCTGGGACAAGAGCCAATATCGCATCAGATTGAGGTCATCCGCAGACTCGGCTTCGATGGCATTTATATTGATCGTCGCGGCTATGCAGACAACGGTGAAGCGCTTATTCAAGAATTATCTCAGTTGCTACAGCAACCGCCGCTGCTTCAAAGTGACGACAAAAAAATGGTGTTCTATAAGCTGGATAACAGCGCGCATCCAGACTTGGCAAGTCTAACACCAAAGCAAATTCAGCGAGAGGCAGGGTATTTTGCAGACGCTCTGGGCCCACGCTACAGCGCAAGCCTGATGAGTGGAATAGACTTTACCCGGGCCGGCATGCCTGACTTTATAGACGACGCCCAAGGTCTTTATAGGCTAGAGCCGTGGGGACGCTGGTCATCCCAACAAGCCGTCTTCAAATTTACCGACCCACTGCCGCAGAAATTCTCTCTTATACTGAAAGCCCGGGCTTTTGGCGCGAATGCTCATGAACCGACTCTCGTCAGGATAGGCAGTCGTGAATACCGTATTCCGCTCACTGCAGCTTTCTCTGAAATCCGTCTGGATGTTGACCTTGCAGGCGAGAGCGCCGATAGCATCACCTTCATCCCACCCAAACCGGTATCGCCTATGCAGCTTACCGGAAGCTCGGATAGGCGGATTCTTGGCGTAGGTTTCGTATCAATGCGAATAATCCAATGACAAAGTCGACTGGACGAATGAATCGGTATTGTTGAGTGTTAGCAGTGTTATCACCAGGAAAACTCTGATCAATCAGCCACGCCAGCGTGGCTGATTGAAAAACTTCATTACATTCAGCGTTGTGTCCGCGAAATTTCCTGCGCGTGCTGAGGATGTTCTGACAAGATCGAACAGTACCGACTTTAACGGTCAACTAAAACCGGATACAGATTTAGGGACATTGCTGTAGTCGACATTCATATTCATTCGGCGATATATTTCCCAGCCGATAATACCGCCTTTTCAGATTATAAATAACTGTCGATGTAATCGATAACATCTGCGATACCCTGGCTTCGGGTGATAGCTTACCCTCTCAGCTTTCAGGCTGCGGAAGAACCTCTCCGTAGACAGTTACCCCTGCAGTTCATACTGCCCATCACTACCGTAGGCTGAGCATAATCCCCATCAATAAGGAGGACCTTGAGACCGGCATCGGCAAGAAAACCGGGCAGATTGGCAGCTTGAGTAGATTTACCCTCACCACCTTTGGTTGAAATAACTGGAATTATATGCACTTAATCACCCGAATTAGTTATTCAGGTGAACAATTACAATTTAATGTTAATTACCTAATTTTATAACGCTTAAACGCAGGGATTGAAAATCCCCGTGTCCTTGGTTCGATTCCGAGTCCGGCACCATTATTCACTTCTTATCATACGTTCTGAATTCAATAAATTACCTTTATACTAAAAATAGTATTTGGTATTCATCCGTTTTAAAAACTAACAAATGATTCACTGCCCATTTAATGCAGCAGTGCCAACGATTCTGAAGTATTCGTCATTTTACCCATCACAAAAGCCAAATTTGCGGCTGCGACCAAAGATGCGGCATGCGCGTCAGTGCTCATTTGCTGTGCATTCAATAACCCATTAGCAGCCTCGTTGGCGACCGTTATGGTGCCGACACCATTGCGATAAGACTCCAGTGCGGCGTCATAGGTAATAAACGAGGTTTTCACCAGAGTTAATGCCGCCTGATTAGCTTCCAGCGCAGAGCGCAAGGTATCTGCTGCGACGACAATTTCACGCACCGCCAATTCTTGCGTTTTCTTAAACCCTTCGGCAGCAACCGCAGCTCGAGATTCCGCCTCTTTCACCCGCGCGGCACGTATCCCTCCATCGTAAAGAGGAACACTGACACCGACTAAAATACTGGAAGATGAAGTTTGTGGGCTAATACCCGGCAGGCCCTGAATATCAAAATGCCCATCACCGCTTGCTACCGCCCCGGCCAGATAGACTTTCGGCAAGAAATCAGCTTCTGTTGCTTTGATACCCGCTTTAGCCGCCTCGACCGCCGCATAGCTGGCTAACACATCTGGCCGCTGGGAGAGTGCCAGTCGAATCATCTGTTCGGTTGGTGCGCTCATCCCATCCGGTAAAGCACGATCTTCGGCATAAGCGACTTTAATATCCAATGACGGAGAAACTCCCATTGCGCTCAATAATGCCTGATAAGCATCACGTTCAGTACCCTTAGCCACCACACGACGTAACTCAGACTGTGCAACCTGCTGGCGTGCCAGTGCCACTTCAACTGTCGTCGCGATACCATTTTTGCGCCGTTCCTCGGCAGCATCCTGAATTTTAAGGCTATTTTTCAGTGTTTGCTCTGCTATCTGGCGCTGAGTTTGTGCAGCACCATATTGGAAATATGTGCGAGTGACATCATAGATTAGCTTCTGGTGCATACCATTAAAGGTCACATTGGCGGCATAAGAAGTCTGTTTAGCGGCATCAAGCAACGCGCTGCGCTGACCAAAATCAAAAATAAGCCACTGTAATGCCAAGGCAGGAACCACCGCACTCCCGCTGGTTTTCAAATCCTTTTCGTTGCCGATGGCATAAGGTAAAGGCGTGGTCGTACGCTGGTAACCGCCAATCACACTGGCAGAAATTATCGGTAAAAATATCGCTTCCCCCATTCCGACCGCCAGTGCTGCCTGTCGTGCTTGTTGCCAGGCAATGCGGGTATCCGGATTCTGACTCTGAGCGATATCAATCAATTCAGGTAACGAATAAGTATGCTCGCTTTTTATGCTGGGCGGTGCGGCTAATTCCGCCACCAGCGGATTCGGCGGCACAGTATAGTTACCACTCCCTATGGCGGCATTCCCATCAGCCGTCCAGGGGGTGGTATAAGATGCCGGTGCAAGATCCAAGCGATCAGTGGCACAACCGGCGACCAACATGCTCAGACTCAATACCGAGCCAGTCAGGCTTTTTTTGGCTATCCGGGCCATCAATACAGCGTGCGTCATCATGTCATTCAATTCCCAGAAGTTCCTCAAGCCGCTTTATGCGTTGTTGAATAGTCAGATCAATCGGCGATGCTCCCTGCCGTGATGATTCGCTATTCACTCCTTGCTCATCCGATAATGTCGCGGCACTGCTACCTGTCGAGAGCCGACGTAGTTGTGCCACATCAGAGGCCGATTTTTCCGTCGGAAGAAACAGCACCGGGCACAACTTACCCATCTCTGCCAGTATGGCCTGTAAGCGCGCGCACTCTTCTCGCGAGGGGCGTAATTGCGCGGGTTCAAAGGGGATCAGCACCAACTCTTCTTGCGCGCTGGTGATCTCCGCCTCGACAGTTGTAGCTTCTCTTAGCGCCGCAGGTCGGGCATCGGGTGCTAATGTGGCCAGGTTTGTCAGCCCCTTCAAGGCCTGACTAATATGGACCTGAACCGCATCTACAATCGCCACCGGCCACAGTCGGGTGAAAATCAAATACACCACCAGATTACCCAGCAAAATACCCAGCACCCTATCCAGAGCTACGCCCAAATCGGTACTTGGCCCGAAGCCTTGCAAGACCGTCAGCAGGAAAGCCAGCCCAACCTGTACACCGGCATAAGCAATACGTTCACTGCCACATGACACCCAGGCGGCCAAGAGAATGCAACCAAACACCAGCGCCATCAATTGCCCGATATCGTTCATATGAGGAATGATGAAGATAATCGACAGCACTCCCATCAATGCCCCGATCAGACAACCAATAATCCGCAAGACCAGCTTATGTACCGTCTCACCGGTGGTGCCCAATGCAGCAACATAACAAGTGATCATGGCGGTATGAATGTCTTGCCAATCCAGCGCGGTGTAAATCAGATAACAAATCAGCGCCGCTGCGGTAGTTTTCAGCGCGAACTGCTGATGAACAGGGTTGGTTAGGGCGTCTGCGGCAAAGAAGGTGGATTTCGGGGCATTCAGGTCTTGCCCATTATCGGCAGTTGCCAGTGCAGTCAGCGCGTTTCTGATTTCATTAATTTCATCGCTGGGATCGTCAATGGCGAAGTGAGGGGTAAGCGCAAGATTGCCAGCAGCAATCGCCTGCGCCGCGTCATCACAGTAAGCCGCCAGCTCAAGGCGCGCATTCTCCGCTGAAGTCGCAGGTAAAGCCGAAGTAGCCAACAGTAACCGGTAACTGCTTTTTACTGCACTTTCAAGCCAGGCCGCCTCAGCCGAGGGGCGCAGATGAAAGATACGCACAAAAAGCGCCCGTTGTTGATGCTCATTTTGCCCTTCTTGCAGCAATTCCTTAACCCTATCCATAGTGGCAGCATCAGGTTGACGCAATGCCTCGGCCACCGCCAATAATCGCTCAGATAGGCTGTCGCGCAATAAGCGCTGTGGCATGCGGCCAAAGAAAAGGTTAAAAACAATCAGCAGCAGCATTGGGGAAACAGCCATTAGCCAGGCATACAGCAGCCCCCGCGTAGCCACTTCTCCCATGGGGATATTGCTCAGTAACGTCATGACAAAAGCAATCACCAACGCAATAATGCTGCCGACCGGGCCGAGCTTACTGGCAGAGCCGAGATAGAGAAACAAAAATGAGCTGACAATCAAGGCGGCCATGCGCAGTGGCGCGGCTTCCAATGTGAAGTGGATAAGCAGAAATACCAAGCCGACAACCAGTGACACCAATATGGTGATCGCAACCGCCATCACCATGCTCTCGACGCCATCAGGTTTCATCACGAAAATAATGAGATAACAGCTAATCGCGGATTCTGGAATGCCATATATCATGGCAATCATCGCCATCAATGCACAGAGCGCAGCAACACGCCACGCCTGAGCCACCCTGCCTGGGAAATAGGCTAAATCAACTTTTGCCTGACGGATTATGCCGCCAAGCGTACCGTCAGCAACCCTCGTCATTTCGCACGATAACCACAGCAGTCGCCCCGATTCGCATCAGGTCCTCCGGCGGTTTTTCCAGACTAATCCTGACAGGGAAACGCTGCACAACACGCACCCAATTTAATGATTTCGGCACATAAGGCAGGCCACGCGGGATATTCAACATATCTTCAGAACTTACGCCCCAACCAATCCCCTCGACTCGCCCCTGAATCGCGCGCTGTCTGTCCGCCATAACATAGACGGTGGCGCAATCACCCACCTTGATATGCTTCAACTCCGTTTCGCGGAAAAATGCCGCAGCATGCCAGTGTTCGGTATTAATAAGCGTAAAAATAGCCTGATCCGGGACGACAAACTCCCCGGCAGAGACAGTTAACCCGACAACCCGGCCATCATGGGGCGCACGGATTTGCGTATTCGCCAGTTCCCGTTCGGCAATAGCCAGTGCCGCGCGGCGCGCCACCACCAGCGCTTCCGAGGCGGCGGTGCTGCTGACCAACGCCTCAGCGGCAAATGACTGTTTTAATGCCTGTTTTAGGCTGACTTCAGCATCATGTTTCGCCGTAGCGGCATCATCTACCTGCTGGGCGGTAACATAGCCTTTGGGGAGTAGCGGTTGTAAGCGAGCCAACGTCTGAGTGGCTAATTTGAGATTGGCTTGCGCCCGAACAATCTGTTCATTGGTAATGGCTGCGTTGGACTGCTCTGCGACCACAGTGCGTTGCTGGGTATCGCGGGCAGCTTCTGCCATTTTCAACTCAGCCTGCGCTTGCTCGACTTGCAAACGGTAGAGATCCGGCTCAATGGAAAACAACAAATCGCCACGCCGCACTTTGCTGTTTTCCTCAACATTAATTGAGATAATACGACCTGGAACTGAGCTGGCAATATGCACCACACTAGCCCCCAGTTCCGCATCCTCCGACAATGGATTCAGTGTGGTCTGCCGCACCGACAGCCAGCCAAAAATCACGGCGGCAACAATGATAATGCCAGCAACAATGAGTGCCAGTTGCCGCTTACGCTCACTCCCTGGTAGTTTATTCATATTTATTATTCATCGCGTAAACAGTAATAGGGAACAGATGAATGCCACAGCAAGCGCCAGGCAGACATACACCAATAGCCGCCATGGCAGCACCTCATCAATACCAACGCGAATAAACAGAACACGAGCAATCACCGCAGCGATTATCCCGATAAAAGCGCAAGCCATCCAGGAAGGAAAATAGGAACCCACTAGTGAAAATGAGGGAGCCTCGGTACCGGAGCAACCACTCAGGGCGATAGCCGATAACAGAACCCATGGCCCACGCCACAATCTTTGTTTTGCCGAACTTAAAAACGCGAAGAAAAACCGCTGCTGCTTCCTGATGGAAGTCATATTATTCATTGAACAACCTCAATTAATACGCGGAACCCCACCTGAAGGCAGGGTTTGCCATCATAAAAACCGCTAATGATCACTTCCCAGCGTGTTTTTGAAAATTTGCCCATCTTTCATAATGACTCTAAATGCTTTATCTGGCTGGGCTACGAGTTGGATATCATCGAGCGGATTACCATCAACCAGAATCAGGTCAGCCAGCGCACCATTTGCCACTACACCCAATTTTCCTGGATACGGGTTTCTCGGGCCAGAGAATGCACAAAGTTCAGCGTTAACACTGGTCGCCATTTTGAGAATTTCAGGTGGTGAATACCACCGCGTCAACTTGGCTAATTGCGCCCCTTGCCGGGTTGCTAGTCGGGCATCAAACAGCGTGTCAGTGCCCCATGCTGTCTTGATATTGTATTTTTTCGCCAACATATAAGCAGTATCTGTCCCAGCCACCATTTCAAGTTGCTTGGCTCGTGACGCCGGGCTTGGCGTTGGCACTGCATCTTCATCATCAAGGAAAGGCTGCAAGCTCCACCAGATGCCTTTTTCCGCCATTAACTGAACGGTTTTCTCATCCAACAACTGACCATGTTCAATACACTTAACTCCGCCTGTGATAGCCATAGTAACAGCGCGGGGGGTGTAGGCATGGACAGTCACATAGGTGCCCCAGTTTTCAGCTGCGGTGACTGCGGCCTGGATTTCTGCTACAGAACCTTCCGTCACATCAATGGAATCATACATGGAGCTGACACCACCACCGGCCATATATTTGAGTTGCGAAGCACCTCGCATGAGTTGTTCTCTGGCGCGCAAGAGTACCTGATCAGCGCCGTCGGCAATCGCCGTCATCCCGACTCGCTCGGCGTAACTTAAGGGATCTGATGGGGTATGTGGCAATTCACCCAGCAAGCGAAAATCACCGTGTCCACCGGTTTGAGTGATAAATGCACCCGAAGGGAAAATTCGTGGGCCAATAGCGACATGTTCATCAATGGCTCGTTTCAAGCCAAAAACCGGCCCGCCCATATCACGTACCGTGGTGAAGCCGCGCATTAAGGTGGCATCAGCTTCAGCAATGGCCAGCGCCTGAATATAGTTAAAATCTGCCGTCATGGCGGTCATCATTGACGGGCGAGCCATAATGGCGTGCCAGTGAGCATCAATCAGCCCCGGCATTAATACGCCACCACCGCCATCAATTAGCTCCACATCTGGTGAAAGTGGCGTATCCGCAGGCTCTACCGCCTTTATTTTGTTACCTTCCACTAATACTCGCAGCCCGTCTCGTAGTTGGTCTGAAACACCATCAAAGACACGAACATTAATAAAAGCCATCACGCGTACCGCATTAGCGGCAACATCTCTTTTTTGCGATTTTGCTCCCGGTACTGCCGCCGCAACCGTTGCCGCAGTAATAGGGGCTGATTGCGTCGCTTTTTGGGAAAATACCGTATTGATGCGAATGAATGCTGGGCTATTACAGAGGCAACCTTCGCCATGAGTATGGGGGAGCTGAATCAATGGCATATGAGACATAAAGTTCTCCTTAATGAACAGTCCCCCAATAAATAATCAGAGGGCGCGCTGTCGATCATAGAACAAATTTTGTCGTAACAGCTTATTTTTGTGATAAAAATTAACCAGAAATAGTGATATAGCTCTTATCCTAAGCTGACAAAGCGATTTGGATATATTATTTAGTATTAAACTGTTCATGCTTATATCGTTGAGTTGGGGCCGTGATGTCGAAGGTAACGAAAATACTGCTAGTAGAAGATGATCACCGCCTGGCCACTTTAATCGCTGAATTTTTAGCTAAACAGCTGTTCGAAGTAAAAGTGATTAGCCGTGGCGATACCGTCGCTGATTATGTGAGAAATAACACTATTGATTTGATTCTACTGGATATTATGCTACCAGGCATGAATGGGCTTGATGTTTGCAAGGTTATCCGCGAGTTTTACCACGGCCCGATTATAATGATCACTGCTTTAGGGGAGAGTCTGGATGAAATATTGGGGCTTGAGCTAGGTGCCGATGATTATGTGATTAAACCCATTGAGCCACGGGTATTACTGGCAAGAGTCCGTGCACAATTACGTCGATTCACTCAGCCATTAAACAGTCTTCAAAACGCCACACTACATACAACGGAATCAACAAATCTGATCTTTGGTCAACTGACAATTGCCCCCGCCTCTCGAACTGTCACTTTATATGAACAAGATATTCCGATGACAACAGCAGAATTTGATGTGCTGCTGCTACTGGCTAAAGATGCAGGTAAGGTATTGAGTCGGGATGAATTGTTGCTAGGTTTAAAAGGCATCGATTTTGATGGTGTTGATCGCACAATTGATATTCATATTTCCCGATTACGCCGGAAACTCGATGATGACCTTGATATTCCCAACAGGATTAAAACCCTAAGAAGTAAAGGCTATCTATTTAACAGTCATGGCTGGGACTGATTGAGACTGCAGATTATGAAAATAAAATTTACGCCACGGTTTCGTGTATTTCTGCGGTTTTACTTGTTTTGGTTATTAGCCGCTTTAGCTCTTTATTACTCGGTGCTGGTTATCCGGAACCAGGTGACGCAAACCCTCACTCATATGATTCAATATCAGATGATGCAGAAAACCCTCGCCAGTATTGAGGAGCATATGCGAATGCAACCACCACAAAACTGGCACGAAGACGTGCAAAAAATGAACAGTTTATTTTCTTTTCCACTGAGCATAGAAAAGACCTCTAACTTGAAAAATCGTATGAATAAAGAGGACTATCAAACTTTGCTCCAAGATGGAGGGCTTTTTGTTCATGACGGCTTTATCTATAAAAGCATCAAAGGCACTGATGAGGTTTTGCTGATTGGCCCTATTATCGCCACCTTAAATGATAATTCTGAGGGCATATCAGGCTACGAAATACAGCTTTTATTGTTTGAGTGGGGCGGAACCATCATATTAAGTTTTATTTTTTCCTATATATGGCTAAGACCAGTATGGAACAGTGTCAACAATTTGCGTAGCACTGCACAGGCATTAAGCGCCGGCGATCTCACTGCACGCGCATCGCCCAAACAGTCTTATCTGGTTAGGCCGATAGCCTCGGCGCTCAATAGCATGGCCGCAAAAGTTCAACAGTTTGTCGCCTTGCGACAAGAAATGAGCCACACGATGGCCCATGAACTCCGAACCCCGATTGCACGCATTCGCTTTCATTTAGCGAACTATCTCGACCATCATTCAGACAAAGGCGATGTTTCTGATATTAATCGGGTTTATCAAGAACTGGATGAAGTAGAAACACTGATTTCAATGGCATTGAATTATGCACGTTTTGAGAGCGGTAGCGTTCGCATTCATCCACGCAAACAATACGCATCAACATGGTTAGAAGAACAGGTAAAAATATCCCATCTCAGCGACCGGAGAATCGATGTAAAACTCCGAGTCAGTGATGACTTGGGTTGGATAGAGATTGATCCTCAGGTCATGCCTTATGTTACGCAAAACCTGCTCAGTAATGCTAAAAAGTATGCCAGAAAAAATATTTATCTGAGTGCTGAGCGGGTGGGAGAACGTTTATTTATCGTAGTTGAAGATGATGGGCGTGGTATTAATCAGGCCGATTATAAAAAGATATTTTTACCGTTTTATCGAGGTAAAGTTGATGAAGAAGCGGGAATCAGTGGCTTTGGTTTAGGTCTATCGATTGCCCAACAGGTCGCTCATTTGCATGGCGGTAGTCTCAGTGTTACTCGCTCTGAGGAGCTAGGAGGAGCGAAATTTACTCTGGAGTTCCCCTGTAAATATCGCCCTCCTGCGACCACCTGATACGTTGGCTATAAATATAAAATTAGAGTCACGAACACTCATTTTATTTCAGATAATTAAATTTTAAAATAACACGATAGGGCTGGTTTATCTCCAGCCCTATTTTATTACGCCGGTAGCAAGCGAAAACCGGACTTTTACAATTGGTAACAGGTTGTACAAAACCTAACACTCAGGCAACTAAACTACCGAACATAGAATAAAAACAACCTCTAATATAGCGGCATAAACTGAATGCACAGACAGCAAAAAAATATTAACGTCTACTTAATAATAGTCAATATTTTATTATTTCAAGCAATAAAATAGTCGTTAGGTTTAATAACTCACAATAAGAATTAATCTGTCGCTTTCATAGAAATCATAACCTATTAAAGGGGCTACAATATGAATATTGCATTAGTAGATAGTTCGCCATTAGCAGTATTGGGATTAGAGCATGGGCTGAAAGAAAAAAATCTTGATATCAACGTGGTAAGCATCTCTGATAATTTTAAACAATTAGAACATGACTTAAGCCATAAAAAGATAGATATCGTTTTTCTCGGGATTTTAGTTGTAGATGACAAACCATTTCATAGCATAAAACAGGTTTATCAACTCAAAAAACGTTGGCCCGATATTAAATTCGCGCTCTATACCGATATCAATAGTGTTAGTGTGTTACGGTATCTGTCATATATGCAGATGGACGCGATATTATCGCGCAGTGATTGCTTAAATAATTTACAGAATAATATCATTGAGATCAGCAAAGGAGAATTTTTTTGCAATAATAACTATAATGGGGAATTAACGAAAAATACGATTGGGCGTAATTCGACGAACCGGATGATGACCAATAATGAAATTGAGATTCTTGACAGAGTTTCACTCGGTGAATCAGTTTCTGAGATTGCTGTTCAGTCTCAACGTAGTATCAAAACTGTCAGTAACCATAAACGTAATGCCATGAGTAAGCTAGGGATAGAAACAGATTTAGAGCTTTATTTATTTGTATTGAGTGTGCTCGGAAAGATTCCGGTTTACGCCAATGAGCGCAAATTTGCTCTATCCTGAAGATTATATAGGCAGCCCTCACTATAGATATTACTGGTTTTTTACACCAAGAGTATTCCTACGATGTTTGTAGACATTTCAGATTATTGATTAAGAATGCAATAAATATTAATCGTATTTCTATCTGGGAATAGTCATTGATTTTGAAGTATTGAGTCAAATAAAAATAGAAGATTGGGGTAATGATCTAATGATAGAGCATAAATAAGCATAGAACACTAATACAATAGCCAGTAACGATCAATTAAGTCGATAAAATCGGCATTTACCAGATAAAAAGATCATGTATATTGTTTTAGCAGCGAATCAGGATTGTTTTTTAATGCTTGTAGACATGGTAATGATGGTCAGTAGCCTTCACTATTAGATAGTCACGCATTACATATTTCCCGTGCATTTTAATATTAATTTACCTCTAGAAATTAATATTTATCTTTAACAAAAACAGAAGCATAGCAATATAACTCACCATGTTTTATCAAAATTTTTCAGTTTAAAAACTTGGCCCAGTGCCATAAAACTGACGCGTTACCAATATTGGCACCGTCTACTTCCATTAAGTTATTTAAATAAAGGTTATCTTATGTCTCTTTTCAATAAAACATTATTAGCAGCAACTATTTTCTCTACTTTTGCATTTACTACCCAGGCAGCTGATGGCGGTTCTGGTACCGTGACTTTCACCGGTTCGATTATTGATTCGCCTTGCTCAATTAAACCAGAATCAGGTGATCAGACTGTTGATTTGGGACAGATCTCTTCAGCTACATTAGCGAATAAAGGCACTTCTACGCCACGTAATTTCAGTATTGAACTGGAAAAATGTGATATCACCACGATGAAAAACGTCGCTATTACCTTTACCGGTTCTTCTGACAATGTTGATACTGCATTACTGGGAATTACCGGTACTGCTAAAGGCGCAGGTGTGGTCATTACCGATGGTAGTGGTTCAACTATCAAACTGGGTCAAGCCTCAGCCGCTCGTGTACTGGGTACCGGCAACAACACCCTGATATATTCCGCATATCTGCAAGGCAACAGCGCTACTGTCGGTAGCATCGTCCCTGGTGAATTCACCAGCGTAGCTAACTTCACTTTAGCTTATAACTAATTATCGCGAAAAGCATACGGCATTGTTCGTATGCTTTTTCCCCAGAAAATATAAAAATCGATATTTGTTCAGAAGTCAGAATTATCCAAGTCAGGGCGGTTTCATGCTGCGGTTTATTTTTTCCTGGCTTATCAGTAATCATATTTAATTTAGGTTTTTCATTTACCTCTTTGCCAGGCCATTTGATAACTAATTCGGTTGTTTATATGAATATCCCAATGAACCATCTTAAGACAATTTATAAAACTATAATTGCCTCGTCATTGATGGGACTCATTGGGGCAGCAAATGCTGTTGAATTCAATATGGATGTTATGGATGCAGAAGATAAACAAAACATCAATTTATCGCGTTTCACTGCCTCCGATTATATTATGCCAGGGCAATACTTGTTAATAATCAATGTTAATCAACACAATTTGCCTGAGCAAATAGTACCTTTCATGCCACGCGAAGGCAGACCTGATAGCAGTGAACCCTGCCTTGCACCGGCTGTGATTAAGCAATTTGGTCTGAAACCAGAAGTATTAAGCAAGGTGATGTATTGGCATCAGGATCAATGTGCAGATCTCAGTGCATTGGAAGGTATGGTGACGAAAACTGACCTCGCCGCAGGGGTGCTTTACATCACCATCCCACAGACCTGGCTCGAATATATCGATGCTAATTGGGTGCCCCCGTCCCGCTGGGATGACGGTATCCCAGGGCTAATGCTGGATTACAACCTGAATACCTTACTGAGTAAACCCAATCAAGGGGATACCACACGTAATGCCAGTTTGAACGGCACCACCGGTTTGAACTATGGCCCGTGGCGACTGCGCGGGGATTATCAAGGCAATTATAGCCATACCAGCGGCAATAATAGCCAGCAACAGAGCCAATTTGACTGGAGCCGGATTTATGCTTTTCGGGCCATACGCTCATTAGCCGCCACGTTAACCATGGGGGAGAACTATTTCTCTTCTGATATTTTTAACACTTTTCGTTATGCCGGCCTGAGTTTGGCCAGCGATGAGAAAATGTTGCCGCCCAATTTACGTGGCTATGCACCAGAAGTTAGCGGAATTGCACGGACCAACGCCAAAGTTACCGTAAGTCAGCAAGGGCACTTGATCTATCAGACCACTGTGCCATCTGGGCCTTTTCGAATTCAGGATTTGAATAGCTCAGTCAGTGGGCTGTTGGATGTCAAAGTAGAAGAACAAGACGGTAGCGTACAGACCTTTCAGGTGAATACCGCCACCATCCCCTATCTGACTCGCCCAGGCGCCATTCGCTATAAAACGGCAGTTGGTCGCCCATCAACTCTGGGTCATGGCCTTGAAGGCCCGGCCTTTGCCAGCAGTGAATTGTCTTGGGGGATCAGTAACAGTTGGTCGTTATATGGCGGCGCAATTATTGCCGGTGATTATAACGCGTTATCTATGGGCCTTGGCCGCGACTTGTATGCTTTTGGCGCACTGTCGGCCGATATTACTCAATCTTATGCCACAAATTTGCCACAACAAGCGACGCAACAAGGTAAATCTTTCCGGTTGAGTTATGCCAAACGCTTTGACCAGTTTGACAGCGAGGTTACCTTTGCCGGTTACCGCTTCTCAGAGCGCGAGTTCATGACCATGGACCAATATCTGAACAACCGTTATAGAGACGATATCGCGGGTTCGGACAAAGAGATGTACACCATTACGGCGAATAAAAACTTCCCCGATGCACGGGTCAGTTTATATCTTTCGTACAACCATCAGACCTATTGGGATCAGCAAGCGGCGGATAACTATAACCTGACTCTCAGCCAATATTTTGATGCGCTGTCGCTGAAAGAGTTGTCCGTTAATGTTTCGGCCAGCCGCAGTAAGAATAATGGCATTAATGATGATGCCATTTATTTGAGCCTGTCAGTTCCATTAGGAAATAGACAAAGCATCAGTTATAGCGGGCAACACAGAAATAACAGTTATAACCAAACCGTCAGTTACATGAATAACAATGCGCAAGATAGCAGCTACAGATTAGCGGCTGGTTTGAATAGCCAACAGGATAATGGCACCAAAGGTCAATTCAGCGGTTTTTATAACCAGCGCAACAGTATCGCAGAGATGAGTGTTAACGCCGCCTACGCACAGGACAGTTATACCTCCTACGGCTTATCTGCCAGAGGCGGGGCAACTCTGACCACCAAGGGCGCAGCCTTGCACCGCGGTGGCAGCAGCGGCGGTACCCGCTTAATGGTGGATACCGATGGCGTGTCAGGAGTTCCCATTGAAGGACAGAACTTACGTTCAAATGCTTTCGGCATTGCTGTTGTGAATGATATGAGCAGCTATTACCGCACTGATACTCGCATTGATATCAATCAGTTAGATGAAGATATCGAAGCCCGTCAGTCAGCAGTCGAAAGCTCATTAACCGAAGGCGCTATTGGTTATCGCCGTTTTAGCATGATGAAAGGCGCGAAAATCATGGCCACATTGCGGCGGGATGATGGTAGTTATCCCCCGTTTGGTGGCAGCGTATTCAACGCCAAAGGCCAGGAATTGGCGATTGTCAGTGATGATGGATTTGCTTATCTGAGTGGTGTTCAGCCAGGTGAGACACTGGATGTGGCATGGAATGGCAGCACACAATGTCAGGTGAATATTCCTGAGAAATTACAGGCGCAGACGCATTTATTACTGCCCTGCCAGCTCATTAAATAGGTAAAGGCAAAGATGAAAAATATAAACAAAATCGCTCTATTTTGCACATTCGTACTGAGTGCTCAGGCAGCAAATGCGGCCATTGCATTAGACCGTACCCGCGTGATTTATAACGGTCAAAATAAGTCAGTCAGCCTGAATATCAGCAATGAAAATAAAGAATTACCCTATCTCGCCCAATCATGGATTGAAGACAGTGATGGCAAGAAAATCACCACACCATTAGTGGTCACCCCGCCAGTCCAGCGAATTGAGCCAGGTGCGAAAAGTGCCGTCAGAATTTCCGCCATGCCCGAAGCGCTGAAATTACCACAGGATCGCGAGTCGCTGTTTTATTTCAATTTGCGGGAAATCCCACCACGTAGCGAAAAGCCTAACGTGATGCAAATTGCGTTACAAACCAAAATCAAGCTGTTCTATCGCCCGCAAGCTATTACGCCAAAATCAGGTGATATCTGGCAACAGCAAGTGGTATTACACAAAACAGCTCAGGGCTACCGGGTTGACAATCCGACGCCTTATTACCTGACCATTATCGGTTTAGTTAATAAAGGCACGGTATTAACCGGAGAAGAACCATCCACCATGGTGGCACCGAAGTCCAGCAGCGAACTGAAATCGGCTCATTTTAGCCAGCCGGTACTGACTTATATTGATGATTTTGGTGGCCGCCCGTCACTGACGTTCAGTTGTCAGGGCACGACTTGTCAAACCGCGAAATCGGCAGGATAACAGATGAAGAGACTAAACCGAGCAACAGCAGCTTACCGTCGGTTATGCGCAATGGTCTGCACATTGTTACTCACAATAACTTATATCGGGCAGAGTCAGGCCGTGATTGTGACTGCCAGCTGTAAACCCGGCCCCATAACTGCCGGGCCTTACATTATTTCGGCTATGCCCACCAATTTAACCGACGGTTTTGTGATAGCAAAACGAGTGATGACTACCTCATTTACCTATAACAAGACAGGGACGGCAGCTGACCAATTAATCGTTGGCGGTTGGTATACTCAGGGGACAATGAATAGCACTCATAAAACTACCCCGGTGTTGGGGGCAAGCGGTATCGGTTTTCGTATGACCAATATGGGCAGTATCGGTGACGCGTCAGTCAACACAACCGCGTTCAATACGTTAAATAGCCGGACGGTGCAAACCGCTGGTAGTAATTTAATAGCAACCGAGACTTGGTTACAGGAGTTTGTGGTCACCAATGCCAAAACCTATAACGGTGGCAAAATAACCGGCATTTCTGGGGCCATGCTGAATATTATTTTTGGTAATATCAATACCTGGAATGATAAGAATCTACTGCCAGGCGGTAGTCGCTGTACTGCTTTTCATGTTTTGATGAACCAAGATATTATCGCCCCAGAAGGCGGCGGTAATATTCTGCCTGAATTACCGCCACCAGCTAACCCAACTTGTGATTTAGGTGGCGTCAATATCGAGGTGGGCTTACCGGAAGCAGAATCATCCACATTACTCAAAGAAGGAGATATCAGCGGCGGTAAGTCATTTAGCATCCCGCTGGGAAATTGCGGTAAAGATGCGAAACCCTATATCACCTTTACGGACAGTAATAACAAATCTAATCGCACCAATATATTATCATTATCACCAAGTAGCACCGCTAAAGGCGTTGGTATTGTGCTGGAGAAAAGTGATAGCAGCCTGGTGCAGTTAGGGGCGCAAAATACCACCGTGAGTAGCAGTAATGTCGGCCAATTTTTGGTGGGAACCTCAATATCTGAGGGTGGCTCCGTTCCTTTAAACCTAACCGCAAAATATATTCGCACCAAAGGTGAATTAGGCACGGGCGGTGTTAAAGCCGATGCGATATTTACCGTGGCTTATCCTTAAAACATTATGCCATCTTTTATTATTATCTTGATAGATATTTATCGTATTGGGTCAGTTATTTATTAATATATTGTCATTTACTCCATAGAAA
>NZ_CACVAD010000014.1 GCF_902726545.1 Yersinia artesiana | reverse complement strand
CTTGTTTATCAGCAATCTTATTGTTACTTCCTTATTTCACTGCTTATATCACCGCCATTATCAGAGACAATTACTTATTAGAGATGGAAATATAAAATGCATGCATATCAATAAGTTAATTAAAATCATTTTTTTTACATTAATGATTTTCATCAACAAATCGGTGAAAAACTCGATTTCTACTAGATTCGCAAGCCGGGTTAAAATATATTGCCCCCGAGAGAGTGAGGGATAAAAAATAAATTGTTTATTTATTGCTCAGTAAAAAAGGAGCATTTTTCATTGTGCTTATTGATGGATTATAAACATTCACATAACAATAAGTTGTAAATTCGCAACAAGTCATGAAAGTCGAGTTTATTGAGCATTTGGGAGCATGATCACGGTAGTTTTCACTACAAATCGCTATCTTGCCGCCAGCAAAAACTACTGTTCTTTACTGAACAACAAAAATATCCGATAAAGTGAATTCACCCTCTTAGTATCGGTTAAATTTTGCACTTTAACGTTTAGGTATAAATCACAACCACGACACCAAAGTAATAACCAGGGCACCAATTTTAAACAAATCGTTTTGACTGAATTTTTCACCTGATAACGTCGCTAAATAAGCATTACAGGTACTTAACTTTCGGCTCTTAATTTTAAATTAACGTGTTCACATTGGAGATTTTTCATGGACACTACTCAAACGGGCACTATTGCCTCCTCGGGAAAAATTTCATCAAGCACATGGCGTAAAAGTGACACCATGTGGATGTTAGGTCTGTACGGTACTGCAATCGGCGCAGGTGTATTGTTCCTGCCAATCAATGCGGGTATCGGCGGCCTTCTGCCTCTTATCGTTATGGCTATTATTGCGTTCCCGATGACCTTTTATGCACACCGTGGCCTGTGCCGTTTTGTGCTGTCAGGTAAGAATCCGGGAGAAGATATCACTGAAGTGGTTGAAGAGCATTTTGGTAAAGGCGCAGGTAAACTGATTACCCTGCTTTACTTCTTCGCTATCTATCCAATTTTGTTGGTTTACAGTGTGGCGATTACCAACACCGTAGACAGCTTTATTACTCACCAGATGCATCTGCCATCTCCACCACGAGCTATCCTGTCGCTGATCCTTATCATCGGCTTGATGACTATCGTGCGTTTTGGTGAACATGCCATTGTGAAAGCAATGAGTATTCTGGTATTCCCATTTGTTGCGGTATTGATGCTGCTAGCTGTTTACCTGATCCCTAACTGGTCAGGTGCTATCTTCGAACACGTTTCCATGGATGGCAATGGTACTGGTAGTGGTCTGTGGATGACTCTGTGGCTGGTGATTCCGGTGATGGTGTTCTCATTCAACCACTCCCCAATCATCTCTGCCTTTGCGGTAGCAAAACGTGAAGAATATGGTGTTGATGCTGAGAAAAAATGCTCGCGTATTTTAGCTTTCGCGCACATCATGATGGTTGTTACCGTGATGTTCTTCGTCTTCAGCTGCGTGCTGAGCCTGTCCCCTGCGGATCTGGCAGAAGCGAAAAGCCAGAATATCTCCATTCTGTCTTACCTGGCTAACCACTTTAATACCCCAATGATTGCCTACATGGCACCGGTTATTGCCTTTATCGCTATCACTAAATCTTTCCTGGGCCACTATCTGGGCGCACGTGAAGGCTTCAATGGCATGATGATCAAATCTCTGCGCAGCAAAGGCAAAGAGATCAATCATGACAAACTGAACCGCATTACTGCACTGTTCATGCTGGTTACCACCTGGATCGTAGCAACCATGAACCCAAGTATTCTGGGCATGATCGAAACTCTGGGTGGCCCAATCATCGCGATGTTACTGTTCCTGATGCCAATGTACGCCATCCACAAAGTTCCGGCGATGCGTAAATACAGCGGCAAAATCAGTAACGTATTCGTGGTCATCATGGGTCTTATTGCTATCTCAGCAATCTTGTTCAGCCTGTTCGGTAAATGATGTTGACGCTGGCTAACCTCCACGGCCAGCTCATTAGCATCAACGGATAATCGTTTCAAAAGCCGGTGCGTCCGCGCCGGCTCTTTCTCCCACGGCAATATATACCCTAAATAATTCGAGTTGCAGGAAAGCAGCTAACGCACATGCAACTGAAGTATGACGGGTGTGAGCATTTTAATAATTAACGCCTTTACATGAAGGAGGCGAATAATATGGTCAGCGTTTTTGACATTTTCAAGATTGGTATTGGTCCTTCCAGCTCTCACACCGTCGGCCCGATGAAGGCTGGCAAGCTGTTTACCGATGATTTAATCGCACTGGGGCATCTTTCTGCCATCACCCGAGTCACTGTTGATGTTTACGGTTCTTTGTCTCTAACCGGCAAAGGCCACCATACCGATATCGCCATCATTATGGGGCTGGCGGGGAATTTGCCTGATACTGTCGATATTGATGCTATCCCCGGTTTTATCCATGACGTAGCCGCACGGGAACGTTTGCTGCTGGCGAATGGTAGCCATGAAGTCGATTTTCTGGCAAAGGGTGGGATGAATTTCCATGAAACCAACTTGCCGCTGCATGAAAATGGCATGTCCATCAGCGCACATGCGGGTGATGAATGTATTTTCAGCAAAACTTATTACTCCATCGGCGGCGGATTTATTGTCGATGAAGCTCAGTTTAATCAACAGGATAGCCATGCGGTTTCAGTGCCCTATCCGTTCAATTCTGCGCGTGACTTACAAAAGCACTGTAAAGATACCGGTTTGTCTTTATCGGGTTTAGTGATGCAAAATGAGTTGGCTTTGCACAGTAAAGCCGAGATAAATGCCCACTTTGCGGCGATTTGGGATGTGATGCGTTCTGGCATTGAGCGCGGCATTAATACCGAAGGCTTGTTGCCCGGCCCGATGAAAGTTCCGCGTCGCGCTGCTGCATTGCGCCGTATGCTGGTGACTACCGATAAGCATAATGCAGATCCGATGATGGTTGTCGATTGGATCAATATGTATGCCCTGGCCGTCAATGAAGAAAACGCTGCGGGTGGCCGCGTGGTCACGGCACCAACCAACGGGGCTTGCGGTATCATCCCGGCGGTACTGGCTTACTATGACAAATTCATTCGCCCAGTAAATGAGAACTCCTATAGTCGCTATTTCCTCGTGGCAGGTGTTATTGGTGCGCTGTATAAAATGAACGCATCTATTTCCGGTGCTGAAGTGGGTTGCCAGGGGGAAGTAGGTGTAGCTTGTTCAATGGCCGCAGCCGGTCTGGCGGAGTTGATGGGCGGTAGCCCTGCTCAGGTTTGTATCGCGGCTGAAATCGCCATGGAGCATAATCTGGGGCTGACTTGTGATCCGGTAGCCGGCCAGGTTCAGGTGCCATGCATTGAGCGTAACGCCATTTCTGCGGTGCAAGCGGTCAACTCGGCGCGTATGGCATTGCGTCGTACCAGCGAGCCAAGTGTCTGTCTGGATAAAGTCATCGAAACGATGTACGAAACCGGCAAAGATATGAACTCAAAATATCGCGAAACCTCCCGTGGTGGTCTGGCAATCAAGATTGTTGCCTGTAACTGAGTTTTCTCAGTAATCAGATGATCAAAGGGCTACGGTGAAGTAGCCCTTTTGAGATCAATGGCAAAGCGCTATTTATAACTTAGTGAGTGAAGGGTTGACCGCACCTCGGGGCACTCCGACGGCTCACGCCGTTACGACCCCAGCGGCACGTTTCCCCTTCATTTGACTTTGTTAACCATCTGAATAGCTACTGCGTGCCCCCTTAGATTAGCTAAATAACTGGCTGATTTTCATCATTAAAAAGTCCCAGATGCGGCTGAAGAACCCGCCTTCTTTGACTTCGTTTAATACCACTAATGGCCGCTGATCAATAGTTTGTCCATTCAGTTGAAAATCAATAGTCCCGACCACCTGATGCTTCGCCAGCGGAGCACGTAACTCAGTCTCATTTAACTTATAACTGGCTTTCAAATTCTTCATTTGCCCTTTCGGGATAGTAATAGCAGCATCCTCTGCCACACCCAGTTCAGCTTGCCCTGTATCACCAAACCACACTTTTTGTGTCACAAAAGGCTTGGTGGCCTTAATCGGCACCACCGTTTCATAGAATCGGAACCCCCAAGTCAGCAGCTTCTCACTTTCACTGAAACGAACTCTGTCACTGGGTGCGCCTAGCACAACAGAGATCAAACGCATCGGCCCGTCGGTAGCAGAAGCCACCAGATTATGCCCCGCGCCAGCGGTAAAGCCGGTTTTCATGCCATCCACATTGAGATTAGTGCTCCATAACAATCGGTTACGGTTAATCTGGCGGATTTTATTAAAGGTAAATTCTTTCTCTTTATGCAACGCATATTCATCTGGAACATCACGGATCAGCGCCTGCCCCAATACGGCCATATCACGCGCGGTACTGTACTGCCCTGGAGCGTCAAGGCCATGTACCGTCATGAAGTTAGTGTTATTAAGGCCGAGCGCTTTGGCATAATTATTCATCAAGCCAACAAAACTGTCCTGACTGCCAGCAATATAATCCGCCAACGCGATGCTGGCATCATTGCCAGACTGGATCACGATGCCTTTATTCAAGTCGGACAATTTCACTTGATCGCCCGGTTTCAAAAACATCAATGAGGAGCCGCGCAGTGCCGGGTTACCGGTGGCCCAGGCATCTTTACCCACGGTCACTAAATCATCCGGATGCACTTTACCGGCTTTAATTGCCTGCCCAATCACATAGCTGGACATGATTTTTGTCAGGCTGGCCGGGTCAAGGCGTTGGTCACTGTTCCCTTCTGCCAGCACTTTTCCACTGTTGTAATCCATCAATACATAGGCTTTGGCGTCTATCGCAGGAGCCGCAGGAGAATCAGCCGCGTGGGCATAAGGCAGTGCCAAGAGCAATAAACCAGCACTGAAAGTCAGCTTTTTTAGCTTAAACGGGGAAATAAATTTCATCATGAGGTCGCCAGAGTATCCTTGCAAATAATCGGAAATAAGTGGTATTCCCAGAAAAAACCACTGTCCAATTAGCGAAAAAGTAACGTTTTTTCACTGGTACTGAAATATTAGCTTAGCCACAAATTAGTACCTTTCTAAATTTATCCCATTGCCGCACCAATTGGGCATAGTTTTACATTTTGTTTTGTAAAGAGACGGTTTTCACACCGCATTGATGGCTATACGGCTAACCATCTGCCTGTCTGAACGTCCTTACACCTAAGCACCTAAACGTCTAAAAAACCACAAATATATTACTAAAAGGAATAAGTGTGGGTTATTTGTTCTTTTTAGTGCCTAAGCCGCTGGCGCTACTATCCAGTTGTAGATAGTTAACCGAACTCATTCAGTTAACTCAATTTTTACTGGAGTCAATAATGGCTATCCCACGCTCGGTGCTTGATCTTATCGGCCACACCCCCCTATTGGAACTGACCCGCTTTGATACCGGCCCGTGCCAATTATTTGTGAAATTGGAAAACCAAAACCCTGGGGGTTCGATTAAAGACCGTGTTGCACTCTCCATGATTGAACAGGCAGAAAGTGACGGTCTGCTGCAACCCGGCGGCACTATTATTGAAGCCACCGCAGGGAATACCGGCCTTGGGTTGGCGCTGGTTGCCGCACTCAAAGGCTATAAGCTGATACTGGTGGTACCGGATAAAATGAGCCAGGAGAAGATTTTCCATCTGCGCGCATTGGGCGCGCACGTGCTGCTAACCCGCTCTGATGTGGGTAAAGGCCATCCGGCTTATTATCAGGACTATGCTCTGCGGTTAGCACAGGAAACACCGGGTTCTTTCTATATTGATCAGTTCAATAATCCGGCCAACCCTGCTGCTCATCGCACCTCAACCGGCCCGGAACTGTGGCAGCAGATGGGCGAACAAATCGATGCCATCGTAGTGGGTGTGGGTTCCAGCGGCACTCTGAGTGGGCTGAGTGACTATTTCTCCGACGTTTCACCAACAACTGAATTTGTGCTGGCTGATCCAGCGGGTTCCATTTTGGCGGATTTCGTTGATAGTGACCGCATTGGTGATGCAGGTAGTTGGCTGGTAGAAGGGATTGGCGAGGACTTTATCCCGCCGCTGAGTAACTTCTCGCAAGTGAAAAAATCCTACAGCATTGATGATGCTGAAGCTTTCAGCACCGCGCGCACCCTGTTACGCGAAGAAGGTGTATTGGCTGGTTCCTCAACCGGCACCTTGCTGGCCGCCGCATTGCGCTATTGCCGTGAACAAACTACCACCAAGCGAGTAGTGACCTTTGTCTGCGACAGCGGCAATAAATATCTGTCCAAAATGTTCAATGACTACTGGTTACTGGAACAGGGGCTACTGAGCAAACCTCAACTGGGCGATTTGCGTGATTACATCACTTATAGCCATGAGGATGGTGCGACTATTTCTGTCTCGCCAGCAGATACCTTAGCCGTCGCTCATGCCCGCATGCGCCTGTACGACATCTCCCAATTACCGGTATTAGACGGCGAAAAGGTGGTTGGATTAATCGACGAATGGGACTTGCTGAACGCGGTGCAAGCCGATGCTTCTCATTTCAAACAGCCTGTCAGCAGCGCGATGACTCGTCAGGTCAAGACCTTACAAAAAGAGGCCGATTACCGCTCTTTACTGGCGACCTTTAATGATGGTCATGTGGCGGTGGTGCTGGATGGCGAGCGATTCCTCGGCCTGATTACCCGTACCGATGTTTTGAATACCTGGCGTCAAAAGCTGGCTTAATCTTCTCTTATTAAGGATTTTTATCATGGCAAAGTTCGATACCCTAACCGTCCATGCCGGTTATACCCCAGACAGCACCGGTGCAGTGATGCCCGCAATTTACGCGACATCCACTTTCGCACAACCGGCCCCCGGCGAACACACCGGGTATGAATATTCCCGCAGTGGTAACCCGACACGCACCGCGCTGGAAAAAGCGATTGCAGAATTGGAAGGCGGCATTCGTGGTTATGCTTTTGCTTCTGGCTTAGCCGCCTGTTCAACCGTTCTGGAACTGCTGGATCAAGGTAGCCATATCATTGCTGTGGATGATTTATACGGCGGAACCTACCGTCTGCTGGAGAAAGTACGCAGTCGCACTGCCGGTTTGCGCGTCACTTATGTCTCACCTGCGGATACCGCTGCCTTGGAACAGGCCATTTTACCTGACACCAAAATGATCTGGGTGGAGACACCCACTAACCCATTGTTAAAATTGGCGGATCTGGCGGCGATTGCTGCGATTGCCAAGAAACATCAATTAATTAGTGTGGCAGACAACACCTTTGCCTCTCCTTATATTCAGCGCCCACTGGATTTAGGATTTGATATTGTGGTGCATTCAGCCACCAAATACCTGAATGGTCACTCAGATGTCGTCGCGGGTGTCGCGGCGGTCGGCAATCACCCCGAACTGGCCGAACAATTAGGCTTTTTACACAATGCAGTCGGCGGGATTTTAGACCCGTTCAGTAGCTTCCTGACATTGCGCGGTTTACGAACTTTGGCTCTGCGTATGGCGCGGCATAATGATAGCGCCCAGCGCATTGCCGAATGGCTTGAACAGCAGCCGCAAGTGGAAAATGTCTATTATCCGGGGCTAAAAAGCCACCCGCAACACGCGCTGGCAGCCAAACAGATGGCCGGTTTTGGCGGCATGATTTCAGTGCGATTGAAAGGCGATGATGAGTTCGCCCGCGCTGTTATTAAACGCTCACATTTGTTTACGCTGGCCGAAAGCCTCGGTGGGGTTGAAAGCTTAATCAGCCAGCCCTACAGCATGACTCATGCCTCAATCCCACTGGAAACGCGCTTAAAACATGGCATTACTCCACAACTATTGCGTTTATCCGTGGGGATTGAAGATACCGAAGACTTGATTACAGACTTAGCCCAAGCGCTGAACGGCTAAGGTTGAATCAGACGAGAAAGGTAGGAATGGAGATCATTCCTACCTAACTATGCAGATATAGCTTAGCGCCGATGAGCCAATGACCTAACCCACCGATCACCCAGACTTTGTACTCCCTGCACCAAAATAACCAAAATAACCAAGGTGGCGACCATCACTTCATTATTAAATCGCTGATAACCATAGCGAATAGCTAAATCGCCCAAACCACCGCCGCCAATAACACCGGCCATGGAAGAGAAACCCACCAGCATCACCACGGTTAAGGTAACCCCAGCTAACAAAGCTGGTAAGGCTTCTGGTAATAGCACTTTTTGGACTACATGCCGCGCGGAACCGCCCATTGATAAAATGGCCTCAATACGCCCCTTATCAACTTCATCCAGCGCCGCTTCGACAACGCGGGCAAAAAACGGAATCGCCCCAAGGGTAATAGGTACAATGGCGGCTGTGCTACCTAATGTGGTGCCGATAATCCAACGGGTGATGGGAATAAGCGCAATCAGCAATACCACAAATGGCATTGAGCGCCCCAGATTCACAATTGCGCCGACCAATGTATTCACGCGGGGAGCAGGTAGCACCCCATTCGGGCGCGAAACAAATAATAAGACACCCAGTGGCAGGCCAATCAATATCGTGAAAAAGGTGGCGATCACCACCATATAGATGGTTTCACCGGTCGCATTGGCGACCAATTCCAGCAGATCCTGCCAACTCATGCCACTGTTCATATCAATTCTGCCCTCACACCGCGCTCATTGAGAAATTGTAAGACTTCAGCTAAATTCAACCCGCCGTCTGGGTGGCTGAAATCAACTTGTAAACGCCCCACCCGTTGACCACCAATGGATTCGACGCCGCCGCCGAGCAGAGTGACGCCGACTGCATGACGTTGCGCCAATTCACTGAGTACCGGCGAAGCCGAGACGGTATCAAAGAAAGTCAGCTCCGCCACCGGCGCGCCGGAGAGTGATGCCGGGCCGCGTGCAGGCAGCAATGCGCGCCCCAGACGGGAGTTTGGTGAAGAGAGTAAATCGGCTATCGCGCCGGTTTCGACCACCCGCCCACGCTCCAGTAACGCTGCAGTATCACAGATGGATTTCACCACATCCAATTCATGGGTAATCAGCACTATGGTTAACCCCAGTTGGCGATTAATATCACTGAGCAGCGCCAATATCGAGGCGGTGGTTTCAGGGTCTAACGCACTGGTGGCTTCATCAGATAACAAATAGGACGGCTTGGCTGCCAGTGCTCTGGCAATACCGACCCGCTGCTTTTGCCCCCCGGATAGCTGCGAGGGAAAAGCATGGGCTTTATCGCCCAATCCGACTAAATCCAATAGCTCCGCCACGCGCGTTTGGCGTTGTGCTTTCGGCATTCCAATAATTTCTAACCCAACGGCAATGTTGTCCCATACATTACGTGAATGGAGTAAGTGGAAATTCTGGAAGATCATGCCGATATTCTGCCGTTGCAGACGTAATTCCCGATCAGAAAGTGTGGTTAACTCGCGGCCATCCACTTGAATACGGCCCGAAGTGGGCCGTTCCAGTAAATTCAGGCAGCGGATTAAGGTACTTTTACCTGCCCCGCTGCGGCCAATAATGCCGAACACCGAGCCGGTCGGGATCTCCAGTGAGACCTCCTCCAGGGCCACCATTGGC
This sequence comes from Yersinia artesiana, assembly GCF_902726545.1. Taxonomy (GTDB): domain Bacteria; phylum Pseudomonadota; class Gammaproteobacteria; order Enterobacterales; family Enterobacteriaceae; genus Yersinia; species Yersinia artesiana. The sequence continues at coordinate 89,117 of NZ_CACVAD010000014.1, read as the reverse complement.
AGCCCCCCTTGTGTGTAGGTTTTACTCAGGCGTTCGATGCTAATCATGATTTGATGCCTGCCACTGGGATAACAGAACCGGCATATTTTTCAGTGATAAACTTCGCTACCTCCGGTGACTGCAAATCTTTCGCCAACTGTTTGATACGTTGGTCATTTTCCAGCGCAGGTGTGGTTACCAGAATATTGGCATAAGGGTTGCCGGCAGCCTTCTCCAGCCCCAAGGCATCTTTGGCCGGGTTCAAACCCGCCTCCAGTGCATAGTTACCATTGATCACTGCCAAATCAACATCATCCAGAGAGCGAGGGATCTGCGGTGATTCAATTTCGAGAATTTTCAGATGTTTGGGATTGCTGGCAATATCCTTCGGTGTGGCCTGGTTTTTCGCCGGATCAGTAAAACCCGGTTTTAAGGTGATCAATCCCTGATCTTGTAATAAATAGAGCGCACGGCTGAGGTTAGTGACGTTATTCGGTACGGCAACCGTGCCCTTATCTGGCACATCAGCAAAGGTTTTATGTTTATGAGAATAAACACCCAAGGGTTCAATATGCACCGTGGCAGCAACGGCAAACTTCTGCCCCAGCGCTTGCTCCTGCGAGTGCAAATAAGGGACATGCTGGAAGTAGTTAGCGTCCACATCGCCATGGGCTAACAGCTCATTCGAGTTAACGCCATTGGGGATTTCAATGACTTTTAGGTTCAACGACGGGTCTAGCTTTTGCACGAATTGCAGAATTTCTGCATGAGGAACCGGATCGGCCGCCACCCGCAAGGCCTCAGCGGCCTGGGCCGATAAAGTAAAAGTAGAGGTCAGTGCAGTCAATACTGCGGCGCGAACCAAGCCAGAAATACGTGTTTTAGTCATAATAATTACCCCAAAAATAAGTTTTTATAATTTAATATCAATTGGTTGTGATAGTTTCTACTGATGGAGCGACCACTTCTGGATAAAATTTCGCTGCTACATCCGGGTGAGAGCGCAAACGCCCTTTGAGATAATTAAACCCCACATCACGGAACAGTGGATTATCGGGGTCGCTCGCCGGGCCACGGGCCTCAGCGGCCAGTTCTGCGGTTAATGGATACAACGGAACCACTGCATCCAGACGGGCGCCGAGGAAAAAGGCAATGGATAAGCGGTCAGTCCCTGCCGGTGGGGTTTCGACCCGATGTACCGTGGCACGCAAATAACCATTACTCGCCAACTCCAGCAGTTCACCGATATTGACCACAAAGGTATCTGGCCGTGGCACCGCATCAATCCAGCGCCCCTCTTCCACTTCAACCTGCAAACCGCGTTGCTGGTCTTGCAATAAGAAGCTGAGGAAACCTGAGTCTTTATGCGCGCCGACGCCCTGCCCGCTTTGTGTGGTTTCTCGCCCCGGATAGCGGATCAGTTTGATATGTTCGTTGGGCTTATCGCCATACAACTCATCGAAGGAGTTTTCATCCAGATTCAATGACAAAGCAAAGGCGCGCAGTAGACGCAATGCCATACCCGTCATTTCGCGCTGCCATTGCAATAAGGTGGGTTTTAATTCGGGCAGCGTTTCAGGCCACTGGTTGGGGCCTTGCAATCGCGCCCAACTTGGCGTGCCGGGGGTTTGGGGTAATGGTATACGCTCAGCACCGATATCAAATTGTTCACGCCAATCTGGCTGACCGCGCGTGAGTTCAGAGGCCGCGCGGTTGTAGCCACGAAAATGCGGTGAGCGCACCATCGCAACCGCCAGTTTCTCTTCATCAGGCAGAGCAAAGAATTCACGTGATAAGGTTTGGATTTGCTGTAATAACGCGGGGTCAATACCATGTCCGGTCAGATAAAAGAAACCAATATCTCGCGCGGCATGGCGTAAAGCGTCTAAGAATGTCTGACGTTCAGTTTCACTGCCATTGAGCAATGAAAGATCCAATAAAGGTAATGTATTTGCATTAACCGGCGATTGACTGCTTAAGTGTTGGTGACTCATTTTTCACTCCAGAATGTTCAGTGGGCTGCTTTTTTTGCTCAGAACCAATGAAAACTGGACAACCATACAAACGAATAATCAGCATATTTAGCTCCTGAGCTATGGGGTGAAAGTAGGCAGACGACAACACTCTCTCTTTGGCTTGAGCGGCAAACCAATATGGTTTTTAACCATAAAAAGCAGTTTTAAGAGCGTTCTCGACTAGATACTTAACAATTTATATCTAAACGATATAAATAATTAACACCGAAACTCAGCGGCACACCAATATCAATCCGTTCTATGTTATTTCTTTCATTATTTTGTCTTATTTGGCCGCTACGCTGATTTGCTTTGCTATTTGGGTGGAAAGTATTAGGTTAACTATTGATAGCCGTTATTCCGGTGAGGAATTGCCAATGTCCAGCACCCACATGGTTAAGTTTCACTTCACCCGCTTTATCTACCCGGAGGTGGCTTAATGGATTTGGCTCTGTTTGATCTCGATGAAACGCTGATCAGTGATGACAGCTCAGGCCTGTGGCTACGCTGGCTGGTTGATCAAGGGCTTGCCCCTCAGGAACTGGCTGAGCAAGAGCAGTATTTAATGAAGCAGTATTATCAGGGGAGCCTGTCGATGTCTTGTTATATGGAGTCGACCTTATCTCCGCTGATCGGCAAACACACCGTGGAAGTTGCCGGTTGGGTTGAGCGTTTTATTGAGCGCGACATTTTACCCCGCGTGTATCCACAAGCCAGAAAGCTCATGAACTGGCACCGTAATCGTGGTGATTACATCGTGATTATCTCAGCCACCGGCGAGCATTTAGTTACGCCGATTGCACAACAACTCTCAGCCAATGCAGCATTATCTATCGGCGTAGAAGTAGAAAATAGCCGCTATACCGGCAAGACTTATGGCACGCTGACTTACCGCGAAGGGAAAGTTGAGCGGCTAAAACAGTGGCTCAGCGAGTCATCCCAGTTAGATTTCCAGCGCAGCTATGGTTACAGTGATTCTATCAATGACAAACCATTATTGGAGTATGTTGATCGTGCTGCGGTGATCAATCCGGGTACTGAATTGGTGGATTTGGCGATTCTACATGACTGGGATATCCATCATTGGCAACGGCGTTAAACAAGACGGGAGTTTGATATGCTGACGGTCTGGGGTCGGAATAATTCGACCAATGTCAAAAAAGTGCTGTGGTGTCTGGAAGAGTTGGGTATCGGTTATGAGCGCATCGATGTGGGCGGGCAATATGGCAAATTGAACGAGCCATTATATCGCTCACTCAACCCCAATGGTCTGATCCCGTGCCTGCAAGATGGCGATTTTATTCTGTGGGAATCTAACACTATTGTGCGCTATCTCGCGGCACAATATGGCGATAATGCACTTTATCTGCCGGAGGCAAAGCCGCGGGCGGCAGCTGAAAAATGGATGGATTGGGCGACATCCAGTGTGGTGGAGCCGTTTAAAGCGGTGTTTATCGGGCTGGTGCGTACTGCGCCGGAGTTACAGGATAAAGCCAAAATTGCTCACGGTATTGATCAACTGAATGTATTAATGGCAATTGCAGATGAAGCTCTGAGCAAACAAACTTATCTTTCTGGCGATAAATTCGGTATCGGCGATATTCCATTAGGTTGTCTGGCTTATGCCTGGTTCAATCTATCCATTGAGCGCCCGGAATTACCGCACTTACAGCGCTGGTACCAAAGCCTGACTCATAGAACCGCCTTCCAGAAAGTGATTGCTATTGGTTTAAGTTAATTAAACAGGGGGAGCAGAACAGATCCCCCTGCGGCTTCAAGTGCGAAGGAGATTAGAAATCGTAGCTGGCGCCCACCATATAACGGCGACCATCCAGAACTTTATCGTTCACTTCGATATCCACTCGCTTATCCAGTAGGTTATAGATACCGCCCATCAGACGAAGCTCTTTTGTTAAGTGATAGTTCGCGCCTAAGTCCACAAACGTATAAGACGGTGTGGTGGTGCCCATACTGGTGCGATTAAGATACTCGGAGGTTTTGCCACGGTAGTTGGCGCGAATCCAGGTTGCCAGATCTTCAGTGGCTTGCCAGTTCAATGTGCCGTTCAACATGTGCTTTGGCATCTGATTCAATGGCTGACCGGAGAACTGACCACTTTTTTGCTCGGATTGAGTAAACGTATAGTTAGAGGTCAGTGACCAATCTTTGCTGATATCCCAACCAAACGTTGCTTCCACACCGCGCGTCATGGCTTTATCTACGTTGGTGCGGTCACTGATAAACTTATAGCTGTTGCCATTAATCATGCACTGGCCGGATGCATTACCGGTAGTATCGGTGCAGCGGCGAACCTCGGTAATTTTATCTTTAAAATCAGTATTAAATAGCGTCACACCCGCATTCATACCTTCCTGGTTATCCCAGAGAATGCCGATTTCCTCACTAATACTTCTTTCCGGTTTCAAACTGGAATTACCGACAATAATTGCCGGATCACCTTTCCCGCCAGTGATTTGGCCCCAATTATCTGTCGCCTGACGTAAATCAGGTGAGCGATAACCACCGGACACTCCACCTTTTAATGTCCATTGCTCGGACAAATGCCAAACACCGTATAAACGCGGCGTCCAGTGAGTTCCATAGTTTTCATCCTGATCCATACGGATGCCGCCGGTCAACGCGAAATCATTGGTCATTTGCCATTCATCTTCAGCAAACAATGCCCAACTCCAACGCGTCAGTTTGGTCAGATCACTGGCCGAGGCTAACTGGTTACCTTCATCATATAACTCTTCATAACGATATTGGCCGCCAAGAATTAACGTATGGCTATCAAACAGGAAAGAAGTTTGGCTATTAAAGATATTATCGACACTTTTCATTTCACGCGATGGATTACGGGTTTCATCGCGCTGAACATAACTGGTGGAATTGCCGAAATCATAATAACCGTGATGGGTAATCGCATAATTATTGCGGTCATATTGCACATCACTGCTTTTACCGTTTAACGCCACTGAACGCCCTGCGGTGGTATTTCTATCTTGCACATAATGGCCAATATCAAAATCAAATTCGTTTTTATCATCCGGTGTGAGTGTAAATGTAGCCGCGCCGTTTCTGAGGCGCTGCTCATTATAACCATCGATAATTTTATCTTCGCTACGATGAGAAAGCAGACCGCTGACTTTTAATCCCAATAAGCCATCAATTAATGGGCCAGAGGCATAGGCGTTGGTTTGATAAATATCACCAGAGTTGGAGTCTTCCTGCAAAGTCGCATCAGCACGCACGGTGCCGTGCCACTCTTTGCCCACTTTACGGGTAATAACGTTAATTACCCCGCCCATGGCATCCGAACCATATAAAGATGACATTGGGCCACGCACCACTTCAATGCGCTCGATGGCCGCCAATGGGGGTAACCAGCCCTGTTCGATCCCTGATCCATCGCTATTTGGCCGCGTACCACGGGTATCAACCCGTTTGCCATCGACCAGAATCAAGGTATATTTCGCCGACATTCCGCGAATACTGATATCACTGTGACTCCCGCCGCCGGTAACAACCACACCCGGTACATCTTTCAGCGCATCAGTAATATCGGTATAGGCTTTATCCTCGATTTGTTCGCGGGTCACCACAGAAATAGACGCCGCCGAATCTTGAATACGTTGTTGGAAGCCAGATGCCGTTACCACCATCGTATCTGTTGCCGTGGTTTCAGCAGCAGATGCCTGAGATGAGATAATTGTCGCTATTACCAATGCCGCAGCATTAGATTTCCTAAAGGCCTTAGCCATTACACGTTCTCCATGAGGTATAAATTTATTCAGTTCCTTTTCCATCAGGTTCTTTTGGCGTAGCAATGCCTCCTGACGGGCAGGTGATAAATATTATTTTTATAAAAATTGGCAATAGCTCACCAAAGCAGAAATAGCGCTTCCAACGATTTCTGCTTAATACATAATTATTGTTTTATAAAACCTATTACTGCATAAATATACCCAAGTGTATTAAGGGTATTAAATTGTTGGTTCCGTGACTAATCCATCAATTAGCACCTGCGGGGTGCCTTGTGAACAGCGCTCAATACGCCCTTTCACCCCATAAACTTTGGCCAAACTTTGCGGCGTAATCACCTCTTCCGGTAAGCCATCGGCAATTAAGGTACCGTTTTGCAGCATCAATACATGGTCACCATGACGTAAGGCTATATTGATGTCATGCACCACGACCACAGTAATAATATTGCGTTTGCGGGTCTCCTTACGCACCAAATCCATCACATGGAATTGATAATTAAGATCCAGCGCACTGAGTGGCTCATCCAGTAATAACAAAGAGGGCTGGCGAATAAGTGATTGCGCCAAACCCACCAACTGCTTCTGGCCGCCAGAGAGTTGATCCAGATAACTGAGTGCCAGATGGGCTATCCCCAGTTGTTCCAGCAAAGCCATGACTTCAGATTCGCTGCTGGCGTTACTGCGTCCGCCGGAGGCACGCTGTGCCACAATAATCGATTCCAATACATGGAGATGCACACCGGCCGGTAATGATTGCGGCAAATACACCACTTTCTCAGCTCGTTGTGCAAACGGCATCTGCATCAGATCATTATTATCAAGCCATAACTGCCCTTGGGCGCGGTTCAAACCGGCCATCGAGCGTAGCAATGTTGACTTCCCACTGCCATTCGGCCCAAGCAGTACAGTGATTTTACCGCGCGGCAGTAATGGCACGGTCAAATTCTGAATGACCGGGCGTTTCGGGTAGCCCGCATTGAAATGTTCAATACGTAAGCCAGAAGTCATACATTCCCCCTATGGCGCAAAATAATGCTGAGGAAGAAAGGTACGCCCACCAGCGAAGTAACAATCCCAACTGGAATGATGACACCAGGAATCAGGTTTTTTGAGGCTATCGATGCCATGGACAACACCAACGCACCAATCAGGGCGCTGGCTGGCAGATAGAAACGGTGATCTTCACCAAACATCATGCGCGCAATATGGGGGGCGACTAACCCGATAAAGCCAATCGGGCCGACAAAAGCCACCGCCAGCGCCGATAACATACTGATACGCAGCAATGTTCCCAACCGCAAGCGGCGAACATCAATACCAAAACTGATAGCCCGGTCTTCACCTAAGCGCAGTGCCGTCAGCTTCCACGAGCTCATCATCGACAACGGCAGCATCAGGGCAAACACCGCCAGCATGATGCCCAGCTTGGCCCATGACGCCCGTGCCAGGCTGCCCATCGTCCAGAACACCAAACCTTGCAGCGTATCTTCACTGGCGATGAACTGCATCATGGATACCAGCGCATTAAAGGTAAACACCAGCGCGATACCAAATAGCACCACACCGGAGGTCGCCACCCGCGTCCAGCGGGTAATACCATCGAGCATTAATGCGGCAAACAGCGCAAAAATAAAGGCATTAACGGAAATAAACCATTGATCGGGCACCCCTGGAATACCAATTCCTGAGACAATCGCCAGTGCCGCACCAAAGGCCGCAGCAGAAGAGACGCCAAGGGTAAAGGGGCTGGCCAGCGGGTTATTGAGGATGGTTTGCATCTCCGCCCCCGCCAGACCCAGTGACAAACCAATCACCACCGCCATCAAGGCGTAGGGTAAACGGATATCCCAAACGATAACCCGCGTGCCTGCATCTGCACTGGCTGGATCAATTAACGTCTGCCACAGAGAGTGCAACGTCAGACCTGATGGCCCCATGGTGAAATCCAGCAGCAAGCAGCCGATGATGGCTAACACCAATACGCCCATAATGAGCAGGCGATGGCGCACAATGTTCTTATAACGCCCCATAACATTGGCATCAATCTGGTGAGAGGTTTCTGTTATGGATTCAGTGGATAGGCTCATTTATTTCGGTTACCGACTATCAATATGCCGCTAACAATAAAACAAACGATAATACTTATCAATAAGATTGCTATAACTGATTTGATATAAATAATCGTAAATGTTTATTTTATAATATTATTTAATCAATATGGTTAATCTAATCCATGATATCAGGAGGGAGATAAAGCGAAGTTAGCGAAATTATTTGCTTAACTTCGTTCAAATGATCACCATTTTTTGGCAACAAAAAAGGGCGATCACATTATCGCCCTTTCAGGTATTACATCATTTTGTTAGTCAGCAATCAGTGCTGTTTTTTTAACTTCCTGAGAGTCATGACTTTCATCACGCCATTTCGGGAATTCCATATCTTTGTATTTGATAACCTTGGTGCCACGGCTCAGTTTATAACCGAACCAAATCACCAGGAATAATGGAATACCGATATAAGTAGCGGTCACGCCATACCAATCAATGCGATCTTGTAGGAATGCCTGATAGTTCTGACCCAAAGTAATGATCAAACACAACACAAAGGCAAAGATTGGCCCCAGCGGGAAGAAACCAGACTGATACGGCAAATCGTTCAAATCGCGGCCCTGCATCATATAACCACGGCGGAAACGATAATGACTGATAGCAATACCCAACCAGGCGATAAAGCCGGTCATGCCTGAAGTATTCAGCAACCACAGATAGACAGTTTGATTGCCAAACATTGAGCTTAGAAAGCACAAGCCCGCGACCACAGTCGTGGCATACAGCGCATTACGGGGTACACCACCGCGAGAAAGTTTGGCAAAAATACGCGGCGCCTTACCTTCTGAAGCCAGGGTAAACAGCATACGGGTAGAGGCGTACATCCCTGAGTTACCGGCTGACAATACCGCGGTCAGAATAACCGCATTCATCACCGCTGCCGCAGACAGCAGCCCTGCATTTTGGAACACCAAGGTGAACGGGCTGACGCTGATATCTTTAACATCATTACGTAACAGACTTGGGTCGGTATACGGAATGATCAGGCTGATAATCAGGATAGCGAAGATATAGAACAGCAAGATACGCCAGAATACCTTACGCACCGCACGGGGGATGTTTTTGCCTGGGTCTTTTGATTCACCAGCAGCAATACCAATCAGCTCAGTGCCCTGGAAGGAGAAACCGACAATCATCGCCACACCAATCATCGCCGAGAACCCTCCGGCAAACGGCGCATCACCGATTGTCCAGTTGTGCCACCCTGCACTCTCGCCGCCTTTCATGATGCCGCTAATCATCATCACACCAATAATGATGAAGATAATAACTGTGGCCACTTTAATCAGTGAGAACCAGTATTCCGCTTCACCAAAGCCTTTCACCGATATGTAGTTCAGTAAAAACATCAGGGCGAGGAACAGCGCACTCCAGATCCAACCGGGCGCATCCGGGAACCAGTAATTCATGACCAATTGTGCCGCTACCAGGTCAACAGCGATAGTCACCGCCCAGTTGTACCAGTAGTTCCAGCCAAGGGCGAAGCCGAAGCCTTCCTCAACATATTTTGAGCCGTAAGTCGAAAATGAACCGGATACCGGCATAAATGCCGCCAATTCACCCAGACTGGTCATCAAGAAGTAAACCATCAAGCCAATCAATGCATAGGAGAGCAATGCTCCACCCGGGCCGGCCTGAGAAACGGTCGCGCCTGAGGCGACAAACAAACCGGTACCAATAGAGCCACCGATAGCAATCATGGCTAAATGCCGTGATTTAAGCTCACGGCGCAAACGCTGTGCACCCTGTTGCACTGGGATTTTAGTATTTTGCTGAGTCATTCTTACCCTAATCCACCCTTAAAAAATAAGGCGGGATTGTAACAAATCCCACCGGCTCGGATAGTAACAATGCGCTGATATAAGATACCTTCATGATCCCGGCTCAATTATTAGCAAAAGCTCAATTGTCAGAATAAATCCCTGGCAGCGGGGTATTCTTACCGCGATCACTCTTTCCCTTAGTGTAAAACACTTAAAATCTTATGCCTCATGGCGTGAATGCGCTTTAGCGAAAACCACCGATTCAAGGCTCTTCCTGGCAATAACTGAGGAAGCGCTGCAAAGCATTTGAGATATGTTTTTGCCGGTGATGAATCAGGTATAACGTCCTGATAAGTGGCGGCAAAGGAATGTTAAGTTCAATCAACTCACCGCTGGCAAGTTGGTCGGCAATCACCCGGCGCGACAAACAACTGATCCCCATGCCGTAGCGCACTGCCCGCTTGATGGCCTCAGAATTCCCAAGCTCCATCACCAGTTTAAAGTGTGGCAATTTTGCCAGTAATAAGTGGTCGAGCACTTCACGCGTGCCTGAACCCCGCTCGCGTAAGATCCACGCGGCATCGGCAAGCTCTTCTAACGTCAGCATTTTATGGCATAACGGGTTATCCGGCGCGGCAAACACCACCAACTCGTCACGCAGCCAGGCTTGGGTCATCAGCTCTGGCATATGGCACGGCCCTTCAATCAGGCCAAGGTCGCCGCGAAAATCAGCCACGGCTTCAATCACATCCTGACTGTTGCCAATATTCAGCTCCAGTGGGGTACCGGGGAAATCGTGCCGATATTTGGCAATCATGCCCGGCAACATATAATTGCCAATGGTGCTGCTGGCAGCAATGCGCAACGCGCCTAAATCTTGTTGGAAAAGCTGTTCAATTTCAATTGCTTGCTCGATAAGTGCGAGTGCTTTTGGGTAAAGCAACCGCCCATGTTCATTGGTGACTAAACGCTTACCGACCCTATCAAAAAGTTGTACTCCTAATTGCCCTTCCAAATCCGCCAATGCTGCGCTGACTGCCGATTGTGAAAGCGCGAGCACAACCGAAGCTTGGGTCGTCGAGCCGCTTTTTAGCACCTCAGTAAAGACTTCAAGTTGACGTAAGGTTATGTGCATAACGGTCTCTGTAGTAAAGAATGGAGGACGCTATCATCACTCTGTTCGCCAGTTGTTGGATGAGAAGAGCTAACATTTACCCAAAGTAATTGGAGTTGCGACCGGCTAGCCCAATACGCTGGCTCAGGTCAATGACCCAGATGAACAGCCCATGTGGCAACTTCAAGTAAGAAGGGCATATTAGTCACTAACGCAATTGCTGTCGAAAGGATTATATAGCCTCAATTACCGTATAAGACTAACACCTTTGAGTAAAATCTGGAGGTTATCCGGGATGAATTTCAGCAGGAAGAATGCTATTTATTCTTATTTTTCCGAAAGAACTGACAATAAATAATTGTTACGACTCCATTTATAACCATGTTAAAAATCAATCAGATAATCAGTATGTCGCTAAATGTCTTCACGCCAACAAACCGTGGGTCTTTCCCAACACACTGAGCTTAGGCTTCTCGTCTCGCTTATCAGTTATATCGATTGATTATAAAGATATAATGAATTTATCTATTATGCCCAAACCCGTTAAACTGTACGCAATCTTTACAGGACACAGGACATAAACATGGCGACTTCACATACAACTGAACTCTCCCGTCCACAGCTGTTTACTCTGACCCGCTATATTCCGGGCTTGGTGTTGACCGGTGTGATTACTGGGTTAGCGCTCAAAGTGGGTGACATGCCGTGGTTTATCGACATGGGGCTGGGGGCGCTGACTCTGGCTATTTTATTCGGTATCGTCGTCGGCAACACGGTGTACCCTTGGGTGCAACCGGTCTGCTCTGACGGGGTGGTGCTGGCCAAACAGCACTTACTGCGGCTGGGGATTATTTTGTACGGCTTCCGCCTGACCTTCCAGCAAGTGGCTGATGTCGGGGCGACCGGGATGATTATTGACCTGCTAACCCTCAGTTCAACCTTTATATTGGCCTGCTGGCTGGGTAAGCGCGTATTTGGTCTGGATCAGCAAACCGTGATGTTAATTGGTGCCGGTAGCAGTATCTGTGGGGCAGCAGCCATTATGGCAACCGAGCCAGTGCTGAAAGCCGATGCCAGCAAAGTGGCGGTGGCCGTCGCCACAGTGGTGATTTTCGGGACACTGGCGATTTTTGTTTACCCTTGGCTATATCAGTTGAATCTGCATTACCAATGGCTGCCCTTTGATCAGGAAACCTTTGGTATCTTTGCCGGTTCGACTATTCATGAAGTGGCACAAGTCGTCGCAGCCGGTCATGCCATTGGGCCAGATGCTGAAAATGCCGCCGTCATTACCAAAATGATCCGCGTCATGATGCTCGCGCCCTTCTTGCTGTTACTGTCAGCTTATCTGGGCCGTAGCAGCCTGAAAACCAGTGGTCAAAAACGTGAAAAAAGTGCCATCACTATTCCGTGGTTTGCGGTGATATTTATCCTGATGGCCGGTTTTAACTCACTGAATTTACTGCCCGCAGCTTGGGTTAGCCACTTGATTACACTGGACACCATTTTGCTGGCGATGGCAATGGCAGCTCTGGGGTTAACCACCCATGTGGGTTCTATCCGCCAGGCTGGGGTCAAACCGCTGTTGTTGGCTTTGATGCTATTTGCCTGGTTGCTGATCGGCGGTACTGGTATCAACTTATTGGTGCAGCATATTGCGGCGTAAAGCCAGTATCCCGCTATTTGATTACTATTTAAGGGCTACCGCGGTGGCCCTTTTCTTTTCTCGCCGTTTATACTCTAAATAATTCGAGTTACAGGAGGGCGGCAAGTGAGTGACAAATCGGTCGGGAACAGATTTGAACAGCATTTATGCTGCCCGTAGGGTGAGCCTCAGGGACGAGGCTCATTAACCCCGATGAGTTGACTCCAGTCAATGATTCGGGTGACAAATCTGCCAGGAGTAGATTTGAACGCTGCTTGCAGCGGCCTCGTAGAGGCGAGGCCCATGGACGGGCCGAGTAACGAAAGCAGCCAACGCACATGCAGCTTGAAGTATGACGAGTTTATCCCATTCAATCACACCGCTATCAATGCCATAATGCAGCGGTTATCAAAGGAGAATGGAATGAAATTTGTCGGTGCACATGTCAGCGCAGCAGGTGGAGTCGATCAGGCTGTAATTCGGGCGCACGAACTTGAGGCCACTGCCTTTGCTCTGTTTACCAAGAATCAACGTCAATGGCGCGCCGCCCCACTGGCGGAAGATGTGATTGAAAAGTTTAAGCAAGCTTGCGAGCAATACGGCTACACCTCAGCCCAGATATTACCTCACGATAGCTATCTGATTAACCTCGGCCATCCGGTTACCGAGGCGCTGGAGAAATCTCGTGAAGCCTTTATTGATGAAATGATGCGCTGCCAGCAACTAGGGCTATCATTACTGAACTTCCACCCCGGCAGTCATTTACTGCAAATCGATGAAGATAAGTGTCTGGCGCGTATCGCAGAATCCATCAATATCGCGTTGGATGCAACTGAGGGCGTGACCGCCGTGATTGAAAACACTGCGGGTCAGGGCAGTAATCTCGGTTTCAAATTTGAACATCTGGCCGCCATCATTGATGGGGTGGAAGATAAGAGTCGCGTGGGCGTTTGTATCGATACCTGCCATGCTTTCGCCGCCGGTTATGATTTGCGAACTGAAGCTGATTGCCAACATACATTCGGCGCACTGGGGGATATTGTCGGTTTCGAATATCTGCGCGGTATGCATCTTAATGATGCGAAAAGCGAATTTAACAGCCGTGTTGACCGCCACCACAGCTTGGGTGAAGGAAACATCGGCAAAACCGTATTCAGCTATATTATGCGCGATCCGCGTTTCGATAATATTCCGCTGATTCTGGAAACCGTCAATCCAGATATCTGGGCTGAAGAAATAGCCTGGTTGAAGTCGCAAGCCGACGTGTAAACACAAAATGCCCGCCAGCTAACCTGACGGGCATTTTACTATGGTTTATCCCGCTTAATGACACACGCCACTGAGCATATACAGCCCGGCATCGCCTTTTTTCGCCGTCGCAAGCTGGTAATCAACCCGGCACTGCTGACTGGCATCTTTACCCCACTGCACCAACAACTGCCCGGTTTCCGGCAAGCCAGTCAGATAGGCTTTCCCGCCTTCGTCGACAATCGCTGCATTCGCGGGCTGATTAACCAAACTTGCCATCGCGCCAAACGGAATGGTTTCGCCATTAGCCCGTTTGATGGTCATCAGCGCCCGTCCGCCAATTTGTGGGCTAAAGCTGGCACGCACTATCGCCCCTTCGGTCGGCAACACCTTGGCATCGGTGTTTGTCACCTCGGCATCCGGTGGTAAATCAGTGGTTTCCAGCGAGATATCATGCTCCTGATAAGGGAAAAGACTCGGCACGATACTGTAACCACGAAAATCCGTTTTCAGCCGATGGTCTTCGCTGGTAGCTACTCCGCTAACCCCCGGCACTTCAATCAGTGCGGCAGTGCCATTGATCTGCGGCCCGAGTGTCAGCCCATGCCGGTGGATAACTACCCCACCTGAGACATTGGCACTGATCTGGCGCAGATTCGGATTATAGTAATAATCCCCGCCAATATCGCCGGAGCGGCCATGCCAATCCAGGTTCAGTGAGCCACTGTTCTCGCCGGAGTGAGATTGAGCATAATGCTCTGTCTGGCGCACATTCCAGTTCAACCGATTATCGAAAGCCTGCCCGTATAGACTCACCTCATGATCTTTGCTCTCATCGGATGAGGTCATACGATAAGCCGCAAAAGTATTGTGATCGCGACCCAACGGCACACTCACCGACAAACTCAACAGGCGATCATGGCTAGCGCGATATTGATTTTGTGTCCAATCCAGCGACCAATAAAGGTTGCCAGTATTGAAGCTATACTGCACACCCCAGGAACTGCTTGTCGGGGCATCCCGGTAACCCCGTCGTGACCAATTCACGTTCAGATAGCCAAACTGGCCTAACGGCTGGCCAATCGTCACCGCAGTTTGATTACGCAAATGCGGCGAATGACAACCATTGCTACTGTTATCATTGCGCCGGTAACTCTGCAACACGTCGGATAAACTACTAAAGTCAGCGGTGCTGTACTGGCTATTGACCAATGAAAACGAGGTATCCGAGGCTTGCAAGGTTTTGTTATAGCGCACTTCCCACGCCTGCCCTTTCACTGGCGACTGCTGGCGATATTCGCTGGTCGCGTCGGTAATACTGGATGATAACGCACCATAATCCCCCAGCATCACCCCAAGCCCGGCAGTGGTCGCCTGATAATGCGGCGACCACTGCTGACCGGCAAAGACAGTCAGATTCCACGGCAAACCATAAGCCACCGTGGCCTGAGCGATAGGCGTGGTCTCCACATCAACATTAGCCGGGCGATAGCGCCCCGCCATCAGGTTGTAGCGCCAGCGCCCCTTGCGCAGTGCAATCGCCGGAACGCTATAAGGCACGGTAAACTCCTGCGTTGTGCCATTACTTTCCAGCACCGTCACATGCAGGTCGCTGCTGGAGCGACTTGGCATGACATCAGTTAACTCAAACGGCCCCGGAGATACCACAGTGCTGTATATCAGATAGTCATTTTGCCGCACTTCGACTCGCGCCTGACTGCGGGCAATACCACGCACTACCGGCATAAAATCGCGCTGGTTGGAGGGCAACATATTGACGTCATCGCCCAACATCACACCGCTGAATGGTACGCTGTCAAAAAAATCACCGGGGGTATAGCTTTCCCCCAGTGTGAGGCGGCTTTTTAAGCGATAAAGCCCACGCGTGGCATAAATATAGCTGCTTTGCCATTTGCCAGCGCTATTACCCGATTGGTTCCAACTGGTGGCATTACGAATACGCCATGCCCCGATATTGAAGCCGGGATACAACTGAACATAGTGCGAGCGATGCTGCTTACCCGTTTGGCGATAGGTTGTGGTACTGCTATTAGCCATATAATTCAGCAAAAAAGCAGTGATTCCGTCATCCCAACGCTCAATGGATATTTCATCCTTAGGCCGTAATGCCACTTGTGGAATATTCAGCACCAGCCGCATAGTATAAAACTCAAACTCTTCGCTGGCCTGTGGAATTGCCGCCAAATTAACACATTGGCTTGTTTGCCCATCCTGCTGGGTATTTTTTGCTGGCGGCAATAAATTAGGGTAATTATCCACATCCACGCCATAGCGGGATAATTGCTCTTTAGTTAAACACGACTGCAACGAATATTCTCCAGCCGGTGATTTTACTGCATGGAATGTCACATTAGTAGAATCCACCTTTTCATCACCTAAGAATATATCCACCAAATAAGTGCCCGGTAATTGCCCTCCTTGTTCAAATAAAGAAAGATCCGTTTTAGTGTTAGCATTAATATTATTATCCGCTAACAATATAGGGTCAAAGGTATAATGACCGGCCCACACCGGAAATACCAAACACATCGCCAGAAACGCGATAAGTTTAACCACCGAATTTTTTAAAGAGAAAAACATCACTTCACCCATAAATACAGGGGAAATATCAGATAACAGTAATAGCTTTAAACATTGGCTTTAAATACTTGACTCACGCCCCCCAAATCATTAATGATTTTCCAATTAACTTCTGCGGGAGACCCTGCCATATCAAGCGGCAGTGAAAAACTTCTTTTTGCAAAAGGCGCAACATAACTATCACTTCCAGTAGAAGATAAATCGATATTTTTACCCGCCAACATTACAGATTTAAAGTTGATATAAAATGGGGTTGGATTATTAACTTGTAACTGTTTCCCATTACGCTGCCAGATTAATTCCCCAGCAACATCTTCGGGTTTTTGTTTAAGTTGATCCGGTCTGACCAGCAATTTCATGCAGGTGCTGATAGACAACCTGACATCCAGATTAACATCTTGTGTCTCCTTCTTTTTATCATCATGGCCATTATCCCATATATCTCCCTCTTTCGGTGGTATACCGGTCAGGCACAGCCATTGCAAACTTTCGCGATCTTGGGGGAAGTTGCCGCCAGTGCGAATTACGCGTACTCGCCCTTGCATACCCGCATCCAGACGGAATAACGGTGGAGTCACCACAAAAGGGGCTGGTGAGTGTTTATCTTCACCCTTAATCTGCGTTTGCACTAATATCGGATAATCTTGCGGATTCACCATAGACAATGAAATCCCTTTCACTGAAGATAATGGGTAGATAGCTCGTGTTCCACCCACTTTTACTGAGAATTCATGTTGAATGACATGCAGGTTAGGCTCCTTAGCATGACCACAAGATAGAAAAGCTAATAATGATAACATTAGGAAAACAGTCTTGTTAATATTATTTTTCATTTACATCTCATTAAGTATATTTTCATAAAGGAATAAAATAGAGAATATGGCGGTAATAAACTGCCATATTCTCTGCTTAATTAATTACGTTAGAAGTTCACTAAATTAGAAGTTCACTAACGTAACCAGTGAAAGTATATTTTCCGGGGTGAAGCGTATCACCTTTAGCAACATAAAGGCGCTCTTCCAGTTCAGCACTTCCTGAGTCCTCTTTATGCCACGTATTGGTTGTACCATCCCATGTCCAGTCTGAACTATGCAACTCAACGCGATTACCATTGCCATCAAACATATATCCCCCGCGAGATTGGCCAGTTCCAGCTAAACTCCAAGTATTATGCTCTGCTGTGTCTGATACTTTCAAAATGAATGCTGTCACATCTTTTTCCTGCCTACCTGCAATGATCTCATCAGGAGAAGCAGTAAATTCAATTTTAAAGATATCACCGTCTTTAATTTCCTTCGATGCAGAAACATCTTGTTGGTGTATGAGGCTGGTAGAAAGATCTTGGCCGCGTACGACAGAATCTGCATGTACCATATTCACCACACCACTACTAGCCAACATTAATACAGCAATTGCCAGTGGTTTTTTAACAAATTTTTTCATATTCATTTTATAGAACAACCTCACATTCTCACATTAATCCTCACATTGATGTGTGAAGATGAATAACGATAATGAATGTTGGTAACGGCACCTAATCTATAATACAAACGGTGTCATCACCAACGAGGAATATACTGGCAAGGTTTTTTTGAAAGATTAAATTATTAATGGATTATTAATCTTTAATAAATACTGGCGCATAAAAAAGCAAGATACCTTAGCGAGATATCCTGCTTTTTTATCTTTTATTCGGGAGATTATTAAGGAGAGGCTAAAGTAACACTGTTATTCACTCAGGCTACGATAAGACGCATGAATATGTTTGCCTTGCAAGCCTAACAATAGCGAAGACAAGTGAATAGTTTCACCATTGATTTCAATAAACCCGCGATCCCCATGAAAGAAACTGACAATATTCTTTTTCTGGTTATCGACTGCATAAATACAAACTGATAAAGGTGATCCTAGTGACTTTAGCGATCCTTTCGGTTGCCCACTGGGTGCCGATTGATATGAGTGCAAGGGGAAGAATACAAATCCCCCCCAAGGCTTTCTTAGGCTCACACCAGACATCTCTTCTGACAGAATCAAGTGCGAATCTTTATCAAGAATATAGTGCAGAACCTCAAACTTTAGCCCGCTCACTCTGACATCTATATGTTCAGTGTTGGGGCCATATTTGACTTCGGCGTAATAGCATAAGTGCTTGTAACTATAGATTAATAATAAGGTAATAATCGAGGTAACGGTGATGAGAACCCATGTTTTGATTTTCATTGCAATTTACATTCCGATTTATTACAAACAATAACTGAACCAAAATCGTCTTTAAATATCAGGCTATTTTTAACCTTAGGTAATGCCGTGGCAGTATGAACTAATGCCGGTGGCGCATTAGTGATAATAGTGTTATTGGTATTACTATCAGTAAAAGAAACAATATCTTCTTCACCGATCATAAAAAGTGTCATAGCAATAACAACAGCGATAGCCATAAAGTAGCCAACATAATTATGGCAAGACTTTTGCCGCACTTTGGTCGATAGTTGTGGCTGAGGTTTGTCATCAATATTCTCATCAGCGGCAACGTGATTTAATGCCAGGTTATTTGCTGGTTGCTCATATACCGGGCTGCATATAACCAATTCAAGACTATCTTTCTGAAAACTGTAACCGACACTTTTATGGGTTTTTATGACCTCATTTGAGGTAGCTTTACGTAATACATCACGGATATGTTTTATCGCCACCGGCAGTGAAACCGCAGAAACCACCCGATCAGGCCAGCAGCTACTGATTAATTCATCGCGAGGAATCACTGCACCAGCACGTAAATAGAGAAACTCCAGCAGCAGCACTTCATTCTTTGATAAAGCATGTGCTTCATTATTAATCATAAGCACATTTTTTAATTTATCTAAAACAACAGGGCTACCCACCCCATCCTCCTTTTCACTTTTAATCTTGCAGTTACTGAATGACTAACCAGATGATTATTGGCGAATCGCGATTTTACGCAGAGAGCTTAAACAAAACCTAAACAAAGTTTAATTTTTCGCCATCATTATTATTCATTAATAATGCAATATGCACCTAACCCTGCTTTATTAACCCATTGTAATAATGATAGAAAGCATAAAAAATGCCAGTCAGCGTTAACTGACTGGCACTAATTAATTATCTTTATCTGTGGTTAATAATACTTATGCGACTTTTGCCACCACCGCATCAGGGCGTTTCAACATCGCGTACAGGCCACCGGCCAGGACAGTACCGGCAATAATAGCCACCAGATATAACAGCACTGGATGGATGGCCCCTGGGATCAACAGCACGAACAAGCCACCATGTGGTGCCATCAGTTGCGCGCCGAAGGCCATCGACAGAGCACCGGTCAATGCACCGCCCGCGATACAGCACGGCAAGACACGCATTGGGTCACGGGCCGCAAACGGAATTGCCCCTTCAGAGATAAAGCACAAGCCCAGAACCAGCGCTGCTTTGCCCCCTTCCTGCTCACCTTTGTCGAACTTATGCCGCGCCAGCAGTGTTGCCAGGCCCATCGCCAGCGGTGGAACCATACCCGCCGCCATGATGGCTGCCATCGGTGCATAAACTGAAGAACTCAACAGCGCCACCCCAAAGGCGTAAGCCGCTTTGTTCACTGGCCCGCCCATATCGGTACACATCATCGCACCGAGGATAGCACCCAGCAGTACCGCGTTCGCTGTACCCATAGATTGCAGCCAGTTAGTCAGGCCCGTCATGATTTTAGCCACCGGCGTACCGACCACATAAATCATCACCAAACCGACAATCAAGCTGGCGACCAGCGGGATGATCAATATCGGTTTGAGCGCTTCCATACTCTGTGGCAAGCGCAGTTTGGTACTGATAGCTTTGGCAACATAACCGGCCAGGAAGCCAGCAATGATACCGCCAAGGAAGCCCGCACCGGTACTCACCGCCAACATACCGCCAATCAGACCCGGCGTCAGGCCCGGACGGTCAGCGATGGAGAAGGCGATAAAACCGGCCAATACCGGCACCATCAGGGCGAAGGCAGAACCGCCACCGATTTGCATCAAAGCCGCAGCCAGTGTGCCTTTCACTTCAAAGGCTTTAATACCAAACACAAATGAGAGCGCGATACACAGGCCACCCGCAACCACCATTGGCAGCATGTAAGAGACACCGGTCAGCAGATGGCGATATGGGCCGCCGGTCTCTGCTTTCTTCACCCCAGTGCTGTTGCCGGTTTTTGGCTGATAAACTTCCGCTTCCACCAGTGCTTTGTCCAGCTCCTGCGCGGTTTTCTTCAGCGCCAGGCCAGTTGTGGTGCGGTACATAGGTTTGCCGGCAAACTTATCCAAATCCACTTCAATGTCAGCCGCCACAATCACCAAATCGGCCGCAGCCACTTCTTCCGGCGTAATAGCATTGCCCGCACCGACAGAGCCGCGCGTTTCAACCTTCACCCACCAGCCACGTTTTTTCGCTTCGCTTTCAATGGCTTCAGCCGCCATAAAGGTGTGAGCTACACCTGTTGGACAGGCGGTAATCGCCACAATCCGTTTCGGGCCAGTCGCTGAGGTCGTAACCGGTGCTGCCACCGTAGCCGCATGATAAGGTTTGGCCTGTGTGATGGCCTGGGCCAGAAAGCCTTCAGGGTCACGCACCGCTTTTTCCACATCACCGCGATATACGTTTTTACCGTTTAACGCACTGTCAGCCGGAATTGCTTGCCCAGCCACAATCACCAGTTCTGCATCTGCCGCATTCTCAACCCAGCTCAGTCCTGCTTTTGCCGCCGCAGCACCCAGCATCAGTGACGCAAGGTGGCCTCTGGCCTGCCCGAGCGAACTGTCTATTATTAGTAGCGTTTTCATTTCGCCTCCGGAGATCAATTAAAGGGTTTCAGGTCCACTTTCGCCATCATGGCTGCCAGTTGTGGGCGATCCGTAATACCCACATTGCTCTGGCTGACAGCCAAAGCAGCGACTGCGGTTGCCAGACGCAAGGTATGCTCGCTCGACTCGCGCATTAACAATCCATAAATCAGGCCACCGACCATTGAATCACCGGCACCGACGGTGCTAACTACGTCACAGGCAGGCGGTTTTGCCAACCAGGCACCCGAGGCATTAACCCACAGCGCACCTTCGGCCCCGAGAGAAATCACCACATGAGCAATCCCCTGATCACGCAGTGCGTGTGCGGCTTCCACCACATCACTCAGTTCAGGTAACGGGCGACCAGCCCAGATTTCCAGTTCACGACGATTGGGTTTTACCAACCACGGTGAGGCTTTCAGACCTGCAACCAAAGCTTCACGGCTGCTGTCGAAAATAATGCACGGGCACTGGGAGCGCAGGCGTTTCATCCAGTCGGTAAAGTCATCAGGATTCACCCCCGCAGGCAAGCTGCCACTGACCGCAACCATGTCGAACTGCCCCAACCAGCTCAAGGAGTCGTTTACAAAACGATCCCAATCCGGTTTGGTGACTTCAAAACCGGAGAAGTTAAAGTCAGTGACTTCGCCATCTTTTTCGGTCAATTTGACATTAATACGGGTACGCCCCGGCACCACCTGAAAACGGTTAGCGATACCCAATTCGCTGAATAACAGCTGGAAGCCGTCCTGGTTATCTTTGCCGAGGAAACCACCGACCGTGACATCAATGCCCAAATCTTTCAGTACTTTGGCAACATTGATCCCTTTGCCTGCTGCATGCAGGCCGGCGGTTTTTACCAGATTCACTTCACCGCGTTCAATCTCCGGGCAAAAACCCACCAGATCATAAGCCGGGTTCAATGTGATGGTTGCAACTCTTCTGCTCATGCTGCCCCCTCGCCCAGACCGGCGGCGATAGCTTCACCAATGGCATCCAGCGCAGCTTGTGCATCTTCACCGCTGGCGGTAAAGCGCAGACGATTCCCTTTTTTAACCCCTAGAGCCACAACTTTCATTAAACTACGTCCATTAGCGGGTTTACCGGTACCGTCCAGATTGGTTACGGTGATTTCACTGGTAAACTGTTTGATTGTATTGACTAAAATCGTCCCTGGGCGCGCATGTAACCCATGTTCGTTACGAACAACAAACTCAGCGCTTAATACTTCATTTTGTTCAATATATTCACTGGTCAGCAAAGCCAGCATTGCGGCAGCATCGGCGTTCAGCAATAGGTCAGCTTTTTTCGCCAGCAGCAAGTCACTAAGGTAGTTCAGCACCGAGAGCGGCTGATCATCAGCTACAGATAATGTCAGCAATAGGGCAACTTTCTCCCCGTTATGTTCAAACGCTGTTGCCGGGCGGCTGACGGTTGCAGCACTGACCAAATTACCTGCGGTGCTGTCACTCAGCCAGATCCCCTGCCCCAGATTCAGCGGCTCACGAGTAATCACATCACTAACAAAGTGCGCATCAACAGCCCCGATTTGCTGTAAACGACCCGCATTCAGCGCTTGCAGCGTGATCAAATTGTCAGCCGCCACATCGAGGGCGATGAGTGAAGTGTCAAAATGGAATTCAGCGGTTTTTTTCTCCCCCATCAGCAAGCTGCGCAGTTCTTCAGCTGAGGTGGTTTTAGCTAGCTGCGCGGCAACCGCATCGTCACTTAATACGTGTGTCAGTTGGCGCAATAATGCCAGATGTTCATCGGAACGTGCTGCAATACCGATAACAATATAGGCGATTTGATCTTCGCCCCAGGCAATACCCTGCGGGAATTGGAAAACCTGAACGCCAGTGTTCAGCACCAGGTCGCGGGTATCAGTGGTACCATGTGGAATGGCGATACCATTCCCCAAATAGGTCGAGGTTTGCTGCTCGCGGGCTAGCATCCCATCAAGATAGCCAGCAGCCACATTGCCAGCTTGAGTCAGAGCAGCCGCCACCTGGGTGATGGCCTCGTTTTTGCTGTCTGCTTGTGCAGCCAGATGGATATCTTTCGTCGATAATTGGAACATTATGTCTCCTCTCTTGCTGAAATTGAATCGTTTCAGCTTTAATGCGAAAAAGGAGCGTTACCCTTTATCATCTGGTGACGAGATAACGCTGAAACGTTTCAAGGAGTGTGTTTCCGACTCAGAATATATGCAAGTTTTCTGCTTTTATTCTTAATGGATTTTTGACACTCCGCACATTTTCGTCTTTAACGGGTTTCTGTCAGCCGCAAAATCCCCCCCTTTGCTGACAGTTGCTGATAGTCATATCAAAGGAGCTAAACGATGTCTGTTGTTGTTGGTGTTGGCGTTATTATTGTCAATCAACAAGGTGAGGTACTGTTCGGCAAACGCAGCAGTCAGCATGCGCCTTACTGGTCAATTCCTGGTGGTCACATGGAGGCCGGCGAAGCTTTTGAACAAGCGGCACAACGGGAGATATTTGAAGAAACAGGATTAGATATCAATGAGATGAAAGTTATTGGTTTGTGCAATAACCTGGCGACCTGGCGTGAAGAAGGTAAACATACGGTTTCGGTTTGTTTGCTGGCACAGCACCCCGGCGGGCAACCTGAGCTGAAAGAACCGGATAAATGTCAGCAATGGCTGTGGTGCAATCCGCGCGAATTACCCGAACCTCATTTTGAAGCCAGCCGTCATGCTATCGATTTATGGTTGAATCAGCAGTTTTACGTCCCCTACGACTAAAAAATAGCGCTATATAACCCAATACATAACCAGCAAAATCAGCTGGTTATATGTGCTATCTCACAAAAATTTATCCATTCATCACATTTATATTCAGCAATTTGAACTAATATTGCTAAATAACCCTATAGAGTTAGTCATCAACAGAAAATCGCCCTACAATAGACCCACTTATTTTATGGGAAAGACTTATCGCTGATAAATAAGGCTCTGTTGGCAGATTATCTGGCATTTTATCCAGTCGTGCATTTGATCCGTCCGTTTTACCAATAATTATTAGATAAATAACAGTGGGTGCAATTATGAGCAACAAACAAACTGGCTTCGTAAAAAGGCGCCGGTGGGGATGGTTATGGATTCTGCTGATCGGCATTATTATCGGTGCCGCACTCCTCGCAGGAACTGCCACTGTCTTCCATAAAACCAGTGATACCGCGTTCTGCGTCTCCTGCCATACCATGCAGCAGCCACTGGCTGAATATCAAGGTAGCGTCCACTTCCAAAACACCAAAGGTATCCGCGCTGAATGCGCTGACTGCCACGTGCCTCATGAGCCGCTGGATTATCTGTGGACCAAAATCCGCGCAGTGAAAGATATCTACGGTGAAATGGTTGGCACCATCAATACGCCAGAGAAATATGAAGCCCATAAACTCGCTATGGCCCAATCGGTGTGGAAAACGCTGAAAGAAAACGACTCAGCAACCTGCCGCTCGTGCCACAGCTTTGATGCAATGGATATCACCGGGCAAAGTGCTGAAGCACGAATTCAGCACCCTGTCGCCATCAACAAGGGTGAAACCTGTATTGATTGCCATAAAGGTGTGGCCCATATCCTGCCCGACATGAGTGAAGTGACTCAGGCCGGTGCCGCCGAATTGGCCACCGCTGCAGCACAAACACCAGCAACCGCCACCACCTTGTATACCATCGCCACTGAGCCGTTCTTTATGAATGCAGGTGACAGCCATAATGCCGGTAACCTGATGCCATCGACTGAAGTTGAAGTGGTGAAACAGCAAGGTGACCAGGTGTTGGTGGATGTGAAAGGCTGGCAGCAAGATGGCGTGGCAGAAGTGTTCTATGCCGCTCAAGGGAAACGCATTTTGAGTGTGTTATTGGGCGAAGATGCGCAAAAAGCGCTGAAAACATTAAATACCCAAACTGATCCGGAAACTAATTTGGTCTGGCATCAGGTTGCGCTTCAGGTGTGGTTACCGAAGAAACAACTGGTTGATGATCAACAGAAAATCTGGCGCTATGCCGCTGATATGATGTCGGCTAACTGCACCGGCTGCCACGGTTTAACTGCGCTCGACCGCTTCAATGCGAACCAATGGATTGGGGTAATCAAAGGCATGGCACCACGCACCTCCCTGACTCAGGAACAGTTACGCGTGATGACACAATATGTACAAAAGCATGCCAGTGATATGCCGGCCAAGCTGTAAATAAGAGGCGAAAATGACTAAATACGAACAACAACCCTTGCAAATGAGCCGCCGTCGCTTCTTATTGGGCACCAGTGCGCTGGCCGCATTGCCTTTGATAGGTGGCCTGTGGCCAAAATCAGCGTTGGCGCAAGCGATCAGTCAGGCATTACCGCAGTTTCTGGCACTGCGTCAGGCGCAGAAAGGCATTCTGACCGGCGCGCATTGGGGAGCCTTTGAGGCTATCGTCGAAAATGGGCGTATGGTTGGCGTGCAACCGGTCAAAGATGATCCGTGGCCGAATGACCTGATCACTATGGCACCTTATCAAGTGCATGCTGAGAACCGTATCAAATACCCGATGGTACGCAAAAGCTGGTTGGAAGGTGGCCCCGGCAGCCATACCGAACTCCGTGGTCGCGATGAATGGGTGCGCGTCAGTTGGGACAAAGCCACAGAGCTGGTGTGTAACGAAATCGTGCGGGTACAGAAAGACCACGGCCCACAAGCGCTGTATGCCGGTTCTTATGGCTGGAAAAGTGTCGGTATGCTGCACAACAGCCGCACTTTGCTGCAACGCTTAATGAACCTGAGTGGTGGGTTCCTCGGTTATGCCGGTGACTATTCAACCGGTGCAGCACAGGTGATCATGACTCATGTCATGGGGTCAATGGAGGTTTACGAACAACAAACTGCCTGGCCTAATGTAGTGGATAATAGCGAACTGGTGATCCTATGGGGGTGTAACCCAATGATCACGCTGAAAAACAGTTGGAACGTTCCGGATCACGTTGGTCAAACGGGCTTTGAAGCGCTGAAGAAGAAAGGCACCAAAGTCATTAGCATTGACCCGGTTCATAATGACAGCGCCAAATTCACTAATGCCCAATGGATTGCCCCGCGCCCTTATACCGACAGCGCGATGCTCATTGGGATTGCTCATACCTTGCTGACGGAAAAGCTACACAATCCGGACTTTATCAAAACCTATACCATTGGCTTCGATAAATTCCAGGCCTATCTGCTCGGGGAAACTGACGGTCAGTCGAAGACCGCTGAATGGGCGGCCGATATCAGTGGCGTCGATGCTGACGTGATACGCCAACTGGCACGCGATATGGCGAAGCAGCGCACCATGATCATGGGCGGTTGGGGGATTCAGCGCCAGCACCACGGTGAGCAACAACACTGGCTGCTGGTGACGGTTGCCTCGATGCTCGGCCAAATTGGTTTGCCGGGTGGCGGCTTTGGTTTCAGCTACCACTACTCTTCCGGTGGCAGCCCAACGGCGAAAGGCGGTATTTTACCGGGGATTTCTGCCGGGAATGCGCCGAAGAACTCGCCATCACCGATTCCGGTAGCGCGCATTGCCGAGTGTCTGGCCAATCCGGGTAAAACCATTGATTTCAATGGCAGCAAAGTGACCTATCCCGATGTCAAAATGGTCTATGTGGCTGGCGGGAATACCTTCCATCAGCATCAGGATACCAATAATTTGGTGAAAGCCTGGCAACACCCTGAAACCATCGTGGTTAACGAACCCTACTGGACTGCCACCGCTAAACACGCCGATATCGTGTTACCGGCCACCACCAGTTATGAACGCAACGATTTGGAAATGGGCGGCGACTATTCGCAGCTTTATGTTTTCCCGATGCATCAGTGCGTCCCGCCACAACATGAAGCCCGTAGTGATTTTGATATTTTCGCTGCTATGGCGACTCGACTGGGGGTCATTGATGCCTTTACCGAAGGTAAAGATGAAACTCAGTGGCTGAAATCAATGTATGACGATATGAAGTCACAGGCCCGTACAGCACGTGTCGCCCTGCCGCCTTTCGATATGTTCTGGGAGTCAAATAACTATATTCGCTTCCCCATTCCCGAGGCCAACAAGCAGTGGGTACGTTTTGCCGATTATCGTGAGAATCCATTACTCAACCCACTTGGCACGCCATCGGGTAAAATTGAAATCTACTCCGATACCATCGCTAAAATGGAGTATGCCGATTGTCAGGGGATCCCAACCTGGATGCCACCTCATGAATGGTATCGCGGAGCCGAAGCGAAAAAATATCCGCTGTCGCTGAACACCGCACACCCAATCAACCGCCTGCATTCGCAATTGGATAACACGCCACTACGCGAAAAGTATGCGGTAGCGGATCGCGAAGCCATTCTGATAAGCCCACAAGATGCCAGCGCGCGTCAGATTGTGAACGGCGATTTAGTGCGGGCATTTAATGATCGAGGGCAGATTTTGGTCGGGGCCGTGGTAACGGAAGATGTGCGGCCAGGGGTGGTACGGATAAGCGAAGGGGCATGGTTTGATCCCGCCGAGCCGTCGGTACCGGGTTCAATTTGTAAGAACGGTAATATTAATTGCCTGACTTTCGATATCGGCTCGTCCAGTTTAGCGCAAGGTAACTGTGGGCAGATGGCACAGCTTGAAATTGAAAAGTACACCGGGCCAGTGCTGAAAAATACCGCTCATGCAGTTCCGGCTGGGGCTTAGTCTTTAGGTTGAATAACTGAGGGCAATATTATTATCGCCCTCATATTGCTGACAAATTGAACCAAGGGGAATCGTGCCGTTGGGGTCGTAACGGCGTAAGCCGTCGGAGCGCCCCTAGGTGCGGTAAACCCTTGGCTCACCGTTCTTTCTCGCCGAGCCAGCCATCGATTAAGGCGCAGTATCCGCTTCCAATTTAATCAAATACACCAGCGCCTGTTCGCGCGTATCAAAACACATTTCCGGCAATGCTTGCAGGCTGGCACACACCGCCGGGCGGGATGGCGAATGGAAAATACCGCAGCGCATATTGTTATCCAAATGCAGGCAACGGGTATTGGCAGGCTTGCCGAATGGCATACCGGGGATCGGGCTGGAAATCGAAGGAGCAATACAGCAGGCACCGCAATCTGAGCGACAGTCCATCAGCAGGCTCCTGTAGGCTGGTGGAATAACAGCGAACAATAGCAACCCCCCTCGTTAACTACCAGCACTATCCTTGCTCAACAGCTCAATAGCCGATCCAGCACACAGCTTCCCCCTCTAACCTCATCATTTTTAGCTCACTTTTTAACCTAAAAAATGCTTATTCGGGCGATATTCAATTGCAACCGAACACCGAACCAAGACTAATCACTGACCAAACTATCCACATAAGCATATTCATCTGTTTACAGCTTCATCGCCACCATGTACCATTAAGCTAGTACAAAAGAACTATTACCATATTATATATATCCAAAGTCATTGGCGTTACAGCAAGGCGGCAAACGAACGAATCCCGATGAGCTTACAACAAGTAAGTGATTCGGGTTAGTAAGTGCAGCTAACGCTGCTGTAGCGTCAAGGATGAAGGATATTTGGAGCCGAATTAAATGTCGATGGAAGTATCCCACCCCCTTTCGCGCCCCTCCGTCCTCGGCGGCGCAATGATAGTCGCCGGTACCGCTGTAGGTGCGGGGATGTTCTCAATTCCCATCGTGACGGCGGGAGTCTGGTTCAGCGGCTCAGTCATGCTGCTGATTTATACTTGGGCGTGCATGCTGATTTCCGGCTTGATGATTCTGGAAGCCAATCTGAACTATCCGAGCGGGGCCAGTTTCCACACCATGGTGCAAGACCTGCTGGGTAAGGTGTGGAGCTCCATTAATGGCGTATCTATCACTTTTGTTCTTTATATTCTGACCTACGCCTATATCTCGGCTGGCGGGTCAATTATTACTCATACGCTGGAAAACATCGCAGGTATCGGTCAGACCAGTGCGGGCTTTATCTTTGCCGTTTTGGTGGCATTTATTGTCTGGTTATCCACCCGCGCCGTTGACCGCTTAAGTACCATATTGATCGGCGGAATGGTAATTACATTCGTCATGTCTGTCGGTGATATGTTTAGCCATGTGGAAAGCGCGGTTCTGTTCAATCAAACTGATAGCAATGCCAGTTATTTACCTTATGCATTAGCTGCACTGCCCTATTTACTGACCTCCTTTGGCTACCACGGTAATGTGCCGGGGTTGGTGAAGTATTACCATAAAGACGGTAAAGCAGTGGTACGCAGCTTGCTATTTGGCACATTGATAGCATTGGTCATTTATATCCTGTGGCAGTACGCCATTCAGGGCAATATTGCCCGGGATGCATTCAAACAAGTTATTGCTGATGGCGGTAACATTGGTAGCCTGCTGAAACAGATGGATACCGTCTCTGCCAGTCAAGCCACCAGCCAACTGCTAAATGCCTTCTCTTATATGGCATTAGCCAGCTCATTCCTTGGGGTATCCCTTGGTTTGTTCGACTTTATTGCTGATTTCTTTAAATTCACCGATGACCGCGGCGGGCGCACCAAATCAGCACTCGTCACTTTTGTTCCACCCACTGTCGGGGCGCTGTTGTTCCCGAATGGCTTTCTCTACGCCATTGGCTTTGCTGGTTTAGCCGCCACCATTTGGGCAGTTATTGTCCCTGCATTGATGGCGCGCGCCAGCCGTAAACGCTTCCCACAAGCAAGTTATCGCGCACCGGGCGGGCGCTTTATGATTGGCTTTATTATTCTGTTTGGCCTGGTCAATGCTGTGGCTCATATTGCAGCGTTATTGGGTCTGTTACCGGTGTATGCATAAGAGCAATTTTGTCGCGAAAATCTTACTCTTTTTTGCGCTATACGCTTGCCTGAAAGTAGCGGCGCGAGTAACTTGTCGCAACTTATCTTCAATCCTGATTGGCGGTTAATAAATGGCAAGAGCTAACGAAATAAAACGCGGTATGGCGGTCAACCTCAACGGCAAATTACTGCTGGTGAAAGATATCGACGTACAAAGCCCAAGTGCCCGTGGTGCCAGCACTTTATATAAAATGCGTTTTTCTGATGTGCGTACCGGTTTAAAAGTTGAAGAGCGTTTTAAAGGTGATGAGATCCTCGACACCATCACTTTGACGCGCCGCAGTGTGAATTTCTCTTATATCGATGGCGACGAATACGTCTTTATGGATGACGAAGATTTCACCCCATACAACTTCAAAAAAGAGCAGATTGAAGAAGAACTGTTGTTTATTCCTGAAGGTGGAATGCCGGGGATGCAAGTTCTGACAATGGACGGTCAATTGCTGGCGTTAGAATTGCCACAAACTGTTGATATGGAAATTGTTGAAACCGCGCCGAGCATTAAAGGTGCGTCAGCCAGTGCCCGCAACAAACCGGCAGTAATGAGTACCGGCTTATCGATTCAAGTACCAGAATATATCAGCCCTGGTGAGAAAATCCGTATTCATATTGCGGAACGCCGCTATATGGGGCGTGCAGACTAATACTCTTCATCTTTCAAGTTATTAAGGGCCGGAAAACCGGCCCTTAACTATTTTATACCCAAACTATGCCCTATAGATTTCAAGATGCAGGAAGGCGGCAAGCGAGATAATCCCGATGAGCTTACATAAGTAAGTGATTCGGGTTATTGAGAGCAGCCAACACACCTGCAGTTTGAAAGATGAAGGGCTATTTAAGTTCTGGGAAGAATGTGCGTTTTAGGGCCAACTCCACTCCGCGAACCTCTGCCAACCCTTTCAAACGACCAATCGCGGAATAGCCCGGATTGGTTTTCTTATGTAAATCATCCAACATTTGGTGGCCGTGGTCTGGTCGCATCGGGATCGGACGCATATCGCCAGCCGCCTGACGACGTTGCTCTTCAGTTAAAATCGCTTTAACCACCGAGTACATATCGACATCACCTTGCAAGTGACCGCCTTCGTGGAAGGTTTTTGGGTTCCCTTCACGGCAAGTCGAACGCAAATGAGTGAAGTGAATACGATCGCCAAAGGTTTCGATCATTTTCACCAAATCATTATCTGCTCGGACACCATAAGAGCCGGTACACATAGTGAAACCATTATGAATACTGTCAACGGTCTCTTTCAGCCATTGCATATCTTCAATGGTGGAAACGATGCGCGGCAGGCCAAGAATTGGTCGCGGCGGATCATCCGGATGTACCGCCATACGCAGGCCGACCTGTTCAGCAACCGGTATAATCGCTCGCAGGAAATACGCCATATTTTCACGTAGTTGCGCTTTATCGATACCATCATATTCAGCTAAGCGCGCACGGAATTGATCCAGTGTATAGCCTTCTTCTGCACCCGGCAGACCCGCGATAATATTGCCTGTTAGCTTGGCAATATCAGCTTCGGTCATCGCGTCAAAGTAAGCTTTCGCCTGTACTTGCTCTTCGGCGGTGTAATCCTTCTCCGCGCCAGGGCGTTTGAGGATATGTAGTTCAAAAGCAGCAAAGGCTATTTGGTCAAAACGCAGTGCCTTGGAACCATCCGGCAATTGATATTCCAGATCGGTACGTGTCCAGTCCAGTATCGGCATGAAGTTATAGCACACGGTATCAATGCCACATTCGGCAAGGTTACGCAGGGTTTGTTGATAGTTTTCGATGTACTTTTCGTAATCACCGCTATGAGTTTTTATATCCTCATGAATCGGCACACTTTCTACTACCGACCATACCAACCCTTTAGCCGCTATTTCAGCCTGACGCTGTTTGATTTCACTTACCGGCCAGACTTGACCATTCGGGATATGGTGCAATGCAGTCACTACTCCAGTGGCTCCAGCCTGACGGACATCATCTAACGACACCGGATCTTTAGGGCCATACCAACGCCATGTTTGTTCCATTTATTTTTACCCTCTACGTAAACTGTTCAGGTGCATATAATTTTGTTATACCGACTAATGCGGCTATATCGATAATCTTTTCATACAGACAATGTTGTTATACCGATTTCCAAGAGGTATCACTCAGCTTTATCCTTACTCTTTAAGCGCTGCGTGTCAAAAAGCAAAACCTCATTGGTTGATCCACTTCACGAATATAATCATTATTGGACTTACCAATTTTATTTTCTGTCATATGGCTTTACACTGCAAGCCGTTATTGCATAGCAACGAGCAAAAGAAAACGGTCAGTATGGTGTGGCTTTTTCCTATAGAAGCCAAACGAAACTGGTCTAACAACTTTTTTATCTAACATCTTTTATCGCAACCCCCTTTGTAATACTCATGGGGTCAATGATTCTGGAGCTACGAATGAACACTATTGCCAACAGCCGCCTCCCCGACACCGTACAGCAGCCTACGTATGATAGAACTGCACTGAAAAGCCGCATTGTTCACATCGGTTTTGGCGCATTTCACCGCGCACATCAGGCTCTATTGACGGACAGGGTGTTAAATAAGCAAGGGGGAGACTGGGGGATCTGTGAAGTTAGCTTGTTTGGTGCTGATGTCTTGATTCAACACTTGCGCCAACAAGACCACCTTTTCTCCGTATTGGAAAAAGGCGCACAAAGCAATCAGGCCATTGTCGTTGGCTCGGTATGTGAGTCGGTACATGCCCGCCTGGACGGTGTTATGCAAGTACTGGAAAAATTGGCCGAACCGCAAGTGGCGATAGTGTCACTGACCATTACCGAGAAAGGTTATTGCATCGAGCCCGGCACCGGACAACTGGATCTGCAAAATGAGTTTATCCGCGCCGACCTCGCTATCCCTGACGCCCCAACTTCCGCTCCCGGTATTCTGGTTGAAGCGCTGCGGTTGCGTCGCTTACGTGGACTGGCCCCCTTTACTGTCCTGTCATGTGATAACATTCCAGAAAACGGCCATGTTGTAAAAAATGCCGTTCTCGGCCTGGCAACCGCTCGCGATCCTGAGTTGGCAAGCTGGATAGAGCAAAATGTTACGTTCCCTAATACTATGGTCGATCGTATTGTTCCGGCTGCTACCCCAGAAACATTGCAAGAGATAGCCGATACGTTGGGTGTGGCCGATGCTTGCGGCATTGCCTGTGAGCCTTTCATTCAATGGGTGGTTGAAGACAAATTTGTGGCGGGCCGCCCTGACTGGCAGGTCGCAGGCGTCCAGCTCGTCGATGATGTCTTGCCATTTGAAGAAATGAAGTTGCGCATGTTAAACGGCAGTCATTCATATCTCTCCTATCTGGGGTATCTGGCCGGTTATCAGCATATTAATGACTGTATGGCAGACGAAAATTATCGTCTGACCGCGCGTCGGCTGATGATGGAAGAACAGGCGCCAACACTGCGTGTCACCGGTATTGATCTGAATGCTTATGCTGATCAGTTAATTGAGCGTTATAGCAATCCATCGTTAAAACACCGCACCTGGCAAATCGCTATGGACGGTAGCCAGAAATTGCCACAACGGATGCTGGATTCAGTACGCTGGCATTTACAAAATGGTGGCCCATATCGTTGCCTGGCGTTGGGTATCGCGGGTTGGATGCGCTATGTGAGCGGTGTAGATGATAACGGGCAAGCTATTGATATTCGTGACCCAATGGTGGATAGCTTTAAAACATGCGTTGAGAATAGCGAGGACGGTATCGCCAGAGTA
Source organism: Yersinia artesiana (assembly GCF_902726545.1). Classification (GTDB taxonomy): domain Bacteria; phylum Pseudomonadota; class Gammaproteobacteria; order Enterobacterales; family Enterobacteriaceae; genus Yersinia; species Yersinia artesiana. The sequence continues at coordinate 55,413 of NZ_CACVAD010000014.1, read as the reverse complement.
CAGAGTTTGCTGTCCCTGAAATCACTGTTTGGTGAATCCTTGCCACAACAACCTGAATTTGTTCAGGCTGTAACAGAAGCTTATCTCAGCCTGAAACAGGTTGGCGCAAAAGAAACGGTAAAACGTTTGGCTCAGCAGGCTTAATTTTGTGAGCCTCACGGATGAGGCTGAGGTTAATGACAAAGTGCCCGTAACGGTGAAAACAGGCAGATCGTAAAGACGCCGTAAACCCATCCCTGGGGGCTCGAGCCGCGCCATCCGTGGCGCGGACGCTTTACTCTTCTACCTGCCCTCACCTTGCATGATCGAGTTGTTGAGTTTGTCAGCAGCCTGAGCCTCAAGAATGAGGCTCATTAAATCCAATCAGAACAGTGAGTGCAGCCAACCCCCCTGTAGCTTCAAGGCCGCAGGGTAAATTATTCTTCGAGCTGAAATGGCGCAGACTCAAACAAATAACCATCAAAATCGGGATGGTTCGCATCCGAAATCTCAAGTAGCTTCACTTTTACATTTTCCAAATGCTGCCACATGGCTTGCTTGGCTGCTTTGCTATCTCGGCGCAGCACGGCCTGTAGGATCTTTTGGTGATCTTCCATCCATTGCCAACGGTAGCTGAAATCAAGGGTATGGCTGTGTGCTCCCTGCCACATTGCACTGGTTTTTCTCGCCTGCCATGCCTCTGCAACCATATTCGCCAGGACACTGTTTTGCGTCGATTGTGCCAGCAAGCAGTGAAACAGCTCATCTGCACTTTCATCCACAGCACCAGCATCTAAAGCGTTTTTTTCCTGCTCAATAGCCTGACGCATTTTGATGATGTCTGCTTTGGTCGCTTGCATAGCAGCAAAAGCAGCAACTTCGCTTTCCAATAACTGACGAGCCTGTAACAGTTCGAATGGGCCATAGCCACTGTCGGTGGACACGACAGACTCACCATTTGCGAGCCTATCGGGAACGTTCACCACATAGACGCCGGAACCTTTACGCACTTCCACTAATTTTTCCAGCTCCAGCATAATCAATGCTTCGCGCACTACACTGCGGCTGACACTGAAATTTTCGGCAATATCACGCTCAGGCGGTAAACGATCACCCAAATTGTATTGCCCACTGATAATTGCTTCTCGCAGCTGACTGCCGACTTCCTGATATAACCGCATAGCCTTATTTCCTGCATCAGGTATTAGGATTGAAAATGCTAAATTGGCCTGACCAAAGAGTGTCTGAATAACAGTCAGTATATCATGTGGTCAAACAATTTCATTGCGGTCAAACAATTTCAATGCAGAAGAAAACATCCGAAAAACTAACACGGCTTATCAGTAGAATAAGCCGTGTTTATAGGATGATTAATTTAGTTTGAAGCATCAGAGGTAAGTGACGGTCAAAATACCCAGGCTACGTTGTGGGTTCAACCATTCCAGGCTTGAAGAGGCCAACTGATTGGGTAACTTAGAAGTCAGGGACATATTACGTGAGAGTGTCTGTCGTTGAGTCAGTGTTTCACCATTGCGATAACAGCGGGTTGTTATCGTTTGATCCGAAAATGAGGTATCACATGGGCTTTCTACAATAGCTCCGGAAAATGTAATTGTTCCCCCTGCTGACAGGGTAGACTGTGCGCTACTTGCGGCAAAAGATATTGTCCATGAAAACAATATTGCTAATAGAATCTGTATCCGATATTTGCTCATAACCACCTCGACTCTCATAACTGTCATTTTAAAGATAGAGGATTCCAGACTGAGCAATGGAAATGATAGAGCATTTTTTATAGCGCTACTCTTTCAATAACTCACTAAAATCCCTCAATGAAACAAATTATATTTCCTATCTTGATATACCCATTAGGCGCTGTTCCTAAGTCCCCTAGGAAATACTCTGTGTTTTGGCTTTTTTCGTTTCAAAATAAGCCTGCTCAGTGTTATATCCTCTACATATAACTACGGCACGAATGGCCTTAAACTTAATAGGGCATTAAAAAAAATTTAATATCGGAGAACTCTGATGACGAAAACGAACTTGATTACCGGCTTTTTGGGATGTGGCAAAACCACTACCATTCGCCACTTATTGGCGCAAAAACCGGAACATGAAAAATGGGCAGTTCTGGTCAATGAATTCGGCGAGATCGGTATTGATGGTGCGTTATTGGCTGACAGCGGCGCAGTATTAAAGGAGATCCCCGGAGGGTGTATGTGTTGCGTTAATGGGCTACCCATGCAAGTCGGTTTGAATATGTTGCTACAACAAGCAAAACCAGATCGGTTACTGATTGAACCTACGGGATTAGGCCATCCCAAGCAAATTCTATCCTTATTAACCTCAGAGATTTATCGGCCATGGATCTCTTTACATGCCACGTTGAGCCTACTGGATGCTCGCCAGTTGAGTGAGCCACGCTATGCAGAAAATGAAAACTTCCGTGACCAACTGGCCGCAGCCGATGTTCTCGTGGCGAATAAACAAGATGCCTATAGCGAGGCGGATTACGCTGTATTAAAACAATGGTATGAACAACAATCAGTATTACGCCCACTCTATTATACTGAACAAGGGAAGATTGATATTGCTCTGTTGGATATGCCGCACAGTAATAATGATGAATTACCCGACGGTACGCATCATCACGGCTCAACACGACAAAAAGGATTGGCTGCATTGAGTTTGAAAGGTAACGAACCTTGGCGTCGCGCCCTTAATCAGGGTCAAGGTTATCTGAGTTGCGGTTGGGTATTTAATGCCGATACTGTATTTGACACAGTACCATTATTGGAATGGGTACGATTAAATCCGGTAGAACGTATAAAAGGCGTGCTGCGAATTCCTGAGGGCACTCTGGTGGTTAACCGTCAAGGACATGACTTGCAAATTGAAACGCGCCAGGTCCCGCCACTTGATAGCCGGATTGAACTCATTAGCACGACTGACCCTGACTGGAATGCATTACAGCATGAATTACTCGGGACTCGACTACATAAAGGGGTATAATGCGCCAAAATTTATTTACTGCACCGTTCTTACACTGATAATTTATAGATTAAAGGCCTTCGCATGACCCGTCGTAATTTGCCGACAATATTACTGCTCAATTTACTTGGAATAGCTCTGTTTTTCTCTTGGTATATTCCAGCGAATCACGGTTTTTGGTTTAAAATAGACTCAGCAATATTCTTCTATTTTAACCAGCACTTGCTGTCCAGCCCTCCATTTCTGCATTTGGTGGCGCTCACCAACAATCGGGCCTTTGATGTTATTTCACTGCTTTGCATGGGGCTGCTTTATTTGTACTTCTATATGAAGGAAAACACCGCTGGCCGACGTCGGTTGATCGTCACGGGATTTGTTATGCTGCTCACCGCGGTTATCCTCAACCAGCTCGGCCACTTGCTGCCGGTTTCGCATCCCAGCCCGACACTGACTTTTGAGAATATTAACCGCGTCAGTGAGTTAACCGGCATTCCGACCAAAGATGCATCAAGCGACAGCTTCCCCGGCGACCACGGCATGATGTTGATGATTTTTGCCTGCTTTATGCTGCGTTATTTTTCTCGGGGTGCGTTTGCTATTGCTTTAGTTATCGTGGTTGTCTTCTCCCTGCCACGAATAATGATTGGCGCGCATTGGTTTACTGATATTGCCGTCGGTTCGCTCTCAATTGTTTTGGTGGGGATGAGTTGGATATTAATGACACCGCTCAGTGACAAAATCATTGATGTTATTAACCGAAATCTGCCAGGTTCAAAAAGTCGCTAACCCGCGCACTGCTTTATGATAGAGCAAAAAGTCTATTTTTTGCTCTATCTGTAATTAACGCTTTCGCTCATTTATTATCACCAAACGGCTACAAATTCAGCTATCCGCTTTTAATCTATAATATTACATTATGTAACATTAACATTTTGTAAAATTATGGGCATAAAAGCTCTCGCCTTTTATTAATCATTACGGTAATCTCAAAAACGTTTGTGCTCGGATACCGGCATTTCACCCTTATCCTGATTAATATTGTGCGTTCCTGCACATTTATTTGGTTAAGTGATTGTCTCATCTGACCACAATCAATAATCTCGATTCGTTTGGCATTTTGGTAGCGACATCCGTCGTAAGGACAGCAAGGGAAAACAACAACAATGGTCAAGTCTCAACCTATTATGAGATATATTCTGCGGGTCATTCCTGCAGTTGCAGCAGCGGTAATGTTATCCGCATGTAGTTCACCACAGACTTCGAACTTACATAATACGCAAACTGAGATGCGTGCAGTTAATGACAAAGATGGGCTTTTACTGCAAGCCTCTCAGGATGAATTCGAAGCGATGGTGCGCAACGTTGACGTCAAGTCGAAGATTTTAGAACAGTATGCAGGGTGGAAAGGTGTTCGCTATCGTTTAGGCGGTAGCAGCAAACGTGGTATCGATTGTTCTGCGTTTGTACAAACGACTTTCCGTGAACAATTTGGTATGGATTTGCCGCGCTCAACATCTGAGCAGCAGGATCTTGGCAAAAAAATCCAACGTACTAAGTTGCGCCCCGGTGATTTGGTGCTGTTCCGCGCGGGATCGACTGGCCGCCACGTTGGTATCTATTTAGGTAATGATAAGTTTGTACATGCATCGACCAGTGTCGGCGTGACAATATCAAGCCTAAATGAAGATTATTGGAATAAGCGTTATCGTGATGGGCGACGAGTGCTAAGTAGCAGTTCGCGCAGCTAACTGATTTTTATTCCTGTTGTCCGAGATACCAAACGAAACGATGAAAACGCTGCCTTGGCAGCGTTTTTTATTGCCGAAACATATCCTTTCGTAGTCCCTTTGCCCACCCTCTTGTAGGAAACGTCCTTTTTTGCCGCACACAGCGAAATTCAAGAAATTTCTGTGTAAAATTCGCTTCGCTAAACCAAGAGTTTTCTGGCACTAAGACATATCAACCAACAATTATTCTTTCTGGAATAAAGTAGATAGTGTTACTAAGCTGAAAATTTGTTTTATGGATATGTATTTCTAAAATACGCCAATAAAAATGAAGTTCACTTACACCACATATTTGATGCATTTACATTGCATATTTGCTTTATATTGGATGGAATTTCAAATCGATAAGCTTATTAATGTCAATATTGCTCCCTGGCAAATCGGTAGCGCTGTGCTGCTAACTTACTTATACTCATAACACTTTATCGATCTTGCTGAGGAGCGACGTAACATGGGTTCAAACAGTGCGTTCTCCCGCAATATTTTATCCAGACGCCATCTCGTTAAAAAAAGTGTCATCCTCGCACTCTGTTTTTTTATTTGTTTTGTCGTCATCACTTTGTCATTACTTTATCGCAGCAGTGAACGTAAATTAACAACACAAAGTGACCATATTATCTCCTATTCATCTCAGTTCCTGAGTGAACTCACAACGTCGATGTCTCAGCTTATCCCACTGAGCGCAAAAAATTGTGAACAGGCCAGCTCCGCACTGCACTACCGCGCCGCATTTACGAATGGTGTTCGGGCTTTCTTATTGGTGCGGAATGATATCGCTTATTGTTCATCGGCCACGGGCGAAATGAATGTACCTGTCAGCGCGCTATACCCTAAAATTAATGTCTCCCAGCCATTAGATTTTAAAATTCAGCAAGGTACACCTATGATGCCAGGCAAACCGGCAATCGGTGTATGGTTACGGGAAGCAGGCCGTGGGAATACCGGTGTATTGGCGACACTGGAACTGACTTTACATCCTTACCTATTACTGAATTATTCGAATAACCAGGTCAACGGTTTAGCTATCATTATTGATGAGCTGGCAGTAACGACTTTTGACGCTAGAGTTATTCCTATCAGCCAGTTACCCACGCGTGATGCACGTGAGATCCAACTTCCCGGCTATCCAATTAAGATATTGATTTATCATACCAGCCTGACTGCGGACGATATCCGTATGACATTGTTGGGTGGATTGTTACTTGCAGGCCTGGTCGGTATTCTGGCTTATTATATTTTAATTGCCAGCCAAAGTGCTGAGGCGGAAATCTTGCGCGGTATTCGGCGTGGCGAATTCTTTGTTGAATACCAGCCCGCATTCCGGTCAGATGACCGTTCCATATCAGGATTGGAAGCGCTTATCCGCTGGCAACATCCGATTGAAGGGCGTATTTCCCCTGACCTTTTCATTCCCTATGCGGAAGCTCAACACCTGATTCAGCCTCTTACCCGGCATTTATTTGAATTAATCATTAAAGACAGCAAATTAATGGCAGCTCACGTTCCGGCAGGCGTTAAATTAGCCTTTAATATTTCGCCTGTTCACCTTGCTGATGATGACTTCCGCAAAGATGTCACCCAGATGTTACAACAATTAAATACCGATATATTTTCGCCGGTATTCGAAATTACCGAGCGGGGCATGGTTGAAGAAGAATTGGCAATTGAGCAATTTGCCTGGTTGCGTTCTCAAGGGATACAAATCGCTGTTGATGATTTTGGTACCGGGCACAGCGCACTGATTTATTTAGAACGTTTTACTTTAGACTTTATTAAAATTGATCGTGGTTTTGTCAGTACCATCGGTATTAATACTGTCGCGGCACCGGTATTAGATGCAGTATTAATGTTGGCGAACAAACTAAATATTGAAACCGTCGCAGAAGGTGTTGAAACCGAACAACAGCTCCAGTATTTGGCACAACACGGTGTTAACTACCTACAAGGCTATCTACTCTGCAAGCCGCTGTCTGTTGAGGATTTAGTCGAGTTTTGTACGCAAAAAACTTCGTAACAAAAACTCATTGGCTTAATGTTTGCTTTACTCCTGCAAACTGGTAATTTCATTTAAGAGTATTACTACGTAAATATCGCAGGAGATCACCACCAATATGTTATTACGCCTATTTGCTGCCTTGGCGCTATCAGTCCTGAGTTTTGGTCTGCAAGCTGAAACCATTAAAGAAGGTAGCTCTTTTGCCATATTGGGCGAACCTAAATACTCATCAGATTTTAGCCATTTTGATTATGTCAATCCGGCTGCCCCCAAAGGCGGAGATATTACGCTCTCCGCAATTGGTACCTTTGATAACTTCAACCGCTATGCGCTGCGTGGCAACCCAGCGGTGCGCACTGAGCGGCTATATGACTCATTATTCGCGACTTCAGATAATGAGATTGGCAGCTATTATCCCTTGATTGCCGAGTCAGCACGTTTTGCTCCCGACTTTCACTGGATTGAAGTCGATATTAATCCCCGCGCCCGTTTTCATGATGGCAAGCCCATTACCGCCCAAGATGTGGCATTCACTTTCAATAAATTTATGACTGAAGGTGTACCGCAATTCCGTATTGTTTATAAAGGGGTGCAGGTAAAAGCCATTTCGCGCCTGACAGTCCGTTTTGAATTCCCGGAACCCAATAAAGATAAGATGCTGGGCCTATTTGGTTTACCCGTGATGCCAGAGCACTTCTGGAAAGATCATAAACTCAGCGACCCACTGAGTCAGCCGCCAGTGAGTAGCGGCCCTTATCGTATTGGTAAATATAAGATGGGCCAATTTATTACCTATGAACGAGTCAGAGACTACTGGGCTGCTAATTTGCCGGTTAATCGCGGCCAGTATAATTTTGATTCTATCCGTTATGATTATTATTTAGACGATAAAGTCGCCTTGGAAGCGTTTAAAGCCGGTGCCTTTGATTTCCGTGAAGAAACTTCACCTAAAAGTTGGGCGACCCAATATGTGGGCGGTAACTTTGCGAAAAACTATATCGTCAAACAAGATCTCGTTGATAACTCGGCACAAAATACTCGCTGGCTGGCATTTAATGTCCAACGCCCTATTTTTAGTGACCGACGAGTTCGTGAAGCGCTGACATTAGCGTTTGATTTTGAGTGGATGAATAAGGCTTTTTATTTCGACAGTTATCAACGCACTAATAGCTTCTTTCAGAATACCGAGTATGCCGCTACAGGTTATCCTGACAGCGCTGAATTGGCGTGGCTGGCACCGCTAAAAGGTAAAATACCACCGGAAGTATTCACTCAAATTTACCAACCACCACACACTGACGGCAGCGGTAACGCACGCGATAATCTATTAAAAGCGCGCGAATTACTGAGTGAAGCGGGCTGGGAAGTCAAAAACCAGCAATTAGTGAACAGTAAAACTGGCAAACCTTTTGTCTTTGAGCTGCTGTTACTGAGTGGCAGTAATTTCCAATATGTTCAACCGTTTAAACATAATTTACAGCGCTTGGGCATAACGATGAATATCCGCGAAGTGGACAGTTCTCAGTTTGTTAACCGTCTGCGCAGCCGGGATTACGATATGATCCCGACAGTTTACAGTGCTTTCCCCTACCCTAGCCCGAATCTGCAAATCTTCTGGAGTTCGGCTTATATTGATTCCAGCTATAACGCTTCAGGTATTAAAGATCCGGCTATCGACCAATTGATCGAACAGATTATTAAGCATCAGGAACAACCTGAGGCTCTACGCTCCCTCGGACGTGCGCTGGATCGTGTGTTGACCTGGAACTATTTGATGATCCCGATGTGGTATTCCAACCACTCTCGCTTTGCTTATTGGGATAAGTTTTCAATGCCAGCGGACAGACCCACTTATTCGCTCGGCTTTGATAGCTGGTGGTTTGATGTCAACAAGGCAGCACGCCTGCCAACAGAACGTCATTAGGAGGCTGTTGTGGGCGCATATCTATTACGGCGACTATTGCTGGTTATTCCCACCTTGTGGGCGATTATCACGATTAACTTTTTCATTGTACAAATAGCCCCAGGTGGCCCGGTTGATCAGGCAATAGCCAATATTGAACTGGGGCATTCCAGCGGGTATACCGCCGGTGGCGGTGATGCCGCGTTGGGAGGAGCCAAAGTGGGGCTGAATGCCGCACAAGTCGGTGATAGCCACTATCGCGGCTCGCGCGGGTTAGACCCGGAAGTTATTGCCGAGATCAAACAGCGCTTTGGCTTTGATAAACCACTGCATCAGCGCTATTTCGAGATGCTTTGGAGCTATGTACGTTTTGATTTTGGTGACAGCCTGTTCCGTGGTGAATCTGTTATGTCATTGATTAAACATAGCCTGCCGGTATCTATCTCGCTAGGGTTATGGAGCACACTGATTATCTATCTGGTTTCAATTCCTTTGGGAATTAAAAAGGCGGTGCGTAGTGGCTCGGCTTTTGATACCTGGAGCAGTACCTTAATCATTATCGGCTATGCTATCCCTTCGTTTTTATTCGCCATTTTATTGATTGTGCTGTTTTCCGGCGGCAGTTATTTCGATCTGTTCCCGTTACGAGGGCTGGTGTCCAGCAACTGGGATACCCTACCGTGGTACGGCAAAATAACCGACTATTTGTGGCACATCACATTACCGGTTCTGGCCACCGTGATTGGCGGTTTTGCCACACTGACCATGCTGACCAAAAACTCGTTTTTGGACGAAATTCGTAAACAATATGTGGTTACTGCTCGCGCCAAAGGTTTACCCGAAGAAAAAATCCTTTATCGGCATGTGTTCCGCAATGCCATGCTGCTGGTGATTGCCGGCTTCCCTGCCACTTTTATTAGCATGTTTTTTACTGGGTCATTATTGATAGAAGTGATGTTTTCACTGAATGGCTTAGGGCTACTGGGCTATGAAGCCACTTTACAACGCGATTATCCGGTGATGTTTGGCACTCTTTATATTTTCACTCTGATTGGTTTATTGCTGAATATCCTCAGCGATATCACTTACACCCTGGTTGACCCACGGATTGATTTTGAGGGCCGCCAATGATCAAGCGACTAAGTGCAATTAATCAAGCCCGCTGGGCGCGGTTTCGCCAGAACCGCCGTGGCTATTGGTCACTGTGGATCTTTCTAACACTGTTTATTATTAGTTTGTTTGCCGAATTGATAGCCAACGACAAGCCGCTCTTGGTGAGCTATCAGGGTAAATTTTACATGCCCTTTATGGCCAACTACACCGAATCAACCTTTGGTGGCATTTTAACCACGGCAGCGGATTACCAAGATCCATATGTCATTGGCCGGATTAAAGATAATGGCTGGGCCATCTGGGCACCCATCCGCTTTAGCAACAACACCATTAATTTTGCGACAGACGTGCCTTTCCCCTCGCCACCGAGCCGCACTAATTTGCTCGGTACTGACAGCACTGGCGGCGATGTGTTGGCCAAGATCATTTACGGCTTTCGTATCTCACTGTTATTTGGCCTGACATTAACCCTGCTCTCCAGCGTGATTGGGATTTGTGTCGGGGCAGTCCAGGGCTATTACGGTGGCAGAATTGACTTGTGGGGCCAGCGGTTTATCGAAGTCTGGTCAGGTATGCCGACCCTATTCTTAGTGATTTTGCTGTCCAGCATTGTGCAGCCAAACTTCTGGTGGTTATTAGCCATCACCGTGATATTTGGCTGGATGGGGCTGGTCGGCGTGGTTCGGGCAGAATTTCTGCGCACCCGAAACTATGACTATATCCGTGCCGCAAGGGCGATGGGAGTGCGCGATCGCGTGATTATGTCACGGCATATGCTGCCCAATGCCATGGTCGCCACTCTGACCTTTTTACCTTTTATTTTATGCGGTTCGATAACCACCCTCACCTCACTGGATTTCCTTGGCTTTGGCTTGCCAATGGGCTCGCCATCATTAGGCGGGTTATTATTGGAAGGTAAAAATAACCTTCAGGCTCCGTGGCTTGGCATAACTGCATTCCTGGTATTGGCGGTGTTGTTATCTCTGTTGATCTTTATCGGCGAAGCGGTACGTGACGCCTTTGACCCAAGTAAGGTGTACTGATATGGCGACCTCCCCACTTCTGGATATTCAAAATCTCAGTATCGCCTTTCGCCAGGCAGGTGTTGAACACCAGGTCGTCAGCGAGTTGTCATTGCAAATAAATGCCGGTGAAACACTGGCTTTGGTCGGGGAGTCTGGTTCGGGGAAAAGTGTCACTGCCCTGTCGATATTGCGCCTGCTACCCTCCCCCCCCGTGGTGTACCCCAGTGGCGATATCCTGTTTGCCGGTAAATCGCTATTACATGCGGATGAGCCAACATTACGCGGTATTCGTGGAGATCAGATTTCCATGATTTTCCAGGAACCGATGGTGTCGTTAAACCCACTACACACCATTGAGAAGCAGCTATCTGAGGTGCTGTCGCTGCACCGAGGCATGCGCCGGGAGGCTGCCCGTACTGAGATTATCCAATGTCTCGATCGGGTCGGTATTCGCAATGCCAAAGGCCGACTGGCTGACTTCCCGCATCAGCTTTCCGGAGGAGAGCGCCAGCGTGTCATGATTGCCATGGCTGTCCTGACTAAGCCCAAACTCCTGATTGCCGATGAGCCAACGACTGCATTAGATGTTTCGGTACAAGCCCAGATTTTGAGTTTGCTGAAAGAGTTAAAGCAAGAGATGGGCATGAGTTTACTGTTTATCACCCATAACCTGAATATCGTGCGCCGACTGGCTGATAACGTGGCCGTGATGCGTGAGGGGCGCGTGGTTGAACGTAATACCCGTCAGGCACTGTTTAGCTCACCACAGCATGCCTACACACGCCAATTATTGGATGCCGAACCACAGGGCGACCCTCTGCCACTCCAGGCGGGCCTGCAACCCTTGCTTGAAGTCAAAGGGCTACAAGTGGCTTTTCCCATCAAACGCGGCTTGTTGCGCCGGACTGTCTCGCATCATTATGCTCTGAAGAGCCTGAGTTTTAATTTAAGGCCCGGTGAAAGCTTGGGTTTAGTGGGTGAATCCGGCTCCGGCAAAAGCACTACCGGGTTGGCTCTGCTGCGCCTGCTACCCTCTAAGGGCGAGATTTGGTTTGATGGTCAACCGTTGCATAATTTCTCGCCCAAACAGATGCTGCCTTATCGTAGCCGCATTCAGGTGGTGTTCCAGGATCCTTACTCGGCACTGAATCCTCGCTTAAATATTCAACAGATTATTGCAGAGGGACTGGAGGTTCATCAGAAACTCAGTGCAGCACATCGCGAGCTACGTGTGATTAAGGCGATGGAAGAAGTTGGATTGGATCCGGTGAGCCGTTATCGCTATCCGACAGAGTTCTCTGGTGGACAGCGCCAGCGTATTGCTATTGCGCGTGCATTAATCCTGCAACCTCAATTACTTATCCTCGATGAGCCTACGTCATCGCTGGACAAATCGGTACAGGCACAGATTCTGGCTTTGCTGAAATCCCTTCAGCAGCGCTACCAACTCAGTTACCTGTTTATCAGTCATGATTTGCAAGTCGTACGGTCGCTGTGCCATCAGGTGATTGTATTAAAACAGGGAGAGGTGGTGGAACAAGGTGACTGCCAGGCCATCTTTGCTGCGCCAAAACAGCAATATACTCAGCAATTATTGCAATTTGCTGACTAGTTTGGCGCATATCGGGAATCAGGGCATACGAAAGCGCCAGCAGAAATCACTGACGAAAGCTTAATCGCGAATCAGAAAGGATAAAGCGCGGTCATGGTCTCAGCAATCGCCACACCGACATCTTTCAGGCGGCACATGGTCGCACTTTCATCCTGACGATGAACAAACAGGCAAGGCTCGCCTTCCCATTCCACAATCGCGGAGTCCACTTGTATCTCTTGTAGCGAGAGATGGAGCCGCTGCATGATAATCTGCGCTTGTTTACCATCATGGCTCAATAACTTCAGCCCCATGAGGTCATTGTTGCTATCGTCTATCGCGGCTAGTGGTATCGGTTCAACTTTGACGCCGATAAACCCAGATAACCAACGGTAACTTTGCGGCAGACGATGTACTACCGAAAGTTGGATATTATTCACGTATTTTTCCTAGTCAAAAATAAAAATTCAATAAATCACAAAAGCACCACAATGGCTCACACTCACTAAAGTTATAGCCTCTAAGTTGTCATTGTGCCTGGTTCAAACCTCTCCAAAACACAACTTTGATAACAATTTAGAAACTTAAAATCTACAATGCTATTTTTTGTGCTGTTTTTAACCATCATTCAGTTCCCAGCGACAAGGCCGAAACTGTTGGTTTGGGATTTAGATCCCATTTTTCGTTATATTTATACCTTTATGGCGGCTATCTCAACCATTTTTCTTGCAAACCTATTACCTAATACCAGCCAATATTTTACATTTACGGAACAATTCGCCGTCAATTACGTCTAATAAAATAGATTTAATTAATTGATAAATATATAAATTTGCTGATATCAACTTCTCTCTTACGAGCAAGAATAACAGGTAAAAATAACGTTATAACAATTTCATCTTTTTTGATACATCGCTCAAAAAGTTAACAATATGGTGCCAGACAAAACTATGCAATAAATAATGATATGCATGCTTACTATATTGATTGAGCGCAAGAATTTCGCCCTTTTCAGGTACAAATAGAGCGATCGCTAATGATGTGAAAGGTAAAGTAAGGACGAGGAATAAGTAAGGCAGAAATTGACAAACTGGCTACAAATAATAAACGTGAAGGGAGGCCCCGAAAGCATCTGCCCTTCACATTCAATTCATTAGGGTTAGCTTGCCGCACCTTTGTGCGGACGGCTGGCATACAGATACAGCAGCATGGCGACGATAATACAAAATGCCATTGAACTGACCATCGGCCAGGCGCTACGTGATGGTGCCATCGACAGCAGCGTTCCCACTACTGCACCAATACCAAAACGTAAGGTTCCAGCCAAAGAAGAAGCCGTCCCAGCCATATGCGGAAAATCATCCAAAATGACTGCCATCGCATTTGAGGTAATCATCGCGATGCACCCGACATAAGCCGCAACACCCAACACCAGCGCCCAGAATCCTAACCCGGTGGCACAGACCACCAACAGCCAGATCCCCATGACAAATTGGACTAACATGCCAAAACGGAACATCTTCAGTGCCCCAAAGCGGCGAACATTACGGCTGTTGATTAAGGTCATCAAGAACAGAAAGACAATATTCAGCGCAAAGTAATAACCGAAGTTCTGCGGAGAAACTCCATTTAAATCAATATAAACAAAGGGCCCAGCACTGAGGAATGAGAACATACCGGCAAATGAGAAGCCACTGGCCAACATGTAGCACAGTACCCGCTTATGGCGGAATAATGTCGCGAAATTGCCAATAGTGGTGCGCAAGTGGAACCGCTGCCGTTTCTCTTTCGGCAAGCTCTCTTTAATAAAGAGTGCGACCAGTATCGCCCCCACCAACGCAGCACCCGCCATGCTCCAGAAGATGGCGTGCCAGCTAAACCACACCAACAATGCACCACCGATAATCGGTGCCAGCAACGGCGCGATAGTCATCACCAAGACCACAAAAGACATCATCCGAGAGAAATCATCTTTAGTGAACATATCTCGCATCAATGCATTAATCACCACACTGGCAGCGGCGGCTGACAAACCATGCAGGAAACGCAAGTTAATCAGTTGCTCAACCGACTGCGCCATGGCACAAGCCATTCCCGCCAGAGCAAAAATAAGCGTGCCCCAAAAGATAACCGGCTTACGCCCAATACTATCGGCCATTGGCCCGTAAAACATTTGGCCGATGGCAAACCCCAGTACATATGCACTTAGCGTCATCTGCACCGCACCACTTTCTACGCCAAACTCCTGCGCGATGATGGGCATGCTGGGCAGATACATATCAATGGCCAGGGGCATAAGCATTGATAGCAAGCCCAGGATAAAGATTAAGCCAACGTGGGATGTCCGGTTCTTTGCTTCATTTGGATTACTGGCATGCACGTTCGACAACTCCTTCAATAACCTACCAACCGCGGACAATATCAACGGCAAAACAGTGTGGAAACAAGAATTCCACACTGCAACAGCACATCAATTACAAGTGGGGAGCGCCAACACTGGCAATTTCTTCCGGTGTCAGTGGGCGATACTCACCAGGAGCCAAGTCATCATCAAGTTTGATATCGCCAATGCGCTCACGATGCAGTTCCAGCACGCGATTGCCCACTGCCGCAAACATGCGTTTCACCTGATGGTAGCGCCCTTCACTGATGGTTAACCGCACCAACTGTGGCTCGATAACCTCAAGCTGAGCCGGTTTGGTCAGAGACTTTTCGTTATGTAACTGCACGCCGTCAGTAAACTGCTGCGCAGTATCATCAGCAATCGGCTGTTCCAGCGTTACCAAATAGGTCTTTTCACAATGATGGCGTGGTGAGGTAATGCGGTGTGACCATTGACCATCATCGGTCATCAGTACCAATCCGGTGGTATCGATATCCAACCGCCCAGCGGCATGAAGTTTGTATGCTACGGGTTCATCGAGGAAATACAGCACGGTCGGATGATCCGGGTCTTCTGTTGAACACACATAACCCTGCGGTTTGTTCAGCATAAAGTAACGTGGGCCGACGGTTTGTTGTAATGGATTGCCATCAAATCTCACGTCTTGTTCTGGTGTCAGCTTGATAGCACCACTTTTGACCACTTCACCATCTATGGTGACGCGTTTTGCCCGCAGCTCGCGCGCAACTAACGCCCGGCTAACCCCTAATTGCTGAGATAAAAACTTGTCCAATCGCATTGAATCTACTTTGCCTGTTGTCTTACCCGTCATACTTCAAGCTGCATGTGCGTGGGCTGCCTTCGTTCACCGCAGTCACTTACCCGTGTAAGCTCCTGGGATTCCCTCCGTTGCCGCCTTCCTGCAACTCGAATTATTTAAGGTATAGTCATGCCACCGAGGGGCACGATACCCGCACTCACACCTGCCAACGATGACAGAATGCTAATAATACGGTGTGAAATTAATAAAACAGTATAGCGGCGGTTGCCATATCATCCTAGGAACAGTTACGCAAAAAGCCGTTATTGAGAAACGAGTTATCCGCGTGATCCCGCCTCTCGCACCAGCGGCCACACACGGGCATAATAATAGAAAGTCTTGAAGATCAATGGCACTTATACGTTGCAGGAAAGTGTTGCAAATGGTGAATGAGTTGAACAATTTGAAAATGATGATAAAAATCACCGGGCAGGCACATTAATGGCTTTTACGTTACGCCCTTATCAACAAGAAGCGGTAGACGCGACTCTCGCTCATTTTCGCCGCCATGCCGAGCCTGCGTTGATTGTCTTGCCCACCGGGGCCGGTAAAAGTCTGGTTATTGCTGAATTAGCAAAACTGGCTCGCGGGCGCGTTTTGGTGCTGGCGCATGTCAAAGAACTGGTGGCGCAGAATCACGCCAAATATTGTGCTTATGGGTTAGAGGCCGATATTTTTGCCGCCGGGCTGCAACAACGCCAAAGCGAAGGGAAAGTGGTTTTTGGTAGCGTACAATCCGTGGCGCGAAACTTGTCACTGTTTGATAGTGCCTTTTCGCTGTTGATAATTGATGAATGCCATCGCATCAGCGATGAAGATGATAGCCAATATCAGCAAATTATTCAGCATTTACGCACCACCAACCCACGTTTGCGCTTACTGGGGCTGACTGCCACCCCCTACCGCCTGGGCAAAGGCTGGATCTATCAATTCCACTATCACGGCATCACGCGGGGTGATGAAAAATCCCTGTTCCGCGATTGTATTTATGAATTACCTCTGCGTTATATGATTAAGCACGGCTTTCTGGTGCCACCGGAACGGCTGGATATGCCCGTCGTACAATATGATTTCAGCCGTTTGACCAGCAATAGCGACGGCATGTTCCGTGAAGCGGATTTAGACCGTGAGCTTAAGCAACAGCAAAGAATTACCCCACATATTATCAGCCAGATAATGGAATATGCCGCCCATCGACGGGGGGTAATGATTTTTGCCGCCACCGTCGAGCATGCCAAAGAGGTCTATGGGCTTTTGCCTAAAGGTGAGGCTGCGTTGGTGAGTGCCGGAACGCCGCCGGCCGAACGGGATGCGTTAATTAGCGCTTTTAAACAGCAGCAATTACGTTATTTGGTGAACGTCGCGGTGTTGACGACCGGTTTTGATGCCCCGCATGTCGATCTGATTGCCATTCTTCGCCCTACCGAGTCAGTCAGTTTGTATCAGCAAATTGTCGGACGCGGGCTGCGGCTCTCTCCGGGCAAAAAAGATTGTCTGATTCTGGATTATGCCGGCAACCCCCACGACCTTTTCACCCCAGAAGTGGGTACCAGCAAACCCCACGCTGACAGCCAACCGGTGCAGGTCTTTTGCCCAGACTGCGGCTTTGCCAATATCTTCTGGGGGAAATGCACTGAGTCCGGCGAGATTATCGAACACTTCGGCCGCCGCTGTCAGGGCTGGTTTGAAGATGATCAAGGCGCACGAGCACAATGTGATTACCGCTTCCGATTTAAATCTTGCCCGCATTGCGGCGCAGAAAATGATATTGCGGCCCGCCGCTGTCATCAATGTCAGGAGGTGTTGGTCGATCCCGATGACATGCTCAAAGCCGCACTGAAATTAAAGGATGCACTGGTACTGCGCTGTGGCGGAATGAGTCTGGAAGCCGGGCAGGATGCCAAAGGCGAGTGGCTAAAAATCACTTATTACGACGAAGAGGGTACCAATACCAGTGAGCGGTTTCGCTTAACCACTGCTGCACAGCGGATGGCATTCGAGCAAATTTTCCTTCGCCCGCACCAACGGGCGCCGGGTATTGCGCTTAAATGGCAAACTGCCGCAGATATCATTGCCCAGCAAGCGCTATTGCGTTACCCCGATTTTGTTGTCGCCCGCCGTCGTGGGCAATGGTGGCAAATTCGGGAAAAGGTTTTTGATTATCAGGGCCGTTTTAGACGAGCCGATTCCCTCGCCTGAGCCGCATTAAGCCTGATAAATTCACAGTTTCGTTTGCTGTCTGCCCGATACTTCGCTAGAATATCGCCCGCTTTGCTCTGGGTTTACCCAATCAAAGCCGAGTATCGAACCTGTTGCTGGGTCGCCTGTAGCAGGGTAAATTTTCTTTAAGAGAAAACAAAATGACCACTATCAATGTAGAAGTACGTAACGACCAGGGTAAGGGTGCGAGCCGCCGCCTGCGTGCAGCAAATAAATTTCCGGCAATCATTTACGGTGGTTCAGAAGCAGCAATCTCTATTGCTCTTGACCATGACACCACCAAGAACCTTGAATTGAAACCGGGCTTTTATGATTCCGTACTGACTCTGGTTGTTGACGGTAAAGAAACCAAAGTTAAAGTACAGGCTGTTCAGCGTCACGCTTTCAAGCCAAAACTGACTCATATCGACTTCGTTCGCGTTTAATCGCGTCGCTGTTGATATTCGGGACGCCGAAATAAAAAACGCCGCTTATGCGGCGTTTTTTATTGGCGATTCAAACAATTATCATTTACCTGAATTGCGCTGTAGCTGGTCACGCAGATTCGGTGGCGTACCTTTAATGGTCAACGTATCTGTTGCTGCATCCCAAAAGATACGCTCGCCCAATAACAATGCATCAAAATTAATACTCAACCCGCCGCCACTGCCGGCAAATTTGGTCAATTGCCGCAACGTACCGCGATCCGCCGGGAAACTCTCTTCCAATGCATAACCCTGTTCAACCGAGAATTGCTGAAAATCTTTCTCGCCTAACTTCGGCAACTCTTGCGCCAGTTCCTGCAACGCAATTTCTTCACCCGCCTGCAACTGCTCATTACAATAACTATAAACCTGTTGGCGATATGCCTGGCGTTCATTTTTACCCAGCTCAGCATCCGCGCAATAATCATCAACTGCTTGTAATAAACCACGGTTCTGCGCTTTAGTATCCAGACCTTCACTTGCGGCCAGAAAATCCATAAAGAAGTCAGAAACTTTACGCCCTACACGCCCTTTCAGGAAGGTCAGATAACGGGTGGACTCCGGGTTGTTTTCCCATTCAGTTAAATCGATACGAGCCACAATATCAGCACGATTGATATCGAGATAATGGGTCGTGCTCAGATCAAGTTGCTCATTCACCCGCATGCTATTGCAGCTGCTCAGCACTGAAATCAGCAAATATTCCACTGCCAGATAGCGGTATTGGCAAAACAGCACCACGCCACCTTCTGCAAACGGGTATTTGGCTAACTCATCGCGTAAACGCCCGGTCGCTGCGCGGCTAAAGCTGAGGAAGTCTTCATCACCCTTACGGCTCCGTTTTAGCGCATCAGCCAGCTCACTTTGTTCATTAAACAACCCATAAGCTTTGCTTTTGGCACTGTAAACCCGATGCAGCTCGGCCATCATTTCTTCAACTACAGCATTGGCAGGTAATAACGAATCGCGCAACACCACATCAAGCGTTTGTTCATCACGTTTGACAAGCTGATGTAAGGCTATCTGGTCAATATCCAGACTCATGATAAATACTCCTTTTGGCTAGGGGCGTATTCAATCACTGATGCCTGAGGGCTGCAACCCAAAAGCTATCCCGCCCTCCAATTAATGGCTAATGATTCTTAATGCTATAAAATAGCGGAAAAGCGCGTCCCTATACGGTAAGATATGGGACTTTATCAGGTGTTGAGTTCAATTTTTATGCCACAATCATCCCGTTACAGTGACGAACACGTTGAACAATTGCTGTCTGAATTGGTCAGCGTACTGGAAAAACACCGTACTCCAACCGATCTTTCTTTGATGGTTTTGGGGAATATGGTAACAAATCTGATCAATACCAGCATTGCTCCCGCGCAACGCAAAGTATTGGCTCGTTCTTTCGCTGAAGCCCTTCAAGCTTCAGTACGTGAAGACAAAGCTCATTAATTTATCGGCCAAGACTGCAATCTCAATATGGTGACAAATCGTCAGCGCTATCGTGAAAAAGTCTCCCAGATGATCAGCTGGGGGCACTGGTTCGCCCTGTTTAATATCCTGTTCAGCCTGGTGCTGGGTAGCCGCTATTTGTTTGTTTCCGATTGGCCCTCATCGCTGATTGGCCGTGTCTATGCCCTTGTCAGTTGGCTGGGGCACTTTAGTTTTATCGTTTTTGCCGCCTATCTACTGGTGATATTCCCGCTGACCTTCGTGGTGATGTCACAACGGTTACTCCGCTTCCTCTCCGCCGCCTTTGCTACTGCGGGTTTGACTCTGTTATTAGTGGATACCGAGGTATTTACCCGTTTCCATTTACATCTTAACCCCGTGGTGTGGGAGTTAGTGGTTAACCCGGATCAAACTGAGCTGGCGCGTGATTGGCAATTGATGTTTATTGCCGTGCCAGTCATTTTTCTGGTCGAGATGCTGTTCGGCACCTGGGCATGGCAAAAACTCCGTAGTCTCAACCGGCAGCGCTTCGTTAAGCCGTTGGTTGCCGTGTTTATTTCAGCTTTCTTTGCCTCACATCTAATTTATATCTGGGCAGATGCTAATTTCTATCGACCAATTAGTATGCAGCGCGCAAACTTACCGCTCTCATACCCAATGACCGCACGTAAATTCCTTGAAAAACATGGCTTACTTGATCAAGAAGAGTATCAGCGTCGCCTGATAGAACAAGGTAATCCAGATGCCCTAACGGTGGAATATCCCCTCAGCCCCATTGTTTTTAGCAACAAAGGCAGTGGTTATAACCTGTTATTAATTGTGGTTGATGGCATCCGTGCGAATAGCCTGCAAAAAGATATGCCAGCGTTGTCTGAATTTGGTCATGCCAACATTCAGTTTGAGCGGCATTACAGTTCGGGTAATCGCCAGGATACGGGTCTGTTTGGCCTGTTTTATGGCATCTCCCCGACCTACCTTGACGGTATTCTTTCTGCGCGTAGGCCGTCCGCATTCATCACGTCATTGAGTGCGCAAGGGTACCAGTTTGGGCTGTTCTCATCCGATGGCTTTGCCTCGCCGCTCTACCGTCAGGCTCTGCTATCCGATTTCACCTTGCCTGCACCAACAGAGCAAACAGACAGTGAAACCACCGCACAGTGGCAGCAATGGCTATCAACACTCAATAACAATGCGCCATGGTTCTCATACATTAATCTGAATGGCGCGGTTGAAGCACAAGATCCTGTTACCGGTGATAAAGTCGCTGCGCCTGCTGATTTTATCCGCCACTATAAAGCGGGAGCTAAAGATGTGGACCAGCAGATTGCAACCATTCTGGATACACTGAAACAACGTGGCCAACTTGATAAGACTGTAGTTATTATTACTGCTGCACATGGTGTCGAATTTAATGACACTGGTAATGATAACTGGGGTGCTGGCAGCAGCTTCAATCGCCAGCAGCTACAAGTGCCATTAATTGTTCATTGGCCGGGCACTCCCGCGCAGAAAGTGAATAAGCTAACGAACCATGAAGACATCATGACAACACTGATGCAGCGGCTATTGCACGTCAAAACTGCCTCAGAAGATTATTCGCAGGGGGAAGACTTGTTCGCGGCACAACGCAACAACAACTGGGTGGCGACGGGTGATAACGGCACGCTAGTGATTACCACACCAACACAGACAATTGTGTTAGATAATAATGGTAATTACCGTACCTATGATGAGCAAGGCAATGAAATCAAAGATGAAAAGCCACAGCTTCCGTTACTGTTGCAAGTGCTGACTGATATAAAACGTTTTATTGCGAACTAGCTCTAAAATCTGAGCATGCTGCGGTTAAAAAATCAGCGAACGTAATGGCATGGTCTTGCATTAGTCACTGTAAAATGTAGTATAAATGCCACTGTATCGGCATGTAGCGCAGCTTGGTAGCGCACCGTCATGGGGTGTCGGGGGTCGAAGGTTCAAATCCTTTCATGCCGACCAAATATCCCAAAGAAAACCAATCCGTTAGGGTTGGTTTTTTTGTCTAAATTTTATGGCAGGAAAATTTAGCGGAAGGCCAAGAAAAAAAATGACTCATTCGCGAACAGAGAATAATCATTAATTTAAATTACCAGTAAAACAAAAACACATAAATATTATTAATTATTAAAAGTCAGAGTTTTCATTAAATTGCCCATCAGATCTTTATCAAAACGCTTAACCAGCACAATATACCATTTGCAATAAATCAATTTAATGAACTACATTCTTGATGGATACATTCATCATCCTAATAAATTTAGTTGCACTTATATTTAGTGTAACTACATAAAATCACATCGATTACCAGAGGGTGTTATTACCATGGGCAATAATAATCAACTGAAGAATGAAGATGATACTGCGGCGCTAGATTTATTGGAGCAGGCGATGGGGTTTACTTTTCAAGCCTCATTGCGTGCTGCAACAATTTTAGGAGTGGCGGATCATCTAACGAAAGAAGCGAAAACAGCGGAGGAACTTGGGCAGACCGTGGGGGCGGAACCACGTCAATTAAATCGGGTATTACGCATGTTAGCATCGCGAAATATCTTTGCAGAATCAGCAGATGGTCAATTTTCACTGACTCCGGCGGCACAGTATCTTCGTTCAGATCATAGTGACTCACTGCGCGCGGCGGTATTAATGCTGACGGATAAAACATTTTGGCTCCCACTCGGTAATCTTGTCGAAAATTTACGAGGTAAATCGGCCTTTAAACAGGCATTTGGTATGTCTTTTTATGAATACTGGTCACGGGAAAACATCCCTGAGTCAGAAGGTGATTTTCATGCTGGAATGTCATCTATGTCCTCAGTAGAAAATAATTTCCTGGTTCACAGTTACGACTTTCCAGAACATACCATAGTGGTTGATATTGCCGGTGGTTTTGGTGGGCTACTGTTGAAGGTGCTGCAAAATAATCCCACATTACATGGTATTTTATTCGATCGTCCTGCGGTCTTGGCAAAGAATCGCCTTGGTGAGTTGGCAGATGATACTCGCTGGGAAACCCAGACGGGTAATTTCTTTGAAAGCTGCCCAGAAGCTGACATTTATTTATTAAAATACATCACGATGGATTGGCCGGAAGAACAAGCAAGTCAGATATTGCGCAGTTGTCGTAATGCAATGCGACCTCATTCAAAAGTGCTTATCTTTGAACCTGTTATATCCAGAGAAGATACCAGACAGGGTGGCAAAGAGATCGACCTTTTGTTATTAGGTAGTTTTGATGGTGGACAAGCTCGAACTGAGGAGGAACTTAAAACACTGCTTGCCAGCGCAAATTTGAAACTTAATCGTATTATCGATACCGGAAGCTATATATCGATCATTGAGGCTATTTCAGCCTAATTACAAACATCCATTTTAAAAAATTACCTAATTCAAAGATTAAACAAAATATTTATTCGGATAATGGCTATCTATTAAATGATAAAGTGCTATGACAATGTTATGAAGTATCGCGGTATAACATTGTCTTTTTTATTGATACCTAAATATTAATCAACTATAACGCGGCCATTAAGCGGCTGTATTGGCCGATTATTGTTATGATGAACAACAGAATGGAATTGATTTATTTGTTCAGCGGAAACATTAACAGGCTGTTCAAGCACTAACCAGATTACACCTTCAGAACACGGTGGCGTGGTCAGTGAACCGCTAAAACGGTAGAAGTTGAACTGCTTTGGTAGCAATGCATTAATATCCACAGGCCTGTTTAATATT
Organism: Yersinia artesiana; assembly: GCF_902726545.1. GTDB lineage: Bacteria > Pseudomonadota > Gammaproteobacteria > Enterobacterales > Enterobacteriaceae > Yersinia > Yersinia artesiana. The sequence goes on along the minus strand of NZ_CACVAD010000014.1, from coordinate 31,924 downwards.
GCCATCTGATCAATCGCCGCTGGCATTTGCTGCCAGGCCAGTGCCAGTTGTTTATTAGCACTTCCCTGCTGGAACAGTAGCGCCAATACTACCAGCCCACCCTTGTTATCTTTATAAACAAAATGAGCTTCCAATGGGAACTGTTTGCCATCTATCTCATTTTCACTGGGGGCGTGAAAATGGAATTGTTGTAACGTAAACGTATCACCATCCAGCTTTAACGTATTGCCAGCGCTGGTATTAATCTGAATCGTATGACCATTATTAACGATTTGCTGTTTGCCTTGCTGGAAATGTAATTCCAATTGACCATGATGGGTTTTCATTGCACCTTGAATATTAACCGGTGACTGATTTTTGCCCGTTTCACAAAGTGAGAAATCAGGTGAGAGTTTCCCCCAATGTGCCGGGTCTTCCTGCCCCTCATATCCCCAATGAGCATGTTCCCCTGCATTTGCTGAAAAACTGGCTGCCAACATTGCAGCAAACAATAATTTTCCTTTCATTTCTTATCCCTATTAAGCAAAAAAAACCAAATCAGACCTGACGAAAAACCATACAAAATATGGCAATAGCCGCCGGAGCAAAAGAGTAACTCAGCTTTTTTTTAGGGTATGTCAGTCACTTCCTACAGCGCGAGAAAATTATTGTAATAGATTGAATTGAAGCTATATTTTCATTAATAAAAAATGTAACCAACTGCGTTGGAAGGATATAAAGGAGAAAATGATGGTGAGAAAGGCCGGTGTTAAACGGCCCTTCCCTGTTGACTGGTTTATCGAAGGATTAAAGCTCTTCACCATTGCTGGCAATCACTTTTTTATACCAGTCAAAACTTTGTTTACGTGAACGCGCCATGGTGCCGGTGCCGTCATCATTTTTATCCACGTAGATAAAACCGTAACGTTTGCTATATTCACCGGTTGTGAATGATACACAATCGATACAACCCCACGGGGTGTAGCCCATCAGGTCTACGCCATCTTCAAACACTGCTTTTTTCATCTGCTCAATATGGGCTTTAAGATACGCAATGCGGTAATCATCATGAACCATGCCGTCATCAGCCACTTTGTCGATAGCACCAAAACCATTTTCAACAATAAATAGCGGCTTCTGGTAACGCTCATACAATACGCTCAGTGAATAACGCAAGCCGACGGGATCAATCTGCCATCCCCAATCTGATGCTTTAACATGTGGATTAGGCACACTGCCCTCAAAGCCAGAAAGGGAGTTGCCGCTGCCGGGATTAACCGCAGAAACCGCGTTACTCATGTAATAGCTTAAGCCCATGTAATCGGCGCAGCCCTCACGTAGAGTATCAAGGTCGCCCTCTTCCATCTTGATAGTGAAACCGCGGCGCTCCCATTCATTCAGAATATATGAAGGGTAGTAACCACGCATGTGGACGTCACCGAATAGATAACGCTCACGCATAGCCTCCACCGAATACATCATGTCATCTGGATGGCAGGAGAATGGATAGAGCGGCACCATTGCAACCATACACCCGATTTTGAACTCCGGATTAATGGCATGGCCCAATTTGACGACTTTGGCACTGGCGACAAACTGATGATGCAGAACCTGGTACATCGTTTCTTCAGGATTTTCTTGCTCGGTAAACACCACGCCAGAGCAGCAATAACCAAATAACGGATATTTCCAGTTACGCTGATTATTGATCTCGTTGAATGTCATCCAATATTTGACTTTGCTTTTGTAGCGCTCCATGACCACTTCACTGAATTTCACGAAAAAGTCGACCACTTTCCGATTTTTCCAGCCACCGTACTCTTTCACCAAGTGCCAGGGCATTTCAAAATGAGATAGTGTAATAACCGGTTCGATACCGTATTTCAGCAGCTCATCAAACATATCATCGTAAAATTGCAAACCCGCTTCATTCGGTTGCAACTCATCACCTTTCGGAAAAATACGCGTCCAGGCAATGGAAGTACGGAAGCATTTAAAGCCCATCTCGGCAAACAGCGCGATGTCTTCTTTATAATGACCATAAAAATCAACCGCTTCATGGTTTGGATAGCGATAACCCTCTTGCACGCCATCAGTCATAACTCGATCAACACCGTGAGCGCCACCGGACAATACATCGGCAATGCTTACACCTTTGCCGCCTTTATCCCAGCCGCCCTCAACCTGATGTGCCGCAACTGCGCCGCCCCATAAAAAATCTTTCGGTAATTGTTTGTGGCTCATAACTCTCTCCCTCTTAATACTGTGGGCAATTGTTCACCCTGAAAATGAAAATCAATGGCGGATAATTAACCCGCCCGAACATTAAATATTCTAGCCTTGATTCATTTGTGCCTGAGCAATAGGTGCTTCAGATGCTTTAGCACTGCCTGGTTGTTCCACATTCTCTGCTTCATCGGTAAACCCAACCAACCAGGTGAAAACCGCACCTAACACGAAAGCGACGGTAATAGACAGCAGGAATCCCAAAAACTGTGCCATATGCCCTTCTTTAAAGAAGACCGGCAATACCGCGATACCCGGCAGACAGTAACTCCATGACACCGCATTAAAAGACCCTGCGATAGCCCCACCGATCCCCCCTGCGGCGCAACTGCATAAGAAAGGTTTCTTCAATCGTAATGCTACGCCGTAAATAGCAGGCTCGGTAATACCGAACAAAGCGGTAATCCCCGCAGACAATGAAATTCCTTTCATTTCACGGTTACGCGTTTTCAAGTAAACACCAAACATGGTTCCGGCCATGGCAAAGACTGCGGAGGCTTGCAAGCCGGTAAAGGTGTCATAACCCAATGTCGCATAGTTCCCTACAGTGACCGGGGTGATACCCCAATGAACACCCAATGTGACCAGTGGCTGCCAGAATGCACCAACCATAAACCCTGCTATCGCTGGGCTGAGATTATAAAGTGTATTGTAAACGCCACCAATTGCCCCGCCGATCAAGTTACCCACCGGGCCAAATACCAGCAAGGTTAAGGGCACCATAATGGCAATACAGAACATCGGGGTAAACAGGTTACGCACCACCATTGGCAATACTTTTTCAAAGAAGCGCTGCACGTAAGACATGGCCCAAACCATCAAAATGATCGGGATAACCGAGGCGGTATAGCTCAGGTATTGCACGGGAATACCGAAGAAATCCAAGGTGGGTGAAGATAACGGAATACCAGCAATAGTATCCAAAATGTGGGCAACCTGCGGATTATTCAGCGCTTCATGCATCAATTGCTGAATGGCAGGATCTGCGGAATTCACCGTGACAATTTTATTAGCCGTCAGCATGTTCATATAATCAGGACTGATCAAGGCACAAGCAGTAATAACGGCGGTAAAAGGGTTAACATTGAATTTTTTGGCCGCAGTAAAGGCCACCATCACCGGTAAGAAGGTAAATCCGGTCCAGGAGACAAAATTTAAAATCCGATAAGTGCCGCTGGCGGCATCCATCCAGCCAATCGCTGCCAGAAAAGAAATAATCCCTTGTAAAATACCGCAGGCGGCCAGCGGATAAAGGAAAGGTGCAAAAATACTGGAGATGATATCCATCAACCGGCTAACGATACCGACTTTAGGTGCTGCAACCGGTGCACTTTCATCGATATTAATCAGGTTCGTGACATGCTTATAGGCATCGCCGACGTGGTTACCGATAACCACTTGCATTTGCCCACCCGCTTCAATAACGGTAATAACGCCTTTAACACGATTTAGTTTCTCTTTATCGACAGCTTTATTATCTTTCAATATAAAACGTAAACGTGTTGCACAATGTGTGACGGTAATCACATTATTATCACCACCAATATACTTAATAATTTCCTGGGCGGTTAATGCGTAATCAATTGCCATTATTAATCTCCTGTCACGAATGCTGAGTATAAGATAAACAGAGTGTTATCGGATTATTATTAATATTTTTTCGATTGAGACTGGAGTTTAGCAAAAAGAAAGATGAAGTCACGATATAACAAAAATCGTGAATTGGAATATGTCACATGTAAAAAACACCCTGTTTTATTGGGTGTTTTTATTAACTAATTGAGGGAGTTTTTTGCCGATAGTTTCAATAATATATAAAACTGGAATCTGGGTAGTAATATTATATTGCCCCTCTAATATAATAGGCGGCATATGATAAGAGATATTTAAATCCGCCATCTTAGCTAAAGTCGAATTATCACTATTGGTCAAGCTAATAATCTTGCAGTTTTGCAAGCTAAACTGGTTGGCGATACGGATGATTTCTTCCGTCTCACCGGAAACCGAGAGGATAATTGCAATCGCATCCTGATACATATCACTATTGATTGGATAATAAGGATCATCAATATAGGTACTGTATTTCCCTACATTAGAAAAGAAACGCGCACTGTATTTCCCTAATGCACCTGACGTTCCTATTCCAACAAAAATAATTCTACGTGTAGCCGCAATTTGTGCGGCAGCATTATCAAGAAGTTCGTCAAACTCACTATTATTAATACTTTTAAAGTAGCTAATTATTTCACTAATGCCAAAACTGACGGGCGGTTTTTCATCATGTTCTAAATAAAGTTTAAAACGCACACGGAATTCAGAATAACCATCACAATTCATTTTTTTACAAAAACGCAAAACGGTGGTGGTCGAAACACCCGCGGCATCTGCCAACTCCCTGATGGTCATATACATCACTTTATCAGTATTTTTTATGATGTAGTTATAGACTATCAATTCCAGTTCGTTCAGCGATGATATTTCTTGATAGGTAAACATACTGGTACCTGAAACGATGCAATGGTGTGAGGTGGATAAATTTAGCATGAAATGCGGTTGTTTAACATTAAAATATACTGTATATTTGTACAGCACATTTACTAAGGAAAGAAGTACTGAGGAAAGAAATCATGCGAGTAGAATTAATTTATGACAAACGGAATGTCGCCGGCCTAACTAACGCCGCCGAATTGATTAAAGCAGAGCTAACCAAACGAGTGCATCGGGTGTTTCCAGGTGCAGAAGTGAGGGTTAAACCGATGCAAGCCAATGGCATTAATACTGATGCAACTAAACAAGAAAAATCAGTGTTAAACCGCTTGGTTGAAGAAATGTTTGATGAAGCTGATGAATGGCTGGTTTATGAGTCTTAATCACAATTATGCCGGGTCACCGGCTTAATTGTGGGAAAGGCCAATGCACAGGATAAACATTACTTACGCAAACTCTCGTCCACAGATTGATGCTGATTTTGCAGTTTAAATGTCTCTATTTTTTTCAACTTTATTTGAATTTTTACTACTAAGTTAAGATTAAACAGATAACCAAGCTTTTGTTTTTATTAAATATCAAGTTCAACAAAATACGCCTTCCTTGTCATTGTTACATAAAAAAGCATTAACAATAGCGCACTAATTACAGTTTATTACTGTGACCCAGCTCAAGTTTATCTCAGCCAAGCCGTTACTTGAATTACGCCTTCCCCTTTATTTAGGACGCTCTATGCTTGATTCCATTCGTTCACGTATCTTGGCTGCCTGTATCATCATTGTGGCGGGCTCCCTTGCCATTAACACTTACTTTAACTACTCCGTTGCCAACAAATATAACAGTAGCGCAATCGATAACACCTTGAAGGCGGTCACCGCCAGTCATGGGGTTGGAATTGCCGACTGGGTAGCGATGAAAACACAAATGATCGTGTCTCTTAAAGAGAGCGCACTGACAGCGGACCCTATTGCAGCCTTACGCCAGGTCGCTGCCGCAGGCAACTTCATTAACGTTTATATTGGTTACGCAAATAAGACGGCTGTTTTTTCTAATCCTGATGGTATTCCTGCGGGTTATGATCCCACCGGCCGCCCCTGGTATCTACAAGCAGTGAAAGCGGGTAGCCCGGTGGTGACTCCCCCTTACATTGACGCCGGGACTAATCAGTTAGTTGTGACTTTTGCATTGCCTATTATTCAAGATGGCAGTGTGAAAGGCGTATTAGCAGCCGATGTCACCATGGATAGCGTGATTGCGAACGTGAAATCCATCCATCCAACGGATGATAGCTTTGGGATGTTAATTGATGCGGATGGCACCATTATCGCACACCCCGATTCACAGTTAACCCTAAAGCCGTTGAGTGAGATAGCGCCAACATTGGATCTTAAAACACTGCTGACTGCAACCTCCCCTACCGCCGCAGAGATCGGTGGCAGCACTAAGTTGTTGCTCGCGCAAGCGGTACCCGGTACTCAGTGGTTTGCCGTGGTCGCCCTGGATAAAGCCCATGCCACTGCGGGTATGCATTCATTGTTAACAACATCTTTAGTGACCCTGATTGTCATTATCTTAATTGCTGTAGTCATTATTAGCCTGATTACGCAACGCGCGCTGACACCACTGACACATGTACACAAAGCCATGGATGCCATCAGTTCAGGTACCGAAGACTTAACTCAGCGCTTACCGGTCGAAGGTCGTGATGAAGTGGCTAAGATAGCCCTTTCATTCAATAATTTTGCCGACAAGCTCAGTGGCGTTATGGCGCAAATTCGCAATACCAGCGAGTCTGTCAGCATTGCCGCCAATGAAATTGCTGCGGGTAATCAGGATTTGTCGGGCCGAACAGAATCAGCCGCCGCCAGTTTGCAACAAACCTCGGCGGCATTAGAACAAATCTCCGCAACCGTGGCACAGTCTGCCAGTGCGGCAAGACAAGCCAATACCGCGGTGCTTTCTGCGGCTAATGATGCTTCTCGTGGTGGCGAGGTTATCGCTAAAGTGATGACTACCATGGAATCTATTGAGGCTGCTTCGGGCAAAATCGGCGATATCACCAGTGTTATCGATGGTATTGCTTTCCAGACCAATATTCTGGCCCTGAACGCAGCGGTAGAAGCAGCTCGTGCGGGTGAGCAAGGGCGTGGGTTTGCGGTAGTCGCAGGGGAAGTTCGCACCTTAGCCCAACGCAGTGCGCAAGCAGCGAAAGAGATAAAAACACTGATTGACTCGACGGTTAGCAGTGTCGCCTCTGGCTCAGATCAGGTGCGCCAGGCAAGTAATACCATGACTGAAATTGTGAGCAGCGTATCTGATGTCACGACAATAATGTCAGAAATCACTAACGCCGCAGATGAACAAATGCGCGGTATTCATGAGATCAACAGTGCGGTGACGCAATTAGATACTATGGTGCAACAAAATGCCGCATTAGTGCAGGAATCGACCGCAGCCTCTGCAGCATTACAAGCTCAGGCGGCTGATTTGACCAGTGCCGTGAACCAATTCAAAATCTAGTACGCGCGTTCAATCGCATATGTTTTCGTTGGTTTCAGCGGGTGACCTTTAACCCGCTGAAACACGCCGCTATTCAAGTAATATTCGCGCACCAATTTTAAGCGGTGCAAAATTATCTCCCGCAACGCCGGCCTCGGTTAATGCGAGCTTCAATTGTTGTGGCGGCTCATCCAGTGATTCATCAGCCAACTCAAACACTCCCCAGTGAATAGGCACCGTCGTAGGCTGCTGTAATTGCTTAAATAACTGCACCGACTGCTGCGGGTCCATATGCTGCGCATTCATAAACCAGCGCGGAGCATAAGCACCAATCGGTAAAGCGGCATAGTTAAATGGCCCCAATCTTTCACCAATGCTCAGCAATTGCGGGCAATACCCCGTATCGCCGGTGAAGTAGAAATTAATCGCATCGCGTTTAACCACCCAGCCTGACCACAAACTTTGGTTGCGATCCCAGGGTGTGCGCATGCTCCAATGGCGTGCGGGCACACAATGAAACTCAAATTCAGCCGCGAGGTGGGTGTCCCACCAATCCAATTCGTGAACATGGCGAGCACCGTGATGCAGGAACCAATTTTTCAGCCCTAGCGGAGCCAAAAAGGTCACGTCGGGGAAACGACGCAATAACTGGGAGATAGTTGTGACATCCAGATGGTCATAATGATTATGGGAAATCACCACCACATCAATATGTGGTAAGGCCTTTACGCTGGCCGGAACCGGTGTTCTGCGGGCTGGCCCGTAAAAATTGAGAGGTGAAGCCCGATGGGAAAGCACCGGATCAAACAGCACAGTTTTGCCGCTAACGCGCAATAATAACGAAGCATGTCCCAGCCACCATAATGCATCTTGCTGGCCGCTGAAATCTGCCCGTTGCCACCAGTCCGCAACAAACTGCTCATACCCCTGTTGTGGAGGCTTAGGCAATGCCAGGCGCTTTCGTTCCTCGCGCCAGCGTTTCAAATCTTGTGGATGGTGGACGACTGGCTCCAAATTTTGAAAGCCAAACTCGGTGTGATGTGGCTTACTGGCATCATAATAAGGGTTTTTCTTCGCCATTTTACCTCCTTCACTGCCAGCCACTGTTGCAGCCAGAAATATTCATGGGCCATGCCCGTAACCGCCCCCACATGCCCAATATTGATATCTGAGCGCAGCGAGCCACAAATCTTAATGCTGATGATGATATTTCAGGCGACTGATTAAAATCTTGCCACACCTATCACGGTCATGATTGCCGTAAGCGTGCATTATCACTCATTCGTATTCTTATGGATATTTTGTTTTTTTACCGAATATTCCCACTCACCACTAATTTGATTCATATCAACTTTTACTGTAATACGCGCCGTTTCAGGCCACAAAACCCTTTTTCGTGATCAATCACTCATTTTTAAAAACGCCGTACCTTTATAAAGAAAACGATTATCCATTATTAATGAAACATTGTTTTAATTTGAGGTGGCGGTAAAAATGAGTAAAGCGATAACAACAAGACACACACTAGCGTATGGGAGCGCTAACTTACTGGGGAGTGGGGCGCTGGCAATCAGCGGTGCCTGGTTGATGTATTTCTACACCACCTTTTGCGGCCTTTCTGTCGTCGAAGCAGCCACTATCTTTTCAATCGCCAGTATTCTCGATGCAATCAGCAACCCGGTAATGGGTTATATCACTGATAACTTTTACAATACGCGACTTGGCCGCCTGTTTGGCCGCCGTCGCTTCTTTATCTTGCTGGGGATTCCACTGGTATTGGTCTATCCGATGCTTTGGATGAGCGGGTTTGGTTTCTGGTATTACCTGCTAACCTACGCATTGTTTGAGCTGATTTACACCTCCATCATGGTGCCTTATGAAACACTGGCTACCGAGATGACAACCGACTTCGCCAAACGCTCGAAACTGACCGGTTCTAAAGCCATTTTCGGCAAAGTCGCCAACTTCCTGGCGGCCTTTATTCCCGGCCAGTTTATTGCTATTTATGGCAAAGATTCGGCAACACCTTTCCTCTATACCGGTATCGCTTACGGTTTGATTATGTGCTGCGCCATGATTTGGCTTTACAGTTCATCCTGGGAGCGCCCGGCCAGCGAAGTGGTCAGGGAAACCACCAGCAGTTTAGGTCAGGCGTTGAAAAAGCTTTGCATTGATATGGCATCGACTTTCCATCTGCGTATTTTCCGCAAACATCTGGGTATGTATCTGTTCGGCTTTGGTGCTGAATGGTTGTTCGCATCTGCATTCACCTACTTTATTATTTTTGGCTTAGGTCAGGATGCCGCGCTGGTTTCTCAGCTCAATAGTTTCAGTTCAATCATGCAATTGATTTCTACCGCTATCTTTATCGGTATTTGCGTCAAAATGGGCTTTGCACGCCCGTTCCGTATCGCTCTGCAAGTGGTGATTGTGAGTGTGATTGCCTATGCGGCGCTCTACTTCACGGGCTGGTCGCAGACCACCACCGTGATTGTGTTGTTCTGCATCACTGCTGTTTTCGGTTTAAGCACCGGCGGTATCTACTACATTCCCTGGACGGTTTATACCTTCCTGGCCGATGTGGACGAAGTGCTGACTGGCCGCCGCCGTGAAGGGATCTATGCGGGAGCCATGACATTTGCCGGTAAGATGGTGCGTTCGATTATCGTCTTCGCTATGGGCTGGACATTAAGCCGCTTTGGCTTTGTTTCCGGGCAATCGAGCCAACCGGAAGTAGCGGTGCAAGCCATTGTTGGTGTCTTTGCCATCGGCGTTGTCTCACTGGCGCTGGTTGCTATTTATTACACCACACAGATGAAGCTGGACCGCAAGAATCACAAGATCCTGCTGGAAGAGATTGATCGGATTAAAAGTGGCGGTGCGATGGCCGATATTCCGGCTCATGCCAGAGCAGTGGCGGAAGAACTCACTGGCTGGAAGTATGAGCAGTGCTGGGGGAACAACCCTCTTGGCATGAAAGAATCATCGAATGTGATACCTAAGCCGGTTACTGAAAGCTAACGGAATAAGATTGTCACCCCAAACCGCAGCGGCTTTAATCTGCTGCGGTTTGATTTTCTCCCCCCCTCCTAGCACCGTTTTTCCACAGTGTAAATTATTCGTTTACCCGAAAAATTCAGCAGGTTTTATACCAATATCCGATTACTATAAGCTCACGAACTCTTATTTTTCTTTTTGCACATGGACAAAAGATTGCTGAAACATTTCTCCCCTCCGCTACTGGCCGCAGCTCTGTTCGCCATGCCATTACACAGCTATGCCAACACCGAGCTTTTGACATCACAAGTTGTTGATCAATATGCCGAACATATCTTCTATAACAGCGGGGCCATGGGGATGGCGCTGGTGGTTATTGATAACAATCAGGTGGTCAACCGCAGTTTTGGCGAAACCAAACCCGGTAACAATCTGCGCCCACGGCCTGACTCATTGATCCGCATTGCCTCTATTACCAAGCTGATGACCAGTGAAGTGATGGTCAAACTGGCCGAGGACGGCACGGTAAAACTGACTGATCCTTTGCAGAAATGGGCACCTAAGGGTGCCAGAGTCCCAGCTTATAATGCTAAACAGCCGATTACTCTGCTCAATCTGTCCAGCCATACCAGCGGCCTGCCGCGCGAACAGCCCGGTGGTCCACAAAAAAGGCCGGTGTTTACCTGGCCGACCAAAGATAACCGCTGGCAATGGCTGAAACTGGCTAAGGTCACTGTGCCACCCGGCGTAAAAGCGGCTTATTCAAATTTAGCTTACGATTTGCTGGCCGATGCGCTCTCACGCGCTTCCGGCAAGCCTTATACCAGTCTGCTGCGCGATAAAATCACCGCACCGCTGGGCATGCGTAACACCACCCTCACCCCAACCGCTGAACAATGTAGCCGTTTGATGGTCGGCGTGGGTAGCAGTCGCTGTGAAAACACTATTGCGGCGGCGGGCAGCGGTGGAGTTTATTCAACACCAGAAGATATGCAGCGCTGGATGCAGCAATTCCTGGCTTCCAATAACAACGCGCGCAAAAGTACCGCTAAACGCGAGCAAACGCTCTATTTCCAACGTCGTGATTTGGTTTCATTAAAAGGTATGGATGTTGCTGGCCAAGCCGCTGCACTGGGGCTAGGTTGGGTCTACATGGCACCTAATGCCGAACTACCGGGTATCATGCAAAAAACGGGTGGTGGTGGCGGGTTTATTACTTATATGGCGATGATCCCGGAGAAGAATATTGGGGTTTTCGTGGTGGTCACCCGCACGCAACTGACTAAGTTCACCAATATGAGTGATGGCGTGAATCGGTTGGTCGCTCAGTTAGCCAAGAATAGTTGATTCAATCAGCGGCAGTGACAAATCCTGCCGCCATGCAAATTTGTCGGAAAGCAAAAAGCCCGTTATCTTATGCAGATAACGGGCTTTTAATTGGTGCCGGCACCAAGAGTCGAACTCGGGACCTACTGATTACAAGTCAGTTGCTCTACCAACTGAGCTATGCCGGCGTAATTTGGCGGAAGGATAGAGATTCGAACTCTAGGACCTGTTACAGTCGACGGTTTTCAAGACCGTTGCCTTAAACCACTCGGCCATCCTTCCAATGAGCGGGATTATCATCTATAGCGTGATGATATGTCTAGTGTTTCATTCAAAAAAAATTAGAATTTAGTTCGTTTGGTTAAACTTCATGCCAAAACTGGTCAAAAAAAGTCAAAGCGGTTAAAAATACGCCCGCGTTAGGCGATGATGCCCAAAACCAAAATCCCCAATAAAATTGACCACCAGCAAACAGCAGGCACAAAAAAACGCGGCCAAATGACCGCGTTTTGTCAGAACCGACCCTGTTATCAGGATTAGAACTGGTACACCAAACCAACTGCTACGATATCATCAGTGTTGATACCGGCATTTTTGGTGAAATCATTTTCATCCAACAAGTTGATTTTGTAATCAACATAAGTGGACATGTTTTTGTTGAAGTAGTAAGTTGCACCGACATCAACATATTTCACCAGATCCTGGTCGCTGTAGCCATTGCCAAGGTCTTTACCTTTAGATTGCAGGTAAGCAATGGATGGACGCAGACCGAAATCAAACTGGTACTGAGCCACTAACTCAATGTTTTGCGCTTTATTAGCGAAGCCTGAATCAGTGTTATTCTTGAAGTTACCGAAGCGAGTCAGGTTGTAAGTCTGGGCATAAGTTGCAGCCAGATAAACATTGTTCGCATCGTATTTCAAACCGCCAGAATAGGCATCAGCACGATCACCATGACCAAATGCCAGGTTATTTTGCTCATCGGTACGTTTAGAACTGCTCATTGCAGCAGCGGCACTCACACCCCAGCCCAGATCATAAGAGACGGACATACCATAACCGTCGCCATTCTGGCCTTGCACATCACGGCCATTGTTGGTTTCAGTAGGGCTGCCATTTTTACCCTGATATTGCAGCGCAAAGTTCAGGCCATCCACCAGACCAAAGAAGTTGGTGTTACGGTAAGTCGCCAAACCGTTAGCACGTTGCGACATGAAGTTGTCTGCACCGTAAGTATCACCACCGAACTCTGGCAGTACGTCAGTCCAAGAAGTTACGTCGTACAGCACGCCGTAGTTACGACCGTAATCGAAAGAACCGTAATCAGCAAATTTCAAACCAGCAAAACCAATACGGGTAAAGTTGTTTTGATCCTGATCTTCAGCTTTATTTAAATTGGCCTGATATTCCCACTGGCCGTAACCGGTCAGTTGATCACTGATTTGTGTTTCACCTTTCAGGCCAAAACGCATGTAAGACTGGTCGCCGTCTTTGCTCTTGTCGTCAGAAAAATAATGCAGACCATCGACTTTGCCGTACAAGTCCAGTTTGTTGCCGTCTTTATTGTAAATTTCAGCCGCGCCTGCGCTACCGGCAACTAATAAAGCGGGAACCAGCAGGGAAAGAACTCGAAGTTTCATCGTTATTATCCTCTAATTATTAGATCTAACTATGCCACTGCTCTTACGAGCATATAATCCCAATGGGGTTACGCTATTGTGGTAATAAGATTCAGATTAATCTATACAGAAAATGCTACGAAGTCTCGGATAATGTTTCATAACTCCAAAAAGCATTTCAAAATGTAAATATCACAGAACTTTCACAGAATTTAAAAACACGCAAAATATAGCACTCATAATCAAGACTAATTAATTATCAATACAAAACAACAAGTTAACCAACAATCAAAACAGCACAAATTGACAAGTGACATTCGTCAATCAGGAACTATAATAATCCCGCTATCATCATTATTTTACTATTTCCTTCATTGTGGCCCTTGCGGCCAGATAATTCGTTAGTGTTACGGCCGGTCTTTGACCGGCTTTTTTATTGCCTGCAATATATATAATTAAGTATATTTACAATGGCGGGTATATTTACAAAATTAAATGATAGCCGAACGATATAGTTCCATATTTTAATTTAAGCACGAATAGCTTAGATTGTTAAGAGTAATAAATAGTCAAATAGCATAACTATTACCCGACTATTTATTGGTTTTATTTGATATTTTTATTCAGATAAAGACCCTATTTGACCCGCCCCCGGTACAAATAGGGGGTAAATAATGCGTTGATAATATTAACGCTCTCTCAGTGATTCCTTCACTTTATTCAACGGCTTGATCAGATAATCCAAAACTGTTTTTTGCCCGGTTTTAATTTCTACACTGGCAACCATGCCCGGTAATATTGGGAATAATTTGCCAGCCTTATTAGTCAGATCAGCCCGATTAGTACGAACATAAATCCGATAGTAAAACTGGTCTCGCTTAACCTCATCTTGCAATGTATCCGGTGACACGGTTTCCACGACTCCGGTCAGATTGCCGTAGATGGATGAATCATAAGCGGTTATTTTGACTGTCGCCGGCAATCCTGGCCGGATGTAAGCAATATCGCGTGGGTTGATACGCGTTTCGATCAGCAGTTGCTCTTCGATGGGGACGATTTCCATCAGTTTGCCACCGGGTTGTAACACGCCGCCAACTGTTGAAACCTGAATATCTTTGACGATCCCACGCACCGGTGAAATAAGCGTGGTTCGCGTAAGTTGGTCTTGCTTACCGGAAACCACCTGCAACTGTGCGTCTAAATCCGCATTATTCTTGACCTGTTCTTCTCTGGCCCTGACGGCATACTGATTGCGCGCTTCATCAATTTTACCGCGCAAGTCACTTATCTGGCGCTGTAACCGAATCACCTCCACCTGACTGGCCGCCCCTTTAGCCACCAGCGGCTCAGTCATCCGCAACTCTTGCTGCACCAGTTTCAGGGATTGCTGTAAATTGCTCACGGTTTCATTGAGGTTCTGCCGCCGTGAAAGATAGAATTGCGTTTCCCGTGCCACTAGTTCCGGCTCTTTTAAGGTATCGGCACTGAAAGCCAATGCGGCCCCCGTTAGCTCGGCCCGCAGGCGCTCCGATGACGCGCGCAAGGTCCGCACGCGAGCGGCAGCCTCACCATAATTAGATTGAAAACGGGTCGGATCGAGGCGCGCCAGAATTTGGCCTTTATGAATGATGGCCCCTTCATGCACCAACAACTCATTGATAATGCCGCCATCCAGGCTTTCTATTAACTGCGCGCGGCTGGATGGGGTGACTTTCCCGGTGCCCACCGTGACCTCATCGAGAACAGCGAAATAAGCCCAAATGAACATCACAATCATCCCAACCAACATCAGCCAAACAATGGCTGACATGCGCCGCTCCTGATGCGCCCTCTCTTGTTGCAGGCTCAGACTGCTCATGGCTCACTCCTGTTAGGCAGCACCTTGTTGCGATTTATTCGCCATCGAATTGAGAATATGGTCGCGCGGGCCATCGGCCACCACGCGCCCGTTATCCATAACAATGATGCGGTCCACCAACTTTAATAACGCTGGCCGATGAGTCACCAACACCAACATGCGGCCATCCAACCAGACATGCATCTGACGAATGACATAATCTTCCAAATGCTCATCCATTGACGCAGTAGGTTCATCCATCAAGACAACTTGTGGATTGCGTAGAATCATGCGGCTCAGCAATACCATTTGCCGCTGCCCCCCCGATAGCCCCTGCCCGCCTTCATTAATAATCCGGTCGAGACAGGCAGCATCCTGCTGCACCATAGCTATCGCACCACTGATGCGCAGCGCCTGTATCATCTCCTGCTCCGTGGCATGCGGGTGCCCCAGCATCAGGTTTTGCCGAAGTGAGCCAAAGAATAGGCGGGAATCCTGCGATAAAAAGCCCAGTTGACGGCGCAAATCAGCCGGTTCAATACGTTTGATATCCACGCCATCAATCACCACTTTGCCCTGTGTGGCGCTGGCCTGACCGGCCAATAATTTCAGCAAGGTGGATTTACCTGCCCCCACCTTGCCCAAAATCGCCACTTTCTCCCCCGGCTTGATTTCCAGTGCAGCGATGGCAACCACGTTTTGCCCTTTTTCTTCATCATAGGTGTACTGCACATTACGCAATTGGTAGTGACCGTTTAATATTGGGCAATGCGCCAACTCCCCCTCCTCGGGGCGATCTAACGGTTTTTTAAGCAGTTCATTCAGGCCGGTCATGGCACTTTTCGCATGCTGCCAGCGCGAGAAAACCATTGTCAGTTGCATTAATGGCGCGATAGTTCTGGAAGAGAGCAAGCTGCTGGCGACCAACGTACCGGTGGTTATCTCACCGGCCAGCACCAGGTAAGTGCCAAAAACCAACATTCCGGCATAGGTTAATTGCGATACCGTCGACGCCCACCCGGTCAGGCGCGCTCCCCATAGCCGCTGTTTCATCCCGACAGCAGCACTCACCTCGTGGGTTTGCTCCCATTGGCGCTGGAAATAAGGCTCGGCCTGTAAGGCTTTAATATCTTCAATACCTTCAATGGTTTCGACCAAAATGGCATTGCGCAGTGCTCCTTCCCGCATGCCCTCTTTCGCCAGTTTCGCCATCGGGAATTGAATCAATAAACCGGGGATAACAATGAGTGGAATAGCTAAAAGCGGAATGACCACCAGCGGGCCACCGATAAAGGCCATAATCGCCAGAAACAGCAGGACAAATGGCATATCTGCCGCCGCCCCTACCGTGGTGGAAGTTAGCAGTTCACGCACCTGATCGATTTCACGCAACTGGGAAATAAAGGATCCCGTCGATTTAGGGCGTGCTTCATTCTTGATGGCCATCGCCCGCACAAATAGCATCGACGACACATTAAGGTCGATTTTTTTACCCATCAAATCAGAGATCTGAGTGCGGGTCAGCCGGATGATATATTCCATAAATGCAGCGAGCAAAACACCAAAAAACAGCACCCATAATGTGGCGTAGGATTGTGCCGGTATCACCCGATCGTAAACCTGCATTGAAAACAGGATCCCCCCCAGCGCCAGCACATTACCCAGCACCGAGGCGAGTGAGATTTCCGCAATTTTGCGCCCGGCACCGCGAAAATTCTGCCAGAACCAGTGCTGCTGGTAAGGCCTGATAAATTCATCAATACGGCTATCGCGGCCACGGTTGGCAACCCCGACCATGACCACCCGGCCCTGGCTGCGCGCCACTAACTCTTCCAGGCTGGTTTCACGTACCACATCACCGCCATCACTGAGCCAATAGCTCACCAACCCGCTGTCATTAATGTGTTCCAACACCGCCACACTGCCGGGTTCCAGCTCCAGTAATACCGGCAGTAATTCATTGCGCCAGCGGACTTTTTTCAGCGCCATCACGTTGGTCTGCAAGCCCAGTAAACCACTGAGTCGTTCCAATTGGCGTAAGCCACTTAATTGCTCAAACCAGCGCATTTGCTGGGCCAGAAAGTTCATATCAGCGGGTTTACCATAACGGCTGGCCACTCTCGCCATTGCTGTTATCCAGACCTCTGTTGGCGTCGATTGCATTGTCATGTTACCCCTGCCTTGTGGGCTATAATTTTTCCGGCGGGTAAAGCGGCCTGTCATACCCTAAATAATTCGAGTTGCAGGAAGGCGGCAACTGAGTAAATCCCCTGGAACTTACATAAGTAAGTGACTGGGGTGCGCGAAGGCAGCCAACGCACATGCGGCTTGAAGAATGACGGGTATTAGAGAGTGGGTAACCTTTCACCACTCTGAGCAACCCGATCAATTCCCAACATATCCACCAAATTATCGACGGCGGAGGCATAGCGCGCCGTGGCGTCCCAACCGTCATACAGCGCCATCAGCCGCATCGAGTCGGCTTGTAACACATCTTGTTCCACACTCAGCAAGTCATTCAGGCTGCGTTTGCTTAACTTATATTCATCCTGATAGACACTGCGGGTGTGCACGGCACTTTGCAGTTGCTGCTCACCTGCTTGTTGGCGCTGTATAGCACCAATCATGTCGGCATACGCCGTGGCTGCTTTTTGATTCACATCCAGCTTGGCTTTTTCCACTTCAGCTTGCGCCGCAGCGCGCATCCCCTCAGCAGCCCTGACTTTGGCACTGACCGCTCCCCCTTGATAAACCGGCGCTTCAACCGCCAGTTGCACCTGATCATCCCAATAAGAGCGTGATTCATTTTCGTAACGTGTTCTGCCCGCCTGGATCTTTAAGGTGGGCCAGTGCTGCGCCTGACTTTGCCGCACCCGCTGCATTGCGGCCTGTTGTTTGGCCTCGGCGCTGCGCACCGCGCTGCTGGCGTCATAGGGAATGGCATTCAGCGTGACTTTTTGTTTGAGCAGATCTTTGGGCAGATCCGGCAGGTTATCGGACACCACGCCAGTCAGCACCGTGAGTTGCGCCTGAGCCGAACGTTGCTGCGCCCGATATTGTTCCAGCGTCGCCACCATACCGGCGATGCGGGTTTCAGCTTGCAGCACATCAGATTGCGAACTGAGGCCAGCATCAGCTCTCAGTTGGGCGGTCTGTTTGACTTTCTCCAGAGAGGCAATATTGTTACGCGCCACCACACTTAACGCCTGATAGCGTTTGACTTGCAAATAAGCCTGAACCGTACTCTGCCCCACTGCGGTCATGGTGTTGAACAGGTCATAGCGATAGGCCTCCGACAAGGAGGCCTGCTCATCGATACTGCCGCCGGTTTTGCCAAAGTCATACAGCAGTTGACTCAGTTGAACTCCGGCTGACGCATTGCTATTCAAGCTGCCCGCTGAGTCAGTTTGATGTGATTTCCCTGTGGTTCCTTGCAAAGAAATCTGTGGATACCAGCCGCTTTCAGCAACCTCTAACTCCCCTTTTCCCACTCTTATCTGCGCCGCCGCCTGTGCAATCTGTGGATTACGGGCAAAAGCACGCAAGATGGCCTCGCGCAAACTCAGCTCGGCCAGTTGCTCTTCGCTCGGCGCGGCTTGCCAGTTAAACGCCGGTGCCGTCGCGGAGTCAGCCGCCCGTACTGACGGCGGCCCCATTACCGATAGCACCGCGATCACCCACCATGCGCCGGAGAGACCCCGGCGAGCAAAATACCCCGCTGCTCTTTTCATCGCCGACATACTCCTGTGCCGATCATTTTTATGGTTTTCTTGCTCTTAACCGAGCCGGTGATTTCACACCAAATGCACCTGCAAGCCGTGCTGAATCAACACATCTCCCAATGTGTTACTGCTGTCTAGCGATGAGTTGTGATAGACATCGAACGCCTGTCCATCAATGCTGCGCTGCCCTACGCTGCTCCACACCCCATCCGGGGTATTACTGAGCGTGACTTGCCCGCCTTGTGCACCCTTAATCAGCAAATCATCCTCTGGCTTGTCGGTTAGCGTGAGCGCATCCTGTAAATCAAGCCGGATACTGTTGCTGCCACTCTGACCTAAATCAATGATTTCGATATGCTCCACCTTCAGGCCTAAACTGGTCAGATCCAATGTTTGATTCACCCCACCCAGCAGCAAGGTATCCATGCCCAAGCCACCATCTATATGGTTGAAGTTCAACGAGTTAACAGTGAAAACATCGGCACCACTGCTGCCGGTAAGAGCCTCGCCGGACATCACTACGCCATCAGCCAGATTCAACGTGACACCGCCGATGGTATAGCCGCCCTCCGTCACCGTGGTGGTCAGAATGCTGTCGATAGGCTGTGCCAGTGGTGCGACTAAATGAGAGGTATCCGCATCATGGGTAACCATCATGCTGGCGGCCTGAATATCATGATCGGCTGACAATAACTGGATACCAGAGCCGGAAAGCAGGCCAACCGATATGGCTTTGTAGTTACCGGCTTCATCAGTGACCGCTACCGCTACCGGAGTGGTTAAAATGTTGACAGCGTTCAGCGCTTTGAGGAAAGAGCCGAAGAACTGCACACTCCAGTGACCACTACTGTCGACGGTACCTTCTAAGGTTTGACCCAGTAGCGTCACTTTAACTTTGGTATTGGCCAGCACATTTAAGCTGGAACCTGAAACAATCAGGCCATTGGTTGGCAGTTGCAGTAAGTTGCCAATATTGCCCAATGCATCAACCCCCAGCAAAGGTAACGCATGGGTTTTCACAGTAAAATCAGTGTTAACAGCAACATGGTTGCCCACGGCGTCAGTGACCGATACACCAATTTTGGCGGAACCGTCCAACAAACCGGTCAAGGCCGAAGGCGTAATCGGCACACTCCAGTGGCCATCACTGCCAATAATGCCGGTCAAGACCGCGCCACCAACAGTCACGGTGATTTGCGAGCCAGCGGCGTGGGTGCTGGTGCCAGAAATCACTTGGGCCGTGGTCGATTCAGCCCCACTGAGGTAGCTATCCGAAGCAAAGAATGGGTTCAGTGTTAAGGTCGGCAAACTGATGCCAACCGTGATCGGTGCTGTGGCACTGGCACTGTGCCCGGCGGCATTGGTCAGGTTGGCGCTGGCGGTAAAACTGCCATCCAGCAGGCCTGCCAGCGCCGATGGCGGCACCGCAATGCTCCAACTGCCATCAGCTTTCACGGTGGTATTCAAGGTGAGATTACCCACTTTCACCGTCACATTGGCTCCGGCAGCAGACGTACTGTGACCGCTGATAGTTTGGGTTAACAGTGCATCAGCAGCATTGAGCAGGCCGTCACCAAAAACAGGGTCCAGTGACAGGGTTGGCAGCGCATTGGCGATAACACTCAACGCGCCAGAAGTGCTGGCCTGATTGCCCACCGCATCTTGCAGTGAAACATTCACCGTCAGCGGGCCATCGGTCACCAGCGTTTTTAAATCCACCGGCTGGATAAGTACACTCCAGTTACCGCCCGCGCCCACCGTCGCCGTATAGGGTTTGCCATTGAGAACCACATTGATTTGAGTTCCCAGCGCCACATTGGTGGTGGTGCCGCTGATAGTTTGCGCTACCAGTAAATCCGCCACACTGAGGATGCCGTCACCAAAAATAGGATTAACTGACAGTGTTGGCTGGGCATGAATCAGTACATTCACCAATCCGTTGGCGCTGGTGGTATTGCCGGCGCTATCCACCAAGGATGCGCTGATGGTTTGGCTACCATCCAACAATCCGTTCAATATATTGCTCGGAACCTGAACACTCCAGCCACCACCCGTGCCGACAATTGCTGTCAGTTGATTGCTGCCAACTTGCACCAAAACCTGCGCCCCCACAGTGCCATTCACCACCGTCCCGCTGATGATTTGCGTCACTTTGCTATCGTCAATACTCAATAGCCCGTCGCCAAAAATCGGATTTAAAATCAACTTAGGCACATTATTAATAATGACATTGACGCTGCCGGAGGTTGTTCCGGTGTTACCGGCGGAATCGGTCACCGATACACCTACGGTCAGGTTGCCATTCAATAATGCGGTTAAATCCGTTGGTTGAACCGTAATGGTGAAACTGCCGTTCGCCGTGGTGGTGCCAAAGAAGGTTTTCCCCCCCAGAGTGACTTTCACCTGAGTCCCCGCCTCCACCCCGCTGACCGTACCGCCGATGATTTGCGCAATGGCGGTATCCGCCAGGCTGAGCTTACCGTCGTCAAAAACAGGATTCAGCGAGATAACCGGCAGGGTGACATCCACCAGCAATGGGCGGGTTGCCGTATTAGTATTCCCCGCAGAGTCAGTCACCGAGGCGGTAACATTGAGTGAACCGGCCAGCAATCCATTCAATGTCAGGCTATCAACCGGCACAGTGAATGAGCCATCAGCACCGATAATGGCTTTTAGCAGCGCCGTACCCAGCTTGATGGTGACTTCCGCACCTGCTGGCATATTTTTAACTGTGCCGCTAATAGTCTGATTTAACAGTAAATCAGCCGCATTCAGGATGCCATCACCAAAGATAGGGTTCAGGGTGACCAGCGGTAGATCGTGGGTCAACACCGTAATCCCCACTTGAGTATTGACGATATTTCCGGCGACATCTTTTACCGAAATCCCCACTTGCAAGCTGCCGTCCTGTAACCCGCCTAATAGTGAAGGCAGCAAATCAACATGCCACACCCCGCCAGCCTGTACTTGGGTGGTCAACACTTGGGTGCCGATGGTGACAGTCACTGTCGCCCCCGCGGCGACATTATTAATCACCCCACCCAACGTCTGGGTCACAGCGGACTCCACCCCATTCAGAATATTATCGCCACCAAACAGTGGGTCCAGCGCGCCGAAGGTCGGTAAGTTATGGGTCAACACATTGAGTACCGGTGCGGGGAGGAGCTGCACCACGTTGTTATTAGCATCGGTTACACTGATGTTCATTGTTAACGCGCCATCCGCCAATTGACTTAAATCGGCCGCGGGAAGAGTCAGGGTCCATTTACCATTAGCCCCCACCTCAGCAATCTGTTCATGCCCATTAATGGTGACCTTCACTTTGGCCCCCAGACCGGCATTCAATACGGTGCCGGACAAGGTTTGATCGACCAACGCACCAACAGCATTGAGATAGCCGCCATTGAACAGCGGATCGACCGTCAGTGCCAATGCCGGATTGAGCGCCACATTCACCGTGACATTACTGCTGCTGGGGTTACCGGCGGTATCAGTGACACTCAATCCCGCCACCAGCGGGCCATCCACAATGCCACTCAAATTGCCCGGCAAAACAGTAATACTCCATTTGCCATCATTACCAACAACAGTGGTGAGTGTGGTGCTGCCCAAGGTGAGGGTTAAGGTTTTACCCTCCGCCCCCAGAGCGGTGCCGGAGAGTATTGAACCCAGCACATTACTGTTAAGAACCGGTGCCGCGACATCCAGTGTGATAAGCGCCGGGATAGTATCAACGACGATGGTGGTCGTTTGCTCGGCAGGATTACCCGCCAGATCAGTCAGTGTCACTTTCAGAGTATGAGGGCCTTGTGTCAGCGCCTGTAAATCAGCGGTTGGGATGCTGACACTCCACTGGCCCTGCGCCCCAATCAGCGCCGAATAGTTTTTACCGTTTAGCGTCACGGTCACGGTGCGCCCAATATCATCAATTGAAGCCACACCACTCACTAACTGTGGCGATTTGGATTCAAGAGCATCCAGGATGTTATTGTCGGCAAAAGGCGCAAGCGTCAAGGTCGGCGGCGAACGGTCAACCAGCAATCCGACCAGTTCAGAGGCTGTGCCCCCATCTACTGTGGCTGTTATCTGATAATTGCCATCGGGGAAGCTGAGCTTCGGTAATATCACCGACCAGTTACCATCAGCTCCGAAAGCAATAGTGTCAATCAGCGGAACGCCATTAATACGGACAATCACCTCTCCACCCGATGATCCCGCCCCCGTGACCTTACCGCTAATAGTAATATCCAAGGGATCATCAGCAGCATTGATAATATTGTCAGTGGCGATGGGATTAATGGTTAGCACTACCGCTGGTGGGCTGAGATTAACGTTAACATTGATTGGGTTAGTGGTGTGCCCCTCGTTACCAGCGCTGTCGGTCACCGTGGCGCTGATGTTGGCAGTGCCGCTCAAAGTGCCCAATTGAGCACTGCTCACCAACGCGCTCCATTTACCATCTGCCCCCACAATTGCGGTGAGATTGAGGGTGCCAAAGCTAATATTGACCAGACTTCCCTGCGCCATATTGGTGGTGGAACCACTTAACCGTTGGGGGGTTTTACTTTCAGTAAAGTCCAGCTCCGCACCAAATGACGGCGCATCGACGGTAACGGTCGGTAAGTTATGGGTCACGACGCCGATATTGAGTGAACTGCTGCCGGTATTGCCGCCGCCATCAGTGACATCCACTCTGATCGGTTGCTGCGGGCCATCAGGAATCTGTTTTAAATCAGCCGTCGGTACCGTGACGTTCCACACTCCGGTGGCGATATTGACATTGGCGTTATACTCCACCCCGTTTATCGTCACTTTCACGGTTTGCGCCGTGTTAAGCAGGCCGGTGGTGCCGGTCAGTAATTGATCGGTTCCGGCCTCAGCCAGATTCAAGGTCGCCCCAAACAAAGGGGTGCTAATGGTGGGCGCGGGCAGTGCCAGGAAACTGTCAAAATTGGTTGATTGGCTGCTGCTGTTACCGGCGGAGTCAGTCACGGTGACATTAATTTGATGCTGCCCATTGGTCAGGCCATTTAAGGCTCCTGCGGGAATCGTCACCGTCCAGTTACCGGTGTTAGCATCGACCACTCCGCTATAGCTGATACCCCCCACATCAATCTGCAACTGCACATTTTGATTATTGCCGGTTATGCCGGTTTTACCGCTGATAGTGGTCGCCAGTGCGGCTTCGGCAATATTGATGCTGGCACCGAAGGAAAGTGTATCGATAGATGGCGTTGGCACCTGCTGTTGTGAGGTAAATGTCATCTCTGGTGAGATAGTGACTTCATTACCACCACGATCCGTAACTTTTACCCCAATAGTATGTGGCCCATTTGCCAGCCCGGTGAGTAATCCGGTCAGTAGCGGTAATGACCAACTGCCATCAGGATTTGCCGTAATGGTTTGTACAAGTTTGCCATCTATGGAGATAGCCACTTGTTGACCGACGCCGGTTACGCCGGTGCTACCACTCAATGTCTGATCAATCGCGGCTTCAGCATGATTGAGCACCCCATCACCAAATGGCAATACCAGTGTCGGATGCGGTAAATTGTGAGTCAGCACTTCAACCTGACTGGTCAGCGAACCGCTATTACCGGCAGCATCTTTGGCAGTGACCGTGACATCCCAGGTTCCCTCCGGTAAGGCTTTCAGCACATCGGGTGACAAAGCTAATGTCCATTTCCCATCTTCCGTCACCGTTGCTGCATAACCGGTGCCATTGATGGTCACAGTAACCTGTTGCAACTTATCACCAACAATCCCGGTGCTGCCGGTTAATTGCCCGCCTGCCGCCGCTTCAGCCGCATTGAGAATGCCACCAATAATTGACCCGGCGTCAAAGGTCGGCGCTGGGATAATGTTCAATGCAGAATTGAAGGTCACTGACTCGGTATCACTGTTACCTACCCGGTCAGTCACGGTGACGGAAATAGTGTGCGGCCCGTCAGCTAAACCATTTAGCCCCCCCGCTGGCAATGCACAGATCCAGGTGCCATCCAAGGCCACCGTGGCAGAATAAGTCACCCCATCAATTTTCAAGGTAATGGTCTGCCCACTGCCGGTGGCTCCGGTATTGCCGGTCAGAATTTGGCTGGCGGCGGCCTCTAACTTGTTCAGATAACCATCACCAAACGGCAATGCTGGCAGGGTAATGTTCGGCACATTATGAATTAAGATATCCAGATCGACGCTAGCCGAGGCTTTATTACCCGAATCCGCATCGGTGGCACTCGCCGTCACTTTGGTCAGACCGTCATTCAAACTTTGCAGCGCTGCGGCACTGATATTGACTGACCAGACTCCGGCGGAGGTCACACTGCCACTATAATTTTTACCACCGATCGATACCACCACCGCAGTACCGACCGCTAAGTTGCTACAACTGCCCGTCAGAGTGGCATTGGCACTTATCTCACCGACACTTAATACGTTATCGCCAAATAATGGTGCTAAGGTCAGTGTCGGTAGAGCATTGATCGCGACATTGAGGTTAGTGATATCGTGGCTTTCATTGCCGGCGGCATCGGTCACACTGACCTTCACTCCGCCCGCTAATGGGCCATCCCCTAACAGCAACAGATCAGCGGAAGGTATGGTCAGGCTCCAACTGCCATCACTTTGTACCTGCGTCTTATAATTATGACCATTTAGCGTCACGGTGACGGTGAGTCCGGACTCACCGGCGCAAGTGCCCTTCACCACTAGCCCCAGCAAGGCATCGGCCAGATTCAATACATTGTCGAGATTGGTTTGTACATCAACAGTCAGTAGCGGAGCCTGAGTATCGACTGTGACATTATGGGTCGAGCTGGCAGGATTTTGCGCCACATCATTGACGGTGGCACTGATGACATTATTGCCTTGTGGCAGCGTCTGTACATCACCCGCCGGAACCGACACACTCCAACAGCCATCAGCCTGAACCACGCCTTGGTAATTCTTACCGTGTAAACTGACGGTCACGGTTTGCCCTGCTTGTACCCGCTGGCTATTGCCACTGATGGTCAGTGCTGACTGGCTTTCCTGATAATTGATGATGTCATCACTGGTGACCGTGGAAACCGTCAAGACAGGTTGGTCTGCCAGAGAGGCAATCACCGTGACCTGATGCGTATCACTCGCCGGGTTCCCCGCCACATCTGTCACGGTCGCCTGCGCAGTTAAGGCCCCTTCCGGTAACTGACTGACATCGGCGGCCGGAACCGTCACTTGCCAACTGCCGTCACTTTGCACCGTGCCGCTATAGGTTTTGCCATTGAGCATCACACTGACGGTGCGCCCGGCCTCAACATGGCTGGACACCCCATTGATCAACACATCTTTGGTGGACTCAACACGACTAATAAAGTTATCACCCGAGATGCTGTTAATTGTCACCGTAGGAAGATTGACCGGCGAGGCATCGATGGTTAGCGTGCGGTCGACTGTGGTTTGGTTACCGGCGCTGTCGCTGAGTGTGACGCGCACCGGATAGTTACCATCCGCCAGCCCTTGCAGCACGCTGTTACTCAGCGGAATACTCCAGGTGCCATCCGGTTGCACCAAACTGCTGTAAGTTACCCCGTTTAGCTGCACCGACACTGTTCGCCCCGCCTCAGATTGAGGCGCACTCCCCGTGATATTGACGGTACTCAGGGCCTCGATGGCATTGATGATATTGTCGTTACTGATAGGGTTAACCACCAGTGCGGGGGCAATTTTATCCACCGTCGCGCTGCCAGTGTAAATGTTGCTATTACCTGCGCTGTCGGTCGCGGTAACTGAGATCACCAGATTGCCATTAGGCAGATTTTGTAATTCTGACGGTTGCAGAGTTAATTGCCAGTTGCCCTGACTATCTGCCACCAACGTGTGACTGACCCCGCCCACCATCACCACCACCTGTTGCCCCGCGCCACTCACGCCGGTGCTGCCGGTTAATGTCTGGCTGGAGGTGACTTCTGCGGCATTGAGATAGCCATCCGCAAACGGCGTACTGAGTGTTGGATTCGGAAGCGACTGGGTGACCAGCTTGATATTCTCAGTCACGGTAGTGATATTGCCAACACTGTCCTGAATCGTAATGGTGATGGGATAGCTGCCATCGGCCAACAAATTGAGGGTATTAGCCGGGATATCAACACTCCAACTGCCAGTATTGCTCACCGTGGTGCTGTAGGTTTGGCCATTTATCACCACATTAACTGCCGCGCCCACTTCATTCGAGGTACCAAATACCGGAATGTTGACCGCCGCTTCCGTGGCGTTTATGACACCATCAACGGCAATTGGCCCTACCGATAACTCAGGCGGCAACGTATCAACCGAAATGGCGCTGGTGGCGCTATTGGTATTCCCCGCAGCATCAGTTACTTGTACCTTAATTGACTGCCCGCCCTGTGCCAGCCCTTGCAACACGCTCGGTGGCAAGGTTAATGACCACTGGCCGTCATTACCCACGGCGGCCTGATAGGTTTTTCCCCCGATGGTTATCATCACCGACTGCCCTGCGCCCGTCACACCGGTGGTGCCGTTTAAACTTTGGCTGATACCGGCCTCGGTTTGGTTGAGGGTGCCATCACCAAAGGGGAGATTGGTCACAACCGCCGGCAGATTATGAATATAAACCCCAAGTTCGCTGCTGGTGGATACCGTATTCCCCGCGCTGTCAGTTGCAGTAGCGGTCAGTGTGATTTTCCCATCAGCCAACAGGGCTAAATCACCAGCAGATAGCGCCAGACTCCAATTCCCATTCGATCCGGTGGTGGTGGTGTAGGTTTTGCCATTCAGCGTCACCGTAATAGTCTGGTTAGCATTCAAATTGCTGGAGGTGCCGTTCACCGTGATACCTGCCGCCGCTTCCTGCGCGTTGATCAGGTTGTCGCCGGTCAGCGGGCTGATACCAATCCCGCTTTGAGTATTATTAACAATAATGGTGTGACTACTATTGGCGGCATTGCCATTCACATCACTGACCGTCGCGGTAATATTGATCATACCATTGGTCAGTAATGCCAAATCCCCGGCTGGAATGGTTGTACTCCATTTACCGGCGGAATCCACGGTTGCGCTGTAGGTTTTCCCGTTAAGGGATATCGTAATCGTTCGCCCAGCCTCAATGCCGGTGGTACTGCCGCTGACGGTCTGACTCACTTTCTGTTCAGCGCCATCCAGAATATTGTTATCCGCAAAGGCACTAATAGACAGTGTTGGGAAATTACGGGGATCGGCATCCAGCATGACATCTTGTGTCACGGTGGTGCTGTTACCCGCTGCATCCTGAACCTGCGTGCTCACTACATAGCGGCCATCACCCAGTGATGACAGCGCACCAGCCGGAATAGTGACACTCCAGCTACCATCAGGCTGCACCGCGCCGGAGTAGAGTTGCCCGCCGATACTCACTTTCACGATAGCGCCGATTTCCGAACTGGTACCCCGCACGGTAATGCTGGCGGCGGCCTCTGCGCCATTGATAATGTTGTCTGTCGCAATCGGAGCAACAGATAACGTGGGGGCTTGAGTATCCACTTTGAATTGAGTGTTGAGGGTATTGCTGTTACCGGCCGCATCACTGGCAGTAATCGCCAGTGGCTGGGTGCCTTGCCCCAATCCTTGCAATGCATTGGCTGAAAGCGGCAATGACCAACTGCCGTCTGCGGCAACCGTAGCGGCATAAGTCACCCCGCCAAGAGTCACACTCACCTTCTGACCATTGCCAGTAACACCGGTGCTGCCGGTTAATGTCTGGCCGAGTGCCGCTTCCGTACTGTTGAGTGTGCCGTCACCAAAAGGTGGAGTCAGGCTGGCAGTAGGTCGCGTATGGGTATAAATACCCAGATTTGCCGAGCTGCTAATGGGACTGCCGCCAGCATCGGTGGCACTGGCAGTTAATAGCGCGCTGCCATCCGCTAGTTGAGCCAGATCCGCCGCTGAAATCTGAGCACTCCAGCGTCCATCCGCCCCCACCTGCGCAGTATAGGTTTTACCATTTAATGTCAGGGTGATTGTTTGCCCGGCATTCACATTGAATGATGTGCCGCTGACCGTGACACCTGCCGCTGCTTCAGCCGCATTAATCAGGTTATCGCCCGTCACCGGATTGATACCCAGCCCGGTCAACTTATCATTGACGGTAATATTATGAGTTTCAGTGGCGGCATTGCCACTGGCATCCGTGACAGTTGCGGTGATGCCAGCATTGCCATTGCCCAGTAGAGCCAGATCAGCAGCACTGACTTTGACACTCCAACTGCCATCAGCCCCCACCGTGGTCTGGTAGGTTTTACCGTTCAGCAAGATAGTGACCACACGGCCGGCTTCCACGTGGGTGGTGGTGCCACTGATTATCTGGTCAACGCGCTGTTCGGCAGCATCGAGAATATTGTTACCCGCAAAGGTATTGATAGATAAGGTAGGCAGATTGGCAGGATTGGCGTCCAACGTCACATTCGAGGTAACACTGGTGATGTTACCCGCCGCATCCATTACCGTCGCCGTTAACGGGTGGCTGCCATCAGTAATCCCCGCTAATGTGCCAGCAGGGATATCGACATGCCAGGAACCGTCCGCCTGGACCACGGCCTGATAAGATTTCCCTGCGTAAGTGATGACGACTGTCGCGCCAATCTCAGAACTTCGGCCGCTAAGGGTTACCGGCGCGGCAGCTTCAATAGCATTAATGGTGCCGTCACCAGCAACCGGATTGACCGTCAGTGTCGGAGCCTGAGTGTCCACATTCACTGTCAGTAGCTGACTTTTGCTATTACCCGCTATATCGCTGACGGTTACCAGCAGTGGGATATTCCCTTGCCCCAGCGCCTGTAATACCGCGCTGGGGAAAACCAGCGACCAACTGCCATCCAGCGCCACCAGCGGGTGATATGTCACGCCATTAAAGCTCACCGTCACCGTCTGCCCCGCCCCATTCACCCCCGTTGAACCCTGGAGTGTTTGGTCGCTCTTCACCTCGGTGCCATTGAGATTTCCATCACCAAAAGGCGTGCTGAATGTCGCCGCTGGCAGATTATTGATATAAATCCCGAGTGGCAAGGTGGCGTCTGGTAACCCGGCGGCTTGCACCGTTAAGGTTATCGGGCCATCGCTCAGTTTGCCTAAATCCCCTTTCGGGATTAGTACACTCCAGTTGCCATTGGCATCCACAGTGCCGTGATAAGTGACACCATTTAATGTGACCTTCACTGGCGTATTCACCGCCAGCCCTGCCGATGTGCCGGTGACGGTGAGATCAGTCTGCGCTTCATTAGCGTTAATCAGGTTATCACCGGAGACCGGGTTTATCCCCAAACCGCCCTGCGTGCTATCGACAGTGAAAACGCTGTCTTTGCTGGCCGGATTGCCCGCAGCATTGGTGACTTCAACGTGAATAGTGGCGGAGCCATTGGCGAGCATCGCCAAATCGGCAGGTGGAATCTGAGTGCTCCATTTGCCACCCGCCCCAACCGTGGCGCTATAGGTCTTATTATTCAGCGTGATAAGCACTAATCTGCCAGCTTCGACATGGGTGGTTTCGCCACTCAATGTCTGGCTGACTTTCTGCTCTGCACCATTCAGATGATTGTCGCTGGCAAATGAGTTGACGAGTAATGTGGGAAAGTTAGCAGGATCAGCATCAATCATCACACTGCCACTGGCACTGGCGCTGTTGCCCGCACTGTTGCTCACCGTAGCCGATATCGACTGTGAACCGTCTTTTAACCCAACCAGCGCGCTGGCCGGAACATCCACACTCCAGCGCCCATCACTTTGTACCGTGCCGGTATAGGCTTTCCCGTTAAATACCACGGTGACGGTTGCGCCAATGGCTGATGATGTCCCGCCAATGGCAACTGTTGCTTTGGCTTCGGCTGCGTTGATAATGCCATCACCAGCGACGGGAGAGAGGGTCAATGTTGGCGCGGTAGTATCAACCATCAATGTGATGGTTTGCTGCGCAGTCTGACCGCTACCATTGGCTACCGTGACTACCACCGGATAGCTACCGTCATGTAAGCCTTGCAGTACACCGGCCGGTAACAAAACGCTCCACGAACCATCGGCTTGAACTTTCGCCGTATAGGTGGTGCCATTAATGGTGACATTCACCAACTGCCCTGCGGCAACCCCCGTTGTTGTACCGCTTAAGATTTGATTGGAATTCACTTCGCTACCATTGAGGCGGTTATCGCCGGTCAATGGATTGACTGTCAATGTGGGTACGGGATTCGGATTGCCGCCATTACCAGGAGGATCAATATTACCGCCGTTATTACCGCCGTTATTTCCTCCCGAACTGCCACCGCTTGAGCTGCCATTACTGTTGTGGGACGCAGCAATACCAATACCGCCGGCAATCGCCAAAAAGCCCAATGCGCCCGCCAATAGCCCCGCCGAGCTGGTATTGCCCCCCAGAGCTAAACCGGCCACACCATCGATTGTGGTAAATTGTGGCATCAGAATGGCATCACCCGCAGCTGCTGCGCCCATGGCAGCAGGGAAAGTGGCATGTACCGGTGGATTGACACCATCATCAAACACCAATTCGCTGTAATTTCCCTCAGCGTCGGCGGTGAAAAAGTGCTGATAACGCACCGTGGTGCCATCTTTCATGTGCAAAATCAGATCATTACCCTGACGCTCATAGCTGGCAACACTGTCTACCGAGCCATGGATTCGCACGATGCTCAACCCGTTAAGCGCCACGACTGACTGATTACCTGCAACCTCTGAAATCAATGCCCCGTTTTGCCGCGAAATAATATCAATTGCGCCAACCGCTGAATTCGCCATGGAAAACCTCAAAAATCAAGCAAATCACTATCTCCACGTAAGAGCTTATCGGGGGGCCTGATAAGTCGGACGCCGGAGGGTAAATAAACACCTCGCTAAAGAGGGTTTAAGCTTGTTTCTGGTGTGGTTAACAGCAGCAAAGAAATCAGCGCAATCTATTTTGTCTTGTTTTTTTAATGTGATCTCTATCAGCCAGCTGATAAAGATGACTTAAATATAAGTAGATAACATTGAAACTGTACAATAATATTTTTCATTTATTTTACAAACATTAATAATTTAAATAATAAACATCAGCTAACCACCAATGAAAAACCCCAAAATAAAGCAATCAACTTACTGATAAATTTAATTTTAATCGTTTCAGCAAAAACCTTCATTACATAAGAAAACCATAATAA
>NZ_CACVAD010000013.1 GCF_902726545.1 Yersinia artesiana | reverse complement strand
TAATTCTGCTTTTTCTATCATTAGAGCATTAAAGCTTTCATTTTCTTTAGCTTTATCGAGTGAGAAATTGACTATTTCTTTATTTTTAAAAAAACTGCCTGACAGCGCTATTTCCTCTTCAATATCCTCTTCGATGGGTTCTAAACTAACATCATCAAAACGAAAATAAGATGTATAAGAAAAATCATTACTTGCTCGAACAGAAAAAAACCCCCTGCCAGGGTTGCTGACAGGGGGTTGGAATTATCGATTTAACACCGTATTACATCAGCGGTTGTGCCAACTGAACCAGCGAAATCAGCGGTTGCGGATAGATACCCAGCACCAGTACCAAAATCGCGGAAATCAGCACCACCACACCACCAGCAGTCAATGCCCAGTTGCTTGGTGTGTCACGCACCAGGGTTTCTGGTGCACTCAGGTACAAGCTTACCGTCACGCGCAGATAGTAATACAGGCCGATGGCGCTGCCCAAGACTACAGCACCGGTCAGCCACCACAGGTTGGCACTCACACCCATTGCCACGACAAAGAACTTACCGATAAAGCCCAATGTCATTGGAATACCAGCCAGTGACAGCATCATCACCGTCATCACCGCAGAGAGAATCGGCTTATGCCAGAACAACCCACGGTAGGAGAACAGTGATTCCGCGTCCGGGCCTTTGTACGGGCTGGACATCAGGCTGACGACACCGAAAGCGCCCAGGCTGCTGAACAGGTAACCGGCCAGATAGACACCAGCAGTTTCCAGTGCCAATTGATGAGTTTGCACTGCCACCAACGCAATCAGCAAATAGCCAAGGTGCGCGATAGAGGAATAACCCAGCAGACGCTTGATGTTGGTCTGGCTGATAGCCATCAGGTTACCAAACAGAATCGAGGCCACAGCAATCAGCGAAAGTACTAAACGCACCGCTTCACTGTCAGCGGCTGGCGCGTACAAGAACAAGCGCATCACCACCGCAAAGATGGCAATCTTACTGGCGGTCGCCAGGAAAGTAGATACCGGGGCAGGTGCGCCCTGATACACATCCGGTGTCCACAGTTGGAACGGCACCAGCGACAACTTAAAGCCAAGACCAACAATCATCATCCCCAGACCGGCCAGGATCAGCGGTTGGTGAATCATGGAGTCGCTCAGGCTTTTGCCCAGACCGGCGAATGACAAACTGCCAGATTCCGCATACAACAGCGCCATACCAAACAGCAGGAATGACGATGCCGCCGCAGACAGCAGCATGTACTTGATGCTGGCTTCCAGTGAGCGCTTCTGGCGATAGGCGTAACCAATCAGGCCAAACAGTGGCAGGGAAATCAGCTCGATACCCAGGAACAGCGATGCCAGATGATTGGCGCTGGCGAGCAAAATACCGCCCATAGTCGCAATCAGCACCAGCAGATAGAACTCTTCGCGGTTATCCGGATAGCCATTGAGCCACGGATAAGCAAAGGTGCTGGTCGCCAGACTGGCAACAATCACCAGCCCAGTGTAGAACATCGCGTAACCATCAACCCGCATCAGCGGTGTGACATCCATCGGCCCGACCTGGCCGACAAAGTAGAGTGACAGCAGCGCCAGGTTAAGCCCGATAACCGTCAGAGTGGCGTTGATAAAATGATCGCGTCGCCACGCAATGGACAGCATCACAACCACCACCGTCAATCCGACGATCAACAGCGGTAGCATTGCGATCAGTTGTTGAGGAGTTATTGTCATGGCGAATTACGGCCTTGTTGTTGGAATAATAGATGAAGCATTGAACCACTGCTGTACATTACTCATCGCAGCATGGGATGTGTCGAGAATTGGCTGCGGATAAACCCCCAGCAATACTAACAACACCACTAACAGCAGGATGATGGACAGTTCCCTTGCGCTCATGCCCGGTAATGCTTCTTCAGATTTTGGCGCGCCGTAATAAGCACGCTGCATCATAATCAGCGAGTAAACCGAAGCAAAAACCAGCCCAAAAGTAGAGATCACGGTAATCACCGGAACCACCTGGAAGCTGCCGAACAGGATCATAAACTCACCGACGAAGTTACCGGTACCCGGCATCCCCAATGTTGCCACCGCGAAGAACAGCGATAGCGCAGGCAAGTATTTGATTCGACCCCACAGACCGCCCATTTGGCGCATATCACGCGTATGCAGGCGCTCATATAGCTGGCCGCAGATGATGAACATACCGGCGGCTGACAGGCCGTGGGCAATCATCTGGATAACCGCGCCCTGGTAAGCCAACTGGCTGCCGGTATAGATGGCAATCAACACAAAGCCCATGTGCGATACGCTGGTGTAAGCAATCAGGCGTTTGATATCGGTCTGGCAGAAGGCCATCCACGCACCGTAGAAGATACCGATAACCCCTAACCACATGGCGATTGGCGCAAACTCTTGCGAGGCGGTCGGGAACAGTGGCAGGCTAAAACGCAGCAAACCATAAGCTGCGGTTTTCAGCAAAATCCCCGCCAGGTCGACAGAACCTGCGGTTGGTGCCTGACTGTGTGCATCTGGCAACCAACCGTGCAATGGCACCACCGGCATTTTTACCGCAAACGCGATAAAGAAGCCCAGCATCAGCAACCATTCCACATTGTGGGACATCGGGGTTTTCAACAAATCTTCATAGTTGAACGTCCAGATACCGGTGGCGTTGTAGTGCACAAACACCAGCCCCAAAATGGCAATCAGCATGATAAGGCCGCTGGCCTGGGTATAGATGAAGAACTTGGTGGCCGCCGCGATGCGGGTTTTACCGTCTGATGCTTTGTGACCCCACAAAGCAATCAGGAAGTACATCGGCACCAACATCATTTCCCAGAAGAAGAAGAACAGGAACATGTCGATGGCGAGGAACACGCCGATTACCCCACCCAGAATCCACAACAGATTCAGGTAGAAGAAGCCCTGATTGCGCTGAATTTCACGCCACGAACAGAGGATAGCCAGCACACCCAACAGGCCGGTCAGCACCACCATCAGCAGTGACAAACCATCTAAAGCCAGATGGAATGAGATGCCGAACCGTGGGATCCACGGCAAGGTGAACTCTGACTGCCACTGCGGGATACC
The DNA here is from genome assembly GCF_902726545.1 of Yersinia artesiana. GTDB lineage: Bacteria > Pseudomonadota > Gammaproteobacteria > Enterobacterales > Enterobacteriaceae > Yersinia > Yersinia artesiana. The sequence goes on along the minus strand of NZ_CACVAD010000013.1, from coordinate 97,396 downwards.
CGCCGGGTTCATCAGTGAATAGTTGCCCTGCACCCACAATTGCAAGGAGAGCACCAATGTCAGCCCCATCGCGAGTAGCGCTATCCAGCGCGGTACTCTGGTACCGAAGCGCTCACACTGCCAAGACAGTAAGCCGCCGATAAAGGGGATAAGAATTAGCCAAGGTAATAGCATGGCGTTTTGTGTCCCTAATTAAACGAAAAGCAACAGAGCCAGTACAACGACTGCACCCAAACCCATAGACGCGACATACCAACGCACCTGTCCATTTTCACTGACGGTCAGACCGCGATTACTCCAGCGCGAAAGTATCGCCGGGGTATTCATCAGTGAGTTCAGCGGATCACGTTGCAACAATCTTGCAATCCACAGATACGGGCGGACAAACACGTTATGGTACAGCCAATCAAAGCCCCACGCGTGGAACCACCAGACCGTAAAGAAGCGGCCCGGCGCACTTTGCGCGATGCTGTTGACCAGCTGACGTTTGCCCAGATACAGCATTGCAGCCAGTGCGATACCAATCACCACCAACACGCCGGAGAAGATTTCCAGCGGCATTTTGCCCTCTTCACCGAAATGAAGCTCTGGCAATACACCCGCCAGCGGCGGAGTTATCAGCGCGCCAACAAATGTCGATAGCACCAGCAACACGATCAGCGGCAGGCTGTGAGTGATCCCTTTGACCGGATGCGCTTTGGTTTTTGGCTCGCCGTGGAACACAATGAAAATCATACGGAAGGTATACAGCGCGGTGAGGAATGCCCCAACCAGCCCGGCGACCATCAGATTGATATGGCCGCTGGCCAATGCGCCCCACAGAATTTCGTCTTTACTGTAGAAGCCTGCGGTGACGATTGGCAATGCTGCCAGCGCCGCGCCACCCACCAGGAAGCAGATATACACCAATGGAATAGTCTTACGCAGACCACCCATTTTGAAGATATTTTGCTCGTGGTGACAGGCCAGAATCACTGAGCCAGAGGAGAGGAACAGTAGCGCTTTAAAGAATGCATGCGTCATCAGGTGGAAGATAGCTGCATCCCATGCCTGAACGCCGAGCGCCAGGAACATGTAGCCAATCTGGCTCATGGTGGAATAGGCCAACACGCGCTTGATGTCGCTCTGCACCAGCGCAGCAAAACCGGCCAACACCAGAGTGACTGCCCCAATGATCCCCACCAGATGAAGCACTTCTGGTGCCATCAGGAACAGACCGTGAGTACGGGCAATCAGATAGACACCGGCGGTGACCATGGTAGCCGCATGGATAAGCGCGGAAACCGGCGTTGGGCCTGCCATCGCATCAGCCAGCCAGGTTTGTAACGGCAACTGCGCCGACTTACCCACTGCACCACCGAGTAACATCAGCGTCGCCCAGGTAATGGCGGTAGAGCCCATTTCCAGTTTCTGCGGTGCCAATACCATCAGCTCACGAATGTTCAGCGTGCCCAGTTCCTGATACAGGATGAACAGCGCGATAGCCAGGAACACGTCACCCACACGGGTCACGATAAAGGCTTTCATCGCCGCCGCACCGTTAGCCGGATTGGTGTAGTAGAAACCGATCAACAGGTAACTGCACAGACCCACACCTTCCCAACCCAGATACATCAGCATCAGGTTATCGGCCAGTACCAAAACCACCATACTGGCGATAAACAAGTTGGTGTAGGCGAAGAAGCGGGAGTAGCCCTCTTCTCCACGCATATACCAGGAGGCATACATGTGGATAAGGAAGCCCACACCAGTGACGACAGACAACATGGTCAGCGACAAGCCGTCCAGTGTCAGGGTCAACGGAATGTTGAAGGTGCCGACCGACATCCAGTTCCACAGGGTTTGGTTAAACACCTGAACCCCAGTGGCCTTCTGACTGAGGAAGTCCACGGCAACATACAGTGTCACCAGTGCCGTCAGACCAATCGATCCCACCCCGACAGTGGCAGCGGTATTTTCAGACCAACGCCCACGGGAGAATGCCAACAGCAAGAAGCCCAGCAGTGGCAGCAGAATTGTTAAATATAATAGGTTCATCCGCGCATCTCACTGACTGTGTCAATATTCAGAGTATGACGGCGACGATACAGCTGTAACAGCAGTGCCAGACCAATACTGGCCTCCGCCGCCGCCAGCGTGATCGCCAGGATATACATCACCTGACCGTCAGCCTGACCCCAATAACTGCCCGCCACCACAAAGGCGAGCGCCGCCGCGTTGATCATCACTTCAAGGCTTATCAGCATAAACAGCAGGTTGCGACGAATAATCAACCCCGTCAGCCCCAGCACAAACAGAATGGCCGCTAAAATCAGGCCATGTTGTAGAGGGATCATGCTTGTTCCTCCGTTTTTCTTTTCGCGCTTTCGCTTGCGCCCAGCACTTCACCCGGCTTGTGTTCACGCCCGATATGGAAGGCAACCACCAGACCGGCCAGCAGCAGCATTGAAGCCAGTTCCACCGCCAGTACATAAGGGCCGAACAGGCTGATACCGACTGCTTTGGCATCGACCATTTCACCGCTAATCCCGGAATCAGTGACTGAACTGATGGCATAAATCAGCACGCTGAGCAGTACCAATGCCAGTAAACCAGGGCCAATCCACAAGCTCGGTTTCAGCCAATCGCGCTCTTGTTGCTCGACATTGCCCAGGTTCAGCATCATCACCACAAACACGAACAGCACCATAATGGCACCGGCGTAAACAATGATTTCCAACGCACCGGCAAAGTAAGCCCCCAGTGAGAAGAACACGGCCGAGATAGCCAGCAAAGAGATAATCAGGTACAGCAGCGCATGTACCGGGTTGGTGTGAGTGATAACGCGAATAGTCGCCACCACTGCCACCAATGCTGCAATATAAAATGCAAATTCCATGGACGCTGGCTCCTAAGGCATCAGACCTTTAACGTCGATCGGTTTGGCTTCATTTTCGGCTTCGCCTTTTGGCTTGCCGTCAATCGCCATACCGGACATCCGGTAGAAGTTATATTCCGGATATTTACCCGGCCCCGAGATCAACAAGTCTTCTTTCTCATACACCAGATCCTGGCGTTTGAATTCGCCCATCTCGAAATCCGGCGTTAGCTGGATAGCGGTGGTCGGGCAAGCCTCTTCACACAGGCCACAGAAAATGCAGCGGGAGAAGTTGATACGGAAAAACTCCGGATACCAACGGCCATCTTTGTGCTCGGCTTTCTGTAATGAAATACAGCCAACCGGGCAGGCAACCGCACACAGGTTACACGCAACGCAGCGCTCTTCACCGTCGGGGTCGCGCGTCAGCACGATACGGCCACGGTAACGCGGCGGCAGGTAAACCGGCTCTTCCGGATACATTTGGGTTTCGCGCTTGTGGAAGGCATGAAGGCCAATCATCCACAGGCTGCGCACTTGGGTGCCGAAACCAACCACTAACTCTTTCAACGTCATGGTTCATTCACCCCTTATTGAGCGTTGTACAAAATGACCGCGGCAGTCGCCAGCAGATTCAGCAGGGTCAACGGCAGGCAAACTTTCCAGCCGAATGACATCACTTGGTCATAACGTGGGCGCGGCAAGGATGCACGGATCAGAATGAACATCACCATGAAGAAAGCCGTTTTCAGCGCAAACCAGATAAATGGCGGCAAGAACGGGCCTTGCCAGCCGCCGAAGAATAAGGTGACTATCAGTGCAGAGACAGTCACGATACCGATGTATTCACCGACGAAGAACAAACCGAATTTCATACCGGAATATTCAATGTGGTAACCATCGGCCAGTTCTTGTTCAGCTTCTGGCTGGTCAAAGGGATGACGGTGACAGACGGCAACACCCGCAATGGCAAAGGTCACAAAACCAAAGAACTGCGGGATAACATTCCAGACGTGCTCCTGAGAGTTAACAATATCCTGCATGTTAAATGAGCCAGCTTGCGCCACTACGCCCATCAAGGATAAGCCGAGGAACACTTCATAGCTCAGGGTTTGCGCGGAAGCACGCATCGCCCCTAACAGAGAATATTTGTTATTACTGGACCAACCGGCGAACAGTACAGCGTATACCGCCAGCCCCGCCATCATCAGGAAGAACAAAATACCGATATTCAGATCCGCAACCGCCCAGGTCGGGCTGACCGGGACGATGGCAAAGGAGAGCAGCAGCGAGGTAAAGGCAATCACCGGTGCCAGGGTAAAGATAGCCCGGTCGGAGAAGCGCGGTACCCAGTCTTCTTTGAAGAACATTTTGATCATGTCAGCCACCAGCTGCAATGACCCGCCCCAACCGACACGGTTTGGCCCGTAACGGTTCTGGAACAAGCCCAGCAAGCGACGCTCGCCGAAGCTCATAAATGCACCGCAAGTCACCACGACTAGCAGAATCACTACCGCTTTCAGGACAGAGATTAAAATCTCAATCAATTCAGGGGTAAACCAGCTCATAGCACTGCCTCCCGCAGATTCTCAACGCGCGCACCCACCATAATCGGTGGAATACCCGGTAAGCCAAGCGGCAAGCCGACCTGACCCTGAGCCAAGGTTTCACTCAAACGCACAGGTAGACGCAAGGTCTGACCGGCACAGTTGAACTCCACCAGCGTACCGAGGTTTACCCCGAGACGGGCCGCATCAGCAGGGTTGACCATCACATAAGGTGCTGGCATCCGCTGCTGGATGACATCTGAACGCTGAGACATCTCTTCACTACCAAACAGATGATAGTAAGGGGCAATCTGCCAGTTTTCGCCGTTGGCGGTAAAGGCGGCGGGTATAGAATCAAAGTAACCGAGCGTTCCCTCCCCTGCTTCAATCAAACGTACACCCGGATCACCAAAGCGCAGCTTGCCGCCCACTTCAGCCTGGAATTTGTTCCATGCTTGCGGTGAGTTCCAGCCCGGCGCCCAGGCAAATGGGATCTGCTGACGGTCAGCCAGTGGGCTGTTGTTCCCTTCCATTGAGAAGGCAAACGGCGTGTCGATATCTTGCGGCTGACGCGGTTCGTGCACACTGATATCCGCACGCATGGCAGTACGACCACTGTAACGGATTGGTGAACGAGCCAGTTTCTGACCACGGATACGGAAGCTGGCATCAGGTGCGGCGTCAACAATCCCTTCCAACTGCGGCAATGCTGCAACACAGGCGGCAATCACATGATCAAGCTGTGTCCAGTCTACGTGGCGGCTGGTATACGTTGAGTGCAGAGAATGCAGCCAACGCCAGCTTTCCAGCATGATACTGCGGCTTTCTGGTTTTTTCGGGTCGTCATAATAAGTTGGGTCATAAACCTGGAAGAAGCGCTGAGCGCGGCCTTCCTGATTGACCAGCGTACCGTCACTTTCAGCAAAACTGGCCGCTGACAGAATTAAGTTCGCTTTATCCATAATGGCGGTGCGTTGATGATCAACCACAATCAGGTTGGCCACTTTATCCAGCGCCGCATCAACTTTGTCTTGCGCCGCATGGCGATAGAGATCGTTTTCCATCACGATAACGCTGTCTGCATCGCCTTGAGTCAACGACTCCAGCGCTTGATCCAGAGAACCGCCGCCGATCATAGCAAGACCGATGCTGTTAGCCGCACTAGCAACGAAAGTAATACCGACATCCGAACCACGGCCTTTCAGGGCTTTCGCCACGTTAGCTGCGGCTTCAATGATGGCATCGCTGCCAGCACTGCTGCCGGTAATAATCAGTGGTTTCTTCGCACCCGCCAGGGCTTGCACGATGATATCCACTTTACCTTTCAGATTACGATCCAGGTCAGCTACTGCAGGGGCAGATTCATCCAATGCATGCGCAATGGCGAAACCTAACCGGGCCTGATCATCCACTGGCGCACGATAGTTCCATGCCGCGATATCATCCATGCGGGTGTTATCAACATTGGTGATAAACAGCGGATGTTTGGCATGCTGGCCGATGTTCATGATGGCCGCAATCTGCCAGTCAGCCACTTTCTGTGCCGCCGCCATTTCGCGGGCTTTGCCTTTCACCGCCTGACGAACTGACAGCGCAATACGGGCACCCGTCTGAGTTAAATCTTCACCCAGAATCAGCACGGCGTCGTAGCTTTCGATTTCACGTAATGCTGGCGTGTAGATACCGCCTTCGCGCAGCACTTTCAGCATCAGTTGCAGGCGTTGTTGTTCGCTTGCGGCGATGCCGGTATAGAAGTTTTCCGCACCCACCAGTTCACGCAACGCAAAGTTGCTTTCCAGACTGGCACGCGGTGAACCGATACCGATGGTTTTCTTCGCCTGACGCAGAATATCCGCCGCACCTTGCATCGCCTGTTCGGCGTTCAGGTGGATCCAGTCATTGCCACGCAATTGCTGTGGTTGACGTGGGCGGTCTTTGCGGTTGACGTAGCCATAACCAAAGCGGCCGCGGTCACACATAAAGTAGTGGTTCACGCTGCCGTTGTAGCGGTTTTCGATACGGCGCAATTCGCCATAACGTTCACCTGGGCTGGTGTTACAGCCTACACTGCACTGCTGGCAGATACTTGGCGCGAACTGCATATCCCATTTACGGTTATAACGCTCGGAATGGGTTTTATCGGTGAATACACCGGTCGGGCACACTTCTACCAGGTTACCGGAGAACTCGCTTTCCAACGTGCCGCTCTCGGTGCGACCAAAATAGACGTTATCATGCGCACCGTAGACACCAAAGTCAGTGCCATCAGCATAATCTTTGTAATAACGTACACAGCGATAACAGGCGATACAGCGGTTCATTTCATGAGAGATGAACGGGCCGAGATCCTGATTTTGGTGAGTCCGTTTGCTAAAGCGATAGCGGCGGAAACTGTGGCCGGTCATCACTGTCATATCTTGCAGATGACAGTTCCCCCCTTCTTCACAGACCGGGCAATCGTGTGGGTGGTTAGTCATCAACCATTCAACCACACTCTCACGGAACGCTTTGGCTTCACCGTCATCAATGGAAATAAAGGTTCCATCGGTGGCTGGCGTCATACAGGACATCACCAAACGCCCACGCGTGTCGTCCGCGTTTTGGTATTGCTTTACCGCACATTGGCGGCAAGCGCCGACGCTTCCCAGCGCCGGATGCCAGCAAAAGTAAGGAATATCGAGTCCCAGGGAGAGACAAGCCTGTAACAGATTGTCGGCCCCGTTTACGTCGTATTCTTTGCCGTCTACATGAATCGTAGCCATATGCATGCTTCCAAATGACCTACCTTACGGCAGGCGTTAATCCAAAATTCTGACCCCACGGCAAAACCGTAAGGGTATCTATGCTACCAGCGCGCTTTTAACAGGTTTGGTTGAATACCCGCTATGGCTCGGGTGTTGCCATAGTCTTTCGCTGCGATCCCGGCTTCGAATTCTTCCCGGAAATATTTGATCGCGCTTTGTAGTGGTTCAACCGCGCCCGGCGCATGAGCACAGAAGGTTTTGCCCGGCCCCAGGAAGCGGCAAAGCTGCTCCAGCGTCTCGATGTCGCCCGGCTGACCTTCGCCGCGCTCCAGTGCACGCAAGATCTTCACGCTCCACGGCAACCCATCGCGGCAAGGTGTACACCAGCCACAGGATTCACGGGCGAAAAACTCTTCCAGATTACGTACCAACGGAACCATACCGATCTCATGGTCTACCGCCATAGCCAAAGCAGTCCCTAAACGGCTGCCAGCTTTAGCGATATTTTCAAAGTCCATCGGTAAATCCAGGTGGTCGGCGGTCAGGAAGTCAGTCCCTGCCCCGCCCGGCTGCCAGGCTTTGAATTTCAAGCCATCGCGCATGCCACCGGCGTAATCTTCCAGAATTTCGCGAGCGGTGATACCAAACGGCAATTCCCACAGACCCGGATTTTTCACCCGGCCAGAGAAGCCCATCAGTTTGGTACCGGCATCGTTACTTTTACCGGCGGTAATCCCCTGATACCACTCCACACCATGCTCAAGAATGGCCGGAACGTTACACAGAGTTTCAACGTTGTTAACGCAAGTTGGTTTACCCCAAACACCAGAAGATGCCGGGAAAGGTGGCTTGGAACGTGGGTTGGCACGGCGGCCTTCCAGCGAGTTAATCAGTGCAGTTTCTTCACCGCAGATATAACGCCCCGCCCCGGTATGAACAATCAGCTCAAAATCAAAACCGCTGCCCATAATGTTTTTGCCCAGCAAACCCGCTTCAGTCGCTTCAGCAATGGCACGGCGCAAGTGCACGGCAGCTTCGATATATTCGCCACGCAAGAAGATGTAACCGCGGTAAGCTTTCAGCGCAAAGGCACTGATCAGCATCCCTTCCACCAACAAATGAGGCAATTGCTCCATCAGCAGGCGGTCTTTATAGGTACCCGGTTCCATCTCATCGGCGTTACACAGCAGATAGCGGATATTCATGCTTTCGTCTTTTGGCATCAGACTCCACTTCAAACCGGTGGAGAAGCCAGCACCGCCACGCCCTTTCAGGCCGGCGTCTTTGACTAAGCTAACAACATCAGGTGCTGCCATGCTTTTTAAGGCTTTTTCCGCGCCGACATAGCCGTTTTTGCTGCGATATTCATCCAGCCATACTGGCTGTTTATCATCGCGCAAACGCCAGGTCAGCGGATGCATTTCCGGTGTCCGGACAACTTCTTTGGTAAAACCTGAGTGGGTTGTCATGGATATTGCTCCAGTAACTTCTCAATATCTTCAGGCTTCAGGTAGCTGTGCGTATCGTCATCGATCATCATGGTCGGGCCACGATCACAGTTACCCAAACAGCAGGTCGGCAGCAGCGTAAAGCGGCCATCAAAGGTAGTTTGACCTGGCTGAATACTGAGTTTTTTCGAAATCGCGGCCTGGATCCCCTGATAACCGGTGATGTGGCACACCACGCTGTCACAGTAGCGGATCACATGACGCCCAACCGGTTGGCGGAAGATCTGGCTGTAGAATGTCGCCACACCTTCAACATCACTGGCGGGGATACCCAGCACTTCAGCAATGGCGTGAATCGCCCCATCCGGCACCCAGCCACGTTGTTTTTGCACAATTTTCAGTGCTTCAATTGACGCGGCGCGGGCATCTTCGTAATGGTGCTTTTCATGTTCGATAGCATCACGTTCTTCAGCACTCAACTCGAAAACTTCTGCTGTGGTCGCCGGTTCAGCCGCATTGACTGCCAGGTTCGCCACATTTTGGCTTTCGTTACCCACCTGAGTATCTTTTTGGTTGCTCATAATTAGCGGTCCACATCAGACATTACAAAATCAATACTGCCCAGATAGACGATCAAGTCAGATACCAGGCTGCCACGGATAACCGATGGGATCTGCTGCAAATGAGCATAGCTTGGTGTACGTATCCGGGTGCGATAGCTCATGGTGCTGGCGTCGCTGGTCAGATAGTAACTGTTGATCCCTTTGGTCGCTTCAACCATCTGGAATGATTCGTTAGCTGGCATCACTGGGCCCCATGAAACTTGCAGGAAGTGAGTGATCAGCGTTTCGATATGTTGCAGCGTGCGTTCTTTCGGCGGCGGAGTGGTCAGTGGGTGATCTGCCTTGAATGGGCCTTCTGGCATGTTTTTATAACATTGCTCCAGAATGCGCAGGCTTTGACGCAACTCTTCTACTTTCAGCATCACGCGGTCATAACAGTCGCCGTTGTTGCCGACGGGAACTTCGAAATCGAAGTTTTCATAGCCAGAGTACGGCCGCCATTTACGCACGTCAAACTCAACGCCAGTAGCACGTAAGCCAGCACCGGTCACCCCCCATTCCAATGCTTCTTTGGAATTGTAGGCGGCAACACCGACAGAACGCCCCTTCAGGATACTGTTCTGCAATGCCGCTTTGACGTAGGAATCCAGGCGTTTTGGCATCCAGTCAAGGAAGTCACGCAGCAGACGCTCCCAGCCACGCGGCAGGTCATGTGCCACACCACCAATACGGAACCAGGCCGGGTGCATACGGAAACCAGTAATCGCTTCTACCAAATCGTACACTTTCTGCCGGTCGGTAAAGGCGAAGAACACCGGAGTCATTGCACCGACGTCCTGGATGAACGTACTGATGTACAGCAAGTGGCTGTTGATGCGGAACAATTCAGACAACATCACGCGGATGGTTTTAACGCGATCCGGCACTTCTATGCCTGCCAGTTTTTCAACGGCCAGCACGTAAGGCATCTCGTTAACACAACCACCCAGGTACTCAATACGGTCGGTATAAGGAATGTAGCTGTGCCAAGACTGGCGCTCGCCCATCTTCTCCGCACCACGGTGGTGGTAACCCACATCTGGCACGCAGTCGACAATCTCTTCACCATCAAGCTGTAACACGATACGGAACGCACCGTGTGAAGAGGGGTGGTTCGGGCCGAGGTTAAGGAACATGAAGTCCTCATTTTCGGTCCCGCGCTTCATACCCCAATCTTCCGGTTTGAAAGTCAGTGATTCCATTTCCAGATCTTCTTTCTGCTTGGTCAGCACAAAGGGATCGAACTCGGTTGCACGGGCTGGGTAATCTTTACGCAGCGGGTGACCTTCCCAAGTCTGCGGCATCATGATGCGCGTCAGATGAGGGTGACCATCGAAGGTGATACCGAACATTTCCCAAGTTTCGCGCTCATACCAGTTGGCATTAGGGAAAATCTTGGTCGCTGTGGACACGTGCAAGTCTTTTTCAGACAGTGCCACTTTCAGCATGATATCGCGATTACGCTCAATGGAAAGCAGATGATAGAAAACAGAAAAATCCGCGTCAGGCAAGCCCTGGCGGTGGGTACGAAGGCGTTCATCTACACCATGCAAGTCAAACAGCATGACATACGGCTTCGGTTGTTTTCTCAGAAACGACATTACTTCCAGTAATTGTTCACGCTTCACCCATACCACGGGCATACCGGTACGAGTTGCCTGAACAACAAAGGCCTCTGGCCCAAAACGGTTCGACAGTTCACCAATCACCGGATCATCAAGATGGTCCCGGGTCTGCCATGCTGGCTGGGTGCTGTCGGACGTCGTTAAATCGGTCATTATTTATTCACCACACTGTTTTTTCACCACACTGAATGTGTCATTTTGTGGTCATTTGCCGCACACATGTTCTGGAAGAAAAACGGTTCTCTCCAAAAACAAATCACTTACGCACCAAAATCTTATGCCGAAAGGCACATTAGATTTCGTCAGGTGTACGCAGGTTAGTTACTGCAATTCGTTCAGCATGCTTACGTTCTCTTTCTGGCTGCATATTGGCGCGGTAAACACCTTGATCACCCACAACCCAAGAGAGAGGACGACGCTCTTTACCGATAGATTCCTGTAGCAGCAACAGTGCTTGCATATAGGCTTCCGGGCGCGGCGGGCAGCCAGGGATATACACATCTACCGGTAGGAATTTATCCACACCTTGTACTACAGAATAGATATCGTACATGCCGCCGGAGTTAGCACAGGCACCCATGGAAATAACCCATTTGGGTTCCAACATTTGTTCATACAAACGCTGAATAACTGGGGCCATCTTGGTAAAGCAGGTACCGGCCACCACCATAAAGTCGGCCTGGCGCGGGGAGGCACGCAATACTTCGGCACCGAAACGTGCCACGTCATGCACGGCGGTGAACGAGGTCACCATCTCCACATAACAGCAGGAAAGACCGAAGTTATACGGCCAAAGAGAGTTCTTACGCCCCCAGTTCACCATGTCATGCATGGCGTTCTCAAGTTTACCCATGTAAACACTACGGTGGACATGTTGCTCGAGAGGATCGCCGCTGACGGTTTCCTGAGTTTGCAGGGGGTAACGGTCGTTCTCACCGTTAGGGTCTATGCGGGTGAGCGTATAGTCCATGTTAATGCCTCGCTGTATTTATTGACCACTATACCCTTTGTACTTAGAGCCGCAGGGTTGTTAGCTGTGCACGTTCACCCCAATCACTTACCTGTCTAAAATTATAGATAAGTTCATCGGGATTTATTTGCTGGTAGCCGTACTTTCAACACCACGTTCTTTGGGTATAGCTTGCGGATGATTGCTGGCGTATTTAACTATGCTTGGTTTGCTCACGCGGCGATTAGAACGCGCAGGAGTCCAATCCAGAGCGCCAATACGCACCAGATAAACCAAACCAGCCAAGAGCACCAAAATGAAAATGGTTGCTTCGATGAAGCCTATCCAGCCGCTCTCACGGATAGAGATTGACCACGCATACAGGTACAGCGCTTCAACATCGAAAATAACGAAGAACATGGCGACCAGGTAGAACTTCGCAGACAAGCGCATGCGCGCGGAGCCTACTGAATCAATACCCGACTCATAAGGGACGTTTTTGGCACGGGCCCGAGCTCTCCCACCCAGGAAGAACGCACCTAGCAGCATCAAACCGCACAGCCCGATTGCGCCGATCAGGAATACAGCGAACGCCCAATGATGAGCGATAACTTCAGTGGTTGTTGACATACTCATTGCTTACTCATCAAAAGTGGCGTCGGACATCCTGCTCTTGTGTTGGCAGTTAGTGCACCACATCGATTCAAAGGGAAGGATAAAAACCACACAAAACACACTGTCTTTACAACTGTTTAGCCAGTGTTTTACTGTGGGCTTTTTACTCCTTTCAGTAACCTTTTGTCAACTTTGACAAAAGTAACTACAGATTAATTTACAAACGCACGATCTTACTTAACATTTGATGCGAACCAGCCAGCTTAATCGAGTCAGTAATTTGTTAAGCCAGAACATACACATATAAACCAACATGGATAGTTCCTACCAACTATACCATTGTCTCAGGAATAACCGGTTCTTCCACTCACTAGCTAGGGGTATTTTTTTGATCCAGAACACGTTTTGAGTGTTATTTCATAAATATTCGGTATAAAAAATTGTATTTTTTTATTTAAAAATAATGAAACATCGTTTTAATAAAAAAACGAATAGATAAAAATTAATATGAATATTAACCATTTTATTAATCAGGTTTATTACCTGCAATCTGCTTGAGAAAAACCTCCGTTTGTTAAATAAAACGACGTTTTACGGGTAAAATTAATCTTAACGGGTAAAAAAAGACTTTTAGCAAAAAGTGCAAACAAAAAAGCCCCTAAAATAAGGGGCTTAGAATGATTTATCCGAATGATGATTTAATGTTGATCGTCGATCAAATAATCAGAATCTAGTATTAAATCCGTGCCGGACTGTAAGCCATGTTGATGACCGGTCTGCATAGCATCGAAAATAGCCAGGGCCAATTCATTGCTACACTTGCTGTCTTTACATAACGAATAATGAGTTTCAGGCAGACGAGGTAACCCTTCAGTTTCACCCAATACGCGTAAATCAGGACTCATCATCTCAATCGGTCTGGCTGTGATGCCCACCCCAGCCCTCACTGCCGCACGAATGGCAGAAAGCGAGGAAGCAACATAAGCGATACGCCATGCAATACCGGCTCTGGTCAGATGCTCTATTGCCATATCACGGAACGGGCTTGGCTCATCCATGACAACTAAAGGTACTGATTCGCCGGGTTGGAATTGGTAATCGGCGGAGCAATACCACAGCGTCGGTGATGTTCTTAAAATCACATGAGGATGGTTGTCGACCTTGGCGGTGGTAATCGCCAGATCTGCTTCGCCATGACTCAGCATGTCAGCAATGAGCGGGCTACGTTTTACCCGCACATCGATGGCCAGCCGAGGATATAGCGTCGCCACTCGGTTTAGCAAGAAAGGCAACAGCGTATCGGCAGTATCATCAGATGCGCCGATAATGAGTGAGCCTTCTACATTGCTATACATCAGTGACGTACAAGCTTCATCGTTGAAACGTAAAATTTTTCTGGCATAGCCAAGTAACTGGAGACCATGTTCAGTGAGCAATTTGTTACGCCCGTGACGGGCAAATAACTCCTTACCTACTAACTGTTCTAACCGTTGCATTTGTTGGCTAACTGCTGACTGAGTTCGACAAACCGCTGCCGCAGCAGAGGCAAATGTATTTAAGTCAGCAACAGCTACAAAGGTTCTAAGCAGATCGAGGTCGAGATTAATTATCGGACGATTTGCATTTGTCATAGTGTATTCTTCACTTTTTTGAATTCTAATTACAAACTACCCTGGTGTTTATGTATTAGCGCGATCAATAAGGGACAACGCTAAGTATGACAGTACCCCACTCATTCGAGTAGGGCAAAAAATTTACTTATATTTCGTTACCGCTATCTCTTTTTAAAAAAACTATTGGCTGAATTCTGTCTATGTTTGTGAGTACAGTCATAAAAAAGTGCTAAATCTTCGATAAATGAAGATTTTTTTGTTTAGAAACCCTGCTTTTTGCAGCCTTTATAAAGCAGCTCATCTCCTATTTTAATTAAATTAACAAGACCAACCTATCGGTAAATATTAAAAAACATCAATATTTCTTTCGCGAAATTTCTTATCTAATTGAGAAATTTCAAGTGGTAAGATTTGATAATCGATAAGCATTTGTAAGATTAACATTAGATATTCTTAATAGTTTTCCTATTTACCAGTTTTCACCTTTTCCTCCCTCTATATATGTATGATGATATAAATTGTTGAATCCAGATTCGCAGCTTAAGACGCGACGTCATTGAGTATCGATATTCTTCCTTCCTCTCTATTTTTATCGCGCAGTGAATGGGGCTTAATTTTTATCGAAACCTATTTTTTAGCAATGCGCTCGTGCGATGAAATCTGGCAGAAGAAAACTTCAGGCAAACTCATCAATCACACATCACCCGGTAGGTTTGAGCGCAAAAACACGAGTAAAAATACCTATACTTTACGCCCAACAGTCATTTGCACTAAAGATGTGCATATAACTTCAAAAATCAACGGCGTCGGAGTACATTGGACACCTTGCAGTGTTCCACGCTGAGGACACGCTTTTACCAGCAAAAGGCTCAATTTTTTATGTCCCCCATTGAGAAATCCAGCAAACTGGACAACGTTTGTTACGACATTCGTGGCCCAGTGCTAAAAGAAGCTAAGCGTCTTGAAGAAGAAGGTAACAAGGTTCTGAAACTCAACATCGGCAACCCTGCCCCGTTTGGTTTCGATGCACCGGATGAGATTCTGGTGGATGTGATCCGTAATTTGCCGACTGCACAGGGCTATTGCGACTCCAAAGGCCTTTTTTCGGCGCGCAAAGCCATTATGCAGCACTATCAGGCACGCAATATGCGCGACCTGACGGTAGAGGATATCTACATTGGGAACGGCGTTTCTGAGCTGATCGTGCAATCCATGCAAGCATTGCTAAACCTGGGCGATGAAATGCTGGTACCGGCTCCGGACTATCCGTTATGGACGGCGGCAGTATCGCTTTCGAGCGGTAAAGCTGTGCATTATAGATGTGATGAAGGATCAGGCTGGTTCCCTGATTTGGACGATATCCGCAGTAAAATCACCCCTCGCACCCGCGGGATAGTGATTATCAACCCGAACAACCCGACTGGTGCGGTCTACAGCAAAGAATTGCTGCTGGAAATTGTCGAAATCGCTCGCCAACATAATCTGATTATTTTCGCCGATGAGATCTACGATAAGATTTTATATGACGACGCTCAGCATCATTCGATTGCCGCACTGGCACCTGACCTACTGACTGTGACTTTCAATGGTTTGTCCAAGACTTATCGTGTAGCTGGCTTCCGTCAGGGCTGGATGGTGCTGAATGGGCCGAAGAAACACGCGAAAGGGTATATTGAAGGGTTGGAAATGCTGGCATCCATGCGGTTGTGCGCTAACGTGCCCATGCAGCATGCAATTCAGACCGCATTAGGTGGCTATCAGAGTATCAGCGAGTTTATCCAACCCGGTGGCCGCTTATATGAACAACGTAACCGTGCCTGGGAGTTACTCAATGATATTCCTGGCGTTTCTTGCGTGAAGCCTCAGGGCGCGTTATACATGTTCCCGCGCATTGATAAGACGCGTTTTAACCTGAAAGACGATCAGAAATTGGTATTAGACCTTCTGTTGCAGGAAAAAGTGTTGCTGGTACAGGGCAGTGCCTTTAACTGGCCAGAGCCGGATCATGTGCGGATTGTGACATTACCGCGCGTGGATGAGTTGGAGATGGCTGTTGGGAAACTGGGGCAATTTTTGGAGACGTACCATCAGTAATTTGTTGATTTCGTGATTAGTTCGGTTGTTAAAGCACCTAAGTCAACTTAACCGCCGATGAACCAACCGGCAAAGGGGCCATAAGCGTGGCCCCTTATGCAATCCCGCGCTTGCGCGAAATATTGCCCTGCGGGTAAACCTCCCACGTCTTTCGGGCTGACGAGCCAGCGCGATTATAGCCTCTTCGAGGCTATAATCGGCCCGGTCCGTCTGCGTAATGATGAGTGAGGGAACCCACGCAGTGGGCAAGCGATACGTGCGAAGCGCGGGATTCCACAAGGGTGCGCGCCCGCACCCTTTGGCGGTTGAGGCATTGGAGGTTAGATGAGCGATGAAGCTCTAACAACCGAACCTAATCACAAGACCGAATAACAACCGAAATAGGTTCCGATCAAATCCAACATCAATCAAAACCCAATCTGATAAACTACCCCCTATTGCCTGCCTTAAAAGAACAAAAGAGAGAAAACTATGAGTCACTTCTTCGCTCACCTATCCCGCTTGAAACTCATCAACCGCTGGCCGCTGATGCGCAATGTCCGCACTGAGAATGTTTCTGAGCACAGTTTGCAGGTGGCATTTGTCGCTCATGCATTGGCTATCATCAAAAACCGGAAATTTAATGGCAACCTTAATGCCGACCGTATTGCGCTGCTGGCGATGTATCACGATGCCAGTGAAGTGATAACCGGTGATTTGCCTACCCCTATCAAGTATTACAATCCACAAATTGCTCATGAATACAAAAAGATAGAAAAAGTTGCACAACAGAAGCTGATTGAAATGCTGCCCGCCGAGTTACAACATGATTTTCGTTGTCTGCTGGATGAGCATTATTACAGCGAAGAGGAAAAAGCGCTGGTTAAACAAGCTGATGCCCTGTGTGCTTATCTCAAATGTTTGGAAGAATTATCCGCAGGTAATAACGAGTTCATCCAAGCCAAAGCGCGGCTGGAGAAAACCCTCGCCATGCGCCAAAGTCCGGAAATGGATTATTTTATGGAAGTTTTCGTCCCCAGCTTCAGCCTGTCATTAGACGAAATCAGCCTCGATTCACTGGATTAAAGTTGAAGTTGATTTTCAAAAGCACATTTGAGCTGTCGCGCGAAGAGTATAGGCAAGGAAAACGGGCAGGACGCCCGTTTTAGGCGTCACGCGGAGGGACCCGCGTAAAGCCGTCCGTCAGCCGAAACGATGAGTAAGGGGACCTGCGAAGCAGGCCGCGATACGTGCACTAGCGCGGGGATTCCACAAGGGGTCACGCGCTTGTGACCCCTTTGGCGGTTGAGGCACCAAGGGGCAAGGTGAGCACCAATCTCATATCAACCGAACTAAACACAACTCTTACCCTGTAGCATCCCAATTAAAAAGGAAAAAGTATCGGCACCACCATCACACTCACGATCATCACCAACAGGGTAAATGGCACCCCTATTCGGATAAAATCACCGAATTTATAGCCACCGGGGCCTAAAACCAGGGTATTAACCGGGGATGAAACCGGAGTCATAAAGGCCGCTGATGCAGCAATACCGATAATCATCGCGAATGGATACGGGGAAAGCGACATCTCACGAGCGGCAGCGATGGCAATGGGTGCCATCAACACCGCCGTCGCGGTATTGGAGATAAACAGCCCGATGGTGGCACACAGCACAAATAAGCACAGCAACATCACCCTTGGCCCCATGCCACCCGCGACATCCATCAAACCACGGACTATCAAATCTACCCCGCCAGTTTTTTGCAGCGCTTGTGCAAAGGGCATCATCCCGATAATCAGAATCAAACTCGGCCAATGGATTGAGCGATAGGCACTTTCCATATCAATACAGCGGAATTGCCCCATCAACAAACATGCCACCAACGCCGCTATCACATTCGGCACTTCATCAGTTAGCATCATCGCCACCATCAACGCCAGGCAGAATAAAGCATGGGGTGCTTGTGAGATAGCAGGTGCCACTTCATCAACTTCAGCCGGTAAGTTCAGCACGATAAAATCACGAGTTTTCTGCTGTAACTGTCGAATCAATTTCCAGTCGCCAATCACCAATAAGATGTCGCCAAACTGTAATTTGTCATCGACCAGTTTACCTTCCAGCGCCTTACCATTACGACGAATACCCACTACATTCAGGCCATAACGGGTACGGAAAGTGACTTCACGTAAGCTTTTTCCCAGCAGGGAGGAGTCTGGAATAAGAGAAACTTCGGCCATGCCGACGTTACGCGCCTGTTCAGAGAAATACTCACCACGCAGCACCATCGGCTCTAGCATCTGCTCAGTACAAAACTCGCGTAAATCCACATCGCAATCAGACATATCAATCAGCAAAACATCATTTTCGTGCAGCTCAGACGAACCGGTCGCACTGACCATAACTCGGCGGAAACGTTTCCAGCGTTCAATCCCGACTACGTTCGCACCATAGCGGGCACGCAGATGCAGCTCATCAAGAGAGCGGCCAATCAAAGGGGAATCGTGGCGAATTGCCAGGCGGCGGGCGCGGCCAGTAAGCTTATAATCGCGGATAAGATCACGGAAGGTACGGCGCTTCCATTGCTGCTCTTTTTCTGAACTTTCTGGCTTTCCCCCCAACCAGTGGCGGGCAACCAACATGTAGCCGACCCCCATCAGCAAAATAATAATGCCAATCGGCGTCACGCCGAAGAAGCCAAAACCTTTAATACCTTCACGCAGCAACTCACTGTTCACCACCATATTGGGTGGCGTCGCGACCAGTGTCATCATGCCGCTAATCAGCCCGGCAAAACTTAGCGGCATCATTAATCGCCCAGGTGAAATCTTCATTCGGCTGGCGACACTTAGTACTACCGGGATAAAAATCGCCACCACGCCGGTTGAGCTCATAAAGGCCCCCAATCCCGCCACAGTGACCATCAGTAACGCCAGCATTTTGGTTTCGCTGTGGCCAGCAACTTTGACCAGCCAATCCCCCACCTGATAGGCGACGCCGGTTCTTACTAACCCTTCACCAATGACAAACAATGCCGCAATCAAGATAACATTAGGGTCACTGAAGCCGCTGGTCGCCTCCCCTAATGACAGCGTTCCGCTCATGACAAAGGCAATAATGACCAATAATGCCACGACATCCATCCGCAGTTTATTGGTGGTAAACAGCACAATAGCTATCAGAAGTAGCGTCAACACCCACAATAGTTCGCTGTTCAAAATGGCCTCATTGGCAAAAAGTGAAAAGGAATATCCAGCTCAGGTAGTAAATCATCAAATTAAGACACTACCGCTGTTTGAGATCAATAATGACTGTAAATTTATGCGCTTACCATCCCACAACGGCATTAATTGTGTTTTTTTCTGAAAAATAATTAACCAATTTGTGATGCAGTATTCGCCAGTAAAAAAAACCACCAGAAACACTCCAATATTCAATAAGGTTTAACCGCCTGACTATACTGATAATACTGAGTGGCAGTCCATCATTGGGGCTATCTGGCTGGAGTGGTGAATGGTCGATATCACGGATTATCCGATTGTACTTTTTCTGCTGTCATGTGCCCTGCTATATAGTTCAGCTTATGTCGGTCAGGCCTTTTTCCGACGAGGGCGGGAGCTGGATGATAATCTTCGTGAGAATTTTACCGTCATCCAGGGGGCGATTCTCACCTTGCTGGGCCTGATTATCGGTTTTAGTTTTTCGATGGCGATCAGCCGCTATGATCTGCGCAAAAATTACGAAGAGGCGGAAGCCAACGCGATTGGAACCGAATATCTGCGCGTCGATTATTTACCAGCCGCCTCCAGTGCCGCCACCAAGGCATTGTTAATACACTATCTTGATCAACGGATACTTTTTTATACCACGCGCGATGAAAACCATCTAACAGAGATTAATAACCGAACTAATCAACTGGAAAATGCGCTGTGGGGCGAATTGCTCGGGCCGGTGAGTCAGCGCCCAGACCCTGTTATGGCGTTGGTCGTATCCGGTATGAATGATGTTTTGAACTCAGCGGGTTACACCCAAGCGGCGTGGTGGAACAGAATCCCACATGCGGCCTGGTTACTGATGCTAATTATCGCGATTTGTAGTTGTACCCTGGTAGGGTATGGCTCAAAGCAAGGTAAAAAAGGTAAGGTGATGACATTGATATTGCCGCTGGTTATCTCATTCTCTTTTATGCTCATCGCCGACATTGATAGCCCACGCGGGGGGATTATTCGGGTGAAACCACAAAACCTTCACAGCCTGGAAGACAGCTTACCGCCGCTCCCCTCAGTGCCATCGCTTCCCCAGCCGCGCTAAAAGCAAAAGAGCGCCATCAAGCGCTCTGAGGTTAACGACAAAGCTGTTGATAACTTAGTGAGTGAAGGGTTTACCGCACCTCGGGGCACTCCGGTCGCTTACGCACTTGTATTTGAAACAAAGAGCGACCCCAACGGCACGATTCCCCTTCATCTGGCTTTGTTAGCACTTTGAGAGCGCCATCAGGGCTCTCAATAACATACTCACTAAAGCGACTAGCCGATAAAGCGAACTACCGCGCCATTGGCTGTCTTTTCAACAGCAATATGTTCAAGTGAGCTGAGGACTAAATTAACTTGATCCAGTTTTGGTGTATCAGCAGGAGCATTCACAGCAATCACCTGGCAACCCGCTGCCAGCCCTGACAAAATGCCCGCTGGCGCATCTTCCACCACGATGCAATCCGCCGGAGCCAGGCCTAAACGTTCAGCACCCAGCAGGTAAGCATCAGGCATAGGTTTGCCATGTTTCACCTGTTCAGCAGTGACGAACACTTTTGGTTCAGGTAAATGGCCCGCCGCGCGGCGCGCAGAAGCAACGGGTACAGAGCCGGAAGTCACGATCGCCCACGGAATAGACAAGCTGTTCAGCCGCTCCAGTAATGACACCGCTCCCGGCAGAGCAGTTACACCATCAGTATCATTGGCTTCAATCTGCTCTAAAGCCAAAAACTCTGCTTGCAGTTCGGCATCACTCGCACCCGGCATAAAATGACGAAGAGAGGTAATTGCTTGTTTCCCATGGATAAATTCCAGCACTTCCGATGGATCAATGCCGCGACCTTGCGCCCAGCCAATCCAGGCTCGCTCCACAGCAGGTAGTGAATCAACCAGAGTCCCATCCAAATCAAAAAGAAAACCTTTACACTCCACAAGCACATCCTCGTTAGTCAATCCAGGTCTTGATCATTACGCGCTATCAGGCATTGATAATTTGCGAAATCTCAACAGCACTCAAATGATACTGGCGCGGGCATGATTGCCAGATAGCCAGCATCCGTTGGTATTTGTCCCACATTGGGGTTTGGGAATTGAAACCGTGCGTTCCTGAGTCAAAATGGGTATAGCGGCCTTCGGTATTCACCATAAAGCGCACATAACTCAGGTAACGCGATTCAGTAGCAGCATCAAAACCAAGGAACGCAATACGGCGCTCATCTAAATCTTGTTTGTCCTTCAGGTTACCCCAAGAGACTTGCAGCGCGTGATGCATCTCCATGATATTAATGATAGTACGGCAAGTATCTTCGCTCATTTCACCAAAATCACGGTCCAGTTCACGCATCTGCAAACCAAAGCCACGTTCGACGATGGTTTGCTGGCGGCGATAGCGCTCAGCGTTTTCCGGATCCAGCATGGTCATCATTTTGTACTGATTCGACAGAATCAGTCGTTGGGCGTTTGTCATATCCATCACTAAACTCCTAAGACATAAATAATGAGGAAATCATCGCATACAGAGTTGGGCCATACTTTGATTTGACAGGGGATTTTACGCTGCTGTTTATTAGATACATAAAAAGCCCCCAGTTACGGATAAAGCCCCGGTATGGATTCACGACATAGCCCAATGCCCAATCAAAGGCCACTGTTATAAATCATCAAGAAATGTTTTATCCAGTTGCTTGAAGGCGCGTTTAAGCACGTCGGCCAAAGATTGGTAAGTCGGCGTTTGTTCAATCGGCGCGACAGCTTGCCCGGCTTCAGTCAATTTATTCCGCACCTCGTGGAACCACTGCAATAATGTTGGCGGTAACGGCGTAATAGCACGTTTACCTAACCACCATAATCCTTGCAGCGGTAAACCGCAGGCAAACAATGCGGTGGCAATGGCTGGCCCTAATTGCCCGCCCAGAGCTATCTGCCAGGTCAGCGTAAATATAGCCAACGGCGGCATAAAGCGGATACCAAAGCGGGTCGCGGTCGCCACACGATTCTCGGGAAACACCGGCGCCAGGCGTTTGTCAGCCGGCCAGGTCTTCATATAATGCTGGCCGCGTTGCAGTACCTGAAACCAACTTACGGTATCAGAGGGTTTTGTTGTCATGGCTCACCTCAACTTCACAAGCAAAAATTAAAATTTTTTTTGTAATCCACTAACTAAAAATTAGTCTGTTAAATATATTTTGTTTTTAGGCGGCGCTATCGGTATCCTAGTCCGGCCTTTTGGCCGCTAGAAGATGACGCTAAATATGTCAAATTTTTGCAGCATTTAAATCAATTTTGTTAAATCGCGCAGGTTTTTACCACCAGGCATTAACGTTCTATCAGCGATTTTTCCATCATCATGCCTTTTTCGCTATCGCATGATGTTAATCATTAATGTCAACGCCAATATGCGCTACGCTTTTGGACAGATTGACGTTTTATTAACCACGTGTTTTTCGCTGTTTTTGTCCTCTCGATGCAATATAGGTATCGGTCATGCAAAAACAAATGTCGAACACGACTATAAATAGGTACTTCCATGTCGAGTAAGCTAGTACTGGTTCTTAACTGCGGTAGCTCTTCCCTAAAATTTGCTATCATCGACGCGACCAATGGTGAAGAACACCTCTCTGGTTTAGCCGAATGCTTCCACCTGCCGGAAGCCCGTATCAAATGGAAACTGGACGGCAGCAAACAGGAAGCAGCATTGGGTGCTGGTGCAGCACACAGCGAAGCACTGAATTTCATTGTTAAGACTATTCTGGCACAAAAACCAGAGCTTTCCGCTCAGTTGACGGCTATCGGTCACCGTATTGTTCATGGTGGCGAGAAATTCACTGCATCAGCTATCGTTACCGAAGAAGTTATTCAGGGTATCAAAGATTCCATCCCGTTTGCACCTCTGCATAACCCAGCGCACCTGATCGGTATCGCTGAAGCATTGAAATCCTTCCCGAATCTGGCTGATAAAAATGTTGCAGTCTTTGACACTGCCTTCCACCAGACCATGCCGGAAGAGTCTTATCTCTACGCCCTGCCATACAACTTATACAAAGAGCACGGTATCCGTCGCTATGGCGCACACGGCACCAGCCACTTCTACGTAAGCCAGGAAGCAGCAAAAACCCTGAACAAACCACTGGAAGAACTGAACGTGATTACTTGCCATTTGGGCAACGGCGGCTCAGTCACTGCAGTGCGTAACGGTAAATGTGTTGATACTTCTATGGGCCTGACGCCACTGGAAGGTCTGGTCATGGGCACCCGTAGTGGTGATATCGACCCAGCTATCATTTTCCATCTGTATGATGCGATGGGCATGAGCATGGAACAAATCAGCAAACTGTTGACCAAAGAATCTGGCCTGTTGGGCCTGACTGAAGTCACCAGCGACTGCCGTTATGTTGAAGACAACTACGAAACCAAAGCCGATGCACGCCGCGCAATGGATGTGTTCTGTCACCGTCTGGCGAAATACATCGGTGCTTACACTGCATTGATGGACGGTCGTCTGGATGCAGTGGTATTCACCGGCGGTATCGGTGAGAACGCAGCAATGGTGCGTGAACTGACCTTGGACAAACTGGGCCTGTTGGGCTTTGAAATTGACCATGAACGCAACCTGGCAGCACGCTTCGGTAAATCAGGCACCATCACCAAAGATGGCAGCCGTCTGGCTCTGGTTATCCCGACCAACGAAGAACTGGTCATCGCACAAGACGCCGCCCGTCTGACCGCGTAAGAATCCTTAACACCGTCAGCCAAGGCTGGCGGTGTTGCTTTTGACTAACGAGCAACCGTAAAGAGGTTTAGCCGTGTCCCGTACAATAATGTTGATCCCTACCGGCACCAGCGTTGGTTTAACCAGCGTCAGCTTGGGTGTCATCCGTTCCATGGAACAAAAAGGCGTACGCCTGAGCGTATTCAAGCCAATCGCACAGCCACGTGCTGGTAACGATGCTCCTGACCAAACCACCACCATCATTCGCGCGAACTCCAGCATCCCTGCTGCCGAGCCGCTGAATATGAATCATGTGGAAAACTTGCTGAGTTCTAACCAGCAAGATGTGTTAATGGAAGAGATTGTTGCCCGTTACCACGAAAACACCAAAGACGCCGAAGTGGTTCTGGTGGAAGGTTTAGTGCCAACGCGCAAACATCAATTTGCCAATGCGCTGAACTACGAAATTGCCAAAACGCTGAACGCGGAAATCGTGTTTGTTATTGCGCTGGGTAATGATTCACCAGACCAATTGAAAGAGCGTATCGAACTGGCTCGTTCCAGCTTCGGTGGCAGCAAAAACAAAAATATCACCGGCGTTATCATTAACAAACTGAATGCGCCAGTTGATGAGCAAGGCCGTACCCGCCCTGACCTGTCTGAAATCTTTGATGATTCCACCAAGGCCAGTGTGGCGAGCATCGATCCAAAACAGCTGTTTGCCAACAGCCCGCTGCCTGTTCTGGGTTGCGTGCCATGGAGCTTCGAGCTGATTGCAACCCGTGCAATTGATATGTGTAAGCACCTGAATGCACGCATTATTAACGAAGGCGATATCAAAACCCGCCGCGTTAAATCGGTGACATTCTGTGCGCGCAGTATTCCACACATGCTGGAACACTTCCGCCCAGGTTCTCTGCTGGTGACCTCAGCAGACCGCCCAGACGTGTTGGTTTCTGCTTGTTTGGCAGCCATGAATGGCGTTGAAATCGGTGCCATTCTGCTGACTGGCGGTTACGCCATTGATGAGCCAATCAAAAAGCTGTGTGATCGTGCCTTCCAAACTGGCCTGCCAGTATTTATGGTTGATACCAATACTTGGCAGACCTCTCTGAGCCTGCAAAGCTTCAATCTGGAAGTCCCGGCAGATGACCATGAACGTGTTGAGAAGCTGCAAAACTACGTTGCCAGCCATATCAGCAGTGAGTGGATTGATTCTCTGAGCGCCACATCCGAACGTTCACGTCGCCTGTCTCCTCCAGCATTCCGTTATGAGTTGACCGAGTTGGCACGTAAAGCCGGCAAACGTATCGTGCTGCCAGAAGGTGATGAGCCACGTACAGTTAAAGCTGCGGCTATCTGTGCTGAACGCGGTATCGCGACTTGTGTGCTGTTGGGTAATCCAGAAGAGATCCAACGTGTTGCTGCGGCTCAAGGTGTTGAGCTGGGCAAAGGCGTTGAAATCATCGATCCAGTTGCGGTGCGTGAGCAGTATGTGCCACGTCTGGTAGAACTGCGTAAGAGCAAGGGCATGACCGAAGTGGTTGCTCGTGAGCAACTGGAAGACAACGTGGTTCTCGGCACGCTGATGCTGGAGAAAGGCGAAGTTGATGGTCTGGTGTCTGGTGCTGTTCATACCACTGCAAACACTATCCGCCCACCGTTGCAGTTGATCAAAACCGCGCCGGGCAGTTCACTGGTTTCTTCTGTGTTCTTCATGCTGCTGCCTGACCAGGTTCTGGTTTACGGTGACTGCGCGATTAACCCAGATCCAACTGCTGAGCAACTGTCAGAAATTGCTATCCAATCTGCTGATTCTGCGGCGGCATTCGGTATCGAACCGCGTGTAGCGATGATCTCTTACTCCACCGGCAACTCTGGTGCAGGTAGCGATGTAGAAAAAGTGCGTGAAGCAACTCGTCTGGCACAGGAAAAACGCCCGGACCTGATCATTGATGGTCCGTTGCAGTATGACGCGGCAATCATGGCAGATGTGGCTAAATCCAAAGCACCTAACTCGCCAGTTGCCGGTAAAGCGACTGTGTTCATCTTCCCTGATTTGAACACCGGTAACACCACCTATAAAGCGGTACAACGTTCTGCTGACCTGATCTCCATCGGGCCGATGCTGCAAGGCATGCGCAAACCAGTTAACGACTTGTCCCGTGGCGCGTTGGTAGACGATATCGTCTATACCGTAGCGCTGACCGCAATTCAATCGGCTCAGGCTGACGCATCTTAATTTCACAATTAAGTATGTATAAGAAATACCAACGCCAGCCTTGTGCTGGCGTTTTTATTGCGGGCTTTTTATTGTGTTCGGGCAAGCACGGGCACAAAAAAACCGCCATAAAGACGGTTTTTCTGCGCTGGTCCGGTAAGCGGCCTTTCCAGCAGGTTTGTATTGCCGTTGTAACGCAAGCACTCCCCCGTGTTGGGCATATTGTCTTGCTTAGGAGTGGCTGTCAAGTTTTTAACAACCCAAACATTAGTGTACACTCGCGTCGGGCCTTTTCGCCGTCTTAAGCAAGCGGGCATCGGTTTAAGGAAAGGAGTTCCAACGGCCGTAAACACAGGCACTCTCCCGTGCTTGTATTCACGGCAGTGTCGCCGATGGTGCTGGCGTGAAGCGGTCTAAGCATGGACCGCACAATGAAACGATACTTTTGTATTGTGCTCGTTGTATTTGGTGCGTTGTTAACATCCTGGAATGGGGGTTGGAGTATCTTCAACAACTCAATCACGGTAATCATCAACACATCAGGCAAGTAAAATAGGTGGCCGTCCTTCGGGGCGGCTTTCCTTCAGAGTTTGTCTATCTTCATGTGCTTTGCCGCGGTTCAAATTTATAGTTGAAATTCTGGCTTAGAGGTTCACCCTCTTCATCATTATCCAATAGCTCAATCAGCATTTTGCCAGCTTCTTTGCCCATTTTTTTGTAATCAATACGCATTGAAGTCAAGGTCGGATGGGTTTGATCACAGCTGTCAGAGCCATCTAAACATGCTACCGCAATGCCACTGGGGATTTTCAACAGCCGCCGCTGGCATTCAAATAACACACCGAGCGCGATATCTTCGTGACTGCATATCACCGCATCCAATTCTGGCTGGCGCTGGAGTATTTCTGTCAATGCATAGCGGCCAAACTGCAAACTGGCCGTTTCAGGTGTTGTGACGGTTTGATCTGCATTTTTATAGTGCTCTAACATCGCCTTATGCCAACCATTCAACTGCTGGCGTTGCAGGCGGTTATCCATATGAGCGCCGATAAAGCCAATATTGTGATAACCCCGTTCCAACAAGTGGCGGCTTAATTCATAGGCCGACTCAAAAAAAGCCGCCTCAAGAGTAATTTTGGCCCCTTTGAAATAGGAACCGACCACATTGACCGTCGGGATATTGGCGCGTTCCAATAATTGGTAGGTTTTATCTGCCAGTTGTGAGCCAAATATCACTACCGCTGCTGGGTTACTTTGCAGCAAAGTCATCAATATTTCCGCTTCTTTGCGCTGGTTATATTCATGGCAACCTAGTAATAACTGGAACTCATTTTTATTTAGAATCTGTTGCAGCGCCTGCATAAATCGGGAACTGGCTTTGTCCGTTAATGACGGAATTAAAACAGCGACAGTATCGCTGTGAGCCGAGGCCAATGCTCCAGCAGCCCGGTTGGGAATATAGCCAAGAGTTTCAACCGCTTGTTCTATTTTTTCACGTAACTTATCTGAAACCTGCTCCGGCGTTCGCAGCGCTCTGGAAACAGTCATCGACCCTACCCCGGCGTAATTCGCCACATCGGATAGAGTGACCCGCCCGGTATTACGGCGCTTGCGCGTTTTTTCCATGCTGATTTCCTGCCTGATTAAAATTCTTGTCTGAGTAAAACTTTCCCACACTGGCCCTCGACAATACATTGCATTGTATATGGCTTATTTGGAGATAGCCAAAGCCCTTGGTGTGACAAATGATAGCGCTATCACAAATTTTGATAGCGCTATCAGGTAGCGCTATCAATTGAGATATTCATCACATTAATACCAGTGATAAAAATCTACTCTCACGTTAACAGTCATCGGGAGTCATATATATCATGTTAAAAACACTGTTAACGCCAGACGTCATTCAAGTCGTCAGCCAGGCAAAAGACTGGCGTGATGCCATCGCGATTTCATGTCAGCCACTGATTGATAATGGCTCGATTGAAGCCCGTTATGTCGAGGCAATCTATCGCTCCCATGAGGCTATTGGCCCTTACTATGTTGTTGGGCCGGGCATTGCCATGCCGCATGCCCGCCCGGAAGAAGGTGCCAATAAACTCTCTCTGGCCTTAACCGTCATCACAGAGGGCGTCACTTTCAATGCTGAAGGTAACGATCCGGTAAAACTGCTCATAGTGTTAGCCGCGACAGACAGTACTAGCCACATCGAGGCTATTTCTCAACTCGCTCAGTTGTTCGATAACGATAACGATGTACAAACCTTACTTAATGCCAAAACGCCGCAGGATATCTTATCCGTCATTGCGCGCTATTAATCTCAGCATTGAGTTCGGATAATAATTTCAAGGGGAAAGAAAATGAAAATTACAGTGGTTTGCGGTAACGGTTTAGGTACCAGTCTGATGATGGAAATCAGCATCAAAAATATTCTGAAAGAATTGGCGGTCAATGCAGAGGTGGATCATGTGGATCTCGGTTCTGCCAAAGGAACGCCCAGTGACATTTTCATCGGCACTAAAGATATCGCCGAGCAATTAATTGCTCAGGCCGTGGGTGGAAAAATCGTGGCACTGGACAATATGATCGACAAGAAAGCCATGAAAGAGCGCTTGTCTGTAGCATTAACCGAATTAGGCGCTTTGTAACTGGAGGCTGGTATGGATTTCTTTCGCTTTTTAATGAGTGATGTTCTTTCCGAACCAGCGGTGCTGGTTGGTCTGATCGCCTTAATCGGCCTGATTGCACAGAAAAAACCGGTCACGGAGTGCATTAAAGGCACCGTAAAAACCATTATGGGTTTTGTGATTTTAGGTGCCGGTGCTGGTCTGGTGGTTTCATCTTTAGGTGATTTCGCCAACATCTTCCAACAAGCATTTGGTATTCAGGGCGTTGTGCCGAATAACGAAGCCATTGTGTCTGTGGCACAAAAGAGCTTCGGTAAAGAAATGGCGATGATTATGTTCTTCGCTATGGTTATCAATATCCTGATTGCCCGCTTTACGCCGTGGAAATTCATCTTCCTGACCGGGCACCACACGCTGTTTATGTCGATGATGGTAGCGGTAATTCTGGCGACCGCCGGGATTAGTGGTGTGACTCTGATTGTGATCGGTTCTCTGGTCGTGGGGGTTGCGATGGTATTCTTCCCAGCCATTGCCCATCCTTACATGAAGAAAGTTACCGGCTCAGATGATGTGGCAATCGGCCACTTCTCAACCCTGTCTTATGTATTAGCTGGCTTTATCGGCAGTAAGTTTGGCAATAAAGAACATTCGACTGAAGACATGAATGTGCCAAAAAGTCTGTTGTTCTTGCGTGATACGCCGGTCGCTATCTCCTTTACCATGTGTATCATTTTCATCGTCACCTGCCTGTTCGCTGGGCCGGAAGTGGTGAAAAGCCTGAGCGGTGGTAAAAACTGGTTTATGTTCTCACTGATGCAATCCATTACTTTCGCCGCAGGTGTATACATCATCTTGCAAGGTGTGCGTATGGTTATTGCCGAGATCGTACCGGCCTTCAAAGGGATTTCCGACAAGTTAGTGCCAAATGCAAAACCTGCATTGGATTGCCCGGTCGTGTTCCCTTACGCGCCAAATGCAGTATTGGTTGGCTTCCTGAGCAGCTTTGCTGCCGGCCTTATCGGTATGTTCGCGCTGTATTTGATGAATATGACCGTAATCATCCCAGGTGTTGTACCTCACTTCTTCGTCGGTGCTGCTGCAGGGGTGTTTGGCAATGCAACCGGTGGGCGTCGTGGTGCTATCTTGGGTGCCTTTGCTCAAGGCTTGCTGATTACCTTCCTGCCAGTATTCTTGCTGCCAGTGTTGGGTGATATCGGATTCGCCAACACGACGTTTAGTGATGCTGACTTCGGTGCTCTGGGTATCCTGCTAGGGATTATTGTTAGATAGTCAGTAAATTAAGTCATAAAAGAAGCCCCTGCATTTAGGGGCTTTTTACTGTTAGTGCGCTGCTCGCGTGGAGCGCACCACTATCTCGTTCACATCCACATCCTCCGGTTGTTCAATGACATAACGCACCGCCCTCGCAATTGCATCCGGTTGCAGCGCAATGGCGCGAAAACTCTTCATCGCCTCGGCGGCAGTTTGGTCGGTAATGGTATCGGCCAATTCACTTTCTACCGCGCCAGGATGCACGCACGTCACACGTAGCTGATTGTTCTCCTGACGTAAACCATCTGATATCGCGCGAACGGCATATTTTGTTGCACAGTAAACAGCCGCTGTTGGCGACACATTAAGTGCACCAATCGAGCCGATATTGATAATGTGCCCAGCTTTACACTCCAGCATGAATGGGAGCACCGAAGCAATGCCGTACAATACACCTTTAATGTTCACATCAACCATCCGCTCCCATTCATCCACTTTGAGTGACGCCATGGGTGACAACGGCATGACACCTGCGTTGTTGATCATCACGTCGATACGTCCCCATGTTGTCAATGCCCGTTGTGCAAAAGCCTGCATCGATTCACGGCAAGTCACATCAAGCTCATGAATATCTACCTCCGCACCACGAAAACGAAGCTCAGTTGCCAGGGTTTTCAGGCGTTCAACACGGCGGGCACCCAGTAATAAAATAGCGCCGCTCGCAGCCAGTTCACGAGCTATGCCAGCACCAATTCCGCTTGAGGCGCCAGTTATCAAAATCACTTTCTTATACATAAAAAACTCCTGTTAAGATGTCGAAAGTGATCTTATGCTGACCAAACTATAAACATAACCCCATCACTACTTCATGGACTGGTAACAGTAACTAACCAATGATGCTTGATAAAAATACGCTGGATGTTTTTGTTATGGTGGTTGAGACACGCAACTTTCGCATAGCGGCAGAACGATTAGGGGTGACACGACCAGCCATCAGTCAGGCCCTACGCAGGCTGGAAGACCGACTCAACATCTCACTAATGAACCGTACCACGCGCAGTATTAGCCTGACTGAAGCCGGTGAACGCTTGTACGCTGAGGTTGCACCCGCGATAATCCAGTTAAATCGAGCCGTTGCTGATATTGCCGAGCTGGCAGGTGAACCTCGCGGGCAACTGCGGCTGGCAGTTTCCTCAATAGCCGAACGCTTTATTGCTGGCCCTTTATTGGCGACATTTATCGAGCAATATCCACATATTGAATTGGATATCACGATTACAGATAGCGAATTTGATATTGTGGCACAGGGCTACGATGCCGGTGTGCGGCTAGGTGAAATCATTGCTAAAGATATGATTGCAGTACCGGTTTCAGCGCAACAGCGCCAGATAACCGTGGCGTCACCGCAGTATCTGCAACAGCATGGCACCCCACAGCATCCCTATGATCTCATTCATCACCGCTGTATCGGATGGCGCAAGGAACCCGGCTCATCACCTTACCGCTGGGAATTTTCCCGGCAGGAACTCCAATTTGATGTGGCGGTTAATCCACAGGTAACAACCAACGATATGGGCATAATGATCCGTACCGCCTGCGCTGGCGGTGGTATTACCCTGGGTATGGAGGAAACCTTCAGCCCTTATATCGAGCGCGGTGAATTAGTATCAATACTGGAAGCCTGGCTACCGACATTTCCCGGATTTTACCTCTATTTCCCTAGCCGGAAGAATTTGGCCCCCAAGTTGAGAGCATTGATTGAACATGTCAGGATGTGAGTTAAACATTAACGTCAGAGAATACACCATAAAAAACACCGCCAAATGCCAGATGATTATCCAGCATTTGGGGTGCAATTTATATTTACAGGCATTTTATCGCCGACTGAGATTAATCTTCGCGCGGTGTAATTTTACCGTAATCCTGCTCATTATTACGGGTTAACCACAGCGATAGCGCTTTCAGGGAATCTGGCGTGAACTCGTCACAACGCGCGGTAATTTCCTCTGGCAGCATCCAACGAACTTCGTCTATCTCTTCCGCCTGCAATGCAAATGGGCCATGGGAAACGCAGCTAAATAAAGCCCCCCACACGCGGCAGCACTCTTCTTCAAAGTAGAACTGACCATGTTCAGCAAAAGGCACGCCAGCAATGCCTAACTCTTCTTCCGCTTCACGCCGTGCAGACTCAAGGTAGTTTTCACCACTTTGCACCACACCACCGGCCGTCGCATCCAGTTTTCCTGGATAGAAATCTTTGCTCTCAGTACGGCGTTGTACCAGTATTTTGCCCATTCCATCGTGCACCACAATATAGGTAGCACGGTGGCGTAGTCGTTGAGCTCTCATTTGTTGACGACTGCATTGAGCAATCACTTCATTTTGCTCATCAACAATATCAACCCACTCGATGACTGCTGCTGGATTTTGCTCCACCATCCTCTGAAACCTTCTATCTGGGCGCGATTAGATACGCGCAATTGTTAATCAAGAGTTTATAACTCATTATATTATTTAGTCTTTTAATACCAACTGGGTGACAGGTTCATCATTTTGTAGGGCCAGAACCTGTAAAACTCCCCCATCCAACATGCCATAGCTCGCCGGATATCCCCCTTTAGGAATGCTGACTGAACCGGGATTAAAGCATATGACGTCATCTTGCCACTCTGCCTGTGGTAGATGGGTATGACCATAAACTAAGACATCCCCCTTACGCAACGGAGGAAGCGCCCCCGGATGATAAAGGTGACCATGCGTCAAAAATAAACGTGTTTCTGGCATAATAATCTGTTGCCAGCCGGCCATGATAGGGAACTGTAATAACATCTGATCGACTTCGCTATCGCAATTACCTCGCACAGCAATAATCTGGTTTTTATAGGGATTAAGACATTCCGCAACCGCTGCCGGTTGATAGCCTGCCGGTAACGCATTACGTGGCCCGTGGTTGAGTAAATCTCCCAATAACACCAGCCATTGCGCCCCACTGCGGTCAAAAATCTCCAGAGTTTTTTCAGTAGCCGGTAGCGACCCATGCAGGTCAGAAGCAAACATTAACTTCATGGTATCGTCGTCTCTTAGGTCTAATTTCAGTCAATCTGGCGACACCTGCCGCCGCAGTAAGTCGTGAGAACTCAATGAGGCTTTATTCTATCATCCAATACGTCAGATTAATCCGAGAAAAAGCCGCCATTTATCATAAGAAAATTTTTTCGTAAAATACTTTTATCGTAAAAAATACAATGCCGACATAAAAGAATAATGTCAGCATTGCGCAAGATAAGATGGGAGGGAGAGTGTTAAAGCAAAGATTGCGATACCAATTCATCCAGTGTCAGCTGATTGAATAAATATCCCTGCATTGCATCAATATTACTGCCTTTAAGTTGCTCCGATTCATCCTGGTTTTCTACGCCAACCACAATCACCCCGAGGCAGTATTTCTTAATATTATTGATCAAAATCGGGAAGGTATGCTTATTGTGCTGCCAGAAGAAATGCTTATCAATTTTCACATATTCGAAAATATTGGCAGTGACCGCATTTAAGGTAGAGCCACCGCTGCCAAGGTCATCCAGCCATAGCGGATAGCGCTCAGCCATATCGCGTAACAGCGGATTATTCATTCCATCAGATAAATTGGAAAATGTTTCCATTATTTCCAAGCGTAAAAAAGGCAATTCGTCAAGCATCAGACGGGTTGACTCATCAGTAACAATCACGCTTGCCAAGTCAAAATCGATATTAATTGAAAGCAGAACATTATGAGTGATAAACCACTCGCTATAAACTTTCACTGCGCGTAATTGATCCTGGAATAAATCGGTCTTTCCATCGATATCCAATTTATTAATAAAATCTTCAACATCGATGGGTAAATCTACCGACTTAGCTGAAAATCGGCTCAATAGCTCTACCGCTAATAAACTACCGTCTTGCTTATGTATGGGTTCACACACATAAGAACAATTAACTTCAATGTTTAGCTTCATGCGCACCTGAAAAGTGTATGGACAACAATGAGGCAGCAAGCTGACCTCAACCAGAGGATTTATAAGCCGCCGTGAGTTTTTATGAAATACTCAACTTTTATTTATAAAATATCCAACATTACAAGGTGAAAGAGACAGATGGCCTCTTTTCCATACCGATGAGTATATTGACTCTAGCAGAAAATCGCGAATTCAGAGCTTTGTCGTCATCGGTAAGACTTATAACCATTGTTCGCGTTCAGAAACAATAAGGTACATAGTCCTGACCGTTCAACTACGCAATGGGTAATAGCCGAGTATTCAATCCTGTATTCATCGGATAGATCAGCAAATTTATTTAGTTATTATTTTTATTTTGCTAAAAATTTCACTCAGGATGTGCTCAGCGTCGTGGGAGAAGAGCGCAAGATAACCTATGCTAAAAAAGAAATCAGGCTACCGCTATCCCCAAAGAACGTGGAGTTGCAGGTAAGCATTAAGTCAGAAGGGCATATACGGAGATTGGCTATGCGTATTGTAATCACTGGAGCTACAGGACTGATCGGGCGCAGTCTGACCGCCTTCCTTTTATCGCAAGCCCATCAAATAACAGTTTTAACCCGCGATCCCCAACGGGCGAAAGACGTGCTTGGTTCACAAGTCACCTGCTGGTCGACATTAGATGACCAACATGACCTCAATAATTTTGATGCCGTTATCAATCTGGCGGGCGAACCTATTGCGGAAAAGCGCTGGACGCCGCAACAGAAAGAGATCTTATGTCAGAGTCGCTGGCAAATAACGGAAAGACTGACAACATTAATTAGAGCCAGTAGTCAGCCGCCAGCCGTCTTTATTTCAGGATCAGCCGTCGGGTTTTATGGTGACCAGGGGCAAGCCGTGGTTACCGAAGATGAAGTCCCTCATGATGAGTTTACTCATATGTTATGTGAGCGCTGGGAGAATCTCGCCAGAGCTGCTGCAAGTCAGCACACTCGGGTTTGTCTACTGCGCACTGGCATCGTATTGGCTCCACATGGTGGAGCATTAGCTAAAATGGTACCGCTGTTGCGTCTTGGGCTAGGCGGCCCGATCGGGGATGGTCGCCAATACCTGCCGTGGATACATATAGATGATATGATTCATGGTATTCATTATTTACTGACCACCGATGGCCTTAGCGGCCCATTTAATATGGTTTCCCCTTATCCGGTCCATAATGAGCAATTTATTGCCACTCTGGCCGAGGTATTAGATCGCCCTGCGGTTATTCGTACTCCTGCGGCAGCAATTCGCTTATTGCTAGGAGAATCTGCAACTATGGTATTAGGTGGGCAGCGGGCGATCCCAAAACGTTTGGAAGAAGCCGGTTTTGCCTTCCGTTATTTCGAACTGGAAGAAGCGCTACGTAATGTGTTGCACAAACCCATTCCATAAAATATCTATGCTTCAAGTCCGTTCTTGCAGAATTAAATAATTTTGCAGAAGGAATAGTATATTGCGGGGAATTGATATAACGATGAGATGAACATCACGCTCATCTCATCGGAATAAATTACTTCAATGCACCAGAAAGAAACTGCTGCAAACGAGGACTTTTAGGATGGCCAAACAGCTCGGCGGGCGGGCCTTCTTCTTCGATTAACCCTTGGTGCAGGAAAATAACATGGCTGGAAACATGGCGGGCAAACTCCATTTCGTGGGTCACCACTACCATGGTTTTCCCTTCTTCTGCCAGTTTTTGCATTATTCGCAAAACTTCACCGACCAGTTCCGGGTCGAGCGCAGAAGTCGGCTCGTCAAATAGCAATACGTCCGGCTCCATCGCCAATGCCCGCGCAATAGAGACACGTTGCTGTTGACCACCGGAAAGATGTACTGGATATTTGGCTCGCGCACGCTCATCAATGCCGACTTTATCCAGATAACGGATAGCACGCTCTTTGGCTACTGATTTACTTAGCCCTAATACCTGGACTGGCGCTTCCATCACATTTTCCAGCACCGTCATATGGCTCCATAAATTAAAATGCTGGAATACCATCGTCAGTCGAGTGCGCAGTAATTGCAGCTCTTTTTTATCAAAGACTTTTAATTGCCCGTCTTTATCGCGCACCAATCGGATATCCTGATTATTGACGCTGATCGACCCTTCACTGGGTTTTTCCAGGAAATTGATACAACGTAAAAAGGTACTTTTCCCCGATCCAGACGAACCAATAATGGAAATAACGTCCCCTGCTTTGGCTGAGAGTGAAACGCCTTTTAAGACCTCATGCTCCCCATAGCGCTTATGCAATTCCGTCACAGACAGTTTGGTTGCAACTTTTTTAGATTCTAATATGTCAGTCATAAGGTTCTCCGTACTTAATGCGATGCCTGAGGTTTTATATGTACCAGCCAACGTTTCTCTGCCTGGCGGAACAGGCTAATCAGCGTAAAGGAGATAATCAGATAAAGTACGGCAGCAATACCAAAAGCATAAAACGGTTGATAAGTCGCAGCGTTAATATCGCGCGCTATTTTCAGTATATCTGGCACCGTGGCGGTAAAAGCCAACGCGGTAGAATGCAGCATTAAAATAACTTCATTACTATAGGCGGGTAAAGCAATACGCAGTGCGGAAGGTAAAATAATGCAACGATACATTTTAAAGCGCGAGAAACCATAGGCTCTTGCTGCTTCAATTTCACCATGGGGCACCGAACGAATAGCGCCGGCGAATATCTCGGTGGTGTAAGCACAGGTATTTAGCGTCAAGGCCAAAATAGTACAATTCAATCCACTGCGGAAGAATGCATTAAGTAGATCGTTGCCTCGGACTATCTCCAGGCTGTACATGCCAGAATAGAACACCAGCAATTGCACATATAATGGCGTACCGCGAAAAATATAAGTAAATATCCACACCGGTAAGCGAATCCAGCGCCGCTCGGCAACACGCGCCACCGCCAACGGTATTGCCAGCAATCCGCCCATCACGACTGAGCTAATTAATAGCCATAGGGTAACAGCCATGCCGGTAAATCGATAACCATCACTCCAAAGCAGGGCTTGCCAATATTGATGTAAGATATCAATCATAATTCAGCCCTCTTCACCCCTTGGGAATAGTGCCGTTCCAACCACAGTAAAACACCATTGGATAAGGTGGTGAAAATGAGATAAACCACACCCGCCACCAAAGCGAAGAAGAATGGCTGATAAGTGCCCTTTCCAGCTAACTGGGTGGCTTTAACCACATCATTCAATCCCAAAATAGAGACTAATGCCGTCGCCTTGAGAATAACTTGCCAATTATTACCAATGCCTGGCAGCGCATAACGCATCATGGCAGGGAACATAATTCTGCGGAAAATCTGGCTGGAAGAGAAACCAAATGCTCTGGCGGCTTCAATCTGGCCGGTTGGAACCGCCATATAAGCGCCACGGAATGTTTCAGTGAAATAAGCACCATAGATAAAACCGAGGGTGATAATCCCAGCTGAGAGGGGATCAATATTGATTTGCGCAAAACCAAGGGATTCAGTAATGCTATTTAGGACTATCTGCAAACCATAGAAGATAAGCAACATCAAAACTAAATCAGGAACGCCACGTATCAGCGTGGTATAGCACTCAAATAAGCCAGATAACAGCCGATTTGACGATAATTTCCCACCGGCACCTATTAAGCCGATAATCACTGACAGCAGCACTGAGCACAGTGCCAACTCCAGCGTCACCAGCGCACCTTCAAATATCAGTTTGGAATATCCATCCAGCATCTGGGTTATCCTCTTTTACTGAGTAAGGAGTCTGGTTAATGACTTTGGATTGCCCCATAACGGCCCCTGCCCTATTTAGGCAGAGGCCGTTACAGCAAACGGAATTAACCGCCGTAAACATCGAAATCGAAATATTTTTTCGCAAGTTTATCGTAGGTGCCATCTTTGCGCATTTCTGCAAAGGCTTTATCCAGCGCGGCTTTCAGTTCAGCGTCATCTTTACGCAGGCCCATACCCGTACCTACCCCAAAGAATTCATCATTTTTAACTGATGGGCCGGCGAAGGCATAACCCTTACCTGCATCTTGTTTCAGGAAACCCTCACTACCTGCAACTTCATCCTGAAAAGCAGCATCAATACGACCAGAACTTAAGTCGGAGTAAATTAAATCCTGATTCTGATAGGCGACAACATCTATGCCTTTTGGCTGCCACTCAGCATTTGCAAATGCTTCCTGAGTCGAACCTTGTAATACACCAACACGTTTGCCTTTCAACGCCACCAATGTTGGCTCAATTTTGCTGTCTTTCGGCGCAATCAAGCGGGCATTAGCTGCATAAAGTTTGTCGGTGAAAGCAATTTCTTTTTGGCGTTTTTCAGTAATGGAAAGTGAGGAGATAATGGCATCAATTTTTTTAGCTTTCAGCGATGGAATAAGTGCATCGAAATCACTTTCAACAAAAGTACATTTGGTATCAATCCGATTGCACAACTCTTTGGCTAAATCGATATCAAAACCTACCAGCTCACCACTGGCATTTTTTGATTCGAAAGGAGCATAAGTTGGATCTGTACCAATTTTGATATCCTTAGGAATAGCAGCAAAAGCAGTGCTGGTAGCAGCCAATGCTAATACGAGAGGCAGAACCAAAATTTTCTTATTCATACATAACCCTCAAATTGATTTTCGATGCCGCAAACCGCGTTAGTTTTTGTACAACCCATAGCGTCCATAAATCAATTTGCAGTAATCGTGCCAGTAATCATTGGGAGGAAAAACAAATGTCATCACCACTTTACAGGCATAATTACCGTTAAATGCAGGCATAGGGTCGTAGGCAAAAACTGAATACGAAATCTATGCAACAAGTACGCACTCTGAAACAGCATCATTGTGGTGCATAATGCGCCCCATTTCAGTGCGATGTTGCACAAATGTATCAATTGAGGGATAAATGTTAACTCGCGCCTTGCCAACGCGTAAATAAATCTTCAGGCAACTCAATATCGAATTGATCGATGACCCGATTAACCGTCTGATCAACCAGATCTTGGATAGTCTGTGGGCGATGATAAAATGCAGGCATCGGCGGCATGAGGACCGCCCCCAACTCAGCAGCCTGTAGCATTAGCCGCAAATGGCCTAAATGCAGTGGCGTTTCGCGCACGCACAGCACCAATGGGCGACGCTCTTTCAATATGACATCAGCGGCGCGAGTCAATAAACCATCGGTATAGCTATGGACAATGCCAGATAACGTTTTGATTGAACAAGGTAAAATAACCATCCCACAGGTCTTGAACGATCCCGAAGAGACACAAGCTGCAATATCGCGCGAATCGTGCACCACATCCGCTAGCGCCTGCACATTCTTGACGCTGAAATCTGTTTCCAGCGCTAATGTCTGACGTGCCGCATGACTAAGAATCAAGTGGGTTTCCACGCCCTCGACCTGCTGTAACACCTGTAACAGGCGAACACCATAAATGGCACCGCTGGCACCGCTAATACCGATAATAAGTCGTTTCATGGAAAAGTCCCTCAAGCTGGCTTTATGCTTTATAAATTAAGCATAACATAAAGAAATATGGCGAGACTTTGCCGTATCAGAGATCAATTAGCAAATTACCACCCGCTCATTTAGCCATATCATTCCGGGTTCTGTTAGCAACAAAAAAGGCGCACCGCGCCTGCACGCTGGTTGCACCTTTTTGATTCACTCTCACCTTTTCACTAAAACAACCGTGAATTACCCTTCGTTATGCATCTCCAGGTTTTCCGCTTCGTTATGACTACGTAATGCTTGCGCATCGTCGTTACGTAACGATTCCAGATATTCCAGATAGCTTTGATCCACATCTTTAGTGACGTAAACGCCGTTAAAGACTGAGCACTCGAACTGAGTAATATCTGGGTTATCTTCGCGTACCGCCTCGATAAGGTCAGTAAGATCCTGGAAAATCAGCGCATCTGCACCGATCAACTGACGAATCTCATCCACTTCACGCCCATGTGCAATTAATTCATTGGCACTTGGCATATCTATGCCATACACATTCGGGAAACGAATTTCTGGAGCGGCAGAAGCGAAATATACTTTCTTCGCTCCAGCTTCACGCGCCATTTCAACGATCTGTTCTGACGTGGTACCGCGCACAATAGAGTCATCCACCAATAACACGTTCTTATCACGGAATTCTGCACGGTTGGCATTCAGTTTACGGCGCACTGATTTACGGCGTTCCTGCTGGCCCGGCATGATAAAGGTACGGCCAACATAACGGTTTTTCACAAACCCCTGGCGGTAGGGCTTATCCAGAATACGGGCGATTTCCAGCGCAATATCACAGGAAGTTTCCGGGATAGGAATCACAACATCGATATCCAGGTCTTCCCACTGTTTGGCAATTTTTGCGCCTAACTTCTGGCCCATACGCACACGCGCACTGTAAACAGAAATTTTATCCATAAAGGAGTCGGGGCGAGCAAAATAAACATACTCAAACAAGCACGGATTGTATTTCGGATTTTCAGCACACTGGCGAGTGAATAATTGGCCTTTCTCGGTGATATATACCGCTTCACCCGGAGCAACATCACGCAAGAATTCGAAGCCAAGGGTATCCAACGCCACACTTTCAGAAGCGACCATATATTCATTACGGCCATCAGCGAGAGTGCGCTTCCCCATAACCAGCGGGCGAATACCGTTAGGATCACGGAAAGCAACCATACCATGACCAATGATCATCGCGACGCAAGCATAGGCACCACGAATCAATTGATGTGTAGCGGCAACAGCGGCAAAAATGTTGTCAGATTCCAACGGATAATGCTGGAAACGGTCCAATTCGCTGGCAAAAATATTCAGCAGAATTTCTGAGTCAGAAGTGGTGTTCACATGACGGCGAGAAACTTCGAATAATTCCTTTCTCAGCTGGTGAGCGTTAGTCAGATTACCGTTATGGGCCAAAGTGATGCCAAACGGTGAGTTAACGTAGAAAGGCTGAGCCTCGGAAGCACTGGAGCTGCCTGCTGTTGGGTAACGAACATGGCCAATACCCATATTCCCCTGTAAGCGCAGCATATGCCGGGTTTCAAATACATCCTTCACCAAGCCGTTTGCTTTACGCAGCCGGAACCCATTATGGGCATCAATGGTAACGATGCCCGCAGCATCCTGGCCTCGGTGCTGAAGCACCGTCAACGCATCATAAATCGACTGGTTTACCGGTGCAAAACCGGCGATACCGACAATACCGCACATGTTGTCTTTTCCTCATAAGCCGCTCCGAATCGGTAATTGATTCGGTAAGAAACTCGACGTGCTCTGTAGGTAGTCAAAGAACCACCTGATGATATAACTGAACTGCGGGATTAATTGTGACTGTTTCCAATCAGCACTCTGCGAGAAGCCGGTAAACGTATCCAGAAAGAACAACATGGCCGAGACAATCAACACGCCTCGCAGCGCACCAAAACAGATGCCCAAAACCCTGTCCGTTCCTGATAACCCCGTACGTTCAACCAGCGAACCAATCACATAGTTAACAATAGCCCCGACGATCAATGTCGCGATGAACAAAATGCCGATAGCAATTCCGTTGCGAACCACTTCATCTTCAAAGCGGGTGAAGTAGATAGCAAGGTAAGTGTAAAAGTGGCTGGCAACAAAAAACGCACATCCCCATGTTACAAGTGACAATGCTTCACGGACAAAACCCCGGATTAAGCTGACTAAAGCAGAAAATCCGATAATCCCTATAATGACGTAATCAATCCAGACCATGACTATTCCAATGACGAAATCGCCGCTGCATCCTGTTCGCGGCGAATTCTAACAGAAAAAGAAAACGTTTGCGTAGAGGAATTCTTACCGGCGACAAATTAAAGTGCGGCGATTTTAAAAACAACAATCGCCGCACAAACTTAACGCGAAAAACCCTATACACCCTGATGTCTTAACTTTTAATCAAACTTTAGCGCCCCGTACCATAGGGCTTAACCTGCCCATTCAGACCACTTAATGAATTAAGCTCTGGCAAGGCCGATTGCAGTTTCTGTTTTGACGCATCAGGCCCGACATACACGCGGGTAATCTGGCCTTGAACCGGCGTCGCTGGCACCGTAAATGCGCGATGACCTGACAATCGCAGCGTCGCAACAATCTCATTCACTTTGGCCGCATTTTTCAGCGCTCCCAGTTGGACGACATAGGCCTGCCCCACTGGTGCTTTTTCTTCAACAGCCGATTTGTTTTCTGGTTGTACTTGCGGTTTAACCTCAGGTTTTGGCTTAACTTCCTGCGGTTTTTTCTCGACTGGCGCGGGCTTAACCTCAGCCGGTTTCTTCTCGACGGGTTTCACTTCAACCGGCTTACTTTGTACCGGTGGCGGTGCCACGATAGTCGGTTCAGACGGCAGGTTACCGGCATCATTAGCGGCCTCTGAGCCGGAATCATCTTTAGGGACTGCCACGGCTTGCGCTGCACCTTCCGGCGGCGCAATAGGCAGGGGCTGACTGACCGGTGGAACCGCATCAATCTCCTGACTATCACCGGGTTTTGGCACTAATGGGATGGCAGCAAACTCATCCTCATAATGCTTCTTTTTACCATCCAGTAGCCCCGGCAGTACAATCACGCCCAACGCCACCAGAATTATGGTCCCGACTAAACGGTTCTGGAACTTACTTGCCACTCGCACTCCCCATTTCAATGTCTTGATAAACTCAAGCTGTTACAAATCCATTGCTGCCATAACATGAGCAACCGTATGGAAAGAGCCACAGACAATGACCACATCCTGTGGTTCTGCATCCTGCATGGCCTGACGCCAGGCAGTTTCGACATCACTAAACTGGCGTGATTGCGCCAAATGCTCGGCTAACTGCTCCGCGCTGGCCCCGCGCGGCCCTTCCAGCGGCGCACAGTACCATTCATCGACTTGCTCAGATAAACACGCCAGCGTACCACCAATGTCTTTATCCGATAACATTCCAACCACCGCGCGCACTTTGCCCTGTTTGGGCAGTTGAGCCAGTTTATCTGTCAAATAACGCGCGGCGTGCGGATTGTGAGCCACATCCAAAATCAACAATGGCTGCTCACTGATTATCTGAAAACGCCCCGGTAAACTGGCGGCCTGTAATCCCTGACGAATCACGTCTTCGCTCAATGGCAATCCAGAATAATGCAATACTGCCAGAGCTGTAGCAGCATTGGCTAGTGGCACATTTGGTAGCGGCAAATCGTTCAGTTGGCGATCACCGCATTGCCAGTTCCAGCTGTTTTTTTGTTGATCAGAAGGTTTTTGCTGACTGAACTGCCAGGCAATATTTCGCTGATACAGATGCGCACCGAGTGTTGCCGCAACATCTGCAATCGACTGCGGCATATCAGGTTCGCCCACCACTGCGGGTTTACCCGCACGGAAGACACCGGCTTTTTCACGGCCAATGCTTTCTCTGTCGAAGCCTAGCCAATCGGTGTGATCGATCGCAATGCTGGTA
Organism: Yersinia artesiana; assembly: GCF_902726545.1. Classification (GTDB taxonomy): domain Bacteria; phylum Pseudomonadota; class Gammaproteobacteria; order Enterobacterales; family Enterobacteriaceae; genus Yersinia; species Yersinia artesiana. The sequence continues at coordinate 53,772 of NZ_CACVAD010000013.1, read as the reverse complement.
ATGGCGGCAACATCTGAATCCACAATATTAGTCGCATCCAAACGCCCCCCCAGACCCACTTCCAGAATTACCACATCAAGCTTAGCCTGCTTAAACAGTTGCAGGGCAGATAAGGTGCCGAACTCGAAGTAAGTCAGTGAGATATCTTCGCGCCCAGCTTCAATTTTAGCAAAAGAATGGCTGTGTTCCGCTTCAGGCAATTCTTGCCCCTGAATACGAACGCGCTCGGTGTAACGCAAAAGATGAGGTGAGCTGTAAACTCCGACCCGCAGACCCGCTGCCAGTAAAATTGATTCCAGGGTACAACAGGTGGTGCCCTTGCCATTGGTTCCGGCAACGGTAAAGACTTTAGGGGCAGGTTTAAGCAAGTCCAAACGCTCAGCAACCTGTTTAACACGTTCCAATCCCAGCTCGATTGGCTGAGAATGCAAACGCTCAAGATAGTAAAGCCACGCGGCCAAAGGCGACGTGGCTTGGGGAGTTTGATGGTTTTTCATAAGTCCCGTCACTGACCTTTATACCCATCATACTTCAAGCTGCATGTGCGTTGACTGCTTTCATTCACCCGAATCATTGACTAACGTCAACTCATCGGGATTCACTCAATTGCCGCCTTCCTGCAACTCGAATTATTTTGGGTATATATTTTCTTTTTAAAGCTATAAAGCTTAAGTTGCGATAATGCTCGATAACCGGGTACCACCTTATCAGGGTGGCACCCGTTCTGATAATCAGGCATCAGCCTGATTATCAGCCACAGCCGCATCAGCCTTAGCATCATCCGCTTTTGGTTGCGGTTGATTGGTCAATTTCGACAAAATGCTGGCCAGCGTCTGACGCATAACCGGGCGGCGAACTATCATGTCGATAGCGCCTTTTTCAATCAAGAACTCACTGCGCTGGAAGCCTGGCGGCAGTTTTTCACGCACAGTTTGCTCAATAACCCGAGGGCCAGCAAAGCCAATCAGAGCCTTAGGTTCAGCGATATTGATATCACCCAACATTGCCAGACTGGCGGATACACCGCCCATAGTCGGATCAGTCAGCACTGATATATACGGCAAACCACGCTCTTGCATTTTAGCCAGAGCAGCACTGGTTTTTGCCATCTGCATCAAAGACATCAATGCTTCCTGCATACGGGCACCGCCACTGGAAGAGAAGCACACCAGTGGGCAATTGTCTTCCAGTGCCTGTTCTACCGCACGAACAAAGCGAGCACCGACCACTGACGCCATTGACCCGCCCATAAAGGCAAATTCAAATGACGCGGCAACAATCGGCATATCACACAAAGTGCCTTTCATTACCACCAGAGCATCTTTCTCGCCCGTCTCTTTTTGTGCAGCAACGAGGCGATCTTTATACTTTTTGGAGTCCTTAAATTTCAGGACATCCTTTGGCTCCAGTTCGCTACCTAATTCCACTTCACTGCCTTCATCCAGCAGCATATGTAACCGCTGACGGGCTGACATGCGCATGTGATGATCACACTTAGGACACACTTCCAGATTGCGTTCTAACTCGGCACGATAAAGTACCTGACCGCAGCTGTCGCACTTCGTCCACACCCCTTCAGGAATACTCGCTTTACGGGTTTGTGTGATATTGCTTTTGTTGAGAATTCGTTCAATCCAGCTCATCGATGACCTTTCTGTTTGAACCTGGCTGTTGCCAGTTCGCTGTTCATGCTTTAACCATCTCCCTGAAAACACTCCAATAAAAAATGCCTAAGATATACGCCAATGTGGCGTAACTAAGGCACTTAACTCGGATTGTCCGCAGGAACAGACCACAAATGTGACTCATTAAACCATATTGGTTCGACAGTGTAGATAAAAAACTGGTCGAACCCACGGCTTAGGTAACATTTTTACTGATTTTTCTGACGTGCTGCTGCCCGCCGATGCCGCCAAACCTCGAATACGCCCGGCAAAATTGACACCACAATAATGGCAACAATCAGCAATTTCAGATTATCCTGAACAAAAGGCATGTTACCAAACCAGTAGCCAGCATAAGTGAATAACAGCACCCATACCAACGCTCCAATCACGTTATAAGCGGCAAAATGGCGATAGGACATTTTGCCCATACCCGCAACAAACGGCGCAAAAGTACGAATAATCGGAACAAATCGCGCCAAAATAATCGCTTTACCACCATGTTTTTCGTAAAACTGATGGGTTTTATCCAGATAACTACGACGGAAAATTTTGGAGTCCGGGTTACTGAATAACTTTTCACCGAATATTCGCCCAATGGTGTAGTTAATCGCATCACCTAAAATCGCGGCCGTGACCATCAGAGCAACCATAATGTGAACATTGATGTCATTGGAAGGCAATGAGGCTAATGCACCGGCCACAAACAGCAGAGAATCGCCCGGCAAGAATGGCGTTACCACCAACCCGGTTTCACAGAATAAAATCAGGAATAAAATACCATAAACCCAGATGCCGTACTGTGCTACCAGTTCTGCCAAATGCACATCAATATGCAAAATAAAATCAATAACGAAACGTATAAATTCCATAAATACTCTCGAAGGTAAACGGGCCTAATCTCTGCGAGCTTAACTGAACTTCCTTAGGTATTCCTTAGCCCCAAGTGATTCATCCGCCTAATACATGTTGTTGCATAAAAATAAGGCAATAATATTAGTCGTCAGCTAAAAAAAGCGGCCCCAATGGCGTTTTGGGTAGAGCAAAGTGCTCAGGATAGTCAACCGAGACTAAATATAACCCTTCTGCTTTCGCGGTTGCCGCCGCACGCGATCTGTCTTTCAGCGCCAGTAACTCGGCCATCCAGGTGACACTCTGATTACCGCAACCAATCTCAATCAGGCTACCGACAATATTGCGCACCATATGATGAACAAATGCGTTAGCCTTGATATCTACCACGATATACGCGCCATGTCGGGTAACTTTGACATGTTTTACATTTCGCCAGGGTGTACGGGACTGGCACTGTATCGCACGAAACGAAGTAAAATCATGTTCACCGAGCAAACATTGCGCAGCCTGTTCCATTTTTTCGGCATCCAGCGGCATGTAACAATGGGTGACCCCTTGCGCCAAAACCGCTGGCCGATAGCGATGGTTAAAAATAATATAACGATAGCGTCGAGCCGTGGCACTGAAACGGGCATGAAAACTATCATCAACTGTTTTGACCCAACGAACCGCAATATCAGGCGGTAAATGGCTGTTGACGCCCATCGTCCAGGCGGCATCTTTGCGCTCGGCCGTGGTGATAAAATGAACTACCTGCCCCGTCGCATGCACCCCGGCATCTGTCCGTCCGGCACATAATACGCCGATAGGCTCATTGGCGACTTTTGACAGTGCGGCCTCCAGACAAGCCTGTACGCTGGCAACCTCTTGCTGGCGCTGCCAACCGAAATAACGGCTGCCGTTGTATTCAATACCCAGCGCGATTTTAATCCCCGCAGCCTCAGCCACGGTATTTTCTGGCTGAGTCAACTCAAGTTCGGACATCAGTATAGTTGCTCCTGCAACAGGCGCTCCGCCGTTTCAATGGCCATCAGCGCACCGCCAAAACGAATGTTGTCGGTCACCGACCAGAATTGCAACACTTCGGGGATACCATAGTCATTGCGGATACAACCAATACTCAAAACATCACTGCCAGAAGCATCAGTCACTTGTGTTGGGTAATCATCTTCTTCCGATAACTGGATATCGTCGCAACTTTCCAGCTCACTGCGGGCTTCTTCCGCGGCGATTGGGCGTAAGGCTTCCAAATGAACCACTTGTGCCTGGCCGTAGAATACGGGCGACTGTACACAGCTCACGGAGATAGGTAACCCCTCGTCTTGCAAGACTTTACGCACCTGATCCACTAAACGGCGTTCTTCACGTACGCTACCTTCTTCATCAGCCAGCAGCGGTAAAACGTTAAATGCCAATTGCTTAGCGAAAACACCTGGCTCCGCAGGGATACCATTTAACAGCTTGGCGCTTTGCCCGGCGAGATCATCCACTGCGGCTTTACCGTGAGCGGAAGCCGAAATCAGCGCGGTAACATGCAAACGGGACAAACCGGCCTGTTCGGTTAGCGGCTTAATCGCCGTCAATAACTGGCTGGTCAGGCTATCGGCGACCGCCACAATATTGCGGTTGCGGTACTCCGCCAGCACTTGAGGATTCACACTTGGCACCACCAGCGGTACATCCTGTTCCATGGCAAACAAGCCACTGCTGTCGATAACCAAACAACCAGCATTTGCCGCTTCTTCAGCGTATTGCTGTGAAGCTTCACGGCCAGCGACAAAGAAAGCCAGTTGCGCCTGTGACCAGTCAAATTCTGCGGCATTTTCAACCAGCACACTTTTACCGTTAAAGCGCACAGTCGCACCAGCACTGCGCTCGCTGGCCAGAGGATACAATTCACCAACCGGGAACTGGCGCTCATTTAACAGCTCCAGCAAAGCTTCACCTACTGCGCCCGTTGCTCCTAACAGAGCTATATTCCAGCCGTCAGACATGTTGGTTTTCTCCACTAAAGTTCATTAAATTACAAGGATTTATACAAAGACAAAGGCGGTAAAATACCGCCTCAAACTGCTGACAAAGTTAAATGAAGGGGAAACGTGCCGATGGGGTCGTAACGGCGTAAGCCGTCGAAGCGCCCCTAGGTACGGTCAACCCTTCACTCACTAAGCGATCAATAGCTTTGTCATTAACCTCAGACGGCAAAATACCGCCTGATATTCCATCATGATTAATCTATAGAGCGGCTTAGAGTAATTGAGTGCTAAACCCTAACTTTTGCAACAACTCAGCACTGGCAGCATCATCGCACTGCACACAAAGTGATGACCATTCGCGCCGCTCTTGATAGTGCTTACGCAGGCGGTCAAACTCGCCCGGCTGACCAGCAACACGCCGTAACGGCGCATCATCGCGGCGCACATCATACACCAAGTGCATCAATCGTTTTAATTTGCCTTCGTCTAACTCACCATTTAGCCGTAACTGGCTGAATTCGGGCTGTGGCAATAAGCTGGCAAGCTCAACGGATTGTGGCTGACCCAAATATTGACTAAATGCTTCAAACACTTGAGTTGTACCGCGCGCCTTGCCTTCCAATGTGTATCCGGCGATATGGGGTGTCCCGATATCAACGCGAGCCAATAACGGCAAAGATAACTCTGGCTCTGGTTCCCACACATCCAGCACTACACTGAGCTTTTTGCCCTTTTCCAGCGCACGGAGCAGTGCGGTGTTATCAACCACCGCACCGCGACAGGCATTAATCAGAATGCGACCATCGGGTAAAGCTGCCAGCAGTTCATCATCTGCCATATGCAAGCTTTGGTAAGGGCCGGTTTTATTCAGCGGTGTATGGAAGGTGAGAACATCAGCCTCGCGTACCAGCTTTTCCAGCGGCCAAAATGTTTCGTTATCACCGCGATCCGCGCGTGGTGGGTCACACAGAAGAGTCCGTACCCCAAGAGCTTGCAGGCGAGCATTCAGCCGTGATCCCACATTCCCCACACCAATGATACCAACTGTTTTATCACGCAGTTGGAAGCCATCGCGTTCGGCCATCATCATCAGCGCAGAAAAAACATATTCCACCACGGCAATAGCATTACAGCCGGGTGCGGCGGAGAAGCCAATGCCCTGCTGTTGCAGCCAGTTATCATCGACATGATCAGTGCCCGCGGTCGCGGTGCCGACAAAACGAATTGACGTGCCTTGCAACAAGGCCTCATTCACTTTGGTGACCGAGCGCACCATCAACGCATCTGCACCAGCCAGCGCATCAAGGGGGATTGGCCGCCCCGGCACTGCCTGCACATCACCTAACCGCTGAAATAGCACATCGGCGTATGGCATATTCTCATCAACCAGAATTTTCACTTTGTTCTCCGGCAGCTTGCTGCCTTACAGATGAAAAACAGGGCGCTTAGTATATCCCCAAAATCGTTGAAGTTGCAGGTAGGCGGCAAGCGAATAAACCCCGATGAGCTGACTCAAGTCAGTGATTCGGGTGCGTAAACGTAGCCAACCCTCTGCGGCCTCAAGGAGGAAGGGGATTGGTGCGACGAAAACGCTCTGGTGTCGTCCCCGAAATTTGCTGGAACATGGTAATAAAAGCTGACGCTGAACTATAGCCTACATCAAGTGCCACACTTTGCACCGTTCTCCCCTGTTCCAGTAGCGAAATTGCATGTAAAAAACGCAAACGTTGCCGCCATTCACTAAATGCCATACCTAACTCTTGCTGGCAACGGCGTGATAAGGTTCGTTCAGTGGTATAGACCCGTTTGGCCCAAACTGCCAGCGAGGTATTGTCTGATGGACAGCGTTCCAGCGCTGCCAAAATGGGCGATAGCAACTTATCTTGTGAGGTCGGCAAATAGGTGCACTGCACCGGTGAGACTCTGAGCTGATCAATCAGCACCAGACTTAAGCGCAAATCTTGTTCGCTTTGCGGCATTAATAAACCACGGGCGAAACAATCCTCCACGATGGCATTAAAAATCGGGCTGACATTAATCAGACAAGCTGAGGTGGGTAACTCTTTGCAGTGTTCTAACGCGATATCGATAGCGCGAAAATGCATTGATTTACGGTTATAACTGGAATGTTCGACGCCAGCGGGGATCCAGACACTGAATTCAGGCGGAGCCAAAAAGCGCTGCCCGCCAATGCTCATGGCCAGTACACCCGATTTCACACATATCAATTGCCCATAGGAATGGGTATGGGGCAGAAATTCAGTATTGGCATTGTATATCTCGCAGCGGAAAGAGAGATTCTGCGGCGCGGTGGCCGCGACCATCGGGAGATTAGGTTTTATCATCGTCATTCATACCCTGCGGCCTACAGCTCTGCCCGTTTAAAGTTGTCTTAATCACGGCAACGATTGTCTGATTATCAGTATATAGAATAAATCAGACAGCGTTACACTGCACCGCATTAGTATCTCAATGAGAATTATGTGCATGAATGTGTTATTCCCCTTATTTGCGGTGATTATCTGGTCAATTAATGCCGTGGTCAGCAAGGTCTCCGCCACCGCTATTGATCCGGCGGCAATCTCCTTCTATCGCTGGGTACTGGCATTACTGACCCTAACGCCATTTTTGCTAATGGGCGTTATCCGCAACTGGCAGGCAATCCGCGTTTATTGGTGGAAACTGATGATTCTGGGGTTATTGGGGATGGTGCTGTACCAAAGCCTGGCTTATTACGCTGCCCACAGTGTTAGCGCCCTGTTTATGGGAATACTCAGTTCGTTAATTCCATTATTAACCGTGCTTATTAGCATTGTGGTGCTACGTGTGGCGCCTACCGTCGGGATTGCGCTGGGCAGTGTATTGTCATTAGGGGGATTGGTGTGGTTGGTCAGCGCGGGTAACCCGGCGCAATTGCTGCAACATGGCATCGGCAAAGGTGAATTGATGATGCTTGGTGCCTCGGCAGCCTATGCTCTCTACGGGGTGTTAACCAAGCGCTGGGCGATTCAATTACCTAACTGGCAATCCCTATATATGCAAATTGTCTTTGGTGTGGTGCTGTTATTACCGAACTTCCTGTTGGCCGCGGATGTTCAATTAACGGCACAGAATATCCCGCTGGTATTATTTGCCGGCATTCCCGCTTCTATTATTGCGCCTTATTTATGGATTCACGGCGTCATGCGACTGGGGGCAAATACCGCGTCGATATTTATGAACCTGACGCCAGTGTTTACCGCCATTATCGCCGTGACTTTCCTGCATGAACAGTTGCACAGTTACCATCTGATTGGCGGCGGAATTACGCTCGCAGGGGTGATATTAGCGCAACGTCTGCGCACACCATTACGTCGAAAAACCGCGTAATAAACACTCTCAGGGTGAGATAACACTATTACTCGCTGTTGCTATCTCACCCTGAGTATTATCTTTTCTATGTAGCATTAATACGCCCAATAAAACCAATGCACTGCCCAGTAATTGCGCAGCCGATAAGATTTCATCCAATAGAAAATAAGCAATTACAGCGGTGAACACCAATTCCAGGGTGAGTATTAAACTGGCGACGGCCAGCGGGAGCGTTTTCAAGCTCAGATTAAACAGACCAAAGCCCAGTAATGTCGGGCCAGCGGCCAGAATCAGCAATAACCACCAGCCAGACCATTGCACACCTTCTGTCCCGATGGATAAAAAGAACAGATTTCCCACCATCTGCTGTAACCCCTGTATTGGGAACCACAACAACAGTTGATTAAATATCAATTGATACACAGCGGAAAGTCCAAACACATATAAAATGGTATTCCACACAGGGTAACGGCGCTCCGTGGCAATTCGCCCGGCCAGAGTATAAAAGCTGTAACCAATTCCCGACGCCAATCCAATGAATAAACCCACAAAATTAAAATCTGCCGCCGTGATATTCACCCCATCGCTGACCAGAAAACAGCCCACCATGCTAATCACGATAACGAAGAACTCACGCCAACCCATATATTCGTTATAAAAAATCCAGCCCAGAAAAACAGTAAAACCTACCGAGCAATACACCAAAATGGTGGATATCGATGCGCCGTTTAACGCCACAGATTCTGTCCATAAGCCATTAAATACCGCCAGCAACAGGCCATAAGCCAAATAGAATTTGACCTGATCGCGGCGTAATTTGGCCCACTCAGGCTTGATCACTAATAAAATAGGCAACAGAACGGCGGCGACCAACCCTGCCCGCCAAAAAGCTAAGACTGAAGTCGGCAAATGATAATGCGCAGTGAGAATGCGGATAATAATCCCGGTAAAACCCAATAACATGGCACTGATAAGCGCCAGCACATACCCCTGCCGTTTACCGGTCAAAAAACCGCTTCCCACCAGCGGAGCACGAATTATAGATGGGGGTAATCCCGCCGGCATTGCCATAACAGCCTCATTAGATTGACGACATTGCTTAATTTAAGGCAATTTTACTCCGCCATTTTTTTGCCACCAGAGCCACTTCCCTCCTGATTGATGCAGGCCACTTTTTCTTGCTTGAAGCCTTGTTGGCATTGGGTATAGTAAAAGTATCATTTCTAGCCTGAGCCACTTTTGGCGTTATCACATGCATATTCCCTTAGATCGCCAACAAGACATTCCGCTGTATCTGCAAATTGAAGAAGCACTGCGGCGGGCTATTCTCAGTGGCGTCTTTGCTGATGGGGATAAATTGCCGTCAACCCGTACTTTGGCAGCAGAATTGTCCGTCAGCCGCCTAACGGTGGATAACGCCTACGCCGAGTTGGCAGCTAAAGGTTTTTTGCAACAACGACGCGGCAGCGGTGCCTATGTTCGCCATCTCTCGCCACCGCCAAGTCAGCCACAGCCGCTATTACCAGGGGAATTCCCACTCGACCGTTTTACCACCGTGACTTCACGGCTGGACGGTTATGCTGATATTCCCCTCCCCCCAGACACCATCAATTTCGCTGCGGGCATTGGCAGCCCAAAGATTTTTCCACTGGATGAATTCCGCCAGATTCTGCAATCGATATTGCGGCGTCATGCTGAGGAGGCATTCAGTTACGGCGATTACTGCGGTTATTACCCGCTGCGCGATACCCTGAGCCGCATTCTTTCTGCGCAGGGAATCGCGACACGCCCAGAGCAATTGCTAATAACCAATGGTTCGCAACACGCCATCAGTTTGGTGAGCCAATCATTATTGGCCCCAGGTGATACCGTGTTGGTAGAAGAACCTACTTATGCCGAAGCAATTGCCCTGTTTCGCCTACATAAAGTGAATGTTGTTGCACTACCCAGTGATCAGCAGGGCATGCAATTGGATACGCTGCCTGCGCTATTGGTTAAGCATCAACCCAAACTTATTTATTGCATTCCTAATTTTAATAACCCGACGGGCCGCTGTCTGAGTGAAAGCCGTCGCCATCAGCTATTGCACATCGCACGAGCCGCCGGAGTGCCGATTCTTGAAGATGATTACGTCGGGGATTTGCGCTACAGCGGCAAAAAACTGCCTTCATTGCGTTCACTGGCGGCACCGGGCGAGGTTATCTATGTCAGCACCTTTTCCAAAATGTTGCTGCCCAGCATGCGTATTGGTTATTTGGTTGCTGACCAACCTCACTACACGCAGTTGGCACGTTTAAAACATGTAGATAGTTTCACCAGTTCGAACCTGATTCAGCGGGCGCTGGATGCCTTCGTTACCGTCGGGCGATATGACAAACAGCTACGGCGGGCGTGCCGTTTATATCGTCAGCATCGTGATGTGATGGTTGAGGCTCTCACCCAGACATTACCGCCGGATTGTCAGTTTGAAATACCTGATGGTGGGTTATTTATCTGGCTGCAACTACCTGAAAATAAGCCAATTTCTCAACTGATGCCGCTGGCGTGGCAAGCGGGCGTGACTTTTGCCAAAGGAGGTGGTTTTCACACCCAGGAAGCTTACGGGGAGTTTACCTTGCGTTTGAATTTTGCCGCCAACTCCCCAGAATTGATAACTCAAGGAATAACCCGGCTAAGTGCCGCTATCAGGGAGTGCGGGGCAGAAAAAAGCCCAGCCTAATGGCACTGGGCTATCTATGAGAAAATATTATCAGGAAAATATTACGTCAGAAGGACGCCAGCCACAGGCGCAGTTTCATCCCCCAATAGCTGGTCCAGCCGCTGCTGTGTTGTACCATTTTGCCTTGGTAGAGAATAACCACGGTCGGTGTGACATTAATTTGCCACTGGGCGGATAACTCACCTTGCGGGTCATTTATCACCGGCAACTGGTAACCTTTTTTACGCAGCCAAGTCCCAACTTGTGCGGAGTCTCCTGACTTCAGCGCCACGGTCAGGACATTTTCACCCTCTTGCACCAACTGATTGACACTGGGAGTGGTGAATTTGCACACACCACACCATGTCGCCCAGAAATAGATAAGTAGCGGTTTTTCCTGACTCATTTCGGATAACGAAACCACTTTTCCCGCCAGCGTTTGCCGTGGTGTATCTGGCCAATTTGCAGGCGCTTGCGGGCTACGCAACCAATCCATTGCCACTGAAACCGCCACCACCAGCAGCAATAGAACCATCAGTTCTTTGCCCCAGCGCTTTAAGCGATTCATTTACCCGCCTGTGCCAGTTGTTGCTTCACTATCTCTTCCAATTCTTGATAAGAAATCGCGCCCGGTACTAACTGGTCACCAATTAAGGTGGCGGGGGTGCCCTGAATACCCAGTTGGTCGGCCAACTTCAAATTGGAGCGCAGCACATTCAGACTTTGCTCACTTAGCGCAGCCGGTGTCACCCCGGTTTTTTTCTGTGCAGCGGCAATACTGCTCGCATCGTGGAAGCCTTTTTTCGCCATCAAACGCTGATGAAAAGCCATCCATTGTTCCGGGTGCTGTTGCCACAGAGTCAATGCCAATCGCGCACTGGTCACCGAGCTTTCCCCTTTGAATGGCAATGGTTTTATCACCACCGCCACCTGCGGGTACTCTTTGACTAACTTTTCCAACAATGGGTCAAATGTTTTACAGAATGGACAATTGTAGTCGGTGAAAGAAACCAGGGTCAGTTGCGGTGCCGTCGCGCCAAAACGCGGGCTGCCGGGATCTTGATACAGGGCTTGTTTATTCGCCGCGATAAACTGACTCAGTTGTTGCCCTTGTGCTTCATTGGCCTGTTGCTGCCAGGCATTGACCGCTTGTTCCAGAATATCTGGATTAGAGATTAGCGTTTCACGGATCAGTTCTTTAATGCGAACTTCCTGTTCAGGGGTGAAGGGAGCCGCCGCCCATAGAGGGTTCGAAAACATAACAAACAGTAATACAGTCAATATTCTCATTTTTTATTTCCTTTCGCATCGGCCAACACTTTGAGCAGAACATCACTGTCCAGCAGCGGAGAAAGTACCACTCCCTGCGGTTGCTGCGGCCCATAAATTTGGTTGAACGGAATGGCAACACTGCCACGTTCACGTAAAAAAGCGGTGATATCCGCAGAAGGACGCGTCCAGTCTCCGCGTAACGCCACCACATCCGGCGCTTGCAAAGCCTGTTGCACATCATCACGCATCAGCACGTGTATCTTGTTAACTTTGCAAGTCACACACCAATCGGCGGTGACATCGACAAACACGCGTTTATGTTCGGCCAACGCCTTTTTAATGGCTGTTTCGGTTAATGGCTGCCACGGGATATTGTCATGCAGCGGTTTGCGCCATAAATCTGCGGTTAATGACCCCACCAGCAGTAATCCCCCAACAATCAGCACGGCGATTAAACTGACTATCGCGGCAATGCGAGCGCCGTAACGTCTGCCAATAGCCAGTAGTAATGCCAGCAAGACTATTCCGGCGATGATAATGGCAGTTTGCAGGCCGATATGACTGATCATCAAGCTAAGTAACCACAGACAGGACGCCAGCATCAGTACGCCCATGGCGATCCGCAAGTGATTCATCCAACGGCCGGGGCGCGGTAGGCACAACGCGAGTTTCGGCCACGCGGCGACTGCCAACCACGGCAAACTCATCCCCACCCCGAGCGCGGTAAAAATCCCCCACAGCGCGGGCATTGGGGCCGCCAGTGCGAAAGCCACGGCGGTACCAAGGAAGGGAGCAGAACACGGGGTTGCCAGCAAAGTCGCCAAAGCGCCTTGCCCAAAGTGGCCCGCCATCCCCCGAGCGCCCGTTTTTTCAATGCGTGGGGCGGCGATGCGGGTATTCAATGATGAAGAGAGCTGAATCTCGAACAGCCCGAACAGGTTGGCGCTAAAGAGTGCGGTCACCAAGACCATAAAACCGATAAACCACGGATTTTGGAACTGGATCCCCCAGCCAAGCGCATGATTACCCAGTCGCAAGAGCGTCATCAGCAAGGCCAGCAGCCAGAAGGAGGTGATTATCCCAGCAGACGAGGCCAGAAACTGCCAGCGTACCTGACGGCGAGTTTGATGCTCAGTTTGCAGAATGGAACCAAGCTTCATCGCCAATACCGGCAGCACACACGGCATCAGGTTAAGGATTAACCCACCCGCCAGCGCCATCAGAATCCACGACCAAAACGAGGAGCTAGATTGCGGTAACGTTAGCGCGGATCCGATAGTCACCGTCGCCTCTTGCGCCAGCCCACCATCCGCTATCACCAGAGTCAGCGACTTACCGCTCAGATTGCCTGTTCCCTCCCCCCAGCCATCGGTAGCCGGCACCCGCACGGAGAGTTGATTACCCTGCACCGTGACGACCGGTTTGCCGAGGTCGACATCTTCGAGGGTGTCGAAGAACAGTTCTGGCTGCTGCCAACCTTCATCACGCAGAGCAAGAATTTGTACTTCTCCCTGACTAAAACCCGCTTGAATTTGCGGGGTCAATGCATTGGCAATCGGCACTTGCCCCATCGCTTGGGCAAAATCGTGTTCAAATTGCTGCTGGTTTTCAGCGCTGACTGCCGCAGACATATCCAGGCTAAATGGGTAGTCAGTCAAAATGCAGACATTACTGCATGTCGACAGGGTTAATGTTCCGCTGAGTGTTGTGGGGGCTTTACCGGAAATCACGATTGGCAAAACGGCCTGTTCATGATAGCCCTGAGTAGAAATTCCAGACACATCAAAACGTTGCGGTACCGGCCAGTACCATTTTACGGTTTCAAGAGGTGGCGACCAGGTAATAGCGGGTGCAATGCCCCCTTCTCCCGGCGAGCGCCAATAGGTTTTCCAGCCTTTTTCCAGCTGAACGCTCAGTAACATACGGGTTTCATTACCGACAGAAGGCTCGGCACGGACTCGAACCTTGGCATGGTCATTTTGCGCACTGACCAGCCAGCCGCTATCTGCTGCCCAAAGGGTGGGCATCCATAGCAGCAACAGACAGAACAAAGCTGTCTTGCTTAAATTGAGCATTGTCTTTCTCCAGAAATAGATTAATTACAACAACATAGGGAGTTGTTGTGCTATTCCCGGAAAATGCATAATCGCAAATGCACCCTCAAACCGCTGGGTGATATGACTCTGGGCGGAGGGAACCGCATGCTGGCGGGTATGATGGGTACCAATAACAGCAGCAATAAGCCCAGAGAGAAAATGGCTAATTCGAACAGAACGGGAGGTGATGCCAGCAGGGATTTGGCACTTAATTCACAAGGGGTTGGGGCGTCGTTTGCATCGGCAACAACCTGTGATGATGATGGCAAAAGCAAACTTTTTTCCAACGCGTGCAAGCTGGCAATGCGTTGCGTCATACAAACCAGTATGACCAGGCAAGCCAGACAGAGGAACCACTTTGCGGCGCGTTGTCGTTTAAACATTATCCCTATTTAACCCTATCCGCACTCAACGATATTCATGATCAACCTTGCATCGAATAAATTATCCTTGGCATTGTTAACTCAATGCTATTCAAGGTTGAGCGCCCATCTTAGCGGCATAATTTAGATTATCAATCTTTGAACCTAAACAATCAGCCAAAGTGACATTTCATTACAAAGGCATATGGGTCGCCCACATGGTATTATACCAGCAACCTGCGTTTACCCGCGGATCACCGATGAATCTTCCACACTATCGCCTCCACTGCGAAGGACAGGTTATATGCAACCTTTGAACAGCCCAGGTGCCTCCATTACCAATGGCAGTAATATTGCACCGACCAAATTGCCCTCTGCGGGCCAAGTGGAAGAGCGGGCGCTGACCCCGGCACAGCGCACCACGTTGGAAAAGCTAATAGTGCGGATCATGGCACTTAGCCCGATAAAATCTGCCGAAATTTGGGCGGGGTTGCGCCATGATTTATCCCTTAGCAGCACCAGTGATTTACTGGCTCGCCACTTCCAACCAGCCGAGCAGTTACTGCAAACTCGCTTGTCTCAGGCTCAGGAAAACCATGCCAATCACCAGCTACGCCAACAGCTTACCGAGTTGTTGCCCCAAGGCAATAACCGCCAGGCGGTGAGCGATTTTATCCGTCAGCAGTTTGGTCATACAGTGTTAAGTCAATTAAGCCATGCTGAGTTGCAACAGGTGTTGGTATTACTGCAATCCGGTACGCTGAATATTCCCCAGCCCCAGTTAACAACGATAACTGACAGGCCATTGTTACCTGCCGAACATCAGCATATTCAATCGTTGGTGGCTAAACTCAGTGCAGCAACCGGCGAGCAACCCGCCAAAATTTGGCAAGCACTCTTTGATATGGTGGGAGTGAAAAGCAATGACCCGCTGCCCGCGCGCCATTTCCAAATACTCAGCCAGTTTTTGCAGGTCAAAGTGGCCCTCAGCCAGCAAACCGCACCGACACTGATTAACCTGCAAACGGCGCTGAAACAGCCCGCCGATGCGCAGGAACAGCAGCTATTGATTGATTATAGTCAGAATCGTTTCCAGGCCAGCCCAACCACACCGCTAACGCAAGCGCAGTTAAACGACATCATTAATGTCTTGTTTGCCGCCCGATTAGACCGGGCGAGTGCCGCCCAGCACTTAGCCGAAGATCAAAAAACCATTCAACCGTTGATTAACCCGCTGATTGTCGCCCTGCCACAGTCATTACAAACTTTGTTGCAAAAGCCATCACTGGCCTTTATCGCGCTGATTATTGTGATGGCTTTTTTACTGGCTATTTTTCTCTAAGCGCATTGAGTCACTTATTGGCATAGATTTACTCTCTGAGCCAATAAAGTGGCTATCCTTCTTTCAGAACGCTAATAACAGCCAGCCGACCAATGCACTCCAGAATAAGAATGGCAGTGAATATGCATGGAATTTTAGCCAGATGGCCGGTTCACCCGCCATTCTCAGCGCGATTAAATTGGCCATAGACCCCAAAGCGAAGCCAAAGCCGCCAATATTAACTGCATAAGCCACCAGCGCACTGGAAGGCAGATAATTAAGTAATAAAATGGTCGCCGGAACATTACTGATAACTTGAGATAACCCGATACCCAATATATAAGCCGCAGCCGCAGATAAGGTTTTGATTTCACCGAAAAGCGACTGTAAGCCGGGTAATTCAGTCAATAAGCGCACATCAATAAACATCGCCATAAAGACCACGATCAAGCTCCAGTCTATTGCCAGTAAAACGCGCCGCGCCAGTAATAATAACCCGGTAAAAACAACCAATAACCCATACTCCGCCCAGCCTAAATCAACACAAATAATAAAAATCACATACAGCGCCAGGCAACTGAGCAATAAACGAGACTGGTAAGGATAAACCGGGCTGGTAGCGTGTTTGTTAATTTTACGCGCAGGGAAACGCCACCAGGTCACTGCCAGCAGGGTCAACAAAATTGTTGCTGCCAGCGGCGCCATTTGGAGTGTAAAACCAATAAATGACAGCTCGGAACGGCTCCATAATAAAATATTCTGTGGATTGCCGATCGGCGTTAATAGCGAGCCTGCATTCACCGCCAGTGCAGAGAAGATAATCAGGCGGGAAACCGGTAAATAAGATATTTTCTTTAGCGTTAAAATCAGTGGAACAATGATAAACAGTGCCACATCATTGGTCAGAAAAGAGGACAACACTGCGGCCGACAAGACTAAAAACAGCGCCAGATGCCGCTCCGTCTGTAATGTATTAATAATCTTCCGACCGATAAAATCGAAGTAACCACTCACCTCGACGCCTTTCGTCAGTAGCATTAATCCCAATAAAGTGACAATGGTGGTCCAGTCAATAAACTGTGGGAAGGCCGAAATCTTTGTGGGCATCAATGCGGTCAGGCCGATACCTAAAACCAATAGAATATGTAGCAAGCGGTCTTGCAAAAAAGGCCTAAAAACAGTTTTTACCGCGTGTTGGGTGGTCGTGAATAGTGTCATCAGAAGGTCTACAAATAGCAGGGGCTGACAAAGAAGGCCACGTTAGCGCAGCCCGTCGTTTTATGCCAGCACCTATTCTCTGCGTACAGCCAAATTTATGGCTGCTACAGATTTGTTACAACAGACGTGATAAACAGAGGGAAAGTCACCGCGCCATTTTAAACAGAAATCATTTCCTGGCGGGCATATCCGGAATAATTAAATCCCCACGTAATGCGTATGAACCCAACACGCTTTTGGTTTTCTCATTAAGCCATGCCACTATTTTCGCTGCCATCGCATCCATAGAATATTCAATTGCAGGAATGGTCGGCACTCCCGGATAATGTAAAGATCCGGCCAGGCTAAATACCATAATGTCATCAGGAACAGATTTATTAAACGCCTGGAGCTGTGGAATAACGCTTTGAGCTTCCCGCTCATCAGCCACCAGCAAGGCATTAAAATTAAGTGTCGCACTGCTATTAAGTAGCACTTGTAACGCAACCGATGATGAGGCGGAATCCATAAAAATCAGGTCACGATTGAAGGGTAAAAAGTTATTTTCCAATGCTCGCTTATAACCTAACAGCACTTCGTCCACATATCCGCTGGTATCCGGATTTATTAAGGCAATTTTTCTTCTGCCCTGTTTTATTAGATAATTACAGGCGGTTTCTGCGGCAAAAGCGTGATCAAAATGGATACTATTCGTGGCATCGACATCCATACAATCGACCAGAATAATACTGTCATCCGCGAGGTTAAGCGGGAAACGGGCACCAATGATCAGTACGTCATCACACAAACCACAGGTCAACTCATCCAGTGCCTGCATAACTTCAGCTTTGTTATTGGCAAAACGCAACAGCAAATGCTTTTGATGCTGACTCAGATGTTTTTCAAGCGCATACAAATAACCGGTGGTTTGGTTTATATTTTCCTGCGCACAGATAACACCAATACAGCCTGTTGACTGACTTAATAATGATTGCGCGATAACATTTGGCCGATAATTAAGTTCATCGACCGCTTTTAATACGGCCAGGCGGCTGGCTTCCTTAACGCCACGTGAACCACTCAACACCCGTGAGACTGTGGCTTTAGAAACCCCAGCTAAACGCGATACATCGTTGATTGTAGACATGATTCTCTCCTCGGCAGGCTTTAGTCCTTACCTGTCATTCCTAAATACGACTCTGGCCCAACTGGTACTACTTCCTGAGTATAATCGTTTCCATTTGCCATGGAAACCGAATTTCCATCACGTTTCAAAATAGTTATCCAAACCTCAAAGCTGTGATAGCCATCAAATAAATAATCCCTTTATACACTGGACTTTGATGGCTATCACAGTTCCACTCACTTTGGATGGAAAACGGTTTCCGCATGATATCCAATCATTCTCGAAACAACCGCATTACCTAATTGGAAAACGGTTTCCATATAGTGTCAAAATCGTTTTTCATCCCGTTTTTATATTTTGAGGATGGTTGTAGATGTTCAAGATTATGTTGTGTTGTTCTGCCGGGATGTCCACCAGCATGTTGGTCAAGAAAATGCGGGTCGTTGCCGATGAAAGAGGAATTCCTGTTGAGATTGATGCTTTTGGCGTATCTGAATTTGATACTCAGTTTCCGCGCTATCAGGTCGTTCTACTCGGGCCGCAAGTGAAATACATGTTAGGTATGCTCTCAGAAAAGGCTGCTGTTCACGGCATTCCCGTTCAGCCCATTGATATGATGGATTACGGAATGCAGCGTGGCGATAAAGTCCTGGACTATGCACTGTCGCTCATTAACGCGACCCACTAAGAAGGTGTTCATATGAGTTCTCTCTACCAATCGATGGTTGCTGTTATTGAACAATCCATCACTCCGTTAGCCGGACGTCTTGGACAGCAAAAATATGTTATTGCTATCCGTGATGGCTTTACCGCAGCACTGCCTTTCATGATCATCGGCTCATTTATGCTGGTGTTTATTTTCCCTCCCTTTTCTGCCGATACCACAATAGGATTCGCGCGGGCGTGGCTGGACTTTTCTCAGACCTACCGTGCACAGCTCATGCTGCCATTCAATCTGAGTATGGGGGTCATGACATTTTTCATTTCGGTGGGAGTAGGTGCCAGTCTGGGTCGACAGTTTAATCTCGATCCGGTCATGACAGGCTTACTGGCATTTATGGCCTTTTTGTTAGTCGCCGCGCCTTTCGCCGACGGCAAAATCTCGACTCAGTACCTGTCTGGTCAAGGGATCTTCACAGCACTGATTACCGCAATTTATTCCACCCGCGTTTATGCCGCGTTGAAGCAACACAATATTACTATTCGCTTGCCGAAAGAGGTGCCAACCGGTGTTGCGCGCTCTTTTGAAATCCTGATCCCGGTTCTGGTCATTATTGCCACCCTGCATCCACTCAATCTATTCATTGAATCGCAGACTGGCATGATCATCCCAGAAGCGATCATGCATTTACTGGCTCCATTAGTTTCTGCATCAGATTCATTGCCAGCAATGTTACTGTCAGTATTGTTGTGCCAGATTTTCTGGTTCTCCGGTATTCACGGTTCACTGATTGTTACCGGCATCATGAGCCCATTCTGGATGACCAATCTGGCGGCAAACCAGGCCGCATTGGCCGTCGGCGCAACCTTACCGCATATCTATCTGCAAGGTTTTTGGGATCACTACTTACTGATTGGTGGCGTAGGTTCCACATTGCCACTGGCTTTTCTGCTGTTACGCAGCAAAGTCACTCATTTACGTACCATTGGCAAGTTGGGCGTAGTACCAAGCTTCTTCAATATAAATGAGCCTATTTTGTTCGGTGCTCCCATCATTATGAACCCAATAATGTTCATACCTTTCATTTGCGTACCCATGATCAACGCCGTGCTGGCCTACACTGCAACCAAACTGGGGTGGCTGGCTCAAGTGGTTTCCCTGACGCCATGGACAACACCGGCTCCGATTGGTGCATCCTGGGCGGCAAACTGGGCCTTTAGCCCTGTCGTGATGTGTTTGATATGTATGATGGTTTCTGCCCTGATCTATCTGCCATTCCTGCGTGCTTATGAGCGCTCACTAGTCAAAACTGAAGGGGAAAAAGTCTCAGGCAACGCACCATCACTTTCAGATACCGTTCGCAGCAACTGATAAAGAGAGCAGATTAATGAAATACCAATTTCCAGATAACTTCTGGTGGGGCAGTGCCAGTTCTGCACTGCAAACTGAAGGAGAAAGCTTGCGCGGAGGCAAAAGCCCCACAACTTGGGATGCCTGGTACGCCAGCCAACCATCGCGCTTTCACCAACAGATTGGCCCGAATGATACCTCTACATTCTATCGCCATTGGAAACAGGATATTGCTTTACTTAAGCAACTGAATCACAACAGCTTTCGCACATCATTGAGTTGGGCGCGGTTAATCCCCAATGGCGTTGGGGAAGTGAATCCTGAGGCAGTGACTTTTTATAACAATGTGATAGACGAACTTCTGGCCCAAGGTATTACGCCCTTTATTACCCTGTTCCACTTTGATATGCCGATGGCGATGCAAGAAATTGGCGGTTGGGAAAACCGTGAAGTGATTGATGCCTGGAAGCACTACGCCGAAGTGTGTTTTGAACTGTTCGGCGACCGGGTTAAGCATTGGTTTACCTTCAATGAGCCAATTGTTCCTGTTGAAGGTGGCTATCTATATGACTTCCATTATCCCAATGTGGTGGATTTCAGACGTGCGGCAACCGTGGCATATCACACGGTGCTGGCACATGCGACAGCAGTTAAAGCTTATCGCGCTGGTTCATATGAGGGGGAAATCGGTATCGTGCTGAACCTGACCCCTTCATACCCACGCTCGCAGAACCCTGCTGATCTGAAAGCGGCTGAATATGCAGATCTCTTGTTTAACCGCAGCTTCCTTGATCCAGCTTTGCTCGGTGAGTATCCGCAGGAACTCATTGATTTACTGTGTGATTACGACCAGATGCCAGTACGCCTGCAAGGGGATAAAGCCCTAATTGCTGAGAGCAGAATCGATCTGCTGGGTATTAATTACTATCAACCACGGCGCGTAAAATGCCGTGACAGTGCGGTAAATCCACAAGCACCTTTTATGCCGGAATGGCTGTTTGATGCCTACGAAATGCCCGGCCGTAAAATGAACCCTTACCGTGGCTGGGAGATTTATGAACCCGGAATTTACGATATTTTGACCAATTTACGGCTTAATTATGGTAACCCTCGCTGCTTTATTTCTGAAAATGGTATGGGGGTCGAAAATGAAGAGCGATTTATCCAAGACGGAAAAATTAACGATCAGTATCGCATAGACTTTATTTCCGACCATTTGAAATGGCTACATAAAGGAATCAGTGAAGGTTGTAATTGCCTTGGCTACCATATGTGGACATTTATCGATAACTGGTCCTGGTGCAATGGTTATAAAAACCGTTATGGCTTTATTCAATTAGATTTATCCAGCCAGAAACGAACAATTAAAAAAAGCGGGGAATGGTTTACGGCTACCGCAGCAAATAATGGTTTTGATTAATTTAGGAATATATCATGATTGAATTAGAAGAAGCAGTGATGGAAATTATTGTTAATGCTGGGCAATCACGTAGCCTGTGCTTTGAAGCATTACAAGCTGCACGCAAAGGCGACATTGATAAAGCCAAAAGTTTGCTACAGGAAGCTGATGGCTTTGCCCGTCAGGCGCACCATATGCAAACCAAGCTGATTGAACAAGATGCAGGAGAGGCCAGACAGCCGATGACGCTTATTATGGTGCACGCACAAGACCATTTAATGACTTCTTTATTGGCTCGTGAATTATCAGAAGAAATTATTCATCTTTATCAGCGTTAAGTTTTAAATATATTATCCATTTAATACGGAGAGACTATTACGCCTAAAATTTAAATAAAACTTATTCTAATGAAATTAGATACCTTACTTTGGTGATAGCACTATTATCCTGTTAAATTCGGGCGGGATAATATCGCCTACTATAATAAAATACTAAATTGAGATAGCGATGAAAATATATAAACAACTTCCATTAGCAATGGCGGTTATCGCCGCGCTTTGCCCTATTTCTGTACTGGCAAAAGAAGCAGTTACCACGATTACCACTGAACAACTTAATAAAATAGTGGCCGACGCAGTAGAAAAAGCACTGGCAGAACGTAAGGAAAAAATAGAAACCGCGACTATTCAAAAACCAAGTGTAGATATCGTAGAGAAAGCCTCTATTCCGCCAAGCCCGGATATGGCTATCCCTTACGGCCTAAAATTCAATGCTTATGCGCGTTATGGTGCACAGTTCCAGGCGGGTGACCAAAAATACGTGGGTGTTGATGGCTCCTATAATGGCTCTTCAGCGATTGGTCGTTTGGGTAATGAAGGCAACGGTGGGGAATTCCAACTTTCTAAAGCCTTTAAAGGCGACAATGGCGCTATATGGGATGTGGTGGTCATGCTTGACCATTGGGGTGACGAAGTTAACCTGAAAAAAGCGTACGCCGGGGTGACTAACTTATTTGAATCTCAGCCAAATGCCTATTTGTGGGCCGGACGCGATTTCCATCAGCGCCCACAACAAGGTATTAACGACTACTTCTGGATGACTCACGATGGACAAGGTGCCGGGATAAAAAATCTGGATCTCGGTGTTGTTCAACTTGATGCCGCGGCTGTTGGTGCGGTGCAATCCTGTAATCCTGAAGTTGTCGCAGACCAATCAAATCCATCGCGCATTACCTGTACCGGTGGTTCAGGAACCGGCGATAACGGCCATTATGCGCTAACATCAAAACTGCATGGTGTGAAGTTGGGGCCAATCAATTTTGAGCTGTATACCAACTATGGTTTTGACTCTAAGGCAATTGAGAGTGAGGAAAAACTAAAAGCCTGGCAGACCGCCGTGGTGCTTAGCCATACCGGCGAAAATATCGAAAATAAATGGGTCACCCGTTATTCAGATAATTCCGACAACAGCGTTTATAACAAAACCGCTGACCTTCGTACCATTTATACCAGTGTTGAGGGTACCTATAAGTTCACACCACAAACTTCTGTGACCTACCTCGCCGCATTCCATGATTATGATAGAAGCAACCATAGTGAGGATAATCGTCGTAACTATGGTGTCATTATTCGCCCGATGCATTTCTGGAATGACGTCCATTCGACCTGGCTTGAAGCTGGTTATCAGCGGGTAGATTATGACACCGGCGGCGATAACAAAGGCTGGAAACTGACTCTTTCTCAGAATATTTCTATCGCAATGGGCGCAGACTTCAGACCAATGCTGCGCTTCTATGTCACCGGTGGTGAAGTCGATAACAAACATACTGCCACCACGACCGACACCGAAGATACACGTCTTGACTCTTTCAACGTCGGAGCGATGTGGGAAGCCTGGTTCTAGTCCCTATTCAGGATAGCCGCTACGGCGGTTATCCTGAGGCAACACTGCATTGATAATTATATAATTAATAAAAATCCCATCTCGTCATCATTACCTCATATTGTCTTACAGTATATCTGCCGTTATCTTGGTATTTATGTGGAGTCGGACTTTCGCCTGCCATAGACAACGGATAGGAATAATAATGATGAAGGTTTTGGGCCTTATTGGCGGTATGAGTTGGGAATCAACTATTCCCTATTACCGGATGATCAATCAACAGGTGAAAGAACAATTAGGCGGATTACACAGCGCCAAGATCATTCTCTTCAGTGTGGATTTCCATGAAATTGAGCAGTTACAGGCCAACGGTGATTGGCAGACTGCGGGCCAGGTGCTATCCGATGCCGCGCTGTCCTTAAAACGTGCCGGGGCCGAGGTTATAGTGGTATGCACCAACACCATGCACAAAGTGGCAGATGATATTGAAACCGCCAGTGGATTACCTTTATTACATATTGCCGACGCTACTGCTGTGCAAATAAAGCAACAAGGGATCAATAAGATCGGTTTACTCGGCACCCGCTATACCATGGAGCAAGATTTCTACCGTGGCCGTTTAACTGAAAAACACCATATTGACGTGATTACGCCAAACAATGCAGACCGCGAAATCATCAATCGCATTATTTATGAAGAGCTATGTCTTGGCATTATCAGTGAAACGTCACGTCAGGAGTATCGCCGTATCATCGGCCATTTAGAGGAGCAAGGCGCACAAGGGATTATCTTTGGTTGTACTGAAATTACCCTATTGGTTAATGCACAAGATGCCACTGTGCCGGTGTTTGATACCACGGCGATACATGCTAAAGCTGCGGCTCAATATGCACTTCAGCAATAATAATACCTAAAACCAACGGCATCGCGGGCCAAGGATATCAACCACTAATAATATTCTTGCCTGCTGCCTTTGAATAATAGAGCATTTTATCTGCGCGAATGAGCAATTGCTCCTGCGATTCGTTTTGTTCCAACTCAACCACGCCCAGACTCATTGTGACATGAATATTGCCATCCACCGGCATGATCTCAACCAGTTTTCTGATTTTCTCAGCGATGCTTTTGGCCTCAGTTAATTGCGTATTAGGCAAGACAATCATAAATTCATCGCCACCCCAACGGCCTAAAACGTCAATCTCTCTAATGTTATTCCTAATAACATCAACAATATGTGTCAAGGTTAAGTCGCCCACCAAATGGCCGTATTTGTCATTAATAGATTTAAAATTATCTAAATCCAATGAAAGTAATGATAGCGGCTGGCAAAAACGCTTAGCGCGATTATATTCATGCTTGAGAACTTTCTCTAACAAATAACGATTTGCAGCAGAGGTTAATACATCCGTTTCTGAAAGAATTTTTTTAATATCTAATTGCTGTTGAAGCTGAAAATTACTTTCACGTAACTCAGTAGTTCGTTCTTCGACTAATGCTTCCAGGGTTTTATTTTTTAATTCCAATTTTTCAAGACGATTTTTTCTGTCATGGATATTCCGGTGAGCACCTATCATTCTGGATACTGTGCCATCAGAATTACGCTCAATCACCTTGCCGCGATCCTCAATCCAGATATAGTCACCATCATGGGTTCGGCAGCGGTATTCAATCTGATATCTTTCAGCTTGTTGATTTATATACGCATCAAACTGAAACATAACCCTTTCAAAATCATCTGGATGGATAATTTTCTCCCAGGTATGTACTGTATTCTCAAAAGCATGGGCCGGATATCCCAGCATTTCATACCAGCCAGAATTACGGTAAACAAATCCATTGTTGGCATTCCAGTCCCAGATACCATCACTTATCACTTCGAGAATTTCATGAACAACGCGCTCGTTTAAATCGGCAATCTTAAGTTTCTGATCACTTTGATTATGGTTCATTTAACTACCCTGCTGTGTTGGTAAATTAAAAGGCACAACTAAATTTGTTTAATTATTGTTCTAATATTGTGAATTAAGGTTTTTGAGCAGGCAAGGGTTTTTTAACTCTAAATTTGACTTTAAAAGAATATAAATGCATTAAAAACAGATAAGATTTACCTTAATACTTTAGTATTCAATCACCTACTTTTTACAATGTTATCTGTATAGGATTTTTAGTATAAGATATTTTTATGAATAACGTGTGATCCGCCAGCCTTCTTTTAGAAAAAATAGCAGATTTAACAAAAAAATATATTTACGTGGTAATGAGATTATTTGGGAAGCGGTGTTTATTTTATAGCGAATAAAAAAGCCTGCGATCGCTCGCAGGCCTAATTATTAACGATCATGTAGCAGAAATATCTGCGATTGATCTTATTTCTGGTATTTACGCATAACCAGGGTAGCATTGGTGCCACCGAAACCGAAGCTGTTAGACATTACAGTGTTCAGCTCACGTTTGGTTGGCTCAGTGACGATATTCATCCCCGCAGCCTGCTCATCCAGATTTTCAATATTGATACTTGGGGCAATAAAGCCGTGTTCAACCATCAATAAGCTATAGATAGCTTCGTGCACACCAGCGGCACCCAAAGAGTGACCGGACATGGCTTTGGTTGAGGAGATAGCCGGCGTGTTATTACCAAACACTTCGCGGATTGCACCCAACTCTTTTACATCACCCACCGGAGTAGAAGTGCCGTGTACGTTCATGTAGTCAATGGGTGTATCAACGCCTTCCATTGCCATCTTCATGCAACGTACTGCGCCTTCACCCGATGGGGCCACCATATCCGCGCCATCTGACGTTGCGCCATAACCCACTATCTCAGCATAGATATGTGCACCACGCGCCAGAGCATGTTCCAACTCTTCAACAACAACCATACCGCCGCCGCCAGCAATGACGAAGCCATCACGGTCTTTATCATAGGTACGGGATGCTTTCGCCGGAGTTTCATTGTATTTAGTAGACAATGCGCCCATAGCGTCGAACTCGCAGGACATTTCCCAGCACAGTTCTTCACCGCCACCGGCAAACACCACATCTTGTTTGCCCAGTTGGATCAGTTCCAACGCATGGCCAATACAGTGGGCTGAGGTCGCACAAGCGGAACTGATAGAATAGTTTACGCCTTTGATTTTAAAGGGTGTTGCCAGACACGCGGAAACACCGGATGCCATGGCTTTAGTCACCATATAAGGGCCTACGCCACGCAAACCTTTCGCGCGCATGCCATCAGAACCGGCAACCTGGTTACGTGGTGAGCCGCCACCAGAGCCGACAACCAGCCCACTGCGGAAATTAGAGACTTGTTCTTCCGTCAGACCAGAATCTTCAATGGCCTGTTTCATGGAAAGATAAGCATAAACAGAGGCGTCGCTCATAAAGCGCAGCACTTTACGGTCGATATTTTCTGTAATAGTCTCAGGTGAGAGCTTTACGTCTCCCCACACATGGCTGCGCATGCCTGCGTCTTTAAATTCCTGAGAGAAAGTAATGCCAGAGCGGCCTTCCTGTAAAGATGCCAGAACTTCCTGCTGGTTATTACCAATGCTGGATACAATACCCAAGCCAGTAATGACTGCACGCTTCATTCAATACCTCTTCCACTTATTTTGCATTCGGGATTTTGCAACGCACTTTAGCGTACAGTTGTACGCCGAACAAGTCCGATCAGCGTAATATACTCAGATAATTTTACGATTTGCACGTGGCGTGTCACATAGTTAGAATCGCCCTACCCCTTGAGATATGAGTCTTTCAACGTGAGCCACCCCCCAATCCAAACGGCAACATTAAGCTGGAATGAACAGGGTACACCTGTATCGGAACAGTTTGATGACATCTATTTTTCTAATGAAGATGGATTAGAAGAGACTCATTACGTTTTTCTCAAGGGAAATGGCTTTCCCGATCGCTTTGCACAGCACCCGCGTGATAACTGTATTTTTGCCGAAACAGGTTTTGGTACTGGCTTGAATTTCCTGACATTATGGCGTGACTTCGCTCAATTTCGCCAGCATTATCCTGCGGCTAAACTGCAACGTTTGCACTATATTAGTTTCGAAAAATACCCACTTCAGATCGCTGATTTAGCCGCCGCCCATCAGCGCTGGCCAGAACTGGCTTCTTTTGCCGAGCAACTGCGCGCCCAGTGGCCGTTGCCGCTGGCCGGATGCCACCGCATTTTACTGGCTGAGGGGGCTATCACGCTGGACTTGTGGTTTGGTGATGTGAATACCCTGTTGCCCCAGTTGGATTCCAGCTTGAATAATCAAGTGGACGCGTGGTTCCTTGATGGTTTTGCACCGGCTAAAAACCCTGATATGTGGAATGACGCGCTGTTTAATGCCATGGCACGGATGGCCAGGCCCGGCGGCACATTCGCCACATTTACGGCGGCCGGATTTGTGCGCCGTGGCTTGCAACAGGCAGGGTTTGATGTCGCTAAAATAAAAGGGTTTGGGCAGAAACGTGAGATGCTGACCGGCACACTGCCACAACGCCTTAATACCCAATCTGAACCTTGGTATCACCGGCCATCGGCCACCCGCTGTGATGATATTGCCATTATCGGCGGAGGAATTGTCAGCGCCTTAACTGCACTAGCGTTGCTGCGCCGTGGCGCCAAAGTGACACTTTATTGTGCCGACGCACAACCCGCCCAAGGTGCCTCAGGTAACCGGCAAGGCGCACTCTACCCGCTGCTTAATGGCAAAAATGATGCACTGGAAATATTTTTCACCAGTGCTTTTACCTTTGCCCGCCGCCAATATTCTCAATTACTTGAGCAAGGTATCCGCTTTGATCATCAGTGGTGCGGTGTCAGCCAGTTGGCCTTTGATGCTAAAAGCCGTGGCAAGATTGATAAAATGCTGCAAACCGATTGGCCGGCATCACTGGCCGCAGCAATGAGTCGCGAGCAACTTAGTGCGCTGGCTGGGTTAGATTGCGCTCACGATGGTATCCACTACCCCGCCGGCGGTTGGCTGTGTCCATCAGACCTCACCACAGCACTCATGGCGCTGGCGCAACAAAATGGTATGACCTGCAACTATGAGCATGAACTGCATCAGCTTGAGCGGATTGACGGGCTATGGCAGCTCATATTTAAGCAGCGGGAACACAGACAACATGCCACTGTGGTACTGGCCACCGGCCACCGCTTACCCGAATGGGAGCAAACACGGCATCTGCCGCTGTCGGCTGTGCGCGGACAAGTTTCACACATTCCCACCACGCCGGTACTCAGCCAGTTGCGGCAAGTGTTGTGCTATGACGGTTACCTGACACCAGTGAACCCCGCCAATCAACACCACTGTATTGGTGCCAGTTATCAGCGCGGTGATGTTACGACTGATTTTCGTGTCGACGAACAGCAAGAAAATCGAGATCGCCTGTTACGTTGCCTGCCGAATGTCAGTTGGCCGCAACAGGTAGATATCAGTGATAATGAGGCGCGCTGTGGCGTGCGTTGCGCTATTCGTGACCATTTGCCGATGGTGGGCGCAGTACCGGATTACAGTGCCACACTGGCGCAATACCAGGATTTGCCGCGTAAAATTCAGCATGGCGAAAACATTCCCCTCGCGCCGGTGTGGCCAGAGCTATTTATGGTGGGTGCTTTGGGGTCACGCGGTTTGTGCAGCGCACCATTGGTGGCAGAGATTCTGGCCGCACAAATGTTTGGCGAACCGCAGCCATTAGATGCAACCACGCTAGCGGCACTGAATCCTAATCGATTCTGGATCCGAAAATTACTGAAAGGCAGGCCGGTACAACAGCGTACTTCAACTGTCTCTGGATAAGTATTATTGAAGTTGCTGCATGTCCAAAGACTGACGGGGTGACTGCACCGATGGGCGCTCCGACGGCTTACGCCGTTACGACCCATTCGGCACATTTCCCCGTCCTGGCTAGCTTATTTGCTGCCTGAGTTGAGGGCTATTAAGTAAAATATTTAGTGTGGCAACTGGGCGTTTTCTAATAAACGATCCCACAACCCCAGTACCAAAACCTGATCCGGTGGGGAAAGCTCACCGGCTTTAATGGCTTTATCCAGGCTGGTTTGCACCCGAGCGTGTAGTTGCTCAGCGGTGTGCTCACCAAAGGCTTCAGATTCAGCCACAGCCAATGTCAAATGACCGCGCAGGTAACCGCCAGCAAATAAATCATCATCACTGGCGTGCTCTACCATGTCATCAATCTGCGCCAGGATGTGCGTTTCAAACTCTGCGATCATTGTTTCCTCAATATATTCATTTTTATATCCAAAAATAATGGATTTTCAGTCAGACAGAAAACTAAGCTAAATCTTCCGGGTAAGGGAAAAGTTCTGCTGACAGCAGCGGCGTATTGTAAAACGATTGTAGCGCCTGAATAAAGCCCGCAGGTCGTGGGGATATTCCGTTTTCCAGATGCCACAATACCTGTTCGCGCACTTTTCGTTGAAATGTGATGCGGTCTGGCTCGCAATCACCTTCCAGATTGTCGCAACTGACATTGAACGGGAAGCCGGCTGCTACGCAAAACATCCATTCCAGTGCCTGTGGCTTGATTTCGACTGCTTCAAACTGACTTTGTGTTAATGCATCGCGCCCATCGGGGCAGTACCAATAGCCAAAATCGACTAATTTGCGGCGCTCTTCCCCGGCAATACACCAATGGGAGATTTCGTGCATACCGCTAGCGTAATAACCATGGGCGAAAATCACCCGATGATAAGAAAACTGTTCATCGGCGGGCAGATAGATGGGTTCATCATCGCCTTTTACCAATTGGGTATTATATTCATCACTAAAACAGCGATTAAAAATATCGATTAATTGTTGATAATCATGAGTCATGCTTGGGTCCGTAAAAACACCATACTCGTCATACTTCAAGCTGCATGTGCGTTGGCTGCTTTCGTTACTCGGCCCGTCCATGGGCCTCGCCTCTACGAGGCCGCTGCAAGCAGCGTTCAAATCTGCTCCCGGCAGATTTGTCACCCGAATCACTTACCTGAGTAAGCTCATCGGGATTTACTCAATTGCCGCCTTCCTGCAACTCGAATTATTTAGAGTATAAAATATGAATTAAATTAGGCGAAAACGTGTAATCCTAGCCAGGTGGCCATCTCGGCACCGTGGCTGTCATACAGTAGCTTGCAGCTCATGACGAATGACACCACGACAATCATTGGGCGAATCAATTTCTGCCCCTTGGTCAATACCATGTGTGCCCCCAGGCGTGCGCCCAGGACTTGCCCCACCAGCATCACCAAGCCGATACTCCACACCACTTTGCCGCCGACAATAAAGAAAATCAGGCTACCCAGATTGGAAGTGAAATTGAGCACCTTGGCGTGAGCGGTGGATTTCGCCAGATTAAAGCCACACAAGGTCACAAAGGCCAGGGCATAGAAAGAACCGGCTCCGGGGCCAAAGAAACCATCATAAAAACCCACACCACCGCCAGCGATTAGGGCAAATGGCACTGCCGACAGGCGGCGTTGTTGATCAACCTCACCGAGCTTGGGTGTCACCAGAAAATAGACCCCAATACCTATTACCAACAGTGGCAAAATTTGCCGCAGAATATCGGCCCGCATATGCTGAACTAAAATAGCGCCCAGAATTGATCCCACCACAGTGAGAGCAATGGTAAGCCGTTGTTCTTTCAGATTAACCGCTCCACGGCGGATAAAATAAAGGCTAGCGGAGAATGAACCGCCAACAGATTGCAGCTTGTTGGTCGCCAACACCTGCGCCGGAGGTAACCCCACCGCCAGTAGTGCCGGAACGGTTAGTAACCCGCCGCCACCGGCAATGGAATCAATAAATCCGGCTAATAAAGCGACTAAAAATAATATCCCTAAAACCGCAGGGCCCAAGGTAAACCAATCCATGATTTATTCCGCAGCAAAATGGTTATCCAACAAAGCCTGACAGGACGGTGGCAATGGTGGTGGTAAGGTTTTACCCGGTTTAGCACTTGGTTGATGAGGCTGGAACCAACTTTCCAATTCTGCACCACAGCCATCACCCGGTGGTGGCGTATCTTGATCCAGACATTCCAGACTATCGGCCGGGCAACGCAAACGCACATGCATATGGGCGCGATGCCCAAACCACGGGCGCACCTTATGCAGCCAGGTGCGATCCGCACCGGCATCTAAACAAAGCTGCTTTTTAATCGCCGGATTGACGAAAATACGTGTCACTTCATTATCATTGGCTGCCAGTTTAATCAGGCTTTCAACTTGCGGCTGCCACAGTGCTGGCACCACGCGTTTACCATCAGTGGCAACCAAATCAATGGGTTGTGGTTTTAATAATTGCTGCTGGCTCCAACGCTGCTTCGGCAGTTGCAGCCAAATATCCACATCCAGGCCAGATTGATGGCTGGCATGACCGCTGCTAAAACGCCCACCGGCAGGCATCGCCATATCACCAATCAACACGGTACCAAGTTGATTTTTCTGGGCTTTATCACTCAGGCGATGGATAAAGTTCAGCAGATCCGGATGACCAAAATAGCGACGCTGATCCGGGCGCATCACTTGATAATCGGCTGACTCAAGTGGCAACGGCAACGCGCCGATAACGCAGCCATTGGCAAAACCACCAATTGCCTGCGGCGATCCTGCTACCGGGTGAGTAATCTGTTGCCATGGCGTCGCTGCCATAACCGGGCTGATGGCAATCAATACCAATAAGCCCGCTATCCATTTTTTCATTGTGCTTACCAGCGCGGAACGTCTGAAACCACATCGCCACACTGTGCACGCTGGCGCAGTAGGTGATCCATTAACACAATAGCCATCATCGCTTCGGCAATCGGCACGGCGCGGATGCCGACGCAAGGGTCATGACGACCACGAGTAATCATCTCCACCGCTTCGCCCTGCCGGTTAATAGTTTGCCCCGGAACCGTAATACTGGAAGTGGGTTTCAACGCGATATGTGCCACCACTGGCTGCCCGCTGCTGATGCCACCTAAGATGCCGCCAGCATGGTTACTTTGGAAACCTTGTGGCGTAATTTCATCGCGGTTTTCGCTACCACGTTTGGTCACTACCGCAAAACCATCACCAATTTCCACCCCTTTCACCGCATTGATACTCATCAGCGCATGGGCTAAATCAGCATCTAAACGATCAAATACGGGCTCACCCAAACCAACAGGCACATGTTCAGCCACCACGGTAATTTTGGCACCAATAGAGTCACCGGCCTTTTTCAGCTCGCGCATCAGGGCATCCAGTGATTCCAATTTGCTGGCATCCGGGCAGAAGAAAGGATTTTGTTCAACTTGATCCCAGTCAACCACGTCACAACTGATATCACCGATTTGTGCCAAATAACCGCGCACCTGCACGCCAAATTTCTGCGCCAGATATTTTTTCGCAATAGCACCGGCAGCAACACGCATCGCCGTTTCACGGGCAGAAGAGCGGCCACCGCCACGATAATCACGCACCCCGTATTTCTGCTCATAGGTGTAGTCGGCATGGCCTGGGCGGAACACATCTTTAATTGCGCTGTAATCTTGCGAACGTTGGTCGGTATTTTCAATCATCAAGCCGATACTGGTACCGGTGGTGACCCCCTCAAATACGCCAGACAGAATGCGCACTTGATCCGGTTCTCGGCGTTGAGTGGTGTAGCGCGAGGTACCTGGCCGACGTCGGTCGAGATCCAACTGAATATCAGCCTCGGTGATAGGAATGCCCGGTGGAACACCGTCGATAATACATCCCAAGGCGATGCCGTGAGATTCACCAAAAGTGGTGACGCGGAAAAACTGCCCTATACTGTTCCCAGCCATCACGGCTCCTTGAATTCTCGAATAAGCACTTTGTCAGGGCAATTCTTGTCACCCTGACAGGTTTAAAAGTTAATGATTAATCGCGATACATGCTGAAATGTGACGCACAATCAATTAGTTGCTGTTTGGTCAGCATAAAGACGCCGTCACCGCCATTGTCAAACTCCAGCCAAGTGAACGGCACATCTGGATATTCATCCATCAAATGCACCATACTGTTGCCCACTTCACAAATCAGCACGCCATCA
This sequence comes from Yersinia artesiana, assembly GCF_902726545.1. GTDB lineage: Bacteria > Pseudomonadota > Gammaproteobacteria > Enterobacterales > Enterobacteriaceae > Yersinia > Yersinia artesiana. The sequence goes on along the minus strand of NZ_CACVAD010000013.1, from coordinate 20,508 downwards.
TCTTGTAAAAAGTCTGGCGCACAAGCCAGAATGCGACGGGCCAGTTTCAAACCATCGCTGCCCGCAGCCAGACCCAGTTCAGGCTCGAAGCGGAACTCCTGTGGCAAATCAGCCATATCTTCAGCATCAACATACGGCGGGTTGGTGACAATCAAGTCATATTTGATAGGCGGTAAATCGCGGAACAAGTCAGAGCGAATCGGCGTGACCTGATGCTCCATGCCGTGCTGCTGAATATTGTGCTCAGTCACCGCTAACACGTCATTGGAGATATCGACAGCATCCACTTCCGCTTCCGGGAAAGCGTAAGCACAAGCAATAGCAATACAGCCGCTGCCAGTGCACATATCCAAAATATGCTTAGGTTGCTGGCGAATCAGCCCAGAAAAATTGTTATTAATCAGCTCACCAATCGGTGAACGTGGTACCAATACACGCTCATCAACGTAATATTCCATGCCACAGAACCAAGCTTTATTAGTCAGGTAAGCAACAGGAATGCGCTCATTTACCCGGCGAATAACTCGCTCAACAATACGATGGCGCTCGCTGGATGTCAGACGCGCACTGCGCATATCTTCTGGAATATCTATCGGTAAAAACAGGCTTGGAAAAACCAATTGCACCGCTTCGTCCCACGGATTATCAGTACCGTGACCATAAAAAATATTGGCCGCGTTAAAACGGCTGACGGCCCAACGCAACATATCCTGAATGGTGTGCAGCTCATTTACTGCTTCATCGACGAAAATCTTGTCCAAGGTATTCTCCAACTGGGGCTTAAAATCATTATCTATCTATGCCCCTAGTTTGCCATGAAGCCCGCCACAAATCAGCAGCAATACATCAGTTGAATGATAACCAAATAATGAAATAGACATTAAAGCCATCAATCCTACCGTTACATTTATTTAGACAGATGAATCTCAACAGGTAAACTGGGGGAATTGCATAAGTACGATGAACAGATAATGAAAAATAAATATCACCTGACAACAGATGAATTACAGCTATTTAAAGAGTCGATAGCCGGAGCAAAGAAGCTAAAACAAGACACGATAGTCCATCGCTCGCCACCCAAACTGGGTAAAAAAATTGCACCGGAGCGGTTGCTGCAAGAACAAGTGGATGCCAGTTATTATTTTTCCGACGAATTCCAACCGCAGTTGGATACCGAAGGCCCCACACGCTATGTGCGGCCCGGTGTTGATCATTTTGAAGTGAAAAAACTGCGACGCGGCGATTACTCACCCGATATGTTTTTGGATTTACACGGATTAACGCAGAAACAAGCCAAGCAGGAGTTGGGAGCATTAATTGCGGCTTGCAAACGCGAACATGTACATTGTGCCTGTGTGATGCATGGGCATGGCAAGCATGTTCTGAAGCAACAAACACCGCTATGGCTGGCGCAACATCCAGATGTGCTGGCATTTCATCAGGCCCCGAAAGAATGGGGTGGCACAGCTGCATTATTGGTGTTGATTGAATTAGAACAGTAGCCGAATTGGCTGGTGGGATGCATTTTTGCTAACGCTGTATACATACAATCTACCCGTTACAAAGAGTAGAAATAACAAGAGCGCGACAGTGACGCCGCGCCCATTGATCATTGGCTCAAATGATACTTAGCCGTGACAGGCTTTAGCTAAAAGCTGTGTCGGGCTAACCTGCCAGTCAAAAGTCCCTTTGCCCGTCTCATCATCCAAATCAACACAAGCGATGGCCGACGTCGCAAACATCGGCGGGCATTGCCCCGGACAAAGTTCAGCGACTAAATAGCCGACCAGTGGCAAGTGTGAAATGACTAGCACCGCAGCACAGTCTTCTTTTGCCAATGCTTGTAAATAGCAACTAACAAAAGCAGCATCCCCACCCGGCGTTAATTCTGGCATCACTTCCTGTTCAGCCGGAAGTGTCAGCACTTCACGCACCACTGCCAATGTCTGCCCTGCGCGTAAATAAGGGCTAACTAATACCCTATCAACATCAACGGACTGGTCGTTTAACCAGCTCGCGATCTGACGTGATTCATCTTGACCACACAGAGTCAGAGGCCTTTGCGCATCACTGGCTGCGTCAAGAGCCGCGTCGCCGTGACGCATAATGAAAACTTGCATATTGCACCGTTTTTGTTAACAAAATAACGCTATACAGAAACGCTTTGCGTGCTGTACCGCCGAAACCTTTGCTTGAGAGCAAAGAAACTTCATAACGATAACGCGCCGTCTCTCTATGGCGGCCGGGCATTTTGCCTGAAACTTAAGGTAAAGAAAATGGCTGTTTTTACACCAGTAACACCGACAGCCAACCTTGATTGGTTACAGAGTAACCATATCAACAGCTTAATCCAAACTCTATCACCTATGCAATAAGTGACAATTCATTCATTTTGGCATGAATAGTCACTTTACGTGATTCTAATTTAAGGTAGCGCGGGTAGCCCCCGATGTATAGCTACCTTATCCGTTAGAATTGCAGGTGGTGATCTTGTTCACACTCTTAATTATGTGCGGTAATGGCCCCTTCATCCATACTGTTTTCAGATGGATAAAACCTTTTTTGCTGCTCAGCCATCGTTACCAATAATGAGCAAGGCTCAAAACGCTCGCCATATTGCTGGGCAAGTAAATTCAGTGTTTTTACCACTTTATCTGCGCCCAGCCTGTCCATATAGCGGAAAGGCCCGCCCAGGAACGGAGGGAAACCAATCCCGAACACTGCACCAATATCCCCATCGCGCGGATTACGAATGATGGATTCATCCAGACAGCGCGCGGCTTCATTCAGCATCATCATCGTGCAGCGCTGTCCTATTACGGCAGATTCAAGATGCGCCCTCGGTGTGACACCCAGTAAGGTATACACGCTGGTATCCACTTGCTTGCCGGGGCTTCTTTTCCACTTAAAACCGCTACTTTTAGCGGGATAAAGGTAGAAACCGCGACTATTTTTACGCCCTTTCCGCCCATCCTTCAAGATGACATCAAAAGAAGGCGGTGCGGCAAAACGTGCCCCTAATTTCTCCACCAAAATAGGCATTATTTTGGTTCCCACATCAATTCCCACTTCATCCAGCAAGGTTATCGGGCCAACCGGGAAGCCAAAATCGACCAGCGCTTTATCAACTGAATCGATAGGTTCACCGTCTAATAGGCAGCGGGCTGCTTCATTGATATACGGAGCCAAAATACGGTTTACATAGAACCCGGCACGATCAGCGACCACAATCGCTGTTTTGCCCTGTTTGCGCGCTAAGGCAACCGTAGTTGCAATGGTTTCTTCGCTCGTTTTTGCATGCGGAATAACTTCCACCAACGGCATTTTATCCACCGGACTAAAGTAATGCAGGCCGATAACCTGCTCCGGCCGCTGTGCCTGTGCCGCGATGTCGCTGATTGGCAGAGATGATGTGTTAGAGGCGAAAATAGTGTGAGGAGCTGCGAAATGCTCAATATCTGCCACCATCTGCTGTTTCAGAGATAAATCTTCAAATACCGCTTCAACCACAATATCCACATTACCAAAACCACAATAATCGGTGCTACCGGAAATCAGCATCATCTGCCGTTGCCGCTCAGCCGGGCGCATCCGTTTACTGCGCACCCGCTTGCCTAAAGCATCCCAGGTATATTTCAGCGCCTGATTAATTCCGGTTGGATTGATATCTTTAATCCGTACCGGCAAACCCGCACGGGTTGCAGTGACATTAGCAATACCACCGCCCATCAAGCCCCCCCCTAAGACCCCGACACGATGGATCGCACGAGGCTTCGCTTTGCCACCGGTCTCTTTTTTCAGCGAGGTGGTGGCAAAAAACAAGCTGCGTAATGCGGCTGACTCAGGGGTCATCGCCAGCTCACCAAAAGCTTTAGCTTCGGCTTCATAACCTGCAGGCCCACCGTGATCCAGCCCTTTACGTACTACATCAATAATACGCTCTGCCGCAGGATAATGGCCTTGGGTCTTTGCCTGCGTTTTCTTACGAACGATATTAAATAACAGTGCCTTACCTAGCGGGCCACTGAGTAAACGTTCCTGCCACGGCAAGGCGGGCTTATCAAGCCAACCAGCTTTTGCCCGCTGAATAGCCACATCCAGCAAGATGTCCTGTGGCACTACATCGTCCACCAGCCCCATTTTAAGTGCCTGTCGCGCACGAACCTGCCTGCCCGTTAATATCATATCCAGCGCCTTACTGACCCCCACCAGGCGCGGCAAACGCTGAGTGCCACCCGAACCCGGCAGCAGCCCCAATTGCACCTCTGGCAAGCCGAGCACGGTTTTATCATCCTGTGAGCAAATTCGGCTATGACATGCCAGCGCCAGTTCCAGACCACCCCCGAGGCAAGCACCATGGATAGCGGCGACCACCGGCACAGGGAATGCCGCGATTTGTGCCAGAATGGATTGGCCTTTTTGAGCCAGAACGCGAGCATCTTGCGCAGTGCGACAAGCTGCAATCATGGTGATATCAGCACCAGCGATAAAAGAGTCCGGTTTGCCAGAAATAATCACTAAGCCCTGCAATTGGCTCAAGGCCTGTGCTTGTTGCAGTATTTCAGCAATTTGTTCTGCGAATTCAGCTTTTAAGGTGTTCACTTTATCACCGACAACATCAACAGTAATGATACCAATATTGTCGGGCCGAACATTGAGGGTGAATACAGAATGGGCTGAGGCGGCAACGCCCACTGGGGCCGTTTCATTACCGTTGCTAAGGGTATTTTCCTGACTCATTACTCCACCTCCAAAATCATTGCTGCACCCAAACCACCCGCAGCACATGCGGTTGTTAACCCTAGCCCACCACCACGGCGACGTAATTCATGTAATGTTTGAGTAATCATACGCGCGCCTGTCGCCGCAAAGGGGTGACCATAAGCAATGGAGCCACCTAATACGTTGAATTTACTCATATCAACTTCACCAATCGCCTGACTGCGCCCCAGTTTTTCGCGGGCGAAGCTATCACTGGCAAACATTTTCAGATTCGCCAGTGTTTGTGCTGCAAAGGCTTCATGCATATCAATAAGGGTTAAATCCGATAGAGTAATTCCAGCACGATCCAACGCCAGAGGGGTAGCGTAAGAGGGGCCTAATAGCATGTCTTGCCAGACATCAATGGCCGAAAAGGCAAAGCTGCGCAAGTAACCTAACGGTTGGAGACCCAATTCCTTCGCTTTTGATTCACTCATCATCATGACGGCGGCTGCCCCGTCGGTCAGTGGTGTACTGTTCGCCGCAGTGACGCTGCCGTGCTTGCGATCAAAGGCCGGACGTAATTTGGCATATTGCGCCATGGTAGAATCTTTGCGGATATTATTATCTTCAGTGATGGCATCACTAAACGGTGGAATATAAGCCGTCATCACCTCATCGTGTAATAACCCCTGTTGCCAGGCCTGTGCCGCCATTTGGTGAGAGCGTAGCGCTAGCGCATCCTGATCCTCGCGGCTAATTCCATAGGTTTTTGCCATCTGCTCGGCTGTATCCCCCATACGTAAACCCGTTGAATACTCAGCAACAGCGGGGGCTACTGGCAGCAAATCACGCAGTTTTAACCGGCTGAATAATTTCAATCGTTGGGATAGGGTTCGGGCTTTATTAACATCAACCAGCGTCCGCGCCAGCGCTTTGCTGACACCAATAGGTAAAACCGAAGAGGAATCTGCGCCGCCGGCAATCGCTACAGTGACGGAACCAGCCATGATGCTTTCCGCCACATTCGCCACCGCCTGAAAACTGGTCGCACATGCGCGCGAAACACTGTAAGCATCGGTATGCACACTCATGCCCGTGCCCAATACAATTTCACGGGCAATATTGGGCGCTTCTGGCATCTGTACCACTTGGCCGAATACCAGTTGATCAATCAATTCAGGAGCAATACCACTTCTGGCTAATAATTCACTGACCACAATTTTGCCTAAATCTACAGCCGGCACGCCATGATAAGCAGTTGCTTGCTTGGCAAAGGGGGTGCGCAGGCCGCTGACTATGGCAATGCGATCGCCCTGGCGCGTCACTAGCGGTAATGGCTTACTCATAAATGCTCCTGATAAGTCAAAGTGGCTTTGATTAAAGCATAACAAATAACAGGTCTGACCTGATCCAATTATTGTTAACCAAATATTTACATTTGGTAAACCTATAGAACAGGAAAGTGAGAGCAGGAGCAACTTTTCAGACTAAAAATTGGGAGTGAGAAGAACTGACAGGCTAATAACTTATGTACAAATGATGTATCAAACACGATGCATCAAAAAGACAAATCATTCAAAAACAAACGCGAAGCCAGAAGCTCCGCGTTTTTAGGTATTCGGCTGAACTGAGTCAGTGCGGATTAACGCAGACCTAACTGAAAAATCATGGTTTCAGCCTGGCAGGCAAAAGTGAAATCAACGGTTAAACGCACGCCACCGTCAGTTTCTTCCAGCTTATGCTCGATTAGGCAAGGCTCAGATTCAACAGCACGCGCTTTTTCAGTTAGTGTTTTCAGCATCGCTTCAGCTTCTGCACGATTATCGAATACACAGCTATAGGACGCGGTGCAATCGGTATTGTCCATGATAGTGCCTACATCTATACAGCAGCAGGCTGCGGTTTCTTCCGCGCTACAGCGGTTGTTTGTTGATCCAACAGTTGCATCTGACATCTTCAATTCTCCTCAACGGACATTTCAAAATAGGTGCAAATTGCCTATCAGATAGCGCAAATAACAATTGGCGCAAACAAATAAGACATAGTGCAAAAAATATTTTCTCTGACGCTATTTTACTACCGTCCGTCATCTGGCACTAGGACTTACTGTTTATAGGCCTATTAAGTGACGGAAATCACACTCAAATTGCTTGTTCAAGCATCAATAATGTAATAGTTGCTACATATTTGTGAGTTTTTTGTTAACTGCGTCTATTTTTTGCAATCAAATTAGACCAAATGTCAAAACATACTTGCAACACCCTCGCTGGTCAGACCTATACTTCAGCCACTGGTCTGCTTTGTCTGACCGATAACGGACCCTACAATCCCGCATTCTCTTGTTACGGTATGTAACATTAATTAAAATAATGAGGTTTTGGTCATGAACCAGAAAAACCTGTTTACCCGATCAGCTCTGGCAGCTGCAGTGGCAATAATTTCTTCAAACGTTTCTGCGGCCGGTTTTCAGCTGAATGAATATTCAGCAGCTGCATTGGGCCGCTCTTTCTCTGGTGAAGGCGCTGTTGCTGACAATGCCTCTGTTGGTAGCCGCAACCCCGCCGCAATGACCTTGTTCGACCGCCCTTCGTTCTCCGGCGGTGTCGTGTATGTCGATCCCAACGTTGATATCAGTGGTACATCACCCTTATCGGGCAGAAGTACCAGTGCCAAAAACATCGCGCCATCGGAGTGGATCCCCAATATCCACTTTATTATGCCGCTGAATGAGCAATGGGCAATTGGTGCTTCCGGTACCTCAAACTACGGTTTAGCCACTGAATTTAATGATGATTATGTTGCCGGTTCTCTGGGTGGTCAAACTGACCTGAAAACCGCAAACCTTAATCTGAGCGCAGCTTATCGCTTGAATGAAAACTTCAGTTTTGGTTTGGGTTTTGATGCAGTTTATGCCGATGCAAAAATTGTACGCCATATTGGTGAAGCTGGTCGAGGGGTTATCCCAGCCAGCACTGAAGTCACCCGTATGGAAGGAACCAAGTGGGGCTATGGTTGGAATGCGGGCGTTCTGTATGAAGTCGATAAAGAGAACCGCTACAGCTTCACCTATCGCTCCAAAGTAAAAATAGACTTTGATGGTGATTTCAGCAGCCAGTTACCACCACCAAGTGGCACAGGTGGTGCAGTGATTCCAGGTGCCCTGACTCTGAACCTGCCAGAAGTGTGGGAAGTATCCGGCTATAACCGCGTTGCACCACAATGGGCGATTCACTACAGCATGGCCTACACCAGTTGGAGCCAGTTCAAAGAGCTGAAAGCCACCGGGACTAATGGTCAAACGCTGTTCGAGAAGCAAGAAGGCTTCCACGATGCTTACCGTATCGCGCTGGGTACCACCTATTATTACGATGATAACTGGACCTTCCGTACTGGTATTGCTTTCGATGACAGCCCGGTTCCAGCAGATAACCGCACTATTTCGATTCCAGACCAAGACCGTTTCTGGATAAGTGCGGGTACCACCTACGCATTTAACAAAGATGCATCAGTTGACGTGGGTATTTCCTATATGCATGGCCAGAACGTGCATATCACGGAAAAAACACCAACAGCATTGGGCGGAACAACTTATGAGTTCGACTCTAAAGGTACCGCACTGCTGTATGGCGTGAACTTCAACTACGCTTTCTGATAACCATTATTGGCAACGTTGTTTTCCTAACAATAGTTGCCCACAAAAAAGCGCCTCGCGGCGCTTTTTTATTTATTCAATCCCTGAGAAGAGAGTAGATGTTCACCGCCAATGAGCGGGATAAGTCTCGCTAACACCTCATTATATAAACCCGCTTCTGATTCAGTCAGAAATTTAGCTTTACGCTGACGCCAGTCAAAGGTTTGGATTAGGGTTGTTGCCACAACACAAGGTGCATCAAGGTTGGTAACCGGAACTTCGGTAGGTGCGCCACGAACACTGCTACTCACAGGACAACACATCACCAATCCGGTTAAGCGGTTATATGTTTCATGTGAAAGAATAAGAGCAGGACGATATTTGCCAATCTCTTTCCCTTTCGTTGGTTCAAAATCCAACCAACAAATATCGCCTCGCTTTGGTATATACATTAATAATCAAGCTCCCTCTCCGTGGGATGTGTAAGTTCATCAGCATGTGCCGTGTAAGCGCTAAGTCCGGCAAGCAGGCTTTCTTCGGTCAATGGCTTTTTGACGACTTTTTGAATCACTAATCCTTGTTCGCTGATATCGATATCAACAGTGTCACCCACCTCAAAATTAGGGATAGTTTTAAGATTACCCGACAAACGTAAGGCAACACTATTGCCCCATTTTTGTAATGTGGCTTGAGCTCGCATAATCACCCCTTTCACTTTATGTATCTACAATGAGTATACACTCTTCAACTACGTAGATACAGCAGCAACAAAAAAGCGCCTCGCGGCGCTCTTTTGTGTGTCGAAGTAGCATATCTATCAGTTAGGTGAATCGATACTTTCCAAATCACCCTCAATAGCCTGAGCATTCGAGTTAACTTCTGGTTTTAACTGCCCACCGTTCGCCAGGAAATCATAGCGCTGGAAGTAGGCCTCACGCACCATCAAATAGGGATCGGAGGAGTTACGTAGCAAGCCATCTGAATCTAACAACTGTGCACGGGTTTCAACCCCTTCCAGCATCCATTTACCTGCCGACATCCAGAAAGTCAGATAACTCAGCACCGGATAGACGTAATCAGCCGCATTACCACCATCTTCACGGATCGTGAAGCTGCCATAGCCCGGTAATACTACGTAAGGCCCATAGCCAACATTATAGTGCCCCAACGTACTACCAAAACGGTTCGGCACTTTTTTCGCCAGCTTGGGATTCGCCATACCGGCCACATCTATTAAGCCCCCCATTCCCAAAATAGTGTTGAGGAAGAAGCGGTTAAAGTGCTTCATGGCGTTGTACGGGTCACCCACCAGGAAGCTGTTGACCATGCTGGCTGGCTCTTCAAGGTTACCCAGGAAGTTGCTCATCCCATTACGCGCAGGTTGTGGCACATAATCGCGCCAAGCAACGGCCACCGGACGCACGAGATAAGGGTCAAGAACCTCATAGTTAAAATTGAACATTGCCCGGTTAAAACCTTCCAGCGGATCTGAGCGGCCCTGCTCCATTTGATCCGGCGAGCTACTGGCGCAGCCTATTAATAGTACGGTTGCAAAAGCCAGCCCAATCAGGCGGTAGTTCATATCTTTCTCCATGAAATTCTTTCCAGCCCCTTATATTTAAGGGAGCTGTTTGTTTATCTGAACATGAATAGTTTGTGGCTGCCCTTTCGGGCCGAAATCCTGCACACCACTTTCACCAAACCAGTCACCTGGCTGCGGATTGGCAGTGCCATCCAGTGAAATACGCGCACGCACTTTCACCTGTTGCAACGAGGAGAGCAAACGCTCCGGCATCATTGCATTGCTATCATCCAGCGTCACGGATAGCGGGAATCGGCTCAAAGGTAGCTGTTTTACCGCTACGGGGATCGGGTTTGTGCCATCCGTTACCGAGATAATCAGCGCCCCTTGCTGGGGTAATTTCTGGGTAGCCTCTGGTGACAACGAGACCTCTATTCCCAGTGTAGCTGTTTCCTGCCCTGCCTGTGATTTCGCTTGCGCAATACTGCGTTTTATCACTTCGATGCGAGAATCACCAGCAGGCAGCAATTTTAGCATAACTTCCCACGCACCAATGGCTTGTTTAAAATCGCCCTGCTCAAAAGCATTAAAAGCTAACAAGCTCATGGCGCGTAAGTTGGTGTGATCCTGCCCGACCATAGTGCGCAACATCTTGGTTGCCAACTGATTATCTTGCGGATCATTGGAACGAGTCAGCACTTCAGCATAACCCAGCCTAACGTCATCATTATCGGGCGCAAGTTGGTAAGCTTTAGCAAAAGCTTGCGTGGCGGTAGTGGCATTATTCAGTGCCATGCCCACTCTGCCGAGCATCATCCAATCGTTGACGTTACCGCTATCTTGCTGCAATGAGGTACGCAATCCCAGCCCCAAACGTGCGACTTCCTCCATGGTCAGAGGCTCAGCCCGCTCATTGGCGACTCTGGCGCGCAACTCTGGCATCTGAGCTTCAACCTGATGCCACGCCTGCACTTGCGCCAGGCCGCCTGTTTTCACATATAACCCAACCGAAACCACTACCAGAATGACTACGCCCGGTAATAAAACCCAGCGGTTGATTGGGTTGGTGTCCTCAGTGGATTCATGTGGGATATCTGTTAGCAGATTTTGCTGTAATTCCTGAATCAATTCAGGCCGCTGTTCCACTACGCCCTGGGCTTCATCTGCTGCCAATTCAGATAACCGGTCTTGATAAATCGCCTTATTTAGCTCATCTCGGGTAGTTACCGATGAATTGTTCTCTTGTCGCAGCGCCGGAATGACCAACAAGGCACCCGCGACCGCCAGCAAAATAATCACTATCAGCCAAAAAACCATTATGGTTGTTTCCTGTTCGTCTTTTTGTGTGGAGCCGGAGGTTGTTTTTGTTCAGCCAGCAGAATGTCTAACCGCTGCTGCTCCTGCGGTGAAAGTAAGGCCTCTTTTTCCACCCGCCGCCGGGCGCGTAACACCACAATCACCGCACCAAGCAGAACAAACATGGTCGGGCCGACCCACAAAATCAAAGTTGCTGCCGTCACCGGTGGCTCATAAGTGACGAAATTGCCATAGCGGGCCACCATATAATCAATGATTTGCTGTTTAGAATTACCCTGCTGCTGCAATTCATACACCTTGCCACGCATATCGGCGGCAATGATGGCATTAGAATCAGCAATGCTGTTGTTTTGGCATTTAGGGCAACGCAATTGCTCGGTTAACTCACGATACTGCTGTTCCTGCTCCACTGAGCTAAAGGTGTAAGTATCAATGGCGGCAAAAACATTGGTCGCAAAAATACTCCAGCCCAATATCAGGCCCAGTGCCAGGCTGAATAATCTCATGCGCCCCCCTGATACTTTTTATACAGCGGCAGGATTTCCTGCTGCCAGACGCGATCATTAAGATCACCGGCATGGCGATAGCGAATAATGCCCTGACCGTCGATCAAGAAAGTTTCTGGTGCGCCATAAACCCCCAGATCCAGCCCCAACATGCCATCGCCATCATACAAACTCAGCGCGTAAGGATTACCCAGCGAATTAAGCCACTGCACCGCTTTGGCCCGATCATCTTTATAGTTCAACCCCACCACACGAATACCCTGCGCCGCCAGCTTATTCAGATATTCATGCTCGGCACGGCAAGTGGGGCACCATGTGGCCCAGACATTGAGCAACATGGGTTTGCCGTCATGCAATACCGCCTGATCGAAAGTTTTCCCCGGTTGATCAAGGGATTCCAGTTTAAAAGTCGGTACCGGTTTGCCAATCAGCGCCGATTCCAGCATGGTGGGATCATCACCATTGGCATTGCGGGTCAATTGCACCAGAAAAGCCACAACCAGCAGCAGAAAGAGCACCAGCGGAATGAACATCAGCTTATTAAATGAAGATTGAGATTTCATTATTTAGCCTCCGTCGCCGCGCCGCGTTTTAACTTTTTGCTCATCCGATAACGGGGATCAAACATACAGAAAATGCCGCCGATGGCCATAAACACCCCGCCATACCAGATCCAACGGACAAATGGCTTGTAATACAAGCGCACCGCCCAGGAGCCATCATCCAGCTCTTCACCCAGCGCGGCATACAGATCGCGTGTCAGGCCACCATCAATGGCAGCTTCCGTCATCATCGAGCGAGCCACACTGTAATAGCGTTTTTCTGCATGTAAGGTCGCTTCAGGTTTGCCGTTTCGGGTGACATCAATAATGCCCACACCGCCGGTATAGTTTGGCCCTTTAACATCATGAACATCGCGGAATACGAAGTGATAATCGTGAATATCGATGCTATCACCAGCTTTCATGCGCACATCGCGTTCGACACTGTAATTCTGACTGAACGCAATACCGATCACGGTCACCGCCACCCCAAGGTGCCCCAGCACCATCCCCCAATGGCTACGGGATAGATGGCTCAGACCACGCCAGAAACCATGACGATGCGTGGCGCGTTCGTGCAACTCCATCAGGGTCAGGATAATCACCCAGATAGCCATCATCAGGCCAACTACGGTCATTCCGGCAATAGTATCTTGCAGCAACCAAGGGACTAATATCGACATGAGCAAAGTGACCACCAGCGCCACACCCAAGCGTTTGTAAAGCTTGCTCGGCTCATCGCGACGCCAGCGCACCAATGGGCCAATCCCCATTAAGAGCGCCATCGGAGCCATCAACCAGGTAAACATGGTATTAAAGAAGGGTTCGCCGATGGAGATGCTGCCTAATCCAAGCTGTTTGTGGACCAATGGCAGCAAGGTGCCGAGCAATACCACCAACATAGCAGCAATTAGCAGCACGTTATTACCCAGCAGGAATGTCTCGCGCGAGAACACTTCATGCTGAGTCCGGCTGCGCACTTGTGCGCCTTTAACCGCATACAGCAGCAAAGAGCCGCCGATAACTATCACTAAATAGGCCAGGATAAACATGCCGCGCGCGGGATCAGAGGCGAAAGAGTGCACCGAGACTAATACACCGGAGCGCACCAGGAATGTCCCCATCAGGCATAAAGAAAATGCGGTAATTGCCAGCAATACTGTCCACGCTTTGAATGTTCCGCGTTTTTCAGTGACGGCCAATGAATGAATCAGCGCCGTCCCTGCCAGCCACGGCATAAAGGAAGCATTCTCTACCGGATCCCAGAACCACCAACCGCCCCAACCGAGTTCATAGTAAGCCCAAGCGGAGCCGAGCACGATCCCCATAGTCAGGAACACCCATGCGGCCTGAGTCCACGGGCGTGACCAGCGAGCCCAGGCGCTATCGAGCCTGCCGGCCATTAAAGAGGCAATGGCGAAAGCAAATGCCACTGAGAAACCGACGTAACCCATATAAAGCAAAGGTGGATGGAAAATCAACCCGACATCTTGCAACAGCGGGTTCAAGTCATTGCCATCAATCGGGAAGTCCGGCAAGGTGCGGTTGAACGGATTCGAGGTCAGAATAATAAACAGCAGGAAGCCGCCAGTAATCATCCCCAATACTGACAACACACGGGCGACCGCATCATCCGGCATGGAGCGGCTAAACAGTGCCACCGCCAGTGACCAACAACTGAGTAGCAATACCCACAACAGCAGTGACCCTTCGTGCGCCCCCCAGGTTGCCGCAATGCGGTAATAGACTGGCAGATGTGAATTTGAGTTTGCCGCGACATAAGAGACGGTGAAATCATTTACTACAAACGCATATACAAGGCATATAAATGACAGCGCGATGGTGGCAAACATACCGTAGGTCAATGGCCTGCCGGTTGCCATCATGCGGGCATCCTGACGAGCAGCACCCCACTGCGGGTACAAGCTCAGCAATAGCGAAATTGCCAGCGCCAGACATAACAAGAAACTACCCATTTCTGGCATCATGAGGCATTACCTTGCGCAGCGGTGCTGTTGTAGGCCTCAGCCGGGCGGGTATGGTTTTCTTTCATCGCCTCTTTGACTTCCGGTGGCGTGTATTTTTCATCATGTTTTGCCAAGACTTCTTTGGCATTGATGGTATTGCCTTCAGCAAAGACACCTTGCGCCACCACCCCCTGCCCCTCACGGAACAAGTCGGGCAAAATACCGGTATAGGTCACAGTGACGGCACCTCGCGCATCGTAAACCTTAAAACTCATTTCTAACGTTTTGTCGTCACGCTTCACCGACCCCGGCATCACCATACCGCCGATACGCAAGCGCTGACCGATTTCCGGCTTCTCATGGCGCTCGCCTTTGCCCTGCAAAATTTCACCCGGCGTATAAAACAAATCAATATTAGAACGCAGCGCGTACAGCACCAGAGTGGTGGTCAAACCGATACCGATTAGAACCACAATCGCCAGATAGAGCCGACTTTTTCTACGTGGGTTCACTGTTGTTTCTCCTGCGAACGAGCGGCATGTTGCGCCTGATTTGCCTGACGAATACGATGCTCTCTCGCCTCACGGCGCTTAATATCCGTTAATAATTGTTTGTGCTGCCATACCGTGTGTATCCATAGGCCCAGCAGTGATAAAACCGTCGCTGCTATCGCCAGCCAGACATAAAAGGCATACCCCCCCATGGCAAAAAATGCCGCCCAGGAATTAAAGGCCGGATTCATACACGAGGCTCCTTATGCAACAAAGCGGCGACCCAAGGCCGATGGCGCTCTTGCTGCAAAATCAGATTGCGCAGGCGCATTAATGTCAGGGTGATAAAGAAGAAGAGATAGCCAAAAATAGCCCAGCGCAGCGGGGAGCGCATGCTCGGATCAATGCTTTGCTGCATGTTAGTCGAACCTTGATGCAAGGTATTCCACCACACGACAGAGAAATGAATAATCGGAATATTAACCACACCGACCAGCACCAAAATACCGGCGGCGCGCCCGGCCAGTTTGCGGTCTTCAAAAGCGTTATACAGGGCGATCACCCCTAGATAGAGGAATAACAGCACTAACTCGGAGGTCAACCGCGCATCCCAGATCCACCATGTTCCCCACATGGGTTTACCCCAGGCCGACCCGGTAACCAAGGCAATAAAGGTAAATACGGCACCTACCGGGGCCATGGCGGCCACGACGTTATCGGACATTTTCATTTGCCAGACCAAACCGACAAACGCCGCGATAGCCATCGACATATAAATGCCCATCGACCAAATCGCCGCCGGAACATGCAAGTAGATGATACGGAAGCTATCACCTTGCTGGTAATCCGACGGGGCGAAACCAAAGCCCCACACCCAGCCCACCATCAGGCAGATAGCTGCCCCGATGCTCAGCCATGGGATAAATCGGCCACACAACTGATAGAGCCGTTCAGGTTTAGCGAATTGATGAAACCATTTCCACATTTTTCATTGCTCACATTAAAATTGGACGGGCATCACCACAGGTGGGTAATACCGGTGCAGGGTACGGCGCGCAATCTGCTCTGACTGGTGTTGGCTACCGCGCTTAAGCTTCTGAAAATCGGTACTCTTTTCTTCTTATTATAAATCGTTTATTACTCATACCCGCCGTAAACAGCTAGTGCACACTTACTCTCAATGCAGCGGCGGTAGCAAAAGGCGCCAGTGTCGCGCTCCCCGCCAGCATCGCGCCCAAAATCGCCAGATAACCATCGATGGGTAATGACATTGAAGCGGCGTCAATGGCCGCAGTAGCAAATATCAGCACCGGGATATACAGCGGCAGCACCAATAAGCTTAGTAAAACCCCTCCTTTACGTAATCCCACCGTTAGCGCCACACCGATTGCCCCGATAAAACTTAAAGTTGGCGTTCCCAGTAACAGTGTCAGCGCCATCGCAATGGCCGTGTTGCTATCAAGGGAAAGCAATAAAGCCACCAGCGGCGATAAAATCAGTAACGGTAGCCCGGTAACCACCCAGTGAGCACACACTTTGCCTAACACCGTGAGTGTCAGCGGGCTGGGTAATAACAGCAACTGCTCAAGCGAGCCATCGTGAAAATCATCACGGAAGAGTCGTTCCAGCGATAATAATGATGCTAATAGTGCGGCGACCCAAACAATGCCCGGTGCAATCCGCGCCAGTAATTGTGGCTCTGGGCCGATACCCAGCGGAAATAAGGTGATGACAATCAGAAAAAACCAGAGCGGATTAACGATTTCTGCGCCTTTCCTGAAGGCAATTTTTAATTCGCGGCGCAACACGCTAATAAACATTAATTCTCCTGCGTGTTGGTTAAACGGATTTTACGTACCTGCTGCCCGACATCATCCAACTCCTGATGAGTAGTGAGCAGCACCATGCCCCCTTTAGCGGCATGTTCCACAAACAGAGCCAACAAGGTGCTAACCCCCTGTTTATCTATTGCGGTCAGTGGCTCATCCAAAATCCACAATGGTGATTGGCTCAACCACAAACGGGCTAAAGCCACCCGCCGCTGCTGCCCCGCCGATAGTTGTGATACCGGCAAATCTTCATATCCTACCAGCCCGACTTGAGATAATGCCTGCCAGATGGCAGCGCTATCAACCTGTTGAAATACCGATTGATAAAAGGCCAAATTCTCAAAAGGGGTGAGTACCGATTTGATTCCCGGCTGATGGCCTAAAAAGAGTAAATCCTGATGATAACGGGCGCGGTCACGGCGGATATTCTCCCCCAACCAATTCACCTGCCCTTCGTCGGCATCGGCAAGGCCCGCCAGAATGCGCAACAGGCTGGTTTTACCGGCCCCGTTTTGCCCCTCGACCTGCACAATCTCTCCCGCAGCCACACAAAAACTGAGCTGTTGAAATAAGCTTCTTTCATCTCGGATGCAGGTCAGATTTTTAGCTTCCAGCATGAAGGATTGTCTTCCACCGTAGGATTGTCAGTTCAGGAAAACCGAATGATAACATAAAGGCTTAATCCTTACGTAGTATGGGCCCAACGCTATCGCTACCCTTATAGAGGTAATATTCGGGTTAAGATCAATGTTCTGTAGAAAAAACCAACAACATGAACATCAGGTGACCTGCTACTTTCGCGTGCATGACTAAAAAGCCGCGAATAAAGATTTGCCCCATCAATCTAAAAAAACGATAAAGTGGACGGTGATTCACCGCCCCCAACCCCGTAACGGCTCGTATTTTGCGGCTATATCTGATGTTTTTTGCCAATAAATACTCATTATTCACCACCAGTTGGCGACAGAGTAACCAAACAGATAGCTAACTGCTTATTATCTGGGTCAAAATGCGTATAATACTCCGGCAGTGCATTTCATCGACAATCACCCTACCGGTGAGCAGGTCCCCGTAGTTAAACGGATATAACAAGCCCCTCCTAAGGGCTAGTTACTGGTTCGATTCCAGTCGGGGACACCATTAGCACTTATCACTCCCTCCTTTTCCCCGAAAATGCTTACCTCCCCTGTTGACTTATTTTGCTAGAAGTATACTTTTCAGGACATGAAGAAAATTCTCATTATTGTTCCTGATGGCGGCATGTTGTTCGAGTCTGCCGGTATTGCTGACATTCTGATGCAGGCTAACCAGTTGCATACGGAAGGCCTGGATCGCCCTCGTTATCATGTTGGTATTGCAACAACTCAGCTGCATCAGGTGATCCACGGCCAGTCCGGGTTAAACCTGCTGGCCGATCATCGCCTTCATGAGCTGGATCCCCGTGAGCCGTTCGATACCATACTCATTACTGGCCGGGGCCAAAATGAGCTGGAAGGCACTGCCATTGTCGATTGGTTGCATCTCGCAGCGCCACATGCGCGCCGTATAGCCTCAATTTGCGGTGGGGCGATGCTGTTGGCGCAGGCCGGATTGCTTAATGGAAGACGAGCAACGACTCACTGGAAATTGCTGGAAACCATGCAGTCAGCATTTCCTGAAATAAAGGTCGAAAGCGGGCCGCTGTATATTCAAGATGGGCCTATCTGGACATCCGGTGGTGTCAGCTCCGGTTTTGATCTGACACTGGCACTGGTTGAGGAAGATTACGGTTTTAGCCTTGCCCGCGATGTCGCACAGGATTTAGTGATGTATCTTCGCCGTCCCGGCGGTCAATTACAGTTTAGCCGCTACGATCTGCGGAAAAACAGCGGTTCTGGCCCGATAAGCGATCTACAGTCGTGGATCCTGGAAAATATTACCTCCGACCTCTGCGTTGAAAATCTGGCAGAAAAAGTGGCGATGAGTCCGCGCAATTTCACCCGCGTTTTTACCCGTGAAACCGGCGCATCTCCGGCGCGCTATGTTGCCGAAGCTCGCCTTGCTGCCGCACGGCAACGGCTGGAGCAAACCACCGATATGTTGGACGAAATTGCCGCACAAACGGGTTTCGGCAGCAGTATCAATCTGCGCCGTATGTTTGAAAAACAACTGCACCTGACACCGGGGGAATATCGCCAGCGCTTTCATTGTCGCAAAATGGCGTAAAATGATCCTTTTTTGTCATTTACGCCAAACTGCTCTGGGCCTAAAGTCACTCCTGAGACAACACATTAGGAGTTCATCATGGTCAAGGTCGGTATTAATGGTTTCGGGAGAATCGGGCGCAACGTACTGCGCGCAGCACTGGGCAATCCGGATATTCAGATTGTGGCAATCAACGATCTGACAGACAGCAAAACGCTGGCTCATCTGCTGAAATACGACTCTCTACTGGGTACGCTGGCATGTTCAGTGGATGCAGCCGATGGGCAACTGACTGTCGATGGTCAACCAATCGTGGTATTCAGTGAACGCGATCCGGCCCGCATTCCTTGGCGAGATGTGGACGTGGATATCGTGATTGAGGCGACGGGTTTCTTCACTGAACGCGAAAAAGCAGCGGTGCATATTAACAGTGGCGGGGCAAAACGCGTCATCATCTCAGCACCGGGCAAAAATGACGATTTAACCGTAGTGATGGGCGTCAACCATCAACTGTACGACCCGCAAAAACACTTTGTTGTCAGTAATGGTAGCTGCACGACCAATGGTCTGGCACCTGCCGCACAAGTGCTACACCAACATTTTGGTATCAAGCACGGCCTGATGAATACCACCCACGCCTATACCAACAGTCAGGTATTGCACGACCAGCCCGAACAAGATTTACGCGGTGCACGCGCGGCAGCGCTGTCGATTGTGCCTTACTCCAGTGGTGCTGCCAAAGCGTTAGGGAAAGTCATTCCCGAACTTGATGGCCGGCTGACAGGCTACTCGCTGCGGGTGCCCGTTCCGGTGGTGTCGATAGTCGATCTCACCGTGACGCTTGAGCGTGATGTCGCTGTGCAAGAAGTTAACGATGCATTCCGCCAGGCGGCAGCGTCTGGGCCGTTGCAGGGTATTCTGGGTTATAGCGACGAACCCTTGGTTTCGAGCGATTATCAGGGCGATCCGCGTTCATCTATTATTGATGGGTTATCGACACTGGTTATCGGCGGAAATATGGTCAAAATCCTCGCTTGGTATGACAACGAATGGGGATTCTCAAATCGCCTTGTCGATCTGGCATTAATGATGAACCAGCGCGAACGATAATCAATGCGGCTCTCGAACACCCGATTTTATCGGGTGTTTGCATGGCTCTACCGGCACACACTGTTCTGAACGGGTAAATCCCACAAAAATCGCAACTTAGTGAATGAGAAAATGATAGTTATTTTTATCTCACGCCATCGTGCTTAAATTGAATATAAAGCCCCATTAAGTTATTTACATTATATTTCCGGTAAATTTTCATTCGGTGGGCGCTGGCTGTTTTATGACTAATATTTAATAACTCCGCGATATCAGCATTAGATATTCCGGTTAAAATAAGATGCATAACTTCCTTTTCCCTTGGTGTTAACGGGCAGTCACCTTTTAACTGACTACTGATTTTTAAGTCACGCTTCTTTACCCGGCGATCCAATACAAAATCTTCCAACATTCGTTTCAATAGCTCTAATGGGGCATTTTTATATAAAAAAACTGTGGGTAATCTTCGCATTTCGCCGAGAAAATTTAAGGCGTTCTGTTCTTTGATAAATAAGAATATGTTGGATTTTTTGGTTTTATTATTTATCAGACTAAAAATATAAAGCAAGTCTAATTTATTGATATTATCGGCATCAAGAATTATTCGCGCATTATCCACTTGCGAGATTGATTTATGAAACTCTGCTAATGAATAACAAATAGTAATTGAAAAATCAGACTTGTTATTTTCCTTATTAGAAATCTCAGTTATTATTTCATTAAAAA